>NZ_JABXKJ010000175.1 GCF_017115085.1 Nostoc sp. NMS7 | reverse complement strand
CTTTCAATCGGCTCTGCATTTATATTATGCAGCTTAAATGCCGATTAGCTTACTACAAGACTTTCAAGCACGCTATTGCAAAGTTAAGCTCGAAATTTTTATTACTGAACGCAAGATCAATTTGATTGAGGATGGTATTGATGTGGCTTTAAGAGTTGGCGAACCCAAGGATAATCAGACAATTGCCAAGAAGTTGGGTGAATATCGTCATCAGCTCGTTGCTAGCCCAGATTTTCTCAAAAAATATGGTGAACCTTCCCAACCAGAGCAACTTCTCACAATGCCTTGTGCGAGTTGGAACACACGAAGTGATGCGAGAAAATGGTCATTAGGAGATGAGTCGATCCAAATTGCTCCCAGTTTGCAAGTCAATGATTATCTTCATCTCCTGAAGTTAGTTCTAGCTGGTACATGTGTTACTGAACTGCCCCCTTTCCTGATCAAAGAGCATCTAGCTAGCGGACGGTTGAAGACATTACTGGAAGATTATTCGTTACCCACTCAACAACTAAATCTGCTGTATCCATCCTGTAAGCAACTATCTCGTTTGGTCAGTACTTATATTGACTTTTGTACTGAGTGGGTTGATTGCTTATTTCAATAGTAAGAAACTTTTACTGACAAAATTTACAACCCAGATTCCGCACCATAAAGTGTCACAGGGCGATCAAGACAAGTAATTAGTACTGATGAACTAAAAGGGAAAGAGATTGTCCCGACAATACGTTAACTTTTCTACTTAGAAAAGTTAGCCGCTAGTTATTCCTGCGCGTTGTGTCGTAAAATCAGCGACGGGGAATCAAACATCAAAACATGGTGGGCAAACTCTCACTTGTTCTGTTGTCAACAGAGCTTACAGCTATTTTCAGTTAATTGAACTACAGATTTTCGTAGGGATAGAGCAATGTTCCCTAGCCCGTGGTTTATTTGCTTGAAAAACGCTGTAATACCTAACTGAGAGTATAGTCACCAATCGGACTATTCACTCCTTGACTACCCAATTGACATTGGGTAGCAATACACGATACATCATGATTGAACCGTTAAATTTTTAAAGATGAAAAATTTCTTTAATTGCAGGTTTCACCAGTATAAAGAGGGGTGGATATGGATTTTAGCTTAATTGTATCCAACATTTTGAATCCGCCAATCCTGTTTTTCTTTTTAGGCATGACTGCCGTTTTTGTCAAGTCTGATCTGGAAATTCCCCCACCAGTGCCTAAACTCCTTTCGTTGTATCTGCTGTTTGCCATTGGTTTTAAAGGAGGGGTAGAACTAATCAAAAGCGGACTGAATCAGGAAGTAATTCTCACACTCGTGGCAGCAATGTTGATGGCTTGTTTTGTTCCAATTTACACCTTTTTTATTCTAAAGTTGAAATTGGATACTTACGATGCGGCGGCGATCGCAGCAACCTACGGTTCTATCAGTGCCGTCACTTTCATCACTGCTGGGGCTTTTCTGAATGAGCTTGGTATTCAGTATGATGGCTACATGGTAGCAGCTCTTGCACTGATGGAATCTCCAGCGATCATTGTTGGTCTGATCTTGGTGAGTATATTCACAATTAATGAGAAGCGAGAGTTTGCTTGGTCGGAAGTTTTGCAAGAAGCATTTCTTAATAGTTCAGTTTTTCTACTAGTCGGTAGCCTGTTGATCGGCGTCTTGACAGGAGAACGTGGTTGGCACGTATTAGAACCCTTTGCTCAAGGGTTGTTTTATGGCATTCTCACCTTCTTTTTGCTGGATATGGGACTGGTCGCTGCTAGAAGAATTAAAGACTTGCAAAAAACCGGAGTTTTCCTGATTTTATTTGCCATACTAATTCCAATACTCAATGCAGGCATTGGGTTGGTGATTGCCAAATTCATCGGTATGCCTCAAGGAAATTCGCTGTTATTCGCTGTATTGTGTGCCAGTGCTTCTTACATTGCTGTCCCAGCTGCGATGCGGATGACTGTTCCCGAAGCAAATCCCAGCCTGTATGTTTCTACTGCTCTAGCAGTGACATTCCCGTTCAATATTATTGTGGGAATTCCGTTATATCTCTACGGAATTAACCTATTTTGGAGGTAATAATATGCACGTAGTTAAAAAGATAGAAATTATCGCCAACTCTTTTGAACTTGCCAAAATTTTAGATAGTTTAGACAAGTCTGGTGTACATAGCCATGCCGTCATTAGAAATGTTGTTGGTAAAGGATTACGAGGAACTAGTGAAGATTTAGACATGACCATGCTTGATAATGTTTACATCCTCGCGTTTTGTATGCCAGAACAACTCAAGCCTGTTGTCGAAAATATCAAACCACTTCTCAACAAGTTCGGAGGTACTTGCTACGTTTCCGATGTGATGGAGATTCGCTCAGTTAGATGTGTCGCATCGATTTAAGGGAGTGATAAATTCAATGAAGCATTTCATGGAACGTCGTGACTTTTTGAAGTTGGGAATGACCGGGGCGTTTGGAATGATGTTAACTGCCAGTGATCTACTCTGGCAGGTTGAACAGGCTAAAGCTGCCGAAATACTCTCAAACTCCCCTGAATCCCTCAATCCCGATGCAGCGTTACAAAAGCTGATGGAGGGAAATCAGCGATTTGTTGCTCATCAACCCCAATATCCCGATCAAACTGCGCTGCGATTGCAGGAAGTTGCTCAAGCTCAACATCCATTTGCAACTATTCTCAGTTGTGCGGATTCACGAGTACCCGCAGAAATTGTTTTTGATCAGGGCATTGGGGATATCTTTGATGTTCGGATTGCCGGAAATATTGCCACCCATGAAGCGATCGGCAGTATTGAATATGCGGTTGTTTTGTTAGGTTCTCCCCTGCTGATGGTGATGGGTCATGAGCGTTGTGGGGCTGTAACCGCAGCTGTAAAAAATGAATCGTTACTCGGTGATATTAGTACTTTTGTGAAGGCAATTAAGCCAGCCGTAAAAAAGGTCAAGAATCAGCCCGGTGATGCCGTTGAAAATGCTGTGGTGGCAAATGTGCAATATCAAATTGAACGGTTGAAGCGATCGCCGCTTTTAACTGAGCAAGTGCGATCGGGTAAATTGAAAATTGTCGGGGGTCGTTACGATTTGGATACAGGGAGGGTGAATATTATTACTTAATTTGGCAGAGAATTGCTAGATGAGAGGGATGAGGGGGATGAGGGGGACGAGGGGGACGACTGGAGTTTAGACTAAAAGCGATATGAGAGAACGCAAACCAAATGGAATTAGAG
>NZ_JABXKJ010000102.1 GCF_017115085.1 Nostoc sp. NMS7 | reverse complement strand
TTTGGCGGAGATTCTATAAAATGTCAGTGTAGTTTTTAATTATCTGAGGGCGATGCCTACGGCGGCAAGCTACGCATCCTTAACTTTTCCTCGCTTGAATTAGGGCGATGTCTGCGACGGGCTACGCCTACGCTTGGTTTCCTCTCTACGAGACGCTCTGCGGGTTTGCTTGAATGAAGGGCGATGCCCTTCTCTACGAGACGCTGCGCGAACGGCGCAGGCTCAGGGTAAGACCTGCGGTGGTAAACTACGCTCATCATAACCCATATATAAAGTTTCCTCTAAGAATCATGCTGCTTTAACTGTTACCTTGAAGAGTGCTGTCTCCAAACGACTGGTAATACCAAGTTGCAGTCAGATATAGTAGGGTATTAGAGGGGATAACTAAAGTAAAAATAAAATCCTGTGGGTGCATATGGCTCAAGTGACGCAAGCCTTTCCTCATCTAGACTTAGAAACGGTAAAGCAGAAAGTAAAGACGGCATTATCCTATTGGGAAAGACAAAAATGGCTGGTTATATATAATAATGCGATCGCAGATCCCAGAACGGCAGCCGAGATAGCATTACATGTAGGGGTATCGAAAGGATTCGTTAGAAAAGTAATTCAGCAATACAACCGCAAGGGAGAAACGGAGTTATCTAAACCAGGAAAGGGGGGCAGACGTAATTGTTATTTGAGTTGGGAGCAAGAGAAGGAACTGATAGATTCATTTAAAGAAAAAGCTGGTCGTGGTCAGATTGCAACAGCGATGCAAATAAAACTTGCCTATGAACGAGAATGTGGTTTTCCCGTGCATAAGACAACAATTTACCGACTAATGGAAAGACATAAATGGCGGAAAGTAGTTCCGAGACCTTCTCATCCCAAAAAAGACCCAAATGCTATCGATGAATTTAAAAAAATTTTCCGCAATTAGTCGAACAAATTAATCAAACAAGAGAACTATCTGATACCCGACCTTTATTATTGATGGCAGGAGACGAAGGCAGGTTTGGTAGGATTGGGGAGGTACGGGAAAAGTTGGTGTCCACAAGGCTTACGCCCAACTGTACCAAAGCAACAGGTCAGACAGTATGTTTACGCCTATACCGCAGTTGCACCCGAATTAGGTAAAATGACATGCTTAATTTTGCCCTATGCTAATACTAAAATGATGAATTTATTCTGATCACAAATTTCTCAATAATTTGCTGACTATTTTGTGATTTTACAATTGGATAAAGCATCTTGGCATCGTTCTAATTGTTTGATTGTTCCTGAAAATATTCGTTTAATTTTTCAACCAGATCACAGCCCAGAATTAATGCCTGTTGAACATATTTGGGAAGATATTCGAGAAAATCACTTCTATAATCAAGTCTTTCAAACTTTAGACCAAGTTGAGGACGTACTAAGCCTTGGCTTAGTCGAGCTTTGCTCTGATAGCGATCGCCTGCGTTATTTAACTTTCTTTCCTCATCTCAGGATACTACCTCTGAACGCAACTTACTATAAATTCAACAGGAGCGACGCCGAATAGCCCACCGCAGGTATCGCTCCTCTTTTCCTCGCTTGAATTTGGGGGGCGATCGCTTCTGGCTTTATGGGACTTCTCCAACCCAACCATTTTTGTACTCTGTAATATATCAAGAGTCTATCAGTGCATGACGTGTCGGTGCTCTTTGTAAGGAGAGCGATCATAGCGATCACTTTTTACTGTTTATTGCTTTAGGCCAGAACTCCCAAATTTTAGCCGAGCTAGATAATCTTTTTCTGACTAAGCTTCCTGATTTCTGTAATCACACCATCAACTCCATGATTGCTATAAATAATTAGCAACCGTTCGGCAGACAAGTAACTTAGCACAGGATTGCGAAATTGTAATATGTATTTTGTATCCGTAGGATTGTAGCCGAACTGGGGAGCGATCGCTCTCAATTGCTCTTGAACAGTAGTAACAGCCGGAATTGATAAAACAAAATCTGCATCTGACAGGTTATGCAAGGCATACTCAGCCAGAAAGTTAGTAAGTGAAGAATTTGTAGTGAGCGCGAAGCTGCCAAGCTTACGGACTATCGGCAAACGCATTTTGTGTTGCTTATCCATGAATAAGTAACCTTGGGCTACAGGGTCAATTCCAGCAATAATTGCAGCCGCACGTAACCAGTTAACTACTTTGTACTCGTTACCGAGAGTGGGAGATGAGTGAGCGCAAGCTTGAGTAATCACAAACTCTGGGGATAACTTTCGCTTCATCGTCTCTGCCAAACTGATGATGTGATGACCACCAGTTCTAGAATCGCCCGACGCACCGTAATTGTCTGTTTTACCATTGCCACCGAAGTTCAACTCCTGGAACTCAGTGCCCTTCGCGTTCCACTGAAAGACGATTGATTTAGCCCAATCATGCCAAATCGGTGCTGCAATTAATAGGTCGTTACTGATATAAATGTCTGAATCTACTTTACTTTCACTATCTGGATTGACAATTGGTAAACCATTACTGTTTGTTTGACCATATATTAGCCGATAGTTACTCGCAAAGCTCAAATTACTAATATTATTAAATGCTTCATGTATTGGTAGTCCTCCGGGATAAGCATGGTGACTGTTATTTCCACTTCCAGGTGCAGAGAAAAAAGACTGGGGAAGTTGGGGGCAGACACTTCCATCATTGCTAACTGGTGGGAAAATTCCAGCTATTAGTCCACCTGGAAAGGTCATATCGTCCGCAGCATCTACCAAGCCGACTTTGAGCAATTGCTGTACAATCTCCTGCTTTTTGCTACCAGTTAATCCGGATCTATGCATGATACAGGTTGTGGGATTATCAATTGCATCAAGTGTGGCTTTTCTCAGTTTGACATCTTTTATTTCTTGTGTCTGGTTTACCAAAAAATTTTTCGCTGACTGCACTAACGGAGATTTCTCAGCAAGCCTAATCGCTTCAGTATTACCCGCTCCTAACACCTGTTGGTTGGTGTTATTGCTCATGACATCAGAGCCTTTGAGTTTGCCTTGTTCCTCCTCTGCTCGTAAAGGTGTGAGCAACAATAATAAGCTCAAGCAGAAACTTACTAATAATAGAAGATGAGATGATTTCATGCAGATTATCAACTTTTAATTACAAAAGATTAATCCTCTATTGCAGTTGCCTCTGGAAAACTTACTTTCTAGAGGCAACCGCAACTTATTTAGGTGTAAATTGGCCCGTGTGAATCTCAATACGGTTCAGTTAAGGCTATGCAGTGCTTAAAATAACAAACACAGGAGGATT
>NZ_JABXKJ010000174.1 GCF_017115085.1 Nostoc sp. NMS7 | reverse complement strand
TAAAAGAAGGAAGTCCCGCAATATTATCCAATGGCGACAAGTGGGGATACGAAGGTACGGTCTAAATCTTAACAAGTTGCTCTTTTAGTAAAAAGCAACTTGTTAAAACACAATTTTTTATTAAAAATTATGCAATACTTTATTGAAATTCCAGCAAAGCCCCCGACACTTACTAAGCAGGTCGTTGATAATTCTCTAAGAATTCATCTTTAACAAAACAGTTACCTACAGCATCTATGTTGGTAATTGATTTTCCACATTGAGTAACAAAGCACCCTGGCTCCGGAAACTCAAGATTCAGCAATTGTCTTAATTCATGAGTCCTGTAAAATTCTACAACCTTATCATACGTTTCCCTGTCGGTTTGTTTCATGCCTGAAAAGTCTTCCATTTCGTAGTAGTCACTTAGTGTCTGTTGAGCGGCAGCGATCACGTCTGCTTCAGCATCTTTCCAAAATCCGCTGAATGTAGAGCCATCTTTGCTGATATATATTGCGTATCCCAAATCAGATGTAGGGGGAAAAACTTCAGCCCGGTAGCGTCCTAAAGTGAATGTTTTAATTGGTTCTTTTGTATTCATCTTCTGATTAAAATTTATATTTGTTACCTTTGAAATGTTGCCAGTGTTCATTGAGATTGGGCGGTAATCTGGTCATTAGCGATCGCCTATTCTTCCTCTATCAATTCAATATCTGGATCTATTACTACATTGAGAGTTGGAAACCGAAGTGCCTCGCCAAAATGCCCCATTAGATCCCATAGTTGCCATACAGAATATCCGTCTTTGTCTTCCTCTGGCAGCTTGAATTTTGGAGCGTTGTGATTTCCAAATATTCTTTTATAGCGGCGCAGCAGGTAGACTTTGCCCGTATCTGTTATTTTGGCTTTAACTTTTTGGTTAAGATTTATTTTCATGCGATCACACCTCAAAAAAGCTTCTGTGTTATTTTACAAATTAACGGGTTAGTGTGGTGGTCGCACAATCGGCGTTCAGTCGAAAAGAGTCCTGTTCGATTCCTTCGCCCGACCTTTAAGGAACTGTTTGGTGAATAGCCCACAATCTACTTGCTTGAGGGTCATGTATGATCGCCTACCCTTCCTTAAAAATACTAAAATCATCGTTCTCGTATTTGCCCAAATTCAAGCAAAGCTTTTTCAAATCTTGCAATAACTTGACTAAAGTTGAACTGTCATCAGGTTAATTTGGGAAACGTAGATACTCTAAAGCAATTTCCAAGCAATCATCCAAACTTCCATAATTATTGATCAACGAGCCTTTGTCGAGAAACATCCACAATTCTTCGCTCATAGCGTGTACTTTCCTTACGTTAGCATCACCACTCCTTTCTATAATTCTCTAGGAATATTCACTTCTTTCAAAACTACGTATGAATCTCTAACCATTTTTAGCTCCCAATCAGATGGTGAGTCTGGTTTATTAAGATTCCTTTCCGTTTCTAAATCTTCGCTAAGAACGTTTACACCTAGATTTTTTAATGCTCCGTCTATTGCTGCCATGACAATAGACTTGCCCGATCCGGTTGGGCCAGATACGGTTATTTCAATTCGATTCTTCATAGTGCGATCGCACTCTGTCTATAGTTTCCTAACGCAATCATAATACTTTCAGCCAATTCTCAGGAACCACGGTTCCTTAACTCAGGATTTCAAGTGGTGTGATAATGTCAGTTTTCACACCACTGGTATTAATTGATGCAACTTACTGGTATCCACAACCTGCCAGCTATCTATTTTCGCCAAGAGCGATCGCACCATTTCCTCTGAGGGTATGCAGTTGTTTTGCTGCAAGTAATCCCAATCGTTTTCAGTGAGTGCGCCAAGTTCCGTACCAACGTAAAGATAGAATTGTTGCAGAGTTATCACATCAGCAGCACACAGGTCAATTTGGGTCTGGAGTTGTGAAGTCGTGGTAAGACTTCGTACTCCAGGTTTGTCGATTGCAAGAGATGTATCGATATCTTCGGTCATTGCTTTTCTGCGATGCGATGCCTGCGGCGGGCGATCGCATTCCTGATAGATTAATATACTCAGTTTACTTATCAGAACTTGGCTCATGAGAATTACAGTTCTGATAAGTAATTTGACAGTGAAGCGCACCTTTCCCGTACTTCTTCTCTCTTGCCTCAAGCCAGTATAATAAAGTTGTATTTATAATCGATAATGTTTTTGTATTGTATTCTTGTTGAATTTCTTGACTATCTCTGATCATTCCTTTCTCTAGTGCTTTGTATAAACCTGTAATATACATATCTCCAATATTTTTGTTAAAAAGAGAAACAAGACATCTAATTATTGTTCTTTTCAATTCATTCTTGATATCAGACGAAGGCTTTGAGTAAGCTACTAAACTTAGTTTACTCAAGTATTTTGCTGACAAAATTGTATAACTTCCTATTGGGTAAAATTCTGCTGTAGTTAAAAAGTCAAATTCAAACCATTCACCGTGTACTCGGCTATTAGCAAATTTTCTATGCAAAGCGCGTTCGTCTGCTGACGGGTAATTACTTTGAAAATACATAACAATCTCTAGAGGATAGGGAGACTGATAAGTTAATTCTGCAACTCTTCTACTTATACTTGAAGTTTTACCAATCTTATAGCGATTAGTCCCTACAGCGTTTATCAAGTAGATCCATCCAATCCTATCATCGGCGTTAGACATATATCATACCTTGATCTAGACCCTTAAATTGCCACCACCTCTACTTGATGCGTTTTAATCCACTCTGCCTGTGGGTTATCCTTGCCGACTTCTGATTCAAAAATCCCCCACCAACCGCTACCGTTGTTGTAAGAAGAAATTGTGGCTAGTTGGTTAAAGCGATCGCTATTTTTGTCCACAATTTTCACCACCATCCCTTTCCCTACTTGGCTTAGGGGTATCGTTTCTGGTGTAATATCCGTGGTTTCGTTGTAATCAGCTAATGCCTCAATCTCCATCCACCTCTCGGATTCCCTGCATATATTCACAATTTCAGATGCAAACAAAGGGAAATCCGCTTTACATTCTGATGCTTTCTTAAATGCAGCAAACATCTGCTCCAACTCATTCCCAACTGCCTCTGGGATCTCAACAATATTCAGCACTCGCTTACCGTGAATATTCTTGCTCCATTCCAAAAACTTGGATTCTACCTCAGCTTGTTTGTGCGTTTTGCGCTCCATCCGCTCCAGTTTTCGTACCTGCTGCACTTCATCCATCCGCGACTTGGTTAATTCCTGAGTGATGCTGTCTTGCTTTATCAGGTCATCCAGCATATCGCTATAGATTGGGCTGGCAATTTGACACACCATCAAAGTGCCAACACCCCAAACCCATTTAGGAATCTTTACGAGCCGAATTCTTTTTTCCGCATCTTGAGGGACAAAACCCGACTCTTTAAGGCATTCTGACCACTTTTTACGATTCTTGCCACAAGAGAGTTTTTTGTTTTTTGGCTGCTAATTCCTCGCTGATACTGCGGCTCACTTCTCCTTCCACCTCTAGTTTGTCCTTGAGGGGGAGTTGGTTGAGAAGATATAAAATTTTTTTTGCGATCGCTTCTTGCTCAATCGTCTTAAGAGGTGCTAAAGTAGGCATAAGAAATCGGCTTTGGCGATTGCTCGTCAAGCTAGTGATAGTAGTAGACAGAACCCGGTAGTTTTCGACGCTTGCCGGGTTTTGTTATTGGAAGTATTTTACCAGAAATTGAAATAAATTGCGATCGCTACCCATCTTTGCACATCTGCGCCAATGTCTCCATGAGCCACAACAGGTCTTCTCTGGGTATCCACCCAAGAAGGGCAAACTTTTGTTGAATTTCTTCTAGTCGTTGCTGGGTGGTCATAGGGCGATGCCTGCGGCGGTAAACTACGCAGTTAAAAACTTAAAATTCCGCTAATTTCCTGACCTAGATTTTGTAGCCTTACCTCTCTACTATGGTCTACAGCTGCGCGGATACTCTCAACTAATATAGTGTCAGTGTTGGGTGTCAGTTTTAACGCTCCTCCTAAATATCCCAGTGACTTGCAAAAATAATCAGTTGGATAGGTTAACGACAATCTTTTTACTCTTGCATGATCGCCGGAATTGAAAGCTGAAAGTGCTTGGCGTTGTGCATCGGCTTGCGGTTCGCCCAATTCCTCAAGAATAAGTGCGATCGCTTCAGTGACTTTCTCTAGGGTTAGTTCGCTTGCTTGTGTTGTTACCATTTATTTTTCTCCTTTTAGCCAATCATTTGAGTTTTCTGCTTTAATTTGGGGGGCGTATAGTGCATCCCAGTTGCGTTGTAAATGCTCGTGGATGATCTTAGAAAGATACTGAGCAATCCTTGACCCATCAAAATAAATCGCGGTTTTGAGTAAAATGTAGTTTTGCTTTGTTAGGTGTATGTAATTGATTACTTGTTTATCCATCACTCCAAGTAAAACAATATGCCCTAATGGATTTGGTGGAACATCCCCATCCTGTATTGGGCTTCTATAATCAGGTAAACCCTCAAATCCCTGATTGATGACTACATCTATCCACTCACTAGCCTCAATCTCTCGTTTGGTAAAATCTAATCTTGCTAGGTTGGTGTAGTAAGGTCGGTTTCGTCCCAGCCATCCCCGGACGTATTGCATAATTAGCGTTTGCCTAGAATCACCCGATGCTTTACTGAAAATATCAAGCTTTTCATTATTTTCCGGAGTGACGTAATAGTACGAGAGATTGAACTGGTAAGCCATTAGTGCATAGTTATCAGCTATTTGGTTATTAAATCAATTCTACCTTAAAGTAAAACAAATTTACTTTAACTATGCTACCATATCAGCAAAGTTGAAGGTGATCGCGGTCAATAAGCGAGAGCTTTTTTCTTAAAGCGCCCTAGCATGGACAAGATGCTAGGACTTCCCCAACCACAGACCTAACCTATGGCAGGAGCATTACAAGTATGAACCCTATCGAGCTAATGAGAAAGCATAAATGGAGCTATCTTAAATTAGCTTCAGAATTCGGAGTAACTGAAGCAGCCGCAAGAAGATGGGCATTTTCTGAAGAAGCGACTGGATATAGGAACCCGCCTTCAATGGCATATATCCTGGCTGAAAGAATTGACAAGGAACTTTCACAACTAACGATAGCACAATGAAAATATCTCTTGAAGTTGCAGCAGAAACCCAAGTAGAAGTATTTTTCAGGCTTACGCAAGAGAGTGCCAATGAAAAAACATTACCTGGGGAAATAGGATATATTTACTCTGCTCATTTTTGTAGAATTCATGATGAGCCAGTAGAGTACTATGCCTATCCTTATGTTTATCACGGTGATGGGAAATGGCAAATGGTAGGTCGTCCCTGGTTTGATTTTGAAAAAGCAGAATATTACACAGAGCTAGAAGAAGTAATTTAGCTAGTAACAATGTTACTGCCTCTGTGACTACCCAGATGAATCTGGGTTTTTTATTGTAGAGCTATGGGTGAGCCGATAACGGAGCTTCTATTATTGGCTCACTCATAGCTAACCTAATGCTCATAATCGGCTCGTGCCAACTAAGAGAATTGCAGTAGAAGCCAGCTTCACAAACCTTACAACCGGGAAAATTGTCAAAACGTGGCGCACAGCAGAGTTAATCGATTATTTGGATATATCACCTGCCACATTCAAGCGCGACAAAGCTCTATTGGCTAAATGCTGCCCAGAGTTGCAGTTATCAAAAAGAACAAGGATTTATAGCGATCGCCAGCGCCATGCCTTCGACGTGCTAAGAGATTGGCGCTCATACGATTACCTGGGCGAAAGCCTAATCAACAAACTAACTGAAGAAGGACTAACACCCTATGCCGATTACGAAACAAGACTTAAAGAAACGCCTAGCAGGATGCGAAAGTGTCGGACAAATCACCGCAATTTTGCAAGTCGCAGGACTTCCTGACGAAACCGAATTAAGCGAAGAAACGGCAAGATTTGTAGAGAATGCCTACGCTCTAATAAAACAGGGCTACCCATTGGGAGAAGCCGTTGAGTATGCCAGAACTGGACAACTTCCCCAAGAAGCAGAACCGGACATGGAAGGACTCTTAACCCAACAGTCAGCGTTGGGCGCAGATTTTAACCATCAACTAACTGCTGGAATTCTACAAGACAAGGTTTTGCAAGATGCCATTCAGTACTCGCAAGCCTACTATCCTCTGCTTGCAGCTGCAATTAACAGTGAAGCGGTGTTAACTTCCCCAGAAGTAGCAGAGTCAATCGATGTTGCCAGAAAAGTTATTCTGGGTAGTCGCGTGGGAGCAACGGGGAAAACTTTTTTGCAGCAAGTAATACTAGGGGCAGCTTCCAAGAACTTGCTGCCACAATCGCCACAGAGGACGGTGGGATTATTGGCCGCGCCGTCCGACAAGAAGTAGAGCAAATTAAATGCGCTAACTACTTAATGTTTGGCGTGTCGGCGGGAGTTGGGACAAGCGCCTTAGCGTCTACATCTGGAGTAGTGATCGCCCGTCAAATTAATGTTGACCCAATGGTGGGAGTATTGGCAGGTTCAGTAAGTGCGATCGCTGTTTGTGCGATCGCAGTAGCTTGGTTTTTCTCTAAGAATACAAAAAATGCCTAGACTTCTTGGATATTGGACAAACTTTACCCTTAGTGACAATAGTTTGTTATCAGAGATGGAGCAACTTTGGGGGAGCCAGTTGCAAGGACTAAGCAATGCTGAACGACTTTGGATGATTCAAAAACTTGCTTATTACCTCTGGCTAGGTGTAGATGAATCAGTCAGTGATAGAGTTAAATCGCTCACCGAAGATACTGAAGTTCGTATTCCCGATGCCGACAAACTGGGACTTATTCAAGCACTTGTTGAGCAGTTAAAAGGATGTTAATCAATAGCAAGTATCAGTCACCAACAATTTTGGGAGCGATCGGATTGGCATTGATTGCTTCCCCCTTATTGCTAGGCATCCCGTTGGGATTTGCGAAATTCAACTTACAGAAGTCGGAGGAGTTGTCGCAATGGCGATCGCAGCAAAAGGCGATTACAGCTAAAAAGTTGGATGAGTTGGGAATCATGCCCGAATTCAAAAAGCTCAAGTTTGTGCGATATCTTGACACTCCCAAGCGCAACCCCAAACCAGACACCACAGGATATTTGAATGATGAAACG
Organism: Nostoc sp. NMS7; assembly: GCF_017115085.1. Taxonomy (GTDB): domain Bacteria; phylum Cyanobacteriota; class Cyanobacteriia; order Cyanobacteriales; family Nostocaceae; genus Nostoc. The sequence goes on along the minus strand of NZ_JABXKJ010000174.1, from coordinate 40,878 downwards.
GTAATTGTGTATGACAGTGCTGGGCGGTGTATTGGGAAAATCGAGAATCGCAAATGGCTGTGGAAGTATCACTACAAAAATGTTTGTAAGGCGGATTAGATGGTACTCGATCAAAATGGCAGAGAGATTGACCCCAAGAGAACGCCTAATTTTTTTGAGATGTTGGCTGAAACCTTTGTCACTATTATCTCCGTTCCCTTCATCTTTCTGAGTACTGTACTGGAGCAATTCTTGACCCCAGGTGCTTCGGGAACTAGGATAATTGGCGCGATCGGGTTTATCTTTGGAACGCTTCTTAGTACCGATGGGATTTGGCAGACATTATTTCAAGGTGTTCCCATGTTTCCTTGGTATGAGGACGGATGGATAAGCTGGATTGGTTGGATAAAGCTACCCTTTAATTTATTTTTCTGGATTAGCTTTTCTATGAGTGCCTTGGTGCAAATCATGGAGGCGAAAACCTTAAGAGGGAAGCGACCAGACCAAGCGAAAGTTGAGTTTCAGGACTCGCAACAATACGAATTACCCTCCAAACCAACAGGAAAAATCGACTTATCCCAAGCACTGTGGGGAGACTATAAACGTGCAGGAATGAAGGAACGACGCACCGGGGCGGGGATTGCTATATTCTTCTGGGTTTTTGACATTATCACTACATTCGTTGGGCGTAACCCTTGGCGTTATAGCGACCCCAGTGAAATATTTGGGTGCTTTATTTATGACTTGCTGTCGATGATTGCTGGGGAAACTGGCTTTGCGATTTGGAAGTATACAAAAAAGTAAAAGATGAGTGTAGAATTGGTGGAAGTTTTGAAAGAGTTAGCTTCTAGCCCAGTCAAGAAAGACAATGAAGCTATACAAAGAATTGAGAAAGTATCTGGCAATTCGATTGATGTATTTATTGATCAGCTAGAAAACAATGCAGTTCTAGCGCAAGTAACCTTGGATGCAGAAGAGAAACCCAAAAGTAAATTGCTGGTAATTTGTTTAAATGGCTGCTTGTTTGGGGCAATAATCGGATTAGTGTCATTGGTATTTAAGCCAGAAATTACAGTCTATGCAATCCCTTTGGGATACACGGTGGGTGCGGCAGGACGTTATATACAAGAGATAGACGAAAGTAAAAAGTGAGTGCAAAAATGACTATTTCAAAAGGTGACAGGGTTGAATTAATTGAATTGCATCCTGGACAAAAGTTGTTGGGTGGGTTTCATGTTGGTCAAACCGGAACTGTTATTAGTACAGAAATTTACCCTTCAGAATACCCAGTTATAAAATGGGACACTCCAGTAAAAATTACAAATGGAGATGGAGAACCAATAGAAGAAAGCGATTGTCACGTAAGTAGGCTTCGCAAGATTTCACTACAGGTCGGTGACAAAGTAAAAATATTTGGCAATGAATCTGACACGGCTTTTGTCGTAGGGATATCGCAACACTTCAAAGATAGAGAGGGAAAACCTTTGATCGAGATAAGCTCTACTCCACTCGGCAGAATCGAGTCTGCTGCGTCTCCTTCATTTTTGACTAAAGTGCTGTAAGCGAGGAATAGAATGGACTTCCAACCAGTCACCCAAACAGAATTAACAACATTAGAAACTCGGAAACTGCGATCGCAATATCCCAGCATCGAACACCTAGAAGCAGGACACGCAGCATCATGGTTGCAGGAACGCCACGACCAGTTATTGTGCAAGGCGAAAGCGTCGCGCTCCGAGATGAATTTCTCGAAGTTAATTGGATTGGGTGGGTTAGCGATTGGGGCAATTTGTTACGCAACTTCCCCACTAGCAACCATTGGTGCGATCGCATCAGCAACAAGTTATTTTTGGTCAGTAGCGCTTGACCTAAACGACTCACACCGCTTTGCCCCCATTCCCTTTGTGCGGGATAATATTATGGAATTCTTGACGGCAATGGGGGATGCCGAAGCGCGTGAGGATTGGCTCTCTCAAAGAAATGAGATTGCTGATTTAATGTTCCATTTGGAACTTTTGGAGCGATACGAGTTTGCTATGCTGCGGGGGAGGCACAGTATATTGAGTGAGTATTTAAGTGGAGTTGAGTCGGGGAAGCGCTTTTACGCTTATCGGTGGTTATGCGATCGCTATGTGGATTACAAAGGTGCAATCCCCGACCAAGAGAGCTTAACTAAGCATCTGGAAACAGTTACTTGTGACCCACGGGTTAATTACGATTCGGTGAAAGCTATTTCATCAAGAAAGGTTTTCCAGCTACCCTCAAAAGATGTAACACCAAGTAATACAACTCTTCCTAGCCACATCCAAGACACTGTGATCTCTTGCTCAAGTACAGATGCCAGAGCGCAACGCGACGCAGAGGCGATCGCATCAACACCTTATAGTGAGCGTTCAGCAGTCTCTAATATAACTGATGAGGTATCTCCAATATCAAACCGAAGCGTTATTCCAGAAGTGGAAACAGTTAATCGACTACCCATTGTTCCTCGTGCTGAATTCATCGTCAGATGTTTGGTAAATAGCGGATTTAAAATTGATGAAGTGATGAGTAGCCAGGTGATTGCGATCGCAGGTAGTCAGCGAGGTGGTAAAGGAACTCTCGCGGCAATCTTGGCTACCCTGTCAAAAGCTTATGACCCAACCTTAGTTGTAGAATATTTCACCGCCGGAGTTGATATTTACCCCTTTGCTTGTAACTTGCACAGTGGACTACAGTACCCAAATAAAGACAGTGAACAAGCGGATAGACAAGTTGCTACTAACCTACTGAAGTTTCTCAAAAAGCTAGAAAGTTCGACACCTTACTCACACAAAAATCTTTTACTTGTAATTGATGAGGCGATGCGCTTACTTTCACTGATGAATGAGAGCGATCGCACTTGGGCATTACAATTTTTATTGAGTCGATTTGCAAAAACTGGGGCAACTTTGATAATCGTCCTCCACGCTAATCACCTTTCTGCGATCGCGGGGAAAGAAACCGCCGGATTAGCAGCGACATTTAAAGAAGGCGTGCAGTTTGTGGGATGCAGTACTGTTGCAGTCGATGCTGGGGGATTAAGGAAGATGAATGTGGCTAGTGGTGCTTATTTTAAGGCAAATGTGAAAAATTTCGGGAGTGCGATCGCGGGTGGGGAATTAGGAAGTATCCCAGAGTGGCTAAAAACTGAATTGCATCCTGGTAACGGACATCCAGACCCCGCAAGAACTCTATTAAAATTCTTCCCGGAATTGTCCTCTCAATCAATTGATGCACTCACTCAACAGCAAAGAACTGAGTTAAACGAAGCCTCCCAAAATGTAAAATTTACTATTTTTAATGCTTCCAAGAATGATGCTTTGAAGTTGATTGAGGATTTGCAAGTACGTGGTTACGAACAAAATCAAATAATTACAATGTTATGGAATGCTCAACCCGATACTAATGAGTGGGTAAAGGCAATTGACGAGTACGAACTTTTGATGATTCGACAAGAAATTCTATGAACCAAAGATACGTTAACAAGCGACGCACCAGAGAAAAGTTTCTTGATGACCCAGTTGGAGCAATCTGGGAATTCACTCACGAAGATTTTGTCAAAGCTGGATGGACTTTATCAGATGAACCTCTGAGATTATCAAACGAGCCTTGTCCTATTTGCGAGGGAGGTAAAGCTTTTCAAACACTAGGGAACAAAGTAACACTGCACAGGAAGTGTGATGCTTGCGATGGCACGGGTAAAAAATTACTTTGAGATGATTGACACAAAACTAGAACAAAAAATAACGGTAACTATAGCTAAATATGGCAGCATGATTTTCATGAATCCTTCAGAGGAAAGGTTGGCTGAGGTCTTACAAGCGGCATACAACCTAAAGCTCCTAACGTCAGTAGAACCCCATCCGAGGCTTGTTGGTCGGCACAGGGTCACATTACGCCCAAACAAAGAATTGTAAACTTTGCCTCAATTTCCGCTAGAATTGACAATTATATTGGTGAAATTATGCCACTAAAAATGGGAGCGCCGAGGACAATTCAACCCGATCGCGTCAAAGAACTAATAACCCAAATGGAGCAAGAAAAAATTGATTGGACTTACGCTCAATTAGCTGATATAATCACTGAAGAAACTGGAGTAACTGTAACAGCGAACAGTGTTAGTAGTTGCGCTCTCCGTAACGGCATAGTTTCACCAAAAATACACGGAAGAAAGCGACCGAAACCCACTACTTGATCCGCGATCCGGCGATCTGATCTGCGATCCCACCACACAGCTAATTGCCAGCAACGATCCGCGTATTAGGATCTGAATCACTAAAAAATAAAAAGTAGTAAATAATACAGAATAAAATCACTGATTATGTTTTAATCAGTGATTTTTTAGTGACTAAAAGTAATTGTAAAGAAATGTAAACTTTGCGGTGTTAGTGAAATATTAGTGATAAATTGACAGAGGTTGGTTTAGTAAAGAGGGTAAAGAATGAGATAAAAATAGTTGATAAAAGCTTAGTTAGTTGTTGGTTGTGGCTATGCGTAGCCAGCTAATAAACTAATAAGCCAGACATTAAAATTACTGCTTTGATTGTGGCTTGTATAGCTACTCAGCGTGATTAAACCTGTACCTTGAAAAAAGAATAGTAGGGACTGTTGCTTAACGGTGATAACAGTGATTTGTTGTTTCTTGATCTGCTTATTGGGCGATCGCTTGTGAAATGTAACCTACCTCCAAAGTTGCTAATAGTTACTGGCAAATATCAGATTAACTGTATGGATACGGCAAGGGTTGAAAGTGTGAGATGTCCGAGCGGTTATGTTCTGACTAGGGAACCGGGTCTTATGCCTGGGAAATTCAAGAGAGAGGGAAAACAACTAAAAAAGATACCTTACCCTACATGACATCGTATATGCGATCGCTATAAGTGTAGTTTTCCCGGTGCGATACCGGGCGATCGCATTACTAGCAATCCAGCTAGTATTTATAAGGTGAAAAGCAATGTCTAATACTAATGGTTTTAAGTCATTATCAACTGTTGCAAATCTGATCACAGATCGGCCAATTTTTGATGACGATGATACAACATTAGAACCGCCAAAATTTAAAAACGGTGCTAAGTTGCAATCTGAGTTAGACTCTGAGGTTAAAGCCAAGGCTGACGCTGACGCTAAACTCAAAGCTGAGGTTAAAGCCAAGGCTGACGCTGACGCTAAACTCAAGGCTGAGACTAAGGCTAAGGCTGACGCTGACGCTAAACTCAAGGCTGAGACTAAGGCCAAGGCTGACGCTGACGCTAAACTCAAAGCTGAGACTAAGGCCAAGGCTGACGCTGACGCTAAACTCAAGGCTGAGACTAAGGCTAAGGCTGACGCTGACGCTAAACTCAAGGCTGAGACGAACCCGTATGTGGCAACTTGCGGGGCAGAAATGGCAATCCTGCTGCTAATTTTGCCTTGCAACCACGCCCCAACCAAGATGTTTTGAGTGAGTTGAGAGAGAAATTAAACCTAATTCTGAACAAGGAGGTAAATATCGAACCCAAATTCATAGAGAAAGTGGATCTTGGCGCAACTTGGCATACCACGTTTGAGTACGAATACCTTGGGCAACGCATCTGGGTAAGAGATTCGCCAAGACTGCCCTTTTTCGTCTCCATAGCTTCAACCTTTGAAGAATGTCACAACATCGAACTTGTGCAGTGTCCAGCAGATATCGGGTTGCAAGAGCAAGCTGTTATTTTCGCCCATTCGTATTTCAAAGGTGAGGCAGTCGCCGTGCCTTTATGGGATCTAAGAGAACTCAAACATGAGTGGCTTGCCCGTAGGGTATACCTATTCACAATTCCCAATGGTTACATAACTCTTTCGGAAACCAATGAAAAAGGACATTGGGTTGCGGCTGACAAGAATGAACTCAATATTAAGCGCTCTGGTAATTATCAATTCCTTGGAGATGACCCGCTCTCAATTGCGCTGAAAGCCTACAACTGGCATCTGTCCGAATTGAATGGCGACTATTTCTCTGAGCATCCGTTCGTCGGGAAATATGCTTTTGGTCGCAGTCTTGGCACTGGCGAGGAAGTTCAAGGAACTATCACCCTAGTCAACCCAGACGGAGAGGCGATAAGTCATGTGGTTATTGCAACAGAGGAAAGTGAGTATACCTGCGATCGCTGGCAATTAACCTGCGATCGCTGGGAATTAATTGAAATTTCAAATCAACAACAAAAGGAGCAAATTATCATGGCAACTGTTATCCCTGCTGACAAATTCGATAACGATTCAGTCTACTCTTTCATTCTCCGGGAGAACCCAGAGAAGCGGGGGATTGAGATTCACTTTCCGCCAGAGTGTAAAACTGACAGTGCGAATGCGATCGCCTTTATTGCCAAAATTATCGGTGCAGGATTTAAGCAAGCGAACAAAAACCCCAAGTTGTACTACGCAACTTACTCCGAGGCACTGATAGCAAGAGCGCGTAGTTGGACTGCTAGTTGTAAAACCCTTGGCGCTTACGAACTAGGTTCAAATGAACCAGTGGAGAGAACGCCTTCCCGCCGCCGCTATCCTCCAAAAGAACCAGTAGCAGCAAGTACCCACCCTGCACACCCTCCGACACCGAATAAGTTGCTGGATGCGATCGCGTCTCTCCTTAACAGCAAAGTTGACCCACTAGCGGAGAATATTGCCGCTTGTATCATGGATCGGCTCAAATCAGAGCTACGTGATTCTCAAGAGTTAGACAACCTTAAAGCCGAAAATTTGAGGTTAACGGCTGAACGAGATGCATTGGTAAAAGACTCCGTAGGACTTACTCAACTTCTTGAAGAAGAAAGGGAGCAGATGAACCGGATACAAAAATCCTACTGTCAACTAGAAAGCATAGCTAATTCTCAGGCAACTTTTATCCAAGATTATAAGGCTCAACTTGCTCATAGTGAAGATACAATCGCTCAATTGCAGCTTGAATGTGAGCAGATGCGATCGCAACTCCTGGAGTTTGGTTTAGAACCAGAGTCCGCGCCATCCGCCCCAACCTTTGACGATGAACCCGTATTCGCTGACGAATCACTTGAGGAGATTGCCCCCACCTTTGCTGATGAATCGATACCCCAACCAAAGTTTGATGATGAGGAGGAGGAGTCGGGATTTGATTTAGATGAACTAGACGGGGGAAAGTAATCGGGTACTCAAGCATTTTGCGTTTGTTTGATCGAGCATCCGCAAAACTAAAGTACCCAAAAATACGATTTAGCCAGTATCAACTATATCGCACCAGTGGAGGAAAATACCCTGGTGCGGTTTACGTTTCACCCTTAAATCGCAATTCTGGATGGTACGCCCGGATTGAAGTCACGGGGCTGTTAACCCTCAACAAATCTCAACCATTTCCGGCATTGGAGGCGGAGTTACAGCGTTTTGCCTCTGACCCAACCCGCTATGCACAAGACCACGGACACACATCTGGTAACTGTTGCTTTTGCAAAAAAACTCTTACGGATGAGCGATCGCTTTTCGCTGGTTACGGGCCAGATTGTGCTGCCCATTACGGATTGCCTTACCCTACACACAAGCAACTCAACTAGATTTTCTGTCGCTCACCCGACAAATAAACCCTTGGAGAAAATCATGACTCAATACTACCCGCATCTTTTCAACCTAGCAATCAAGTCTGTAAAAACTGCTGGAGGTGAAGAAACCCCAAGATTTGAACTCAACTTGTATATCAACAACAAAAAAGCAGCACAAGTAAGCAACGGGGGTACAGGTGGTTCATGTATGTGGCGTTGGGAAAATAAAGAATTTGAGGAATTATTTAATCAACACATCAAATATTTGGATTCCCAAGGTCGATTTGAATTCAATTTTGAACAAGGGGATAACTTGATTTACGAGATGCTAGCAACCTTTGAAGAAAACAAGGAGTTCAAGAAGGAGTGCAAAACCAGAACACTTTTTATCCTCAAGGATTCAGAACCCGGATGCTACTACACGATCGCCACAAAATATTCACCCCAAGTCAAGCATTTCCTGATTGATAAATACGGCGACAAATTGAAAGAAATCATCAACCAACGATTCTAGACAAAAAACTGCGATGCCTTCTCTACGAGACGATTGCCTACGCATTGACGGCGATGGCATCGACTCAACCCAGGCATCGCAGTAAGTAAGACCGTTTAATCATAAGCTTTCATATCCTTCACCACTCTGTCATAAGCAGGGTCAATTGTCATGCAAATAAAAGCTCTCTATCAAGAGGACAAATACATCACAGTTATTTGTCCAGATTTCGACCCAACGATCGCTTTTTGGCAGAAACTCCAACAAATGCTGGAATCGAAGAAGTTTCAACCACTAAGAGATCAGTCTGCATGGAAACGCCAAGAGTTCACTGAGATTCCTACGGAATCTTTTGAATTTTGGTTCTCTCAAGTTACAAAACTTTGTAATAAATATGGAAATGAGCCTATTGAACATGAAGAAATATCGATAGGCTCACAAATGAATCATCAGGGTGCATTCACAACATATGATGCAATTGTAGCTCAATTAACACAACTTCAGGAGGAGATCGCAACTTTAAAAAAGTTCGATTCCTCCGCGAACGAGAAATTGCGGCAATTGAGAGAGAAGTTCGAGGGAAGAGGTTAGAGGGAAGAGGGAAGAAGAGAAAAAGTAAGAAGTTTGCGATGGCTACGCCGGCCGCAGGCATCGCACCTTTCACCCCAACTGTAGAATTCTTAGAGAATCCGATCGCCTTAGCCGACGACGACCTCAAATGGACAGAACGCTTTCGGAGTGGAGTATTCTGCTTCTTTGAAAATCAACTCGGTATCTCTTTCAAGAATGCCCATACTAGGTTGGAGTTCGATGTGGAGCGAAAATACTGTGGAGCTTCACCCAAAGTTCACAAGAATGTCAGAAACATTACTTGTCGTATCCCGATTCTTCCCGGTACGTTCCAACCAATTAGCGCACCTGCCGAACAAGTTGAACTGATGCGGCGACTACTTGAAGGGGCATTTATTGTGGAGGAATTACTAGAAGCAGAAGCGACTCACCATGATGATATTGAGTGCGATCGCATCCGTGACCATTTAAATCAATTCTACGATTCCTTCGTCCCAGAATTCGGGTTACTCGTAAACTGCAACAGTTACTACGATGGCTTATGGCCAGATGTCCGACTGGAAATCTATCTTAGCCAACTTACCGACTCAGCCGGGAACAAATCTGATATCTTCCGCAAGCGGATTAATCACCCACCCGTAGAGGCAACCGGGCAACAGTTCTTTGAGGAGGATTTGGAAACCCGATTAACCAATGCCTTCTCTTGGTGCATGGGCTGGTTTGGGGAAGTGGTGTTAGATGAGATTGCTGAAAAATCTGGGGTTGATTGTGATCGCGCTTTAGAGATTCTGCAAAAACTAGAGTTAGTCTACCGTCACTGGATTGGAATAAAAACTGAGAATTGGTGGGAGCTGCTGGAAGTGGACGCAGATATAGATTCAGCTTTTGAATTAAAAATGGCTTACCGGGAGAAAGTTAAATTCTGGCATCCCGATATTAATTCTTTTAGCCATGCCACGAAAATGATGCAGCTTGTAAATGATGCTTATGAGAAGGCAGCAACCATAGTATCTGGTCGTAGTCCGAGGGTTGCTTTGCGCGATCACAATCTCACTGTCAATTTTATCCCCAAGGTTGCAGATGTAGTAGTCAACTGTGGCAAACATCTCGGCGTTTGCGAAGTACCAAAGGACAAACCCAGCGACGATAAGCAGTTTGCTTTAATCGAGCTTACTGTCTGTCGTTGTATTTCCTTCTTCTCTAGCATCACTGGGGCGTTAAGTTGCTTAAAAGAGTTGGAACCTAAGTATATCGATTCTTGGCATCGAGATCATCCAGATCATGACAAATACCAACAAATTACAAAATTCTACAGGTGAAATAATGCAAATCCAAGCGACTTACTATGCTACCGAGATCGCTATTTCTGTCATTGATTTCGACCCCACAGACTCAATGCACTCCATGCTGAAAAATATGCTGGAACAAAAGGGGTTTAAATCCGAGGAGAACCCGAATACATGGGTACGCCGATCATTTAAATCTTGGGACAATTACCAATTCTGGCAAACGGAAGTTGACAAGCTAGTTAACCATTTCAAAACGCAGAGTGAAGAGGTCGGAAGTCGGAAGTCGGAAGTAAGAAATCCGATACTTCCCCGCGACGAACTCCGACTTCCGACTTCATTAAGGAGCCACCAGACTTAGAGAAGGTCGCTGACAAAATTAAAAAGCTCTTTGCTTTGTCGCAATCGCCGAATGAGGCAGAGGCGATCGCGGCCTTTTCTAAAGCTCAAGAGTTACTAACTCGTCATAATCTCTCGGTGTCCGATTTGGCAGACTCCACCCCTGAACAAGTTCTTGAGCAAACAATATCGCAATCATCAAAACGTGTGTATTGGCAAGAAAACTTGCTTCATGCGGTTGCTACAGCTAATTACTGTCATTGCTTTATTCGCAAGAATGGTATTGATGCGAAACAGGTGATGCTCGGTCGTCCGGTAAATATTAAATCGGCTAAACTCCAACTTGAATACTTGGTTGAAGCTGTAGAACGACTAGCAAACGGGAGCAATGGCGACCGCGCTTTCAAAAATGCCTTTAGGCTAGGAGCGTCCCAAAGACTCAGTAGTCGAATCACTGAGGGATTTAAAAAGCAGAAGGAAGAAGGTATCAGTGCCAACGACCAACAAGAATCTGTTTCCGCTATTGTAGTGCGATCGCTAATTGAGAAGCTAGATGCAGAGAACAAAGCCTATGCAGACAACTTGAAGATTAAAAAGCGGAATACTCGACCATCTTGTAGCTCCAGTGAGGGATATCAAGCGGGGCAGTCAGCCGGCGATCGCGTCTCTTTGAACAAGCAGATAGGAGGAGGAAATCAGCGCTATCTCCCAAGCTAAAAAGTTTCCCCCAATGGTTGACATATACCCCCGGAGGGTAGTAATATCAGAAGTGTAGAAAGGGAACAAATAAATGATACTTATCAATAATGTGATTGATTTTGATGAGGTGGTAAGCGCGATCGCGCCTCGTTTAGCTACGATGACGGTTGACCAAATTAGACTTGAGTTTGAAGGTTGGTTCTGGAATATCCAAGATTCTGAATACTGTTTTTACACTCAAGCTCAAGTTGATGAGCATATTGAATATTTGAAGGAGAAGTTTTTGGAAGAGTACTATATTTATCCTCATGTCATAGCAAGTCAGTTAGGGATGGAGGTTGTAACGGCATGAGCGTCAATCATCCTCAGAAGTTAGTTGAGCTATACCGAGCGTTCTATCGTGCGCCTCTTTATAAAATGAGTAAATACGGGCCAAGTGCAAGAAAAGCTGTGCAGCCAGTATACGATTCATTTGACATTATCTGTAGGTGCGATCGCACCCTTCGAGACACAGAAACACTTACACAAGTTATCGCTGGGGAAAACTTTAAACTAATGTCGCGTATTCGTGGCAGTAGCGACACTCTGGGATGGTGGGTAATTTCAGACCGCGAAAAAGAGCAAGAAGCTATTCTTGAATTTTCTAAATACCTTGTTGAAGAGGTTTTTTATAAAGCTTTTGGAGGAGATGTAGGGAGGTTTGCAGGTAGACAAAGAGGTTACTTAGAGAATGCTTGCGAGTTCCTTTACAGGATTGCTCAAGACGAAGAAAAAAAGCTCAAAGCCAATGCGTGATACTAGCAAGCTGCAATTATTAGCCCCAGATTTATTGCTGGGCAGGATTCCCAACCCTTGCCCAGTTTCCGCCCAAAGAGCGATCGCAATTCTGAAAATCTTAGAGGATGGGGAGTGGCACACGGCAGGTGCGATCGCGTCCCAATTGGGAGTAAAGCCCAAGTATGTTGCAGATATATTACGTACTTGTAAAGATGCTTGGAAGTTGGCATCTCATACTCGCAATGGTTGGATGCTACCGCAAAAATATTCATCAATTATTGTTTAGGAGATTTATGTCAATAGAAAATGAGCATCTAGTATTAATTTAAATGAATCCTGCTTGCGGGACTGGCAATTGTTGTTCAGCCAGTAATAAATATGATTCAAGACTTTGTAGGCAATACACTTGCTAAAAATGAACTGGCTCACTGGGAGTCTTTGATTGTCGAATATCTGGATTTATGGAAGGATCTTACCTATGGTCGCTTGTCTCCTTGGACAACAGATATTTTAACAAACGCAAAAATTCATGTATCTGGAATCAGGTTTGTAACGGAGCAATACTATTGGCAAAAAAGACAGCAGTACATGAAAAGCAAAAAAATTAAGGGAGTAATCGTATTACATGAAGGAGGGAAAATTATATTATACGGCAAGGCTCATCATCGCATACTTCGTGGATGGACTCGCTTATCTTGGAACAAAATAAAACCAATATTTGATTTAGCAGTGAAAAAATGGTGGAGGCAGAATACAGAATGTCATCAGAAGTGTTCTTAGAAATCAAGGAACTTGTTTATCAGACTATTACTGGTGTGTATGAAATTAGCGAGGCTGAGGCTTCTACTCTCACTCTAAAATTTTGTAATGGATTGCACAAAGATTTTTTGATACATTCAAGCGAAAGAGATATACTCAACTCTTTGAATGAATATCTTGTAAATCAATTTCATTTTCAATAACTCAAATATCCGTTAACTAGAGCGATCGCTATCCAGTGCTACACCAATGCACCCGAAGTGATCGCTTTTTTCATGCAAACTTTTAGGAGATACCAAAATGCAATTATTCAACGTAGTCGATGCTCACCGATTCCTTTCCGGTGACATCTTAGAAAAACTAAGAAATGCCGAAAGCGCGATCGCCTTTGACCCAACATTCGAGGAAGAAACAAGGGTACTCAAGAAAATCTTACCCCTACCCATTGCGATCGCCGATGTTGACATCGCCATCGGTGCAACTTGGATACCCACCCGGTATTACGAACAGTTCTGCAAACAAGTATTTGATGTTGATGTAACCTTCTACTTTTCCCCAATGGCCGCAAGTTGGGATTTAACCTTGAGTAACGGTGGTTCTCAAGCAAATCAAATAACCTACGGATACAGCTACGTCAAACGGGGTGAGAAGGAAGACGAGGTAAAAGTTATTCCTGCTGTAGGTGATCGCATTGAAAATGGATTATTTACAATGGCGATGCACTTTAAAGTTCCTGCGATCGCTGACCCCACCAGTCGCAGAGAAGCTTTCCTCAAGCAAGAGGAATTACGAAAACTGTGGAGCCAATGGTGTAAGGAGGGTGAACGTGGCAGCGAACTAGAGAAAATCTACAATCACAAATTCAACCGACTGGTTCTCCCCAACTGGGATAACACAGCACCCGCAGGATTTAAAGATATTTTACGGGCGTCGGGGATGAGTGAAACGTGGATTGAAAGGTTACGCCCTTACCAGCTTGATTCTATCTGGCGTATGGCCATTAGCGGCAACTCATTACTCGGTCTGGAGGTCGGTCTAGGTAAGACAGCCGCATCAATTGCTACAATTATGCTCCGAAAGCATTACAAGACCAGTACAAAAGCTCTAGTCATCGTGCAGAAGTCCACACTTTCGGACTGGCGCAGAGCTTTTCAAGAGATGTATCCCCGCGCTAACGTCCTTTGTGCAGACCCAGACGATTGTAGCGGTAAAAACCGCCAAAAGTTCTTGGCAAAAGCAGCATTCTGGAATCATGATGCTATTGTTATCACCCACGAGTCGTTTAAGGCTATCCCCACTCGGATTGAGACAGAGAGGGTCTTTGTTGAGCGGCAACTGTGTAAAATCGCTGCTGATTTAGAAGACCTCTATGCCAAGGGTGAAACCAGTCAGAAAAAGGGCAAGAAGCGCGGCAATCGGATAGTTAAGAAACTTGAAGAGATGCGCGACAAGCTTTATATGCACCTGGAAAAGATTCTCGCTTGGCATGATGTCGGCATCCATTTTGAAGATATAAACCCGTCAATGCTGGCAGTCGATGAGTGCCAGAGGTACAAGAATAACTACTTCGCTACTCGCATTCAAGCCAAGGGAATTAATCTGACTGTCTCGCAGAGGTCAGAGGATTTCGATCTTAAGTTGTCCTTCATGCGTAGTAAATACCCCGCGAATAACTTCCTGTTAATGATTACGGGTACACCAGAACCGACTAATAGCATGACTGGGGTGTATGTTTTTCAAAGCTACTTGCAACCGGAGGAGTTAGAGAAACGGGGATTAGCTCACTTCGACGCTTGGGCAGTTGCTTTCGGTCGGGTTGTATCCAAGATTGAAGCTGGTGTAGGTGGGGGGTTGCAGACCTCAGATCGCTTTGCAGAGTTTATTAACGTACCCGAATTATTGCAAATGTACTTGAGCGTTTGTCATATCAAGCGTTTCGATGACGTAGCGGGACAAGCTGGATTCACCCGTCCTACGCATCGAGTATTTACAGTCGGTACGCCATTGAGCGAATTCCAAATTAAGGCAATGGAGTGGATTGCCCTGCGTGGAAAGTACATTGACTCCGACGAACCAATGATTTTTGAAGATAGGGACACTGATGGATGCTTAATTGCCCCAGCTACCAAAAGTGAGGAGAACAAAAAGGTTAAAGGTAAGCGGTTAACTCACCCTAGTACGGGACAGCCAATTACAGAAGTAAAAGAGGCGATCGCACTTGGTTTGAAATGGGGTAAAAAGGTCGATAACCACCTATGGACTTTGACTGATGCTAGGAAGTTGATGATTGCCCCACAGTTAATCGACCCAGAGGAACCATTTGTAGAAGGAGACAAAATCAGCCAATGTGTAACCATCATTTATAGTTGGTGGCGTAAAACTAAAAAGCAACGCTCTACGCAACTGGTATTTCTCGACTGGGGAACACCTGGGGGTAGTTGTAAGATTATTCTCTACGACTGGATGCGTGATCGCTTAATCGCCAAAGGTATTCCCAAAGAAGAAATTGCCTTTATTCAAGATTACTCCAAGGATGAAGACAAGAGCGAGTTATTCAAGGAGGTGAATAAGGGTGATGTCCGAGTCTTGTTTGGGTCAACTGAACCACTAGGAATTGGGGTCAATGTTCAAAAGAAAATCAAAGTAGTTCACTTTGTCGATATTCCCCGTCGTCCTGATCAGTACGAGCAAAGATTGGGTCGTGCAGAGCGATCAGGCAATGAGAACGACAAGTTAATTGTTTACCAGTATCTTACCAAAGGGCAAAAAGGTAACTTTGGCGCTGACGCTGCCCAAATGGGACTCTTGGAAACCAAGATGAAAAGCCGTGAGCAGATTCTCCGTGGTGATCTGACTGTGCGACGAGTCGTGGAGGACGATGATACCCTGTTACTCTTTATGATGCAATCCGCTCACGCCACGGGTGATGCTCGATTTGGTCATTATATGAAATTGAAGGGCGAATTAGAGCAGGAGGAAAGCCGTGCCAGCTTACTGATGCGGGAAATTAATCGGTTGAATATCGGCACTGCTAATGACAGTCTACCCACAATCAAAAATAATATTGGGTATGTCAAAACTAAGTTAGAGGAGTGTTCTGCCGATGTGGAGTTAGCAAGGCAGCACTTAAAAGATGCCTCCCCTGATAGGTTTCTTTGTACCGTCGAGAATCGCACTTACTTGGGGAAAGACCCTGCAACATCTATTCCAGAACGAGAGGGCGAGTACGGGCCAGCCAATCCGCTTACGGTAAAACAAGCGCAAAAGCTTGCTGATGCTCACTTCCTCAGAGTAATTGAATCTTTGGCAGAAGATACACGCACACGATCAAATAGCGAGAGGAGCATTACCAGCGATCCCAAAGTCATTGGGGAATTTGGCGGTATGCTAATTTACTGCAAAATATGGGCATCCTCCGATGGTGAAACCATTAATCTATGGCTCAAAGGGTCTTCGGATAGATATGACTTCAAGTACCGTGTCTCTGAGCAGCGACTGATTCGGAACATGGTGGAGGTATATTGTGCGATCGCAAATAAGGACTCTTACCTGAAAGAACGCTTGGAGAAGTTAACCAAGGAATTGGAAGCGTCTACTGAACAGCTAGTCAAGAAGAGGGGCGATCGTGATGCGATCGTCAAATCGGTGCAAGCTCTCAAGCAAGAGAAAGCGTTTCTTGAAAGTGAGTTGAGCATCAAATCGGATTTGTGAAGTTTCTATTTCAATTCTACGTGGACTGTTGACAACGGTTTAGGTATTGATTAATATAGATATTGTAGAGGTTGAGACAAATGAAAATGAATATTGTGGGATACAAGCTGGTTACGAAAGATTTTTCTAGTGATGGAACTCCAGCAGGACTAGATTTTACTCATTCCTTTGAAGGCACTAGCAAAAAAGAGATTTTATCGAGAATGTCAACTTCTGGTAAATTTACCAGAAGGAAAGACTTGGATGGTATTGTATACAGCAAATGTCAGATGCAAGTGTATGAAAACGATTTGACCGGGGAGCTTGTCGGATTTCAACAGTAAACAAACTACCCACCACCAGACATGAAGATTAAGAATCCAATACTTGCAACCCTCAGACGCAAATATTCCAAGTACGGGTTAAGAATTATCAAATCTAGACATTCTAGAGATCCAGATAGTTTCCACGTTGAAACTATCTTCGGGCAAGAAACTGTCCTCATAAACACTTCATTTGCAAAAATGCTGAGTCTGCTAGAGAACAAAGAGTGGTGTCAATATTGGATGCAAAAGAATACTGATATTTGTACAGAAATTTATCAGAATAAGCCAGAGGTATTCTCTTAAGCAGGATTAGCAAAATTGATGACTGGGGAGATTATCGTGATCAAAAACAAGGGTGGATGGGCTTCCAAATCTGCTGATTCTCGGCGGAACTCTCCCCGGATAGCGATCGCACCTTCATCCGTTGCCAAGATAGATGCGATCGCAAAACTTCAAAATAAAAGCCGTGCCGATGTTTTGGAGGAATTGATTGACAAAGAATTCAGAATCGTAGTTGTAACAACCACAGAGGAAGAATTGGAAAAATCTGGGCTAATAGAATGAAGTCAGAAATAGAGAAATTCATCACATACGAGTGGTTTCTGGATACTGGACGGGATTTGTATTTTAAAAATGCAGTCCTTAAGCAACAAATAGCAGATTGCAAGACCGGAAGTAAATACCCGCATATTTACTTTTACCCAGACTCTATGCTTTTAGTGTTATGGACAGACGAGGGACAGGATAAATCCCCGCTAACTTACAACGTCGTATTGAAAAGTATTGAGTTCTTTCCTGCAACTATCTAAACAACTTAATCGGTAATTAAAATGCCAAAAAAGAAGAAAATTACTGGTGCTAATCCACAACCTAGTCCTAAAAAGAAAAAGCCTGAAGTAGAAGAAATTAGAGAAGTCGTGCAGAAGGGTATTGCTACTGGATCACACGTCGCTGATTTTGTGTTTAACGTAATCAAACTATTTTCTTAGCTTTGATCAAGATCGTCTAGTGGCGCAGGCGTAATATCAAATGTGCATATAAACCCTAGACGAATAATCTGTTCAATAACATCTGTGCTGCATTGCTGTTGTTGAGCCAAAAGATTAATGCTCACGCCTTGTTGAAAGTTTCTGATAATTATAGGGATGTGGCGGATGATTCTCTGGAGTATCTGCTCTGGATAAAGATTTTCTCTATTTTCGGTCATGCTATTATATACCATACAACCCTTCAAAAGTCAAAGAACCGTGGTTCTTTTCAGGGTATTTGCAATAAAACTTTATAATAAAAGCAGATGATTAGAGTAATTTATGTTGGCTATCAGATTAAAAAACCATCCGGTTGAGCAGATAGAGATGGTTTCTGCTAGCCTCACGAAACGAGAAGCAGGAGAATTGATGGAGGAGTGGATTAAGGAAAATGACCCCCAAAATTTAGATTACGAGACTGGCGGTGTAAAAACAATAAGGGGGACGGAATATATAAAGTTACAAGACTTATAGGATCACACAATGCGATCGCATTGCTACTTTTGTGAGAGAAATGTGATCCCTACGGCGAGCTTTGCTAACGCATTTGATATATTAAAGATTAAAATCCTAGTCAAAAGTTAGATTTGCTGACTAGATGTTACCTAAATCTGTCAACTAACCCATGTCTTGTGAACCACCTTTAAAGAAAGAGTTAAATTCTAGTCAAAAAGAAGCAGCTAATTTGCTCTCCCAAGGCTTAAATAATGCGCGGACAGCTGAAGCAATTGGATGTGATCGCGTCACCATTGGGAAATGGCGGAAAAAGCCTGAATTCCAAGAATACTTAAATCAATTGATCGAAGACAGAAAGCGGACTGTGACCGAATCAGCCGTTAAAAAGTGCTTTGACCGTGCCAGCAGCATCGAAGAGTGGAAATTAGCCAGAATTAGGGCTAACCAACTGAAACTAGAGTTTGGTATTGAAATCTTAGAGAAAATGCGATCGCGGATGAAGGATTTACCCACAGAAGCATATCCCCCAAGTGCGATCGCGCCTTTGGTGAATGCGGGGAATGTCATGGTTGAAACTGGGTTGGGTAGTTGGGGAGAAGCGATTGATTTGGCAGAAGCTAAACCCACGTACCATGCTGAGATGGAAGCGGTTCAGAAGTTGGTAGATGCTAACATCCTACCTAACTCGGTCAAGGTTGAGATTAGCGCGGCACTGGATGAGTTTGAGAAAAAGACGGTGAAGGCGATATCGAGTGGAGGTGCGGTGACAGTAAATGCTCTGCAACATGAGATAGTAGACGTGGAAATATCTAATTATTGATAGATAGTAGGTAGCTATGTCTGAGACACAAAGCCACGATCCAAAACTGAAAGAAGCACTTGCTAAGATGGAGGCGATCGCAAAAGAGTACGGTGTTGGTTATGTGATCGCGCTAGCGAATGTTGAGTACGCAGAATTCAAATCTGAGTTTCCAGAGTGGTCGTTGATTCAGACAAACCCTGAAGGTGTCCGGCTTCGATTGCGGTCTGAGCAACGTGAGTTAACTGACATTGAATTGGGTAAAGGATTCTCATTAAGCGAAGGGCAACGAAGCGCGATCGCACAGAATATCCTCGACTGTTTAGCGAAAGAAAATGATGAATAGAAGACAGCGAAGAAGGAACCGACACAGATACAAGCAAGAGCAAGCTATCCCTCAAAAGTCAATAAAGATTAGATTTACGGTTGATTTCAAAGAGGTAGAATCCGCGATCGCTAGGTTTAATGAAACAACGTTTAGTGCCTTAGCGGGGATAACTGAACTAGTCGGTGCTGAATTTACTCGCATTAGAAATTGTCCTGCCCCGTTGCCAAGGCTTCCCCGCAGAGATATTGCAATTGATATAGGATCTGAACCAAGCTACAGTTGTGAAGCCAGATGGATGCTGACTGAGGAAGGAAGGGAATTAGTAGAGTATAAAGTCGGGGAAAATATTTATTTTCCAGAAAGATATGCACAGATGATCGAAGAGGCGCAACGGATAGAATTGCAGAAGATATATCTTGGAGATCCTTCGTGCAAGTTCAATGCGTGATCGCGCTTCATCAAGTGCGCTGTTAACCCAAAGAGTAAATGCGGAGAATGCCCTCACTATAAAAGTATTCACTATGAAACTATTTAGTTTTGCAGCAGACAAATATCGGTTTTCCTTATCTGTTCTGGACAAAAGCATATTTGGATGTGCAGCAAGTGAAGGTGGTTTTTGGTTTCGGATTTTCGGTAAGGGGGCATCGATATGCGATCGCTCAAAACACCCACCACTTTTCAGCGAAAGGAAAGGGCTGAAAAAAGGATTTAGATTTGGTAAGTGGCGAGTCAATTTTCTTTTTGATAGAGGTTTATGACACACTGCCAATACCCAGAATGTACTGAAGAAAGCGTAACGGACTGCTTTTATTCAGACAACGAAACCGATGAACCAGATTATCGCTACTGTGTCGAACACGCACCAAAAGAAGGTTTTTGTTATGGGTGTGGACAGTTCTGGGCAGGAGTTGAGCGTTTTGATTTCGCTACTACTTGGGGTGGCATTCAAGGTCTGTGCGAAAACTGTGACGAGCAAGTGCGTAATGAGTTAGGTGAGAATGATGACGATGAGGAATTTGAGGATCACTTCGGCTATTATCTTTAAGTGCGATCGCTAATTCTTCATTATTCATACAACTGCGCTTGCTTAATGTCTGTTAACCTCGCTCCAATTAGGAGTTCTTTGAACGCAATTAGCAAACTGTGTCAGCAGTCTGTATCTGGTAATATGGTCAACTCCAGGGATATTTATGCGGTCAAGAAAGTCCATAGGGTCATTTAGATATTGTTCGCTACACCATTGCCAAACTTCCCATCCTACGCTTCCGTCATCATAGGCAACGTACAATGTTGAGTGCCGCCCGTGATAATCTTCCTGTCTCCAGTTAATAGCTTTAGCGATCGCTTTTTGCTTTAAATCTGGGAGCGATTCTAGAAATTGCTGATTTGCTTGTTGTCCAAATTTGTTAACCATTTAAGCCTCCGGGTACTTTGTGATGTATTATACTATTGCGATCGCACTAAAGATAACCCGTGGACAGCAGACGTAGGTTCTGGGGCGGACACACAGGAAACTTTTCGCTATTCGGGGAAACCAGATAGTGCGATCGCACAAAACACCCGCCACTTTTCAGCGAAAGAAAAGGACTGAAAAAAGGATTTAGACTCGGTAGGTGGCGAGTCAATTTTCTTTTCGATACGCTACCTGAGATACCGCGTAACTGAAAAAGGTAACTGAAAAAGTGCGATCGCTAACCCTCCCTTAAATACCAAGCTTCCTCTTGTTGTGCGTCTTCTGCCTCTTCCCATCGCCACATACACCCAAATCTTCTTAGCAACGCTCTGTGCTGTGGTGTTCCAATCGGAACAGGGAGTTCATGATTATAAAACCAGCGAAATTCATAGCAAGGAACAGGGCTAAACCCCGTAAGTTGAGCAAGAGCAATAGATGCGGTTATCTCGTCATCAAATAACAATTCAAAAATCTTGTCATTTGCTGGGGATGGATATTTTATAGATAACAATAGCACACCTAGTTCTTCTTGTTTTAGTGGCATAGGGCGATCGCACTTCAATTCATCTAAACCATTGTTGCAGGCATATTAAAGTTCTCGTGAATTGCGAGAACTTCTGCGATCGCATTAGTTGACCCAAAAAAGTGGTAATGTACTTCCCAAAATAACTATCCAAGCGATCGCAATATAACACTTGTAGCGAATAGTGATTTCTTCTTGTTCTTCGATATTTCTAATCGCTCGGTTTAGTTTGAGTTGTTCTTCAAAGTCAGCGATCATTCTCTTGTGAGCGACTCTTTTGAGTTTGAGGTTTTCTTCAAAATCAGCGATCATTCTCTCGTAAGCGATTCTTTTGAATTCATCTTCAAGATTCATTTTTGGGTTCACGATAAGCGGCTTTGACAAGAACAGCCAAAGCGTTAGCAACTGCTAGATCAAGATTCTTGTCTGATTGTAGCTGGAGGGCGATCGCATCTGGCACAGACAGAGAATTGCTAATTTCATCGCTTCCAAAGAATGTAGACGGCGACACATCTAGCCAGTTGCATAGGGCTATAAATGAAGAGAGGTCTGGTGTTTGACCCCTCTCAACCCGTGAAAGTGTAGATTGGCTAATACCAGTTTCGTTAGCTACTTCGCGCAAGCCATTCGTGCCACGTTTTTGGCGAATTAGCCTAGATAGCCGCTCTAGCTCAAGGTGATATTTCACAATTGGGTCATCCAGATGTATTATAGTATTGCGATCGCCTAAACATAACCCGTGGACAGAAGGCGTAGGTGCTGGGGCGGAGACAGTGAACTCCCTTGCCGAAACTTGCCACGAGTGGGGCGGACACACATTAAACAAGCGCAATTCGGGGGAAACCAGATAGTGCGATGCCTGCGGCGGGCGAAGCCATCGCACCTTTTTCAATCAACAACACCATACATTATCAATTCAAATACTCTCTTGTCCGAAGCAAATTCTAAAAACTGAACTATCGCTGAAAGTGCGATCGCAATACAGTACATTCTTAGGATACCGTTGAAAGTAGCTTTATTCTGCTTGAGTCGTGGGTGAGTTCTTAATAGCTCTAGTTGGTATTCATATCCAAAAAAGTTTTTTGATTGAGAAACATAGTTTTCAATGAATTGTTCTACGGCGAAGTGGTCTACAATTATTTCTACCTCATGATATCCACGAAGGTTGATATAGCCTGTTTTGTCTAAAAGACTTAAGCTTTCTACGGATGTAAGTTTATTGACGATGCCCAATTCGCGGCAGTATTTAGCAATATTATCTGCTATGAATTTAGCAGACCTCATATTGTCACATATTAAAATTACTTTGCTGCCCTGTGACAATAGCTCAATTATATTGAGAATCATCCTAGTGGTTCGACCAGTAGCACGAAGGCTTGTGCCCAGCCTAATCGTAGTTTTTGGCAAACGCATTTTCTCTAAGAAACTTTCAACTCTACTCTTAGATAATGGTCTTTCTTCAATAGATTTCCTAGTTAATTCCAACATTACCTTTTTTCTCCGATTTTCGTCTTTCCACCAGTCTGGTATGTATTGAGTAGTTCTAATTTCTTCTGTCATAATTGATTCATCCAATCGTAACTGCTGGCATCATCCACATCTTCAGCGAAGCTATACGCTAGAGCATCGCCTCTGTCACAGCTGCGTCCCCCTAATCTCTTCATAATATCTTCCTTTGCCTCTATCCTAATTTCCCCAAACTTGTTCCTTGACCCAGTGCGATACCATCGGGGAGTAGTTAAATCAGCAATTAGTTTCGGGTCGTTGGGTAACGCTACATTGTACCCATTAGCAGGGTCAAGCAATTCGCGTAAGTGCCACCACCAGCGAGAGCGCAAATTAAAGAATTGCAGCAGCCCACTCTTATCAAAAACCTCGGTTGCCCCACCACCATTCAGCCCAAATACCAACTTAGCACCACGCCGATTCAGCGCATCTACTACGGCATAACCAACCCCAATGGTATCTACCCGAATCTCCACCTTCGCCGACTTCCGCACTATAGCTATTTGGTCAGCAAGAGAATCACCATCGGGTGTTTCTGTACCTGGAAAAGCAATGATTGGGGCAATCCAGTAGTGGTGTCGGGAAACAATGATACTCTCGGCTTTCCCGCCTCTTGCTACGTCTACTCCTAAATGTGATTGTGGCGCATTGGGTACGGGAGTCCACCGTTTAATAGCTAAATTAACCCAAACACTCGGTATAACTTGCCAAGGATCGTCCTGCTTTGCAACCGTGGTAAAGTCTCCTCTCAAAAGCTGCGATCGCAGTGGTTCCGGCAACCTCTGCAACACCCCTCGGTAATTAGAATTTCTCAAGTAAGCGTTATCTTCTAATCTGGACGGGATGAAAGTGCGCGATCGCGGTTCGAGCATTTCCCCGTTATGCTCAAACGCCTCCCCATTCGGTACTTCCGTCTCCACATCATCCACCATCGCGTACCAGCGAATCTCCCCAGGTAGCGCTGGATTTGGATGTTCTGGGTTTAACCACGCTCCCCAGTATTCCTTAATCCACATCGATTCTTCGCTGCTGGGTGGGTTACAAGTGGCTACAACTCTACATCTAGCCTCTGGGTCTGAGGAGCGGTTCCAAGTTATTAAGAATTCATATTGCTTTTTGGTGAATTCCCCTAGTTCGTCAAATGCCTTTAGGTCGTGTTCAACGCCTCGGTATGCCTCGACATCGTTTTCGCGTTGGACTGCGCCGAATTCTAAGGTGCGATCGCCTGGGATGCCACGCCAGATTTTATCATTACTGTTATACCTGGCTATACGGGACAAAAGACTGCGTGACTTCTCAATTATGTCCTTGAGACGGGGATATTCACGGCGGAAAATAATGGATCTTTTGTGGGCAGTGGTTCCAAGGATAAGGAGAAGAGCCGTCTTACCACCCCCCTTACTACCAGTACCAAATCAATGGCCAATTAATATAGCTAAATAGCAGGTTTACTTAATATTAAAAGTATAAAAACGCACTACCACCATAGAGCGCCTCTTGCGCTGTATGGTTAAATGCCTGAGTTTGGGGCCCGTCTTGGGGACTCCACAACTCGTTTATTTTATCTTGGGTGGAGTCCCCTCGTCGGCTTTTATTGGATTTGTCCAGCGATCTTCGCAAAGACGACAGTTTCATTTTAATGTTTGAAGTTTACTGTCGTCAATTCTAAATGATTTTAAACAGCGATCGCATTTTTATCCGCGAGATGACGAAGAATTATAACTTTTCTTCGTTTTCCTTTTCAACGCTCTTTCTGTTTTTGCCTCGGATCACAGCTTTAGTAATCCCTAACTCCTTTCTATACCTCTTTATGACGCTTATGCACACATTGGCTGATTGAGCTAATGTGTGTCCTGCGACTTCTCCTATTTGCTTTATTATCTCATCAGGAAGTTTGATTTTATTCCATCCGCCACTAGGAGGAACAACAAAATTAGTCTGTGGACATCGAGGTATTCCTAGCTTACCCCTCTGATATTCAACCGACTTGCGATCACACCCCATCAACTCAGCCATATAGGTATCAGTTTGCTTCCCCAGCATAGCTAGAGTCTCAGGAGTCCAACGGATTCGCTGATTAGTGCCATGCCCACCAAGTTCAGCGCCACCAGTATTAGCTAAAGTATGGGTTATACCATAGAACTGCTTCCAAGCCTCCTCTTTTGCGATCGCAGTTCCTCTACTTGCATTAACAAACGATTCTATCTCTCTGACTTGCGGTCTTAATCCAGTAGCGAGTATACGGGCAATATACTTCCCTTTCGCTGTTCGTTCTTTTTTCCCATCTGTGACATGAGTATGTAAACGTTGGCTCAGACGCATGGTTGTACGACCAACATAGAAGATATTGCCGTCTCTAGGGTCAATTAAGACGTAGATTTTTGTGGTAATATTCAAAGTGAATTGCCTACTCTATTAGGTGGATTCTGCAACGGTTAATAACCTCTGTGTCCAGCAGAGGTTTGTTGCATTAATGTTATTTTACCATGCGATCGCACCTACAATTAATATTTATTATTGTGCGATCGCATATACAATTAATATTTATGGACAAGAGAATCAAAAGGCGGGGTACTCATCTAGAGATAGTTTTAGTTTGCAGAACAATTGGAAAAAGAAAATGGAAGCTTATACAAAATTTCTCCAAAGAAGGAAACTACAAAGCGGCAGAAATAGTATTAGCAGATACAGCTAATAAGTACATGGCTTATGTTAATACAATGGTTGGTGTTGAATATCGCTTTGTTCATAAAGACGATTTGACAGAGTACGGAATTTCAAAAAAAGCGATATTTGTAGTGGGATAACGCGATCGCACAATACTTTAAATTGTAAAATATGGACATTACCCCATTCATCAAACTAGAAGAAAACGCTCCACCACAAGACGGAACTTGGCTTTTATTGTTGGTACGAGCAAATAAAGACGACTGGCATCCTACAGAAGATAACGAAGTTTTCAGAACTATTGGGTTCAATGATCGTGATGCCAATGGTGATGATACTTGGCGTTGTGTTGGATGGGATTGGTGTCACGACGGGATAGTTGAGACAACCGGAGAGGTTATCGGATGGATGTATATGCCTGAATTATCTGCGATGTTTACGACGGACAGTGCGTAAGCGTTGTGCCCTTGATGTTGTGATCGCACCTCGCACCCACAATTAATATTTATTAGGCGGTGCATTTAATGAACACTAGGTCGTGGTTAGAAGATATTTACTTAAACATTTGCTGTCGTTTACGATGGGCAATTGACTACCAAAGAATTACATCTTTGCAAGAATCTGAGTTAATTGATGAGATTATTCGAGGGATGAAAGCCTTGAAAGAGGCACTAACCCCACCACCTTCTATAACTTGCCCAGTTTGTGGCAAAACTAGCTACAATCCCAACGACATTATCAACAACTTTTGTGGGAACTGCCAAGGATGGCTAAATGCTGATGGAAAAATTATGATATCTGATACTTGAGATGCGATCGCACCATACAATATTATTTTGGAGGCAGACATGGGTATGCAGAGGAACACTTTAATTTTAGATCCTTTACTTTTAGTTAGAACAGCGCTTTCTTTATATGCGATCGCACTATTATCGTTGTGACTTATGAATAATCAAATACCGGAGACAGCAGATGCTCAAATTTGGGCTAAAGAATTTGTGAAAATCGCAAAAGAGAACCCCGCGATCGCAACCGATGAAGAAACCATGATTGGATGGTTTTCTAATGCAATCATGGCTGGGTATGATTTTGCACAAAAGAAAGTTCGCCAAGAGACAAAATAATAATGGTTGTCAAGGAAATCCAACACAGTAACGGGGAAATCGTCTTAATTCGTCCCCATCAGCCTATTAAAGAAACCAGAGAAATTACGATTGTCGGCACTGAAGTTTCTCAATGCGTTGGTCTTGATATCTTGACCGACGAACAATTGGTAGCAGTACTCACTGCTTGTGGTGATGTGGGTAAAATTCTTGAGTCCAAAGGTTTTAAGGTTAATTATTAGTTTGCGCGATCGCAGTAACTATGAAAAAGATATTGTTTATTGAACTCAGCGATATATTGGTTCCCAAAAGGCTGTCTAGGGTGATAGATAGCTTTGATAATTGTTATTATGCTGTAGGCATTTTAAACGAGAACATGGATCTGCCTAGAATACCAAAAGCTAGTGAAGTAATTTTATCTGCACTCCCCAAAGTTAGAGAACTTTACTTTTCTCCTGACCAAAGTGGGAAAGAATGTTATTTTTGTAACCGAGAGAGAGGTATTGTAGCCGTTCATGATGTGTGGAAAAAGTTTAACAGTCTGTCTGGGACTTACAGAAGCCCTGGTACTGGTATTATTGAACTAGCGATCGCACGACAGTCATCTGGATATGATTATGCGGCTAAGATAGATAGAAATTTATGTTTGATGTTGGGTAATGCTGAATGTGAGCAATATGCAAATGCTGCAAACATTCCATTTATGTTAATTTAAAATGCGATCGCTTTTATTGAATTGGGTACAATCAACAAATCAGGCGAGAAAATGAAACCAAACTTCGTTCGCAGTACAATACTGCCAATATTAATTTTGTTTGCAACACCTTTTGGGATAGTTAAATTATTTCAGACAGGAATGATGGTATTGGGCTTTGTATTTCTAGCTTTCTGGGGCTTCATTGTTTATCTTTTTATTGAGTATGTAGTTGAAAAAATTGAAGATGACCTCAAGTTCTAAATGTGATATCAAGTGCTTGCGCGATCGCACCGATAACGCCGTAGGCATCGCACTATACAATTTGTTATTTATCAAGGGATTATATACCTTAGTCGTGATAGTTTAGTAGGTGCGTAGTTTACCGCCGCAGGCACCGCACTAGTTCCATTATTATTTTGGAGACAAATATGGGGTTGAGTGTTTCTCACGATTGTTGGCAGGGTTCATATACTGCATTCATGACTTGGAGGACAAAAATAGCTCAAGTTGCAGGGTTCCCTCCTTTGTGTTTGATGGAAGGTTTTTGGATAGAGGGAGAAGTAGGAGATCCTATTAAGTATGTACCCCACGAAGAAATGAAGAAACAAATCAATGAATCTTTGCCTATTCGATGGGAACTATTTAAACCAGATCCATTAATAATTTTGTTGCATCACTCTGATTGTGAAGGGGAAATAGGTTGGCGGGATTGCCTACAAATAGCTCGAAGGCTAGAGCAAGTTTTACCATTACTTCCTGCCGAGGACAATTCTGGGCACATAGGCGACTGGCGTACAAAAACTCAAAAATTTATCCATGGGCTAGTATTAGCTTACGATGAAGAAGAAAACATTGTTTTTAGTTGAGCGATGCCTAGTGCGGTAAACTATGCAGCTATATCTGCCTACGCCCCGTCAAATCATTTGTTTTTTTGTTTGTGCTTAAATTCTTCCGACCATCCTTGAAACTGTTGGCAAGTGTAGGGATTGCGTTGGCTTTAGCTGTAATTCGCTATTAACGGCTCCCCTTCGACACCTGTTGTGGATTCATAAAGAAAAGCGAGTGGTGTGGCAGCCCGGAGAGACGGGCATCAAAACTTAATTACGTAGTTTACCGAATAGCTATGGCTTTCAAAAGAATATCGGCTCAAGAGAAAGAAAATATTAAAATCGGGCAAAGATATACATGGTTAGTAATACCAGACCAGAGTATTTGGGAAGTAACAGATATTGTCGGCTCTTTTATAACGACTAGAAAAGTTTTAGATCCAAAGGTAGAAGTAGAAACAAGGGAAGATTTATTTATTAAAGAATTCGCGCCACTAAAGTTAATAGAAAGTATTGGAAATGCAAATTAGATTATGAGTATACCAATCCAACACGATAGCGGAGAATTTGTATTAATTCGACCTCATAAACCCATTGAGTCAACTAGAGAGATTACGATTGCAGGTACTATCAATTCACAGATGATTGGGCTTGAAAATTTAAATGATGAACAGTTGATAAGAGTACTTTCCGCTTGTAGCGATGTAGGTAAAATTCTGGAAGCTAAAGGGTTTAAAGTTAATTATTAAGATATTTTTATGAAATTAAATTGGTTATGGGATTGGATAACTGATAGCTTAATCGCATTTAGTTTAGTTTTCAACGCTGCCGTTACATTTGATTTATTTTCAGCAGGGATACCATCTCATTTAGATATCCGACTATTATTGATTCCTGTAGAATTAATGTGTGGATACTTTTACGCTGACAAAGTTGTACAAAAGCGGAAAAAAAGAAAGTTGCGAAAATCTGCGCTTGT
Organism: Nostoc sp. NMS7; assembly: GCF_017115085.1. Lineage (GTDB taxonomy): Bacteria > Cyanobacteriota > Cyanobacteriia > Cyanobacteriales > Nostocaceae > Nostoc. The sequence continues at coordinate 12,047 of NZ_JABXKJ010000174.1, read as the reverse complement.
ACAAGCAGCCATCGCATTTATAGCCCACCAACCGGGTCAGACCCGACACAAAGCAACGGCTTTGGTTTTATCCCTATGTGAAAATTTGCCGCCAGAAAGTTACGAGCCTATGTTAAGAGGCATTGCCTCTTGCTCAATTACTAGCATCTCAGAGCAGATTTTGCTAATTCAGTCCAAGAATTTTATTGGAGATTTGACGTGTGAAAACAATGCCCGATCGCCATACTTGAGATGTGCGATCAGGCCTGAAAGAGAAACCTGTGAAGGTTGTCAGTACTACTCAAAAACTGATTTTTGAGTGATAATAGTTGGGTAGTTATTTTGCAGTAGCTGACAACATCCCACTGAAATTTTATGATGGCCATGCGATCACCTAAAAGTGCGATCGTTTTTGTTAGTCCCTATCCTGAACGTATTCCGATCCTGTATTCAAAGCATTTTCAGCCTTTTGTAACTCCATCCCCAAGTATCCGGCATGGTCTTGATTTGACCACCTGCAACTCAGTGGCCTGATCAACGAGCATCCTGAATGTATTTTACCCCTGTATTCAAGCAACTTTCCGCCTTCTGTAGCTCCATACCCAAGTATCCGGCATGGGCTGCACGGATTGCTGGTGTTGCTGCACAGATTTCTCTAATTAATTTCAAGGGATTGCGATCGCAATAACAATTCACCACTTCACCACTACCAGGGGTTGTTTGGCTAACAACTATTTCATTTTCTATAATTTCAATCAAAAAGTTTCCGCTAGGGTCATGATAATCAATTTTTCTTTTCATGCCTGCATACTGCTCTTTGATTAAAAACTCCGCCGAATCCCAAGTATCATCATATATATGAGCGGATTGACTAACAGTAATTAATGGCCCCATTGCCAATTTATATACAGAGCGCCTACAAATCTTATCCCTAATATATCGCTGTAAAGCCCTCAACCCAAAAGCATTCGCAGGCCAAGCAGAGAACATATCGTTGCTTCTCAGGGTTGCAGTTAAGGATAATTGATTGTCAACCACTCGCAACCAAATGTGATTAAGACAAGGACTGCTACCTGTAAGATGGTCTTTCACATCCCACAAGCTCATCACTGCACTAGCAGCATCAATTTCGTTAACTAGCTTCTCAATCACTTGCTCAATTTGGTCATAGCCAAACCAACTTCGCAATCGTTGTCCATAGGTGTACTTGACCCCCACAGTAATAGGCGCATCCTCTAAAATCTGTGAGATATATTTCTCTAAGAAAGGGCGATCAATAGGGAGATAATTGGGTTCTGGAAAATAAAAATTATCTGGTTCATCGGTAACGATCGCCATCAAGTCAATTAATTCTTGCCATTGCCCGTCGTAGCTATTCGGTCTGATTACTCCCGTTGTCTTAATTCGGTGGATAATTTTTACCCAAGTTTCGGCGATCGTCTTACCTTCAATTCGATGCCCATAGCGCGGCCCTGGTAAAACCGTTGGCTGTAGGACAGGCATTGGGAATTCCATCGGCAGACCCCAAGGGCTTAGTTTTGAACCAGAGCAGCCTTTAACTATCCTGATAGCATCATTTATTGACTTAGCTTCATAATAAATTATAAAATCCTGCAAAGTCTCCAGCGCACTACTATCGATTTCAAAATCAATATATCCTCTGATTTTGGAGCGAATTACCCAACACTCGCTTCCAGTGTCGCATACGCCTTTTTTAAATCCTTGATCAAAAAAGTCTAGCAAGCACTCTCCAGCACCTGCATTATCATCTTCTTTAGTAGCATTAAGTACTACCAAATACCGCACATGGGGATTTAATAATAAGTTACGAATCAGCAGGTTTACCCCACGAGTGGGTGAGTATAACTGCCCAATTACAGCGTACTCTTGGGGTTGTAGGTGTTTAGCGATCGCCTCTTTAACTGTCCACCCGGTAATTACTGCTGTTTGTCCCTGTCCATAAATTAACTGGCTGGGCTTGTGCTGCGCTTGATAACTAAACATCAGGGAACTCCCTAACTTGTAAATCTTCTGGGAATTCTGAAATATCACCACCTTTCTTATCGCGCAGCTTGACAAAATAATTTACACAAGCCACACCATCAATGTATGGTGACGACCCAAGAGGGTTACTGCCCAACTGCTTCACAAACACTGGAACATCTCCAATGAAGCATTGCTGTACAAGCGATCGCACCCAATCAATATGGCACTCTCTTGCACCTTTGCCACTTTCACCACCAACGATCGCCCAAGATAAATGATTGCCAACAAAGTTTGTGGATTTTGGACAATAAATATTGTGTGGATCTTGTCCAAAACAATCAGCAGGGCAATTACACCCCACCCAATGAGATAAATTAACTTCATCCAGTAATGGCTCACAACTTAAAAACCTAACTGCTGCGGAAATTTGCAACAAAACAGGAATGCGCTTATCAGCCATCGCTTGATTCTCGCAGCTTGTACCAATCCAGACATTAGGCAAGGGAAAAGATTGCTTATTAAAGTGCTGTTGGAGATTAATTAATCCTCCAAATTTCTCGCCAATGGCACTCCAAAGATGGCATGAAGCTGCTTCATACCATTTAGCCCAAAGCGATTGTTGGTTAAAATATTCCAATGCCCTATCTGGTCGCTTTGTGAGAACTTGAAAAGTATGCTGTTGACATAACGACATAACTGCAAAAATGCGCTCGCGCCATTCATCGGGTACATTTTCATGGAACAAGTCACTCATCGAACAGACGAATATCCGCTTCGGTTTCTTCCATGAAAGTGGCTTGAGTAGCTGCGACTCTACAAATTCTACAGTTCCATCCCAATCTGCAACTTTCTGGTATTGCGGGAATTGTTGCAGCCTTGGGGATGCTGCTGCTGTAGCAGCGTAACAATTAGCACAACCAGCACTGATACGGGAGCATCCAGTTATCGCATTCCACGTTTCATCCGTCCAAGAGATGCTGGTACTCATAACGAAACACCTGTTTTTGTAATTTTTTTAATCCCCACAACCCAAACCCAATCATTTTTATCCCAAGACTCAACACCATTAATTGATTTCCACAGGGATTCAAAACTCTCTTTTGCGCTGACAGTGTAAGCCCAAGGTTCTTTAGGGTACAAGTACGATCGCCATTTGCTTTCGTCCAACGAATGTCGTTCTACCCCTTCCGCGATCGCACCCTCATCAGTAATATCCTGCAATCTCTCCACACCAATACTTGTGCATTCCAACCAAATACGTGCGATCGCCTTTTTCATGTGAATTGAAGGTTTCCACCCAACTGTACTGTAATCATTTGGCGGCATAGGCTTGCCGCACTGATAAGTCATGTCGGCACGGTAGGCGTAGCATTCGTGAGTTTCAGAGAGTGCTTGCCGCCATGTCTCCCGCACCCAGAATAAATCCTGTGGTTTACCGTAGGGGCAACGAATATAAGGAATACGTAGTAATTTGCCAGTAGATTGGGTGAAGTTAGCAATGACGACTAAATCCTTTTTGATTTTCTCGCTTGATAAACTTTCAAACTTGAAGCTATCAGGGCTTTGGTTGATAATTTCAAGCGATCGCACTCTGCGCGTTTGAGTTTTCCTACCCTCAAGTATTGCCCGAACCATTTCACCCTTGAAGAGTAGCGGTCGTTCTTTCACGCAAACCCCTCCCCTGCTTCAATACAAACCCAAATTCCCGTCTTGCCATTACTCTCCTCAATGACTTTCCAATCCCCAGACCTCAAAAATAAATACCAGTCATGCCTCTCCCATGTTGCATTCCAAAGCGGAGCATTAAGATGGCATAGATAATTGTGTTGTGGATTCAGATTGCGCGATCGCTTCAAACTCCAAAAGTTGTTTAATCTCAGCTTCGTCTTCCTCATCTTCCCCGTCGTAAATTATTTTGCCATCTTTGAGAATTTGAGCTTTCCCAAACCCTACTGCAATGTACATATCAAGGGGAGCAATACTCAACAGTGGGTTTCTACTTGTTCCAGTTAAGTCTATGTGAATGTGTGCGGTCATAAGAAAATCCTATCTAGTCTGCATATTTTTGTTGAGCCACTACACTTTCAATCATGGAAAACCACGCAGGAGCCTTCTTACCATTTATAGGCTCCAAATCGTTAAACTGTTGCCATAACTGATCTTCCGATACCAATGGTAATTTTTCAATTGCCCATGCGATCGCATCTTGCGGCGATTTCCAGTCCATCCACAGGGGCGCAGCAGCTAAAATATGAGCTTGTGCAGGAACTTCCACAACTTCTACATCAATAGCATCAATATCTTCAATCACGGAAGTATCCCCACGCAGTAAGCCTTTGACAACCGATTGCGACACGGGTAACTGTCTTCTGCTGCGCTCCTCAAGCTCCATCCAAGCTCGGCGTAACTCCATATATTCTGGATCGACTTGCAGCGCGATCGCCCAAACCACTTTATCCGCCCTCTTCCCAGTCCGCATCTTATTCTCAACCACCGGGGTTTTGATTTTAACTTGGGTACGCGACAGGATGAACGGGACTTTATGACGATACCACCAGCAGGGGAAAGGGGAATTAGTTATTGTTCCGAGCATTTCCTTGAATTCTCGCAACTTCGCATCAACATAACTGACATCTTCCAGTGAGTGCAGTGCAATTCGTCCAGCAATCATCAAGTCCTTGTCCAGCAGTTCTTTGACATAAAAGAACAATTGCCCCTCAGCATTGCACCCGCGATCGCACTTCATGGATAACGGTTTCCCCTGCATGGGACATGGGGCATTACAGTCAACAATCTGTCGATATTGGCCTTTGCTGTCTTGGAGCATCACGCATTTTTTGAGGATGTTGGTGCGATCGCACTGAATCTCTAACCCCGACCCCTTGTAAGCAGACATCGAAGTAGCAAAGGTTCTCTCCACTTCGTCAAAGGGGAAGTAAACCCGCAATTCTTCAGTTAGGAAGTCTCCGTTGGCATCTGGCGGGCCATAACTTGAATTTAAAATCGTGCGGATAAGTCGATTATCGGATGTTATCCGTAGTTTACTCCCCAAGTCGTTCCCGTATCCCTCGTATTCTTTTCCTTCCCTTGTGGTTCCAATCTGCTTTCTGGTTCCCTTAAAAACTTTCACCTCAACTCTACCCAAGGAGTTAAAGGTTTGGTCTTTATTTGTTAATCCTGCGATCGCCATAAAACTTTCTCTTTCTTTAGTACTAAAACGGCATTGTGTGTAGTGTCTAGCAGGCAAATAACTTGCTACAATACTACTGTTCTTTTCATCAGCTGGTAACAAAGCCGCTCCTCTGAGTGGCTTTGTAAAAACTTCTATCTACTTGTTGCGACCAATTCAGCAGAGTTCCAATAATCCAAAGTTGATTGAATCAACTCGTCAGGTGAAGCATATATTAAATCCTGTATCTGGCTCAAGCTAAAAGGCTTACTAGAGCAAGAACACTGGATAGTAACGTGCTTGTCACCATATTCCCCAATAAATGCCACTAGCGAGTATTCGCTATGTCGCCTATATTCTTGAGAATTAAGACTTAACCCGTCCCAAGTTGGGGAAGCTTGTAAAATTTTATCGTCGGCGATCTCTACAAACAACATTAAGTTGATATCCGCAAGTACAGCGTTCAATGCTTCATCTTCAGTCAAGAAAAATATCGATTCGTCAGGTTTGTTCAGGCAGTTAAAACCGTAGTGTCTATCTTCCCATCGACCAATATATTGAGCTACCACACCAGAAGATAATTTATAAAGTTTGCCCAAATTTAACTTGATTTCAGATTGAGTTACGGACACGGGATTAATCTCCTGAAGTGAGTTATGCAAATCAGCGATCGCTTTACTCGTGGTGGAGGCGGCGATCGCCCTTTTTAGTGTCTGCACTCATTATCACCTTTTGATAGTGAATTGTCAATTGCTTAAAGTGAGTTATCACTGTCTAACGTAAGTTTGTAGTATATTGGGGAGGAAGAGTAAACTTGAGGTATTGATATATATGGGACAAACAGTGATTAAATGGGCTTTAAGAGAGTTGATGGCTAGGCACAAAATAAAGGCTATAGACTTAGCCTCAGAGCTTGGAATGCACCCAAATTCTGTAACTAGAATGAAAAACGCGGATACGCTTCCTAGAATGGACGGCGATTCGTTAGACAACCTATGCAAAGCGCTAGATAAGCTGTCGGGCACTCAAGTAACCGTCACAGACTTGTTGGAGCGTGTCTATGACTAGGCGTAGTCTATTGCATCAGGACACAAGACCCTAGATGCGACTTGCGAAGAGTTTGAATTTACGCTTGGGTTATTCCCGGAGCTACAAGAAATCTATTTCTGCCCTGATTTTGAAGGGAAAGAGTTGTTTGTTGTCTGCCAGGAAGAAGTACCGACGGAGATTGGATATTTGGAGCCACTAGAAGGCAAGTATCGTAAGCCCAACTTCGGAATGATCCAATACGTACTAGTAGGTATTGAAGATGAGGGGAAGACTGTTGACCAAGCGTGGATGATAGGCGATCGCACTGAGGACGAACAGTCGGCTATCAATGCCGGGATTAACTTCTGTCCTGCTGACGTATGGCGGGACAGGTTTAGGACTGGCGTGTTTACTCATGCAGTCACTCCAGCACAACTGCAATTTTTGGAAGCTAAGAACCTAGATAGTGTCAATCAACAGCTTAATTAATCTCCGTCGTTGCTCATTATTCAGTTGCAGAGCAATTTGCAGCACATCCTCGGCTACCTTCGGTACATAAACCGAGGATTCCCCTTTTAATTCACTAAACAATTGCTCAATCGTCATTCCGGCGGCTGTGGCAATTTTCTGCAAATTATCTGACGAAGGTACACGACCTAGTAGCCAATTTTGAAGAGCGCCTGGGGTTATTTCTAAATCTCTGGCAAATTCTCTCTGTGAGCGATCGCCCTGCACCCGCACCAATAAATCTATCAATCGCTGCTTCGCCAAATCATCCATTTGCAAGGTCACAATTGTCAACCAAATTCCATCGTCCATGATTTTGGCGAGGTTTACGCAAACTATATGTATTCTTCGTGACTACTAATTAATTTAACAATACTGACTAAATTAGTAGCCAAAAAGCATTAGCCTTAAAGATAGATGTTTATTTCTCCTCGTAAACGAATATTTTCTGATTCGTCTATGAGGCGGATATCAACCTGATATCTGTTTCAAAAAAACACGAATAGTGCGTTCATCACTATTAGTGCGGCGTTCAAGGCTCACTTTTAGCTCTTGAACTCCTGGCGATCGCTCTGGCCTCAATTCGGGGCGATCGCTAAAACCCGAAAATAAAACGCCCGCAAGTGCAGGCGCTATTCAGGGTCAACCATCTGATTTTGAATTTCTTGTAAATCAAGAATTTCGGTAAGAAGTTGTTCATTTTCAGAAGCAAGATCAACCTGTTCTTGCTCTAAATGGACAATTTGCTCCTTTAAAAACTTGATGTTTCGCTCGTTTCGAGCAATCTGGTGATTGTTTCGCTTGATGCGATTCCGGCAATCATCAATCAGATGGGCAGCGATTTTCCCAGCGCCACTAGCTCCTTGGCTTGGTTGCCCAAGGGGATTATTCCTTTCCCAATCTGTTCCGCTAGTTGGCTGCGATTCAGCCCGAACCCTCTTGCTAAGGAATCGAAGGCTTCTTTCACCTTCGGAGTCAGGTAAAGAACCACATTTTTTTTGTCGCCTTCGTAGTTTTCTTGAGTCTCCCTTCTTACCACTACACTCATCTCCAGAATTGTGAACATTGCCACACAATTTTATGTTCTTCATCGGACAACGCAATCAGAACGATATTTCTAGCGTATGTGTTAAATTAATTGCGTCAATTCCCGCGTATGGTGTTTAATAAAGGAAATGTATATGTAGACGAGTGCAAAATGTCGGCAAATTAATGGAGAAATATATACCGCAGGATAGATGAAGAAGAGAAAATAAGTTTCAAACCAAAACGCGCCACAGGTAAGACCCATGACGCATTCTGATAAAAACTAGCACTACTCCTAAATCTTGGCAGACCAAGTAGTGCAATTGTAACCAACCATCTGATTACCGCATTTTTTAATTTGGCTCAGGCAGGTTTTGAACAAAAAGTATGTTCAACAGGTTTTTATTTATTCACAAACATTATTACATATACACAATGAAAAAGCCACAGTTTTTACACGGAATTTGTTTTCTGATTTAAATAATACAAAGGAGTTTTTAATTATTAGTTTTTTTATACTTTTTCCCCTCAAGTAATTTAAACATAAGCTTGTAACCGCCTAATCAGAAGCTTTCAGCCCATAAATACTAGTTTTTTAAAGCACAAAATTGGCGCTTTGCTGTGTATTCGATGAAACCAACTTATTTTATTCCCAGGTGTTATGGAGAAACCAATTAAAGAGCAAATCATTGAGGAGTTGAGGAAAGGCGATCGCTTTGCGGGCGAACTTAAAGATGCCTTACAGATTGCCCGATATCCCGAATTATGGACTGCGATCGCATCTTTGGAGGCAGAAGGAAAAATCGAGCATTACTTCAAAGACGAATCGCCCAACGCAGCAGTAGTGTATCGGTTGGTTAGGAGAGAATCTTTCAAGACTTTAAGTCCGATTCTGCCTTGGGGAAGGAGAGAATGATGCACTTACACACCAAATCTAGGTTTAACTACAAATCTTGGCACGAAGACCCTTCTGGCTGGGCAAGATTGTCAAGAGCCTGTAGCTCCATTCTGCTTCAGAATATATCGGACAGGTTGATTAAGCAGTGGTTAATTGAGCGGCAAATTGATTGGCGGCAAGTTGCGATTGTTGACTTGGGGACTGACTTGTACTGCTTTATGGATGAGGATTTGGAAGAGTCTTTGCAAAGATTTTATGTATCTACGTGTTTAGGAGGTAATAGAAGATGAGTAGCATACTCAAATTTTGCTTTATTGTCTTTATTATATGGGCTTGTCACACGCTTTTGTTGTACAATCAAACAAAAGCGTTAAAAATTAGGCAATGGATCAGAAGAAACAGAAAGGAGACTACCTTATCGACTATAAACCTACTTGGCAATCAGGTAAAACAATTACTATCAGGGTGCCAAGGGTTTTTAAAGAAAGGCTTTTGGCGATCGCCAGAGAGATGGACAAACAATACCAGGAAGAACAGCAGCAACCACAATAAGAAATTCCCAACGCTGTTGATAGCAGCGTTGGGAATTTTCACTCCACAAAATCACAAAAAATTTAGTAGGAGTTCTATCTTGATCTTAAATATATCCGGCTGCGCCCTGTTTCTGCAACTAGGGGCAAGGCTATGAGTGCCAATAGTCCACTATTGCTTCTTTTGCGTCAGCTGCACCAACGGTGTTTTGGTGGGAAATATCACGATGCACATCGGAAAATCCTGCATTTTCCACCACATGAGGTCTTGGGCAATAAGCAAGATAAACAACTAGCGATGCTTACAGTGGGCGTAGCTGCTGCTCTGCATTCAACAGAAGCGATGGTTGTCATTAGTGTCATGACTGCTACACAGAATTACCAACATTTAAATTTAATTCAGGGGATGCAAAATGGTTGCACTACAAGATAGATGTTCCTTCCCAACTCTGTCAGACGGTATCAAGCAAAGGTTTACCACTATTGAAAAAACTACCGATCAACTTGAGTGGGAAAATTACGATGACCTCCGTATAATGCGGGATGGCCATATCTACAAAGAAGGAGGCTTTTCATCCTTCCAAGAATATTGTGAGACAGACCTATCCCAATGGGGGGGATACAGGCGAGTAAATCAATTAATCCAGGCCAAAGAGGTGAGGAATGCTCTCCGGGGGACTGAATTAGAAGGTGCTGTGACAAACGAACGTCAAGCAAGACCTGTGGCTAAACTCCTAAAGTTTCCCGACAAAGCTGATAAAATCCGCCAAGTTGTTGCCCTAGCCAAACAGAATAACGAAAACCCAACCTCTGAAGATTTCGCCAAAGCAGTCTTGCAAGTTCTCCCCAAAAAACCAAAACCCTCACCACCACAAAACGAAAGGAAAGTCAAAGAACCACGGTTCTTTTTAGGGGTTAAAGTCAGGGTTTCATCACAAACGCATCCTTTATATGGGCAAGAGGGTGAGATATCAGGAGATCCGCCAAACCTCCAGCAGCAGTTTGTGCAGTTTGCAGAAACCAGGGAGATGATTTTTAACCGTGACCTAACAGCTGTTGACGAAGGCAGAGGGTCGGAGGCAGAGGGCAGAAGGGATGAGAATTTACCTTCTGCCCTCATTAGGAAGCTGCCACCAGAATATGAAGAAGCGATCGCCCAATTGAAGCAGCAACACAGAGAGGAGGTGAGTCGATTAGAGAATGAGCTGCGAGTTGGATTGTTGTCCCAAGCGCAAAGCGTTGCAGTTTTAGAGGTCAAAGAGCAGTTAGATGCGGCCAATGCGATCGCCAGACGTACCAAAGAAGAGAATATAGCTCTGCAACAGAGGTTAGACGAATTAGAATCCTTGAGGCAATTGGAAGTTGAGAATCAACGGTTGCAACAAGACAACGAAGAGTTACGCAACCAACTGCAACAAAAGCCAATGCAGAGGTGGGATACAAGCGATGTGGTGGTCGAGCGATTGAATAAAAACGTTCAAGCGGCCATCAAAAATACAATTGATTTGCGAAGTCTTGCTCTTGAACCACCCAAGGAAGATGCCGAAGAATGCTTGCGATTGATGGGCATGGCTTTGGGGAATCTAGCTAAGGCATTGAATGACTCGGCAGCGATGTCTGCTGCTGCAACTATCTTGAAGTGTGAGCCTAACCCAAGTGCGATCGCATCTAGTATTGAGCGAAACCACTTGGTAAACCAGGCAGTTATTGATATCAGGATTGAGCTGTCCAAAGGATCTGGATGGGAAGATTTGTATAAAGTCGCTTCCGAGTACGAGCAAATTAAGCAGGACTATTGGGACAAGTTGGATCGGGAAGAAAAGGAACTGATAATTCAGTTAAAAAATAGTTTCGAGGATAGTACCCAAACAGACGATGAGGCTGAGTTTCCAGCATTTTCGCCAATCCTTGTTGGTGCGATCGTTTCCCACTCTGACAAATACTCTACGATGTATTGCCAACAGGGGATAGTTATTGAAGAGATAGACGATGAAGAGGTAAAAGTACTTTGGAATGAAGACAATGAACAACGCCCAAAAAGATACTTTAAAACTGACCTCCGGCTACGTACTTCTACGATAGAGTCTAGTTCAAAACAAACTACACCCGTACCAAGTTAAAGTTTGCTCATGCGTTAGAAAGTATTGGTGTACTCACGAGATTCTTAGATAAAAAAGATGGTTAAAATGCACTTAATCACTCACCCTACAACAGGGGAAACCCTGTGTAAAAAAGACTGGGCTGACAAACTTCAAATCAGTCGCCTAACCTTGTATGAAAGAATCAAGAATCATCCTTTAGATATCGCTCTGACGCCAGGGAGGTTGGCAACAGGAAGAGATATCTGGTCGGCAGAAGAGGAGGATTATCTTTGCTGTGTCTATCGTAGCCCTAATTTATATAAACGCTGGAACCGGACTGCCAAGTTCAGAGGGTGGAAAGAGCGATCGCATTACGCCCTTGATAAACACATTTCTTTATTAATGGCAGAAGGAGCTATCGACAGTAGGCGGAACTTAGATGAGTCTGCTGGGTGGTTGAGCATCCGCCAACTTCATCAATGCTTAGGCATTTCCGAAGATCCGGTTAAGCTCTGGATAAGCCTTGGATTAAAGGTGACTCGCAACGGGGAAAAGCAGTCATCTTACAAAATTCACTTAAGAGATTTTGTAGTTTGGGCTTGTACTTTCAATGGTGCTGCAATGGTTGCCAAAGCAGTTCACGGAAATGCGATCGCGTCTACTTGGTTGCTAGTACAAATTGGCAATTGGATGCCAGAGGCGAAAAGAACTAGAAGAGGTAAGAGAAATTTGGAGGTGGCTTGACGAACTATATTCCTAGCATTATTGTTTCAGAGTATATATTTGCCAGAATTTTGAACAATCATCTGGTCTATGCTGCTAGATTCAAAGGGTTAGAAATA
>NZ_JABXKJ010000157.1 GCF_017115085.1 Nostoc sp. NMS7 | reverse complement strand
TTAAGTTGACACGTATGAGCATTGCTGTGCCCCTACGACAGATGTGGTTCAAATACATGAAAACTGCTGTATCTCTTCACCTCAACCTAATCAGGAAGATTAAGTTTCGCCCTTCCCATGACTAAGCACTTCTAAGAGCCACAATTGGGTCAAGTTTAGCAGCACGACGTGCAGGAACAACACCAAAGAATAAACCAATACCAGCAGAGACACCAACTGCCATAATAATCGCTGTTGGAGAAAGACTCGCTTCTAAAGGAGTCAAGACTCCCACTAATAGAATGCCACTGATACCAACCGCAGTCCCAACTAAGCCCCCAGCTGCGGAAACTATTACTGCCTCAATGATGAACTGTAGCAAAATATCTTGCTCAGTTGCCCCGATCGCTTTTCTCAATCCGATTTCTTGGGTGCGTTCGGTGACGGAGACTAGCATAATATTCATGATGCCAATGCCACCGACAAACAACGATATGCCGGCGATCGCTGCTAGCATAGTTGTCAATGCGCCTGTAATTTGACCGACAGTTTGCAAAGCATCCTTTTGAGAGCGAAGAGTAAAGTCATCTTCACCATTAATTTTGTGCCGTAGACGCAACAAATTAGTAATTTGAAATTCTGCTGCATCCACACTATCTGAATCACGAGCGGCAGCGACGAGATAATCTAAGGCGATACCATAGGGAGAATTCTTTCCCACAAGTCGGTTTGCGGAAGTTGTAATCGGTATTAAAGCAGCTTCATCATAATCTGCACCGACGCTGGAACCTTTGGCTGTTAACGTCCCAATCACTTGAAAACTGGTATTTCCGATTCGCAATTGCTGACCGACAGCGTTATTATTAGCGAATAGTTTTTCTGCCAAGTTTGCACCTAGCACAACAACTTGGTTACTTCGCTTGATGTCTACCTCAGAGAAAAACCGGCCTTTAGCAGTTTCAAAATCCCGCACCGATAGAAAACTGGGAGCTGTGCCAATGATGTTGACATCAGTGTTTCTGTTGCGGTATGTAATTACCTGTCTTCTGTTTAATTCTGGCGCAACTCCTACTACTGTTGGTACCTGAGAGGCGATCGCATCCGCATCTTGCAACACCAGAGTTTTTGGTACTTCAAAGGAGATACGCTGAGTTTCTCGATTACCTGGAATCACAAATAGCACATTTGGCCCTAATGACTCCAGCTGTTTATTCACATATTTTTGCCCACTTTCGCCAATACCAATCATGGCAATTACTGAGGCGTTACCAATAACTATACCCAGCATCGTGAGGGCACTACGCAGCTTATTTGACAGCAGGGTTTTACCCGCCATTTGGACACTTTCTAAAAAGTTCATGCCAATTTTGGATTTTAGATTTTAGATTAAAAGTCTTTATTAAAAGGCTGTTCCGGGGAAATCTCAAACAATACTACCTATGCAATTTGGGTTCATTTTTTCTGTTGCTCTTTTGCCTTCTCAATTTTGTAGTCTTTGGGTGGATTAACAAAAATGCGATCGCCTGCTTTAACTCCTTCTAAAATCTGAGTTTGGTCTTGGATTTGCGCCCCAACAGTAATTTCGCGGAATTGGGGTTTATTGTTTGCATCTGGTACAAGTACGCCAGTTTTACCCTTTTCGGTGACGATTGACACCGTTGGTAATACTAAGGCATTATTGACGCGATCGCCTAAAAAAGTCAGATCCACATTTAAACCAGAACGCAGTTTATCTGTGCCAGTATCAAGAGCAACCCGCACCTGGAAGGATGTCACACCTTGTTCCACCACAGCTTCTGGAGCAATCAGGCGCACATGACCTTTAAAAACTTGATCGGGATAGGCATCGGCGACAATTTCCACCTGCTGTCCCTGTTTGATTCTGGCAAGATCGGCTTCAGGAACTTGAGCTAATATTTCTAACCCGCGTGCGACAGCGACAATTGAACTGGAAGTTGCCGACGCACTACTAGAAGCAGAAGTTGTGGGTGTGACAAACGCCCCTGGTTCGGCATACTTTTGCGTTACAATTCCCGAAAGAGGAGCGCGAATAATTGTATCTTCCAACTGCACTTGCACACCCTTCAATTGAGCCTCAGCAGCAGCAACAGCTGCTTGACGCTGAACAATTTCTTCCGAACGGGTGCCATCTTCCAACAGAACCAATGCTGCCCGTGCTTCATTCACAGCTGCTTGGCGTTGGTCGATTTCCTCAGTCCGAGTGCCACTTTGGACTAACGAAAAGCGTTTTTTAGCCTCTTCTAAATTGGCTTTAGCACTTTTGTCGTCGCTGATAGCTTGATCGAATAATTGTTTTTTCTCTGCTCCCTGTTCGTATAAGTATTGATAACGCTTTACTTGTTCACTGGTATAATTCACCCTTGCTTGAGCCGCATCAACTTGGGATTGAGATTGAGCAACCTCTTGGGGACGATTACCAGCACGGGCTGCGGCTAACTGGGCTTGAGATTGTGCTAACCGCGCCTTAGCTTGAGCTATTTCTTGAGGACGACTACCAGCAACGGCTTCGGCTAGTTGGGCTTGACTTTGAGCTAAGTTAGCACGATACTGGCTCCTTTGGGCTTCAATGCTGGCACTATCCATGCGGGCGAGAATTTGCCCTTGTTGAATGCGATCGCCTTGTTCCACATATAATTGCGATAGCACTCCGGGGTTCTTCGGACTAATATTTACGCTCTTAACTGGCACGACTTTGCCACTAGCTGTAATCCGCAAAGTAACATTTTGGGCTGCCACTGGCACAGTTAATTGAGTAATATCTTCTTTTCTCCCTTGATTTACCAGGGTATAGGCTGTGACTGTACCAACAACCAAGACACTCCCTGCTATTAGCCCCATCAGCCAGCGTAATGGATACTTAACTTTGCCTATAACTGGAAATTCTATGTGCGTAGCCATATCTAGAAGCCTATGAATCTTGTTTTATGCGAGTAGTCCTCAGTTAGAGGGCATTGCAGGAATAGGGTTTTTTCAAACTTTTGGATTAAATATTTATAAGTAAACTCACAACTAGACGCATAATTAGCTTCATAGTTGCTTAATCTTCCTTAATAATATGCATTACATAGCTGTATGTCTTCACCTAAATGGGTGACTTTAGCCACTACTATAACGTGGCGGAAGTTTACCTACCTATAACAACTAGTAGAACATGGCGAAAATAAACCACTGATTCCCAATCAATATTTCGGCAAGTCTTACAGTGAGCTTTGCCGAACTGCTCAGTAACCATGAAACGCATACGCGGGAGCATCTCAGTGAAAGCAAATATACCAGATGAAAAACAAGATTCTTGCTCCCTCTCTTTAGTAAGGAGAGGGTTGATGTGAGGTTTTATAAGGCTTTTTACGAAAGTGAGATGCTCCCCGCATACCCGACAAGACTACTTAGATTTTTTCAAAAACAAATTACGATTCCGATAGCTCCCCTAGGCTTCTTGAGAATGCTTCAAGTAATCATTGCTGAAATTGGGTTAATAACCAAGCACCAACTTGACTTTGATTTATTTTACGAGTTCGCCGTAATGCATCGTTTAATAAAAAAATTGTTAATCCTGGTAATACCTGAGATTCTGTAATCCGCCTACTACCTTGGTTTTCAATAGCAAAAGCCATAAGTTGCACATTCTGGACATTTAAAATCCAGTATTCTTTCACTCCTAAATCTTCGTACAAAAGTCGTTTTTTGCCTTGATCATCAGCAAGTGAAGTATTAGCAACTTCAATAACTAAATCTGGTGGTGGATATATATCTAGATTAATGATTGAAGTTCCATAAGGAATTACATCAGCATTCTCGCCAATATAGTAAGACACATCCGGTTGAGCTTCATTAAAGCCTGTTTTCCGGTAAGTACAATTATCCTTACCATTCAGAGCAATGCCTTTGATGCTGGCAAACAAGTTAACAGCAAAGAGAATAATTGTATGGTCGCTGGCATGATCATTCCCTATTGGTGGCATTTCAATCCTCATCTGTCCATTGTGGTAGTAAACCTTGGCTTTTTCGTAAGCAGGATTTTCAATTATTTGGATATATTCATCCCAAGTTACTGCTATCCAGGTATCAGTTACTAGTTGGATCTGTAATTCGCTCATAATATAGCTGAAGGATAACTTTAACAACGATCATACAAGTTTTCTTTTCCAGCACTAACCTGACAGTAAAGCTTTAACCGCATCCTTGCTACAGCAATTCTCAAATAAGAATTATTATCAATATATTCAGAGCGAAACTAACTGATCAAACCTGGGAGACATTGAGAATCCTGCTGAATGATAATTTTTCAAGAATAAATATTTCGTTATCAACTAGTGTAAAACTAGTAGTTCGGGAAAAAATTTTTCCATCACATCTGACTGTACTTGATTCCTAATTATCGAAACAAATTTGTCCAGGTCTAATGGTTTAAGTAAATATTCTTCAAACTCTACGTCTGGAATTTGGTCATGAGTACCTGTGGTAGATGTTGAAGTCACAATGATTGGGATATGATTTCCATTGTCTGCTTCTATAGCACTCAATGTATTTAACAATGTATAAATACTTTCACCTAAGAACCTAATTTCACAGACTAGGATGTTCGGCGTGAAAGAACTCAGGATTTCTAAAGCTTCTTTTACCGAACCAGCCGTAATCACATTTGCGCCCAAGTCTTTGAGTAAAAATGCGTACAAATCTCTACTATCGCGATCGTTGTCTACAACGAGGACTTGTACACCTTTGAGTATCCCAACTGTCAAGCAAAAGTCATTGATTAAATTCATAATAAGACCTGCAATTAGGGCTTTAAGTGCAAAGTGAGGTGAAAAATCTGTAGTCTTAAGGGGACGAGACGACCGGATAGGTCAAATAAAAAGTAGCAGAGAACCACTTAATGGTTAAAATTACCAGGTTCTGTTCTTCTACTATGAACGGGTGTTGTTTGATTTCCTAAATGAGTTGATTAATTACGACACAAAACGTCACAAAACTTTTCAAGTTACGAAAATCTATGGTTCAGATAGCTGTAAAGTGTTAACGAGTTGCGGAAGCCTTAGGCAAGTCTGAGTAGTTCACCTAACATAACTATTGCCATTCTCTGTCCTCAAGTTCCTTCTGAGGCAGCAATAAGGTGGCTTCAATTTCCTGTCTGATAGCAGCCGTCACTTCAGAATTGCTATGCAGGCAATCGAGTAGTAACTGATTGGCATCATAGTAGCGTTGCAGCACTTGCTGTTGCTGTTGGCTAAACTGCCACTCGTGGTTAATATTGCGATAATTAATCACCGTCATCTTTAACTGTTCAGCCCAAGCTGAATAATTCGTCTGCCCCCATAGCCCAAACCGTTCTTGACTTTGACGAGAATTTGGCAATTCGTCAGAGAGTTTTTGCAGAGATTTATGGAGTCCGACATCCAGAACAATGCCCAGAATGTTCGAGAGAGCTTCTCCACAGATGTGGATGTGGGCAAAGTCCTGGTTCCCATCAATTGCACACTCCAGCAGCAGGTCATCTAATGCTATATCTAAAAACATCCCCTGGTCAAGGCTGCTGGCTAGGGCAAAGTGAGAAGCTATATGAGGAGTCCGACTCAAGGCAAGGTAAAATGCTCGAACTGTGGCATCTTTTGTTTGGGTGGGAATCGTGCGAGATTTTTGGCTAGCCCACGTCAAAAATTCTTGTAAATAAGGGTCTTGAGCAACCAGTGTATCAATCTGTTGCTTCATCAACAGTACCAGCCCGTCTGCACTCCGAAGCATGGTAGCCGTTAACAAGAAGATTTCGCGCCAGTGCGGGTCGGTGATATGACTGACCAATCCTTCCAGGGCTTGCTCAAATGCCTGTAGGTTATGGCTGGCAACGATTTTTCTCGCAGTTAAATATTCTTGAAACGCCAGATAGGAGAAGGAGAAAATTCCCCGCGCCCGTTCTGCCAGTAGGCCATGTTGAGCCTCGATTGCCTTCAGCGCCGCTTCGCTTTCTATTTGCAGTTCCTCTGCATCCATTGGTGTGTTGGTTAGATTCTGAATATACTCACCTATATATTGCTCAACGATGCGTTGCTCAAAAAAGTACTGCCCTTGCTCAAATGTCGCTGCTGCAATCTGACTCAATAATTTGAGCTTTTGTGGTAATAAAAACCCTCGGTAAACGTCATCCCGTTCAATGCCTCTGGCTTCGTCCCATTTACTCAACACCAGGTCTAGACCTTGTTTATAAAAGTCAGTCCGCTTAGTCGGGAATTTTTCTTGACCGTGAAACACCCAGCAGGCAAGATGCAGAAATAGGGGTGTGACGACGAGTTGGCGAAATTCCCAGTTTTCATCTAACTCCAATTTCTGAATAAACTGAATCGACTGCGCCAGACCATCTTGAGTGTTGGTCTTGGGAAAGGCCACAAACCATTTTTGAGCGAAGGCTCGGATTTGTTCTAAGGTAAATGGGGCAATTTCAACATCGGTAAAACCTCGGAGTCTGAACTTTTGAACTGCTGTTCGACAGGTGGCCACAAACTGATTTTTGTGATACTTCTCTGAAAATCTACGAATTTCGCTTAAGACAGCATTGCTTTGTTGGTTAACAACTTCATCCATGCCATCAAGCAACAGTAATACCCTACCTTCATTCAGCAAGGTTTCGATGACTGAGGGATCGGAAATTCTAGATGTGTGAAACTCCTGGCGAATGTAGTTTAATAGGCTGAACTCGTTGGTGAATTTAGACTCTTGGGCAAAGTTTCTGAGTGTGATGAAGATCGGAACTTGATTCGCCGCAAATGCGTTTTGGTTACACTGAATGGCGAGATATTGCAAAAAAGTTGTTTTACCTATTCCTGGTTTGCCTAGCACCCTAAGCTTTGAGTATTTTTCAACTGCCTGTGTACCAGGTACGTGGTTCTGGTCAGCCTCACCTAAGCCAAAACGGTCAAATTCTTTGGGATCAATGTTTTGCAGCTCAGTAATTTCTAAGTACTGTTGACTGGCAATTGACTCCAAAATATTCAGATCTATATATATGTTATCGATCGCAACTGGACGGTTGATATCCAATAACTGCAAAATACCACACTGATCTTGAATTTTGTCGAAGCGCTGCGATCGCACTTTTTGCACTAATTTATCAATATCTAGGACAGACGGTTGGATGAATTGCTCTCCTTCACCAAATTCTGCCGGAGGATTGGTAGCAATCTCCCGCCAATTCAGGGACAACACCGAACAAATTTCAATAAACGTATGACGCTCAACCGGACGGCCACTGAAAAACCGCCAAATTGGTTGTCTAGTCTTGAGGTTAACTTCTGTTGCCAGATTGTCTTGTGTCCAGCCCTTACGAGCAAATGCTCTTTTTGCCTCTTGAATGCCAGTGAGTGATATCTGGAGCGATCGCTTGACCATAGGACAAAAACCCTGCTCCTCAAATCATGAACTTTAACTTTTATTAAGTATCTGAAATTTATCACTTTTTATGTGATATCACCATTATACACGATTAATCTTATACAAAATCCGAAAGTGTACTGCCCTTCTTTTAAATTTTTGTAACCAACTCAAACGTTATACGTTGATCTTATACATCTCAAGCGTTGCTCTGTAATGGTTAAGTAGAGATTGAGAGCCTAGTTATGAATACTTACTTGCTCAAAAATTCTTGTTGCATAATTTAAAGCTTATATCTCTACATTATGCAACAAGTTATATTATTGAAAAACCCCTTTTAGCAAAATATCTGCGAGACGGGCTTCAAAAACTAAATATTTGGACTTGTGCTTCCTCCTGAAAAATCGTTAGGACATCAGGCTGACATTCTTTGACTAGTGCAATGATATCTCTGGCTCCTTCCTCATATAAGTCTTCGACGTAGCCACTTCTAGAAAGTTGTGCCTCTTTTTCACTATCAAAAGGCCCAAAGTAATAAGTACAGCGCGGAACAATGGTGTTAATTTCTACCCACCAGGCAAACTCTGACTGATTAGATTCAAATAAATTCATGAGGGATACCAATGATTAATTAAACTTGATTAAAGATAGTCTTTGTTGGTAGATTAGTCTAGTTTTTTTGTTGAATGTTAGATAATTAAGACAAATCCAGCATTTAAGACAAGATGACGAATTTGGAATTCAAAGGTTAAAGTACAGTCTGATATTGAGACATTCTTGATTTTCCTCGTGTCATTTTCCAAACTGGCATTTCCTGATAGCAGTAGCTACAACGCCAGTAAAGTCCTGCCGAAGAGACGTGACGGAGTAAAGCATTTGAGCAGCAAAGACAAGTAGATTTTTCATTCATAGATTGACTGATTTCTACAGATATATGATCTTGGCTGCAACCAATAATTAAGTTGTTTTTACTGGTTAATAAATGTTTCATTTTCAAACCCTAAATTGTTAAAGGAATTTAGCTGATGTTCTTTTTATTTATCAAGCAAATTTGAAGATAAAGGATGTAGCCGTCTAAAGTATTTACTAAGTTAAACAAACTTAAAAAACATAAAACATCTTCTAACCTTCCAGCCTCTTACCGCAACAGCAAGGGTAAGTCAAAGCCTCTCTGCTAAGAGGAGAGGTTTAATTTGCTTAATGGGACTTAAAATATATCTAGACAGTCGTGAGGTAGTGACTATAAATAGTTTCTAGCCCACAGACGTTATTCGCTATATTTTACCGAGGAACCAACAATCATGTGGATGACACGGTTATTATCAGCATTTGCTTTAGTATGACATCCCCGTGTTAGAAATCATGTTTGAGCAAGCGGTTAAGTAGCGTATAAGTTGTATAATATGAGCTAAAAAAAATTAAATAATTATAATACAGCAGAAGTTAGGAGTGGGGAGTTAGGAGTTAGGAGTGGGGAGTTATATTTGTGCCTACTTACTTATTAGCCTTGCAATTGATTGGAAGGCTAATATAGTAAAGGTTTTAATTATTTTACTTTTTCAAAACTACATGGAAGGAATTTAAATACCCAGTAATGGTTTTAGCTAATGTCTTCTGCTGTTTTGTTGTAGTTATTGCCATTACTTGATACAATCGTCCTTCAGCAACATACATTCTACTTCTAGTGATTTTCCCTCCAGAATTGATGTACTCAATTTCTTTGCCAGGATGATTATTGGAACTACGAATATTTCCTTGACTAATTAAATGACTTTTCGTAGTCTTTAAAGCCATATCCCGTGCATTATTAAGTAAAGTTTGGGGGTCAGCCATTTCACCGTAACTATAAGGAAAATCATTGTAAGCAACTATATATGCTACTTGCTGTTTTGGTGGTTGAGCGACAAATATTTTTAAGGTAATTTCCCCCATGTAAGTTTTTTGGTATTGGGTATTTCTGTTGGGGTTTCCCGGCATCAAAATACTAAAGCGTCCATCTGGGGCGGTGAATAATTTCCATTTTGGCTGCGCGGGTTGAGAAACGGTTGGTTTGACAACAGCCGTTGGAGGTTTAGGTTGACGCGCTTTCACCAGAATAGATCCACCACAGACGAAAGTAGCGGCGATTAATGGCAACAGACTTTTAATTGTCATATTTTTGACTTTTGAGATGCTGATCTCACTGATGATGCTAGCTGTTATAACCTAGCAGCACATAAAGCAGCACCAATTAGCCCCACTTGCGAGTTGAGGATAATATACACGGGGATCTCTTCGAGGAGGGGGCGCATCCTACCTTTTTGGGTGAAATTTAATAAGAAACCACTGTTTTGGATTAAGGGCAGGATTTTGGGCGCAATTCCACCAGCAATGTATAAGCCACCGTAAGGTAGCAGTTTAAGGGCGAGATTGCCGGCTTCTGCACCATAAGCGTCTATAAATAATTGCAAAGTTTGTTCACAGAGGCGATCGCGTTTTTGGAGTGCGGCTGTACCAATGGCAGCACCAGGATCGACACTTTTCTCTTCCTGTCCCGCTTCTTGTTCCCAAGTTCTAACGATTTGGGCAATATCTGGTGATTCGGTGGCAAATTTGCGATCGCGCAAAAATTGATAAATTGCCACAATTCCCAGTCCAGAAACTACCCGTTCTACAGAAACGCGCTGAATATCATGTTTATCCAGCAGGTGTTTCAACAACTGAAATTCTAACTCAGTCCGGGGAGCAAAATCAGCGTGTCCACCTTCTGAGGGAAAAACTTGATACTGCTGTCCTTGCTTAATTAAAAATCCTTGTCCTAAGCCAGTACCAGCGCCAATAATTCCAATCGGGGCTTCGGGTTGAGATTTGCCAACTTGCAACGTCAACAAGTCTTCTTTTTCTAACCCTAAAATGCCATAACCAACGGCGGCGAAGTCGTTAATCAAAGAAACGTGCGAAATACCCAATTCTTGTTCTAGACGTTCGCTATCCAAAAACCAAGCCAAATTGGTTAGCTT
The DNA here is from genome assembly GCF_017115085.1 of Nostoc sp. NMS7. Classification (GTDB taxonomy): domain Bacteria; phylum Cyanobacteriota; class Cyanobacteriia; order Cyanobacteriales; family Nostocaceae; genus Nostoc. Next base: position 37,742 of record NZ_JABXKJ010000157.1, on the reverse strand, counting down.
GGCAGTATTTTGGACAACTGGCCCTGCGATCGCAAAACAAGCCTTTTGTGGTATTGGTGTATTAGCTTTAACCAAAAACTGCTGCACTATCGGTACTAAATCGGGAAAATCGCCACTCTGGAAACTTTCCTGATAAATAGTATGTAAACTGGTTGAATCTGATGTTTCAACCAATTGCAGAATAGTTTTCGTACCGCCGATGTCTCCTGCTAGTAACAATGTCATAGAACTTATTCGTGAATTAATTACTTTTTTTGTAGAATATACCCAACATAGCGAAATCCATGATGTAAAATCTCGATTAGAGATTTAAGCAAATCGAATAACTTCTTCAATGTGGGTTAAATGGGAAGTATCTCCCTTTAGTTCTAATAACCATTCTGGTTCCTCGCGTACCACTTTTACCAGGGAACATAAAGAAGCTTTAACTTCTGTTTTGGCAATTTCCCCCACTAGCCCCATTGCTGCCCCCAACACAGATGCACCATGCGCTACTAGCAGGATATCTTCTGGGATGAACTCAGTAGCTAGACATCTAGCAGTTTGCCCAGAACGTTCTCGGACTTTTTCGTGAGTTTCAGGATATTTGGCGGCGATACGTGAAGTATAGCTGGTGTCAATTCTGGGGAATAACTGCGCTAATGCTGGAGTTGAGAGTCTTTCGGGTTCTTCTGTCATCCAAGCTGGGTTTAGCCATTCACTCAAGCCGATTTCCAATTTAATCGGTAAGTTGAGAACTTCTGCAACTGCGTTTGCTGTTTGTACGGTTCGCAGGAAGGGAGAAGCGAAAATATGGGCAATATTCTCTCTTTTCAATCGTTTCGCTAACTGTTGTGCCTGCACCCTACCATCGTCAGACAAGGGTGGATCGTAGCGTCGTTCGGCGGTGAGAAACCAATCAGGGTTTACGAAGTCGAGGCGGTTAGCGTGTCTTGCTATCCAGACTATTTGACTCATGGGTTTAATTATTCTGGTGAATAGAATTCGCCGCTAAACAAATATAGGCATCTGCAAGGAGGGCTGCAAATATTAATATATGACAAAATCGTAATAATTTGTAATAATATAAGTTATTTGGAAAACTTATCAGTGGCGTCAGTGTAGTTTTACTTAAAGCCTTTTTAGCCAAGTTTCTAAAGCAATATCGACTATAGTAATCTGCTGAAATGTTTAGGATTGTGATAGCGATACTTTGCTTATATAGCGGTTCTCAGTTAAGTAGGTACTGAACCCCACCCCCAACCCCCTAAGAGCAAGCGAGGAGGGGGCTATGATGTTAGGAAAAACTATAACTTCAACCATCCAAATAGTTGTCCTACAGTTAATTGAAGATTACTAACTAAATTGGGAACTGGTAATATTTCTTATGATTCTTGTAAAAGTTCTGGTTGCTGCTTTGGTGGATAAACTAAAACAGAGCGATCGCCTGGATCAATTAACCAACCGAAACGACTACCATGTTTTAGACAATGCAAAATATTTCCGGTTACTTTAGTCTGGCTTTGATCTGGCGAAAGAATCTCAATCGTCCAGTCTGGATAAGTATTAAAGACATTTGCCACATCTCCACGTTCATCTAGGGGAATTCGCTCCCAAGCAAATACAGCTACATCAGGGACAATTGAACGTCCGCCAAATGTACAGCGTAATTCTGGGAACGCAAGGGCAATTTTTTGACTTTCAACTACTTTGTTGATAGCACTAAGTAGCTCACCCCGCAATCTGCTATGTTTTCCTTGAGGCATTGGTTTTTGAAGAATTTGACTGTTGATATATTCTGAACTAGGCTTTGTTTCTGGTAATTTCAAAAACTCTTCTAAAGTTAGGGGTTTAGTTGATGATTTTACCATGTGTTTGTACCTCCCAAGGTTTAATTTAATTAATCACCCTAAATAAGCCTTTTTAACTCGCTCATCACTAATTAATTCTGATGCTGGACCTGTTAACGTGATAGAACCAGCTTCTAAAACATAACCGCGATCGGCAATTTGTAGCGCTAGATTGGCGTTTTGTTCAACTAACAGAATAGTCACGCCTGTAGCACGGAGATTTTCAATAATCGAGAAGATTTCGCGGACGATCGCAGGTGCTAAACCTAAGCTAGGCTCATCTAAAAGTAACAGTTGTGGTTTACTCATTACAGCCCGAGCGATCGCTAACATTTGTTGCTCACCACCGCTCAGGGTTCCTGCTAGTTGATTGTGTCTTTGTGACAAACGCGGAAATAGCTCAAATTGGCGCTGAATATCTGCTTTTATCTCGGCTTGATTGGAGCGAATATAAGCACCCAAAAGTAAGTTATCAAATACTGTTTGCCGCGCTAATACTCTGCGTCCTTCTGGACAATGGGCGATACCAAGTTTTACAACCTCGTGAGCTTGGCGGCGGGTAATATTATGTCCATTATAAATAATTATGCCACTCTGAGGATTAACTATTTTAGATATGGCGCGGAGTGTGGTAGTTTTACCAGCACCATTAGCACCAATTAGAGTAACTACCTCGCCTTTTTGAATAATTAAATTAATCTTTTTCAGAGCTTGGATACCGCCATAATTAACATTAAGTTCTTGAACTTCTAAAATTGTATAGTTTGGTTTTCTATCGGCGTTCATCGGCGGTTTATATCCAGAAATATTCAAGGCTGATATAAAAACTAACATACATCAATATACACAACGCGCTCACAATTTTGGGGCTAGCGATGCCTAGATTGGGCTACCCCTACACCTGATCAAAACAAGCGCCACTTATTTATTATTACCCAAAAACTTTGTCAACTCATCCCTGTTGGTATGGAAGCAAAGAGAGTTGAGGAATTAGTGCGATCGCTCCCATTACACAATTTGCACTGACTGAGTGTTAATTTATGTTAAGTTAGCCAATCTTACATCATTTGTGAACAATGTTGCATTTAGAGATAGGGTTTCCCACCTTTGCTCATAGTCCAACAGTTTCGCCACCGGAAACTCTAAGCTGACGCGACATCCGCCCAGTTGATAGCTTATCGTAATCAGTAAGTTGCTCGGTCATGAATTAAAACAAAAAGTACCTCTGTGCCATTGGTAAAACTGTCGCCGGTTCACAAATCAGCAACTCACCATCTGCCCTGACTTCATAGGTTTCTGGATCTACTTCAATGTGGGGTAGTGCATCATTCAACTTCATATCCCGCTTACTCAATTGGCGTGTCCCAGAAACTGCAACTGCTGCCTTTTGTAAACCTAGCTGGCTGGGAATTTCTTTCTCTAAAGCTGCTTGCGAAACAAAAGTTAATGATGTGGCATGACGGGCACCTGCAAAACTACCAAACATCGGTCGCATATACACTGGTTGCGGTGTGGGAATACTAGCGTTAGCATCGCCCATTTGCGACCATGCAATCATTCCGCCTTTAATCACTATCTGTGGTTTCACACCAAAAAACGCCGATCGCCACAAACATAAATCTGCTAATTTTCCCTCTTCCACTGAACCCACATATTGAGCAATGCCGTGAGCGATCGCTGGATTAATCGTATACTTCGCAACATATCTTTTTGCCCGAAAATTATCTGCTTTTTGCTCCGTTCCTTGTGGATTAAGACTTCCCCGTTGCACCTTCATTTTGTGTGATGTCTGCCAAGTGCGAATTATCACTTCGCCTACCCTTCCCATTGCCTGGGAGTCGGAAGAAATCATGCTAAATGCGCCTAAGTCGTGCAAAATGTCTTCGGCGGCAATGGTTTCTCGGCGGATGCGAGATTCGGCAAAAGCAACATCTTCAGCGATCGCTGGGTCGAGGTGATGGCATACCATCAACATATCCAGGTGTTCATCTAAGGTGTTGACGGTGTAAGGGCGTGTTGGATTAGTGGAAGATGGCAGAACATTGGCTTGGCTGCAAACTTTGATAATATCTGGCGCGTGTCCGCCGCCTGCGCCTTCAGTGTGGTAGGTGTGGATGGTACGATTCTTAAAAGCAGCGATCGTATCTTCGACAAATCCAGCTTCGTTCAGGGTATCAGTATGAATCGCTACTTGCACATCATATTCCTCGGCAACACTAAGGCAAGTATCAATTGCTGCGGGTGTAGTTCCCCAGTCTTCATGTAGTTTTAACCCCATTGCACCGGCGGCTACTTGTTCTACAAGTCCTTGGGGTTGACTGGCATTACCTTTGCCCAAAAATCCTAAGTTCACGGGAAAAGCATCAGCAGCTTGCAGCATTCGGTAAATGTTCCAAGGGCCAGGGGTGCAGGTAGTGGCATTTGTACCTGTGGCGGGCCCAGTACCGCCGCCGATCATGGTGGTAATCCCAGAAGCGATCGCCACTTCAATTTGTTGGGGACAAATAAAATGAATATGGGCATCGATACCGCCAGCAGTGAGAATCATTCCTTCACCGGCTAAGGCTTCGGTTCCGGGGCCGATAATAATATCTACATTATTTTGAATATAAGGATTTCCGGCTTTACCAATTTTGAAAATCTTGCCATCTTTAATGCCGATATCCGCTTTGACAATACCCCACCAATCGAGAATTAAGGCATTGGTAATTACTAAATCAACAGCACCATCGGCGTTAGAAATGGGGGATTGTCCCATCCCATCTCGGATGACTTTACCGCCGCCGAATTTCACTTCATCGCCGTAGATGGTGAAATCTTGTTCAACTTCAATAAATAATTCTGTGTCTGCAAGTCGGATGCGATCGCCTACTGTTGGGCCGTATGTTTCCGCGTAAGCGCGGCGATCCATTCTGTAAGGCATAATGGGACTCCTGAGGTGGTGTTACTTTGATTATTTTTGAGCAAGTTTAGAGATATTCAGAGGAAATTTTGTATAAATTTATAATTTTGTTGTAACCGTAGATGTAGTGAAATAAATTTTAATGGTAGTTAAAGCGAATTTATAACCGCGAAAATCTAGAATGATATTGGGAACATAGGCAGATATAAAACTGAGGTAGAATGTTATCTAAACTGAGAGTTCAGCACTACAAGAGCCTCTTTGATATCGAAGTTGATTTAGAACCATTAACTGTATTTATTGGACCGAATGGTTCTGGAAAGTCGAATATTTGTGAAGCTTTATTTGTATTATCTAATTTTTTGGAAAGATTAATAATTAATATGACTGGCCAGGAAATAATACCTTTTTTTGCTCAATCTTTAATAGCTGTAAATACAAATCAGCATAAAATTGAATCAAAATTATGGCAGGGTAAGCAAGATTATCTTTTCTTTGAGGTTGGTTGTCTTCCAAATATAGAAAGTCAGGAATCCATTTCATCTATATCAATTCATATTGAATATCCTCAGCGAATAGTGACTATTAATAATCAAGAATCTTCTGGCAATACTCGTACTGGAAAAAATCAGTATACACCGGAACTAAGAAATTTTTTAGTTTCTAATAATTATTTGGATTCTCCTCTAGCCAAGGCAATCAGAAAAGTTAGTATTTATGATTTTGCCCCAATTAGTCTCTCTAATAATATTCCATCAATTGGTGGAATGGATAAAACAGGACAGGGAATTGTTGATGCTCTAGCTGATATTTTGCTCACTAATCGTAAAAGTTTTGATGAGTTGGAGGAACGTTTGACACGGCTTGTTCCTAATATACAGAGAATTTCTTTATTGCGTAGAGAAGATAGAACTTTTTTACTAGAATTAATCGACAGATATTCTGAACATCATATCCCTGCTTCGGATATATCAGATGGTACACTTAGAATTTTGGCATTTCTAACCGCACTGTATCAAGAAAATACCCCCAGTATTATTTGTTTTGAAGAGATAGAAAACGGAGTTCATCCTTGGTTGTTACACAAAATGATGGAATTATTGCAAATAATTTCTACAGAGGGAATTACAGGTAAACCTGTTCAAGTATTAATCACAACTCATTCTCCCGTGTTGCTAAATTATGTCGAACCTCACCAAGTGCGTGCTGTTGAGTTAGACACCGAAGGTAAAACTCAAATTCATGCTTTACCCATTGATTCAGAACGCTTCCAAAAAGCCCTAGAAGCTTATGATGGAGCATTAGGTGAACTTTGGTTTACGAATGTGTTTGGAGGTAATCCGGTATGAATCGGGCGATTCGTATTGGGCTAATTGCTGAGGGAGAAGCAGAACTCGGAGCAAGTATTCCCTATATTAAACCAGAAGATGGTGGAAAAGTTATTGAAAGAGATAGAGAAGGGGCACTTCATACCATAATCAGACGAGAAATTAATAATTTGGGATTGCCTGATTGTGATTTTGTACAAAGACATCCATCCATCAGCGAGAATCGAGTCTTTAAACGGCGTGTAGGACACTCAATTTTAGATCCAAAATATTTAGCACAGGTGATTATCGCGTGGAAACCTGAAGAAGTTGATATGATCCTAATTGTGGTTGATGCAGATGATAAGCTTCAGCAAAGGCAAATTGACTTGGAACGGGCTTTAAATAAAATCCGTGATAATCACCTGGATCTTAATGAGCAAAAAATTAGCGATCGTAGTGCAGGAGGTTTAGCGATTAAAAATTTTGAAATATGGTTGTTGGCAGATACTCAAACTGTATCAAGTATTTTAGGTGTAGAGCTTGAACCTCTGGAAAATTTAGAAGAATTAGATGGTGGAAAAGGTATTTTAGAAAATGCGATCACACAATCAACATATCTCTCTGAAAATAGTAGCAATCAACGCCCTCTACAACTTCGATGGAAACTTGCTTTTGAGATTGATTTAGCAATTATCAAAAATCGTTGTTCGAATGGATATGCTACTTTTTCACAACATTTAATTGCGGCTACAACGGTAGTTGCTAACTCAATCGCAAATACGTAGCATTTATTCCCTACCTAGTTTAATTAGAATAGCATCTAATGATTCTAAGTATCTAAATGTCCGTTAATTTTGCTGTTGAAGCCATAGACTTGACGACTACCAACTAAGGGGACTAAAGTCACTTCTTTTTCGTCGCCTGGTTCAAAGCGAACTGCGGTTCCTGCGGGGATATCGAGGCGCATTCCTCGCGCTTGTTCTCTGTCAAAGTTTAAGGCGGTGTTAACTTCATAAAAGTGATAGTGGGAACCGACTTGTATGGGGCGATCGCCTGTATTTGACACTTGTAATTTTATAGTTGGACGACCAACATTCAGTTCAATTTCACCTTCTGGTGTAATGATTTCTCCAGGAATCATAATTTATTTTTCCCAATTTAAATATTTTCTAATAAATCGACAAAAAGCCCGAAAGCTTGAGGACATTGTTCTGCAATGTCTTGATATCTAGCACTTCCTAATATTCTTGGTGCATCTACAGTACCTTTATATTTCTTGGCACATTTTATAAAAATTTCCTCTACAATGTTTTTAGGTGGAACATTATGATTTTGTTCTTCAACTGGTCTTGTCCATGTTACAGTCAGACAATTAACACCAAGTACGCTGATCAATTGCGATTCAGCAGCTAAAATTAATGCTTCTAAATTATAGACTAGATGTGAGCATTTTTTTATTATTGATAAGTGCTTTAGAACATTCTGCTCCTTTGCCCGTGAAAACCGCTATCATCTGAAATTCTATGAGAAAAATTATTATTGGGGTTATGGGCAGGGGAGAAAATGCGACAGCAAATGATTTACAAAATGCTTATGCACTAGGTGAACTTATTGCCAAACAAGGATGGGCTTTACTCACTGGTGGTAGAAATATAGGGGTAATGGATGCAGCAAGTAAAGGTGCAAAATCTGCTGACGGTTTAACTATTGGTATTCTTCCGGGTGATAATCAGGCTGGTATTTCCTCTTGGGTGGATATTGCTATTTTCACAGACATGGGTAATGCCAGAAACAATATTAATGTTCTCACGAGTGATGTGGTAATTGCCTGCGGGATCGGTGCAGGAACTGTTTCAGAAATTGCCCTAGCTTTGAAAGCAAATAAGCAAGTAATTTTGTTAAATAATCATGGAGAAAGTAAACTTCTCTTCAAAAAGCTGTCACCAGAAAATGTTTATATTGTAGAGAGTGTGGATCAGGCGATCGCTACCGCCAAAACAATTTTATACTAATGCGTATTCTCTCTTATTTTCCGACAGAATGCATCAGCACTTTACTTTAATATAGGACAAGCTAAAGCGGCCTCTTTTTCCTTTAAATTACAGTTAAACGGGTTTACCTTCAATATAATAATGAGATGTTGGCATCCTTCTATCATTATTATTACTAATTCTCATAAAAAGAAGGTAAAAAACAATACCTAGTGCCAGTGCGATCGCTAAAATAATACCTGCAATCACTAAGGTGTTAAGAGATTTTTTTTGAGGTGTTGCTATATCTTTCCTTGGCTGAAAGATTGTTTGTTCTAGTATCTGCTGTTGCCTTTGATTAGAAGCAGATCGTTGTTGGAATATTGTGTTATCAGGTCTATTTAGGGGTGGATTTCCTGGATGTTGACTATTCGCACCACCTGGCTGCTGTTGCATAATCGTGTTATCGACAACCTCTTGTCCACCACGATTGCTAGTGGGTCGCGGTTGAAATAGCGTTTTATCTGGTGGTTGTTTGTCACCACTACCAGCGCCCGGTTGCAAAATAATACTTTCGGGTGTCTGCTGTGGAGTATTAGAAGGTCGCTTCTGCATAATAGTACCTTCGGGTGCCTGTTGTCGAGGTAGATTAGATGCAGGTTGCTGCGCTGGCGGTTGCAATGGTTTGTTAATTGTTTCGTCATTGGAACCGGGCTGAGGTGTTTGTGATAACGGTCGCAATGGCTTATTAATTGTTACATCGTTAGAATCTGGTTGAAGTGTGTTTTGGGGTGACGGTTGTAAGGGTCTAATAACGGTTTCGTCGTTGGAATTTGGTTGAGGTGTCTTTTGCGTTTGCTGTTGCAGTGGTCTTACTTGAACGATAGTTTGACTTGGCTTAAAACTAGTAGCTTCGGTTGTGGTAATGGCAACTTGCAACGCTTGACTCAATTGTTCCACCGATGCAAAGCGGTTGCTTGGGTTCTTTTGGAGACATTTTATTACTACAATTTCTAACTCTGGCGACAATTGCTCGCACCCAGGTTGCTCGCGTAACGGTCTAGGTGGTTCATAACTATGAGCAAGTAACCATGAAGCTTCACTGATATTATTACCTTGAATCCTTAAACCAAAAGGGTCTGCGGCACTAAGCATTTCATAAATAATGATTCCCAAACTGTAGATATCAGCAGATACACCTATATTTTTATCGTTTTGAATTTGTTCGGGTGACGAGTAGCGAAGCGTGCCAATAAATGTTTTAGTAAGATTTGTTTGCTCGGAAGACTCATTGTAAATTTTGGCAATCCCAAAATCTAAAATCTTTACCCACTCACCAAAGTCTGTAGGAACTAAAAAAATATTATCTGGTTTCAAATCGCGATGAATAACCTTAATGCGCTCTGTGTTTTTCCCATCGCGTTGCATGACTACCCCTCGGTGGGCAACCTGCAAACCGTTGCACACTTGCGTCATAATTTTTACCACACGTTCCGGTGGTAGCTGTCTTTCGCGCATTAATAATTGACGCAGCGTTTGCCCGCGCAGGTACTCCATAACATAAAATGGATAACCTTCTTTAGTAACACCACAGTCACTAATTTCGATAATATGGTCGCTTTGCAAAGCAGCGCAAATTGCAATTTCCCGCTCAAAGCGTTTTCTCATCTCACCAGATGCGATCAATTTGTCCTTGAGCAGTTTGAGTGCTACATCTTTCCCAACGCGCATATCTGTGGCTAGGAAAACTTCTCCCATACCACCTCCACCTAGACGTTTCTCCAACCGATAACGCTGGCTATCACCAATCAAGCGACCTATCCAAGAATTATTTGATGGTGGGGAGTTCATCTGGGCAAACCCATCCTATTCTTTAATAAACTTTTTTGAGAAACCTGATGTACTAATTAATTGATAACTATACTAATAATGATTTATTTTTCGGTTAAGTAAGTGGGTCAAATTAAATATAAAACCTCACTCTGCCTCCGGCTTCCCTCTCCTTACCAAGGAGAGGGATTGAGGGTGAGCTTTTATCTTATATTTAATTGTGCCTTCCTGCTTAATGCGATATTAGTATATTATATATATGTTTTACATTATACTTTCGTCTACATCACAAAATATGTCAAAAATGCGTAAGTTGGCTTCGCTAAACGGAACTCAAGCTACATAAGTATTATTGTCAGGTATTATTATTTCAGGGATTGCGATGAGGAAGCAGGATGAGTAATGTCCTCTCTATAGCCACCGTCACGGCAGTAATCAAAAACTTGCTGGAAAATGGTTTAGTAAGTGATGCCATAGTAGCGAGTGTTGGTGATGTAGTTGTAACAGCGTTGCCACCAGATAAAATTCAAGTGGGAAGTGACGAGCGCGCGCAAATCAACCTTTTTTTATATCACGTCACGCAAAATCGTAACGTTGATTGGATATCTCAAGAATACCGCACTCGTTACACCACCAATAACACAAATTCGACCAATCCCCCGTTAGCTCTTGACCTACACTATGTATTAACGGCTTACGGGACCAAAGATTTTCAAGCGGAGATTTTACTAGGTTATGCAATGCAGATGTTGCATAAATTACCTATTATTACGCATGAGACTATCGAAAATGCTTTAAAAAATGCTGCCCAAACAAGTACATCGAGCGTATTTTCACAGGCGATTTCAGGTTTATCTGTATCTAATTTAGCTCTTAGAGTTGGGCGAATTAAAGTTAGCGCAGCATTTTTAAGCATGGAAGAAATTTCCAGAATCTGGTCTGCGCTACAAACAAATTATCGACCTTCGGCTACTTATCAAGTGTCAATGGTTTTGATAGAGAGTGATAGTGCCGATAAATCAGAGGTTCTTGACTTGATGTTGTCTGAACCAGTTATCGAAAAAGTAACGATGCCCGCACAAGCCGAAGCTTATATTACTGTAGGCAGTACGCTATTGATTCAGGGTAAACAATTACGCGGTGATATCACCAAAGTCAGACTAAGTAATATAGATAAATTATTCACACCTTTTGATGTTCAAAATACACAAGTAAGTCTACAAGTACCTCCATTACGCGTAGGGGTGCAATCGGTACAAATTATACATGAAAGCTTAGTCCGTAAAGAGGAACATAGTCTCGTCGAATCAAACGTTATGGCATTTGTGCTACATCCAAAAATTACCGTAGAGACATTACATGTAACATCTCTACAGGGTAATGATGGGGATTTACGCTCAATAGACATCAGCGTTAAATTTAGCCCAAAAGTTGGTAAAGACCAAAGAGTTATTTTACTACTAAATCAAATATCAAAAAACGAGGCAGTCGCGTACTCTTGTTTGGCATCAACACAAACAGAAGATACTGACACTATTATAATTTCTCTCAAAAACATTAAGCTAGGAGACTACTTAGTGCGGGTAAAAGTAGATGGGGCAGAGAGTCCATTATATAAAAATCAAAGCGGGGAGTACGACTCGCCACGAATTACAATTAAATAATATTCATCAGTTCTTAATAAATCGGGTTTATTTACGATAAATCAAGGTTTTCTAGCATACCGTTCTCAAGAAACCGTGTTTCTAACTAAGGTGCTGTCCGGTAATTCAGGCAACCGCTTCTAGCTTTGCGATTGCTTCACGAGGTAATATCTCAGAAGATGCTACAACTTCAATTCCTCGCAAATAGGTATCCATAATTTCCACATTGCTGTAAACCAGTTGTTTAATCAGCATTAAGCTTAAGTTATCTCCTTCAAAATCCAGGCTTGTTTTATAATAAATTTTTCCATCATCCATATTCATTTCAAAGTTACCAACAATTAGACCGTAGTTAGCTCTGGTTAGAAATTCAGCCATAGCAAGATACCTATTATTAGGAACAGTAACTGGGCAAATTGAGTAAAAAGCACATTGTTGCTCTAATTCTCGGACTTTTGCATAGCAAGACCATCGTCCGTTGTTGCCTTCATAACCCATGTGCAAAATAGGTTCGTTATCTTGCTGCGAATGCTGCCAATTTTCTTGTTTGAAGAAAGTTACGAGAATATCAAAATTTTTTTTAGACATTTACGCTTATATAAGTGATTTGGGCTTCTAACGTTGATTTTAAAATCAAGTTTTGATGTTTGATTGAATATTCCGGTATAAAAACTACTGAAGACCAAATAGTAATAACTTGTTAATCACTAAGATCCATCATATCTTCCACTCCTTCTGGGGTATTGAATCTCTTTAATGAATGTTGGAAAAACATTGAATCCAAAAGCTGTCCTTGTGTCTTATTAGGCTCATGTTCATACGTCACAGCACCACCCTTGCGCTTCTTGTTTTTGTTTAGTGGATCTCCTGTCATTTTATAACCTGGAGAAGCAGGACTTATATTATGCTGTTTGATTTGTTGTTTATAAAGGTATCTATAGGCTCCCAACTGTTTTAAGGAGTCATCCGTCCCTCTGTTTAGATTATCAGTTTCGTTAAGCATTGTGTCTGTATCACGATGAAAAGCTACTCCGGGAAGCTCTGCATCCATCTCGGGACGCGACAGTTGTTCTTGCTTTCCATGAAAAATCGCAGTATCTTTATTTTTCTGTCTGCTGCCCCAAGTTGCACTGTACTTGTTGTGATCATTACCTTCAGAATGATCAGGAGTTCCCGGAGTTGTCGAAGTTTTCTTTTTACCTGCACCTCTAATCTCAATGGTTGGGGCATTCTGATAAGCCCATTCATCACCCTTTATCTTTCCATCTCCTCGAAAAGAAGCTTTGCGTTCTGAGTCTGGGATCTTAAAATTATCATTATCCTGTTCTTTCTCTACTCGATATCTCATGGATTCACCAGCAGGAATATGATCGTGTTCCATTTTATCGTCTGTTATTTCACGCTTTTTAGCGTCTTCATATGTAGTCACATCATAGAGAGAAATTGGGTCTTTCTGTCCATCGCGATCGCTCCGGCGCCGATCTAATAAGTTGCTTGTGTCCTTAAAAGTTACAGGATTGCCATTTTCATCTGTAAAGTTCTCACCATCGGCCTAAACATTGCGTTCAACTTGACGATTTACAGCGTCACGCACCAAAAACAAATTTGTAATTACATCTATTGCTCTTGTTGTTGGCCACCGCCACCACCGCCCATGAAACTATCAGCAACACCACCTAACATACTGCCTGCGATTCCTCCAAGCGGACCAAGCATTCCGCCAAGCATTCCACCCAGACCAGACATCATTCCTCCACCACCGTGTTGTTGACCGCCGCCGCCGCCCATAATTCCTCCCAAGGCTCCTTCCGCTAACCCGAGTAACCCGCCACACTGAACGGGTTTGGTGCTGTTCTGGATTGGTGGAATAGTCTTGAAGCTACTAGTTGCACCAGGAACTTGCACCTGCTCGCCCTTGGCAGCTTTTGCTCCAATTTGGTCAGCTTCTGTTTCTAAGCTGGGGTCTGCATTAATCGGGGCACCTTTACTTTGGTGTGGTACAGCTACTCTTCCGGCTCTTTGTTGTACAACATGGGTAAGTTCATGCCCTAACAGTGCTTGTCCTGAAGAGCTTTGCGGGTTATATTGTCCAGGGGCAAAGTGAACATTACTGCCCTGAGTGAAAGCTAAGGCGCCCATCGATTTAGCTTGAGGGCTATCTGTATGGATACTGACATCGCCAAAATTTGCTCCAAAAGAATTTTCCATTTTTGATCTTACTGGTGCAGGCATGGAACCACGAGAACCAGAGGACGAATTTTGACTAGTTTGATTTTGTTTTGAAGGTTGAGCAGATTCTGACTTCATTTGGCTAATACTGTGGCCAAAACGTTTTGCCTGTTTGAGTTGAGTATTTAGGTCAGGTTGTGGGGATTCAGACTTAGTTTGTACTGTGAAGTCACGATTTTCAAATTGACTGTGTGAGTCTAAGGTAGATGTCGCTGAGTTAGATTTTTTTTGAATGCGTTGTTGAGTGTTCATTGTTCAATACCTCAGTAGAAACTTGATTTTTTTAAGAAGTATGGTTGGGAAGTATGATTTTAAACAAATCACATAGAACTGCGATAAATAGTCTTAATTAAGAGTATTGCACCAAACTTTACTTTACATTGTGAGATTTAGTAATGGCGTCGTTTAAGAATTTCACTGATTTGACTTTGTGACATCTGATTATCCTTATTTGTATCTTTGAAACTAGCTATCTGATCCTGACTCACACTGGGCAAATTTTCAAATATTGTTTGCATTTGTGGGTCTTCTCTTTGTTCAGCTAACTTACCTGCAATTCCTGCACGTTCATGGTTCTTTTTTTCAGATGTCTTTTCTGGATTAAACCCTGGAAGCCCTTTATCTCGTCCCCACTGCTTACCCGCGCGAACCCCCCATGCACCAGGCTTGATACTTGCCGCAGTCATCGCAGTTACAGCACCAGGAACAGCACCAATACCTGCACCAGCCGTCCCAGCAATTGCAAGACTTCCACCAATGGTTTGTCCCACACCTGAAGCCATATTTATCCCCTCACGTTTTGTTGTTTTACTTTGTATATTTGCAGCATATTGGGCAACCTGCAAAATATCTCGCTGTTTTTGTAACTCATTGGCTACTGTTTTCTGCACCTGAGCCAGTTCTTTTGTAGTACGTGGTTTGCTATTAGGTTCGGATGGTTGTATTCTCTCAGCAGCATCTCGTGCAACATTCTTAATATTGTGATAACCCTTTCTCGATTGGTGGATATTGTGTGCGCCTTCTGATGTCTCTACTAAACCCGTTACTGTACTCCCTATACCTCCTGCTAAACCAACACCTAAGCTATTTACTGAATGACCTCCAAACTTTGCAATGTTAGCACCGGTTTCAACGCCTCCAGCTAGAAATTTTGTACCACTTGCACCAGCATTAACCTTATTCCCTTCTTGAATTGAAGTGTAAATACCACGTGCATCGGATGCTAGTGTCCCTAACTTTAATACTCCCCCCATTCCGCCTGATGCAACTTGACTGATATGTTCCACGCTATCAGAAAGCGTGCTAGAAATATTAGCCCCGAAGTCGCCTGTTTCGGAAGCCTTGCCTGCATTTTTCTTGAGAAAACCTTTACTAGGTGTAACTTGTTGAGGTGGTATAGTTGGTAATGGCTTGTTTAAGTTTGGAGTGGGTGAGACTTGTTGAGGTGGTGTCGTTGGCGTTGGTGGTGGTGTCGTTGATCCTGCTGTAGTCTGTGGAGTTGGCGTTGGTGGTGGTGTCGTTGGTGCTGCTGTGGTCTGTGGAGTTGGCGGTAATAAGTGTAATAAGTCTGGCCTTTCGCTCGCTATTTCACCGCTTAAATCCATTAGAGGTATTGGAGCTTGTAGAATTGGAGGTCTTTCTGTGGTAGGAGTTGGGGTGCTTAAGTTTGAAGTGGGTTGCTCTATGTTTTTGTTTTTTTTCCAAGGCAATTTCAAGGTTGCTTGAATCGCCTGTGAAGAAGAACTATTATCTGATTGCGCCGAATTATTTAGCCCCATCTTTGACTGCGCTACTGTTGTATCCGCAACATTGGGAAGATGTTTTTTACTGAGTTTATGCCCATACTTATCAGCCTGCTTCAAAGATTTATTCAGGTCAGACTGGTGTAATTTGCCAGGTATCTCAGACTGAAATATGCTCTGTGATTTTGCATCTGAGAAAATAGATATTTGTTGATTATTTTTTTTCTGAATAGTATTGAATAGGCTTAACATAGGGAACCTTATTTAAATATTTAAAAGTTGAAAAATATTTGTTGGAATATTTTTCAACTTTTAATAGAATTGGGATGAGAGACTAACAGCAAACTTTATTTTTTCGTCCATGTCAATAATTAAATTACTACACCAATCGGATTTAAAATTATCTATTTGTACCAGGAATGAATTACTTTTTACAATTTTGATAAACTTACATATAATTACTACATATATATATTGCGTCTCTATATTTAGAATATTTATAAATTAAATAGCACTGCTATCTCTGAAATCATATTATTTGTTTAAGATTGTAGCTTAATTTATTTAGTAAAAACCGAGTCAAATATTAGACTTTAGTCTAATATTTTCTGTTGACTTACATAATAATATAATGATAATGGTTTTAACCTGAAAGTAAGGTATTCATTTTTATATTTATAGTTGAGTGAGAACATACGTATGGGTAGCCGACTATACCAGCGTCAGGAAGAAAAGAAGAAAAAAACACCGCATTCCTTAAGTAATATAGATTCAGGAATGCTTCAAGGTCGCCCGTTTATTATGCAATTAAAGACGCGATCGCAGGAACCAGACTTAAAAAAATCTCTAAGTCAGGCAGAACGTTACGGTCATCACCTTGATAAAATTCAATGTGCGCTTTCTACTACGGCACCAATACAAATGCTATCGACAGATGAAGAGGAGGAAAAAAAGCTAACATCGGGTATGGATTTAGAGACAAATAAGTTGACTAACAATAAAAAAGTACTAGAGAATGTGCTGAGTGTTGCTAGTGGGTTAAAAACTCTTAATAATCAAAAAGATAATATTGAACAAAAAAAATACTTTGCTGAAAGAACTGAAAGCGCAACGGAAACTTCCAAATCAAAAGATAAAGACAAAAAGCAAAATTCGGATGAGCATTTAACATCACCCACAACAAATAAGATTTCTGAGAAGGAAGCAACAGAAGAAAGCTCGCCTCATGATGACCCGGAAGTTACGAGATTGCTAAATAAACCAACTCAGACTAATTTAGCAGGTTCTGGTGACGCCCAACATAACAATCAAGAAAAATTTATGCCGCCTCCTTCTACATACAACGAGGATAAAAACACTGGCTCAAAAAAAGTAGGGTCACGCACTCATTATTTAGCTAAAAGAGAAGCGATGGATATGTTGGGTAATAACAAAGGATTTGCTAGTATACAGCGTGCGGTTAATATTCCTTTAACCAATAATCATAAATCTGAAACTAGTAAAGCTGAAGATAGTCAGCAGCAAGTAAGATTAAAAGATGCCGCAGAACTAGTTCGAGACCAAGTAGTAAACGAAGATAGACAAGTAAAGGAACACCTTCGAGGAACGCTAAATTTAGACCCAGCAATTGTTGCTAAAGAGGGTGGTGAACAATTGATTTTGCAAAAGATGCAATGAAAAATTTAGAAGCAATCATATTTTTACGCTGATGAGACGGGTTTTTGTACCCTGCTGCATTTCGTCTACTATGTGGCTTGCCAGCCGGATTTGTCAGATTCGTGTTTATTGTTAAGTTTGGTTTTCTTTGGCTTTCCTTTTCTCATTTGAATAATTAACGCGCTTATCAATATCCCATGTTTCCCACCCTTCTGGTCTTCCCACTTGTTCGTACTTACCTGGCTTCAATTCCGATTTCTTCCACTCCTTTTGGTCATATGGGGTATGCTTAGAGGGATTTTCTAATTTCTGGAGGCTCTTTACTAAATCTTCGTGGTTAATCTCAGTTAGTCCTCCTGCTTGATCAATTTCGAGTGCCACGTGACTCTTTGGGGTTACAGTACCACTAGCTGTAAAGTGCGGATCAACATCATCTCCTGCTGGATCGTCTGACCTCTTCTAAGGTGCCGGACCCATATGTATATTATGCGCAGGCCAGGCAACGTCAGATTTTTGGATATTATCTCTATCTATTATCCCTTCGGGATCTACCCAATCATAGATAATCTGACTCAGTTGGGGTGAACTTGATGCTTTCCTAACAGCCTCTCTAATTTTATTGAAAGGGAACTTGTGGTGTGCTGATAAAGGCTTATCATCCACATCTTTCAAGCCGCTCATAGCTGAGGGTTTCGCCGGTCTGTCTAGTTTCCCTTTTTTCGTATTATATACCTTTAGCTCCGTAAACGGTAGTACCCTAGTAGTATTTCCGACTGCTGATGAGCTTGCTGGAAGATTCGGTGGTTGACTTGTAACTGCTGATGAGCTTGCTAGAAGATTCGGTGGTTGACTTGTAACTGCTGATGAGCTTGCTAGAAGATCCACTAGTTGACTATCAGACTTGGATTTTTTAGACGGATTCCCCCCATCTGATGAGGTTGGTGGATCTTTTCGTTTATCCGTAAACTGAACGGGCTGGTTATCTAGCTTTGGTTGTACTGCTGTTGAGACTGATTGATTGGCTAAATTTTTCTTACTCAGGTGATGTCCGTATTTTTCTGCTTGTATTAAAGATGCCTTCAAATCAGGTTTTTCTGAATTGTCGTTTTTAGACTGCACTACAAACGGATGCGACTCAAACATTCTCTGTGCTGGAGTGTCTGAGAAAGCTAATGTTTTCTTGCTAGTTTTATTGTTAGAAATGCTGAATTGAATAGTCATAGCAGTACCCAAATTGAAGTCAAAAGTTAATTATTTATCTCTACATTTAATTGAATAGATAAATAAATTAGAAAATATTAATTAAAAATCCACAATCAAGATCAAACCCATCCCTTAACCTCGGTATCTGTGAGCGATCGCTCTAATTTGATATACTCGCTTTTAGCTGCCTGCAACATATAATACATTGTTACTGCGTCGTTAGCATCTGTTGTGATTGCTTCGTTACACTCCGTTTCACTCGCAATGACATATTTATAAATTTTCCCACCCACCTACAGGTTTTTAGGTAGATAATTAATATCAAGTAACTGGTCTAATGTATATATGCAATTTTGAGGTAAGTTATCTAGTTTGCCCTCTGTTTTTTCTATGACATATCCTAAGGCATCATCATAAATAGATGCTAATTCCTTTTCTAAATATTGATATAAATTCGTTGTCAAATTTCGTTTTAATTGATTTCTAAAACTTCTAACTTCTGCTTTCCAATGTCCCGAATTCAATTGATATTCTTCTTGCCAATATTGCAGAAGCAAAAGATGTCTAATAACTTGTTCTAGTAAACTCGCCACCTTAGCTTTGTCTCGACGACCCAAATTTTCTAGTTCCTCAATTAAATTTTCTAAATCTAATTCTTCTAAATGGTTAGTTTTCAATAGCTTGATTGTTTCCTCTAACCAGAGATGCTCATCAATTTCATAAAGATTTTTTAAACTCAAATTAGAGTTAACTCTTTGCATAAAACCTCCTTGACTTAAATCTGACTTGATTAGGCTAAGCATAGCTTATATTAGTGTATTCTTATTTGTAGAGCGATCGCTTATTGATTGGGCTAGGGGAAAACAGGAGTGACCATTACGGCCAGTCTAAGGTTTTGGTGTACAGTGCGTTCTGCCAAATAGCGCTGAAGCTAAGAGCATCGTCGATTGGCTTAATGCAGTGCGATCGCTCCCTTCAGTCGATAATTATCAGTATAGAAAAGATTGCCAAAGCAGCGAGTCGGAAAAATTTGAGCCTCCACTCACCGATACGGAGGTCAAACCTATCCCTTAACCTCAGTATCAGTGAGCGATCGCTCTAATTTGATATACTCGCTCTTAGCTGCCTGCAACATATAATACATTGTTACTGCATTGTTAGCATCTGCTGCTAAAAATGCAGCATTCATGGCAATACTGCGAATATTACCTCCTGCGACATTCAACAAACTAACTTTCACTCTTCCCAATTTTTTATCTTGAGGTTTGGAATTTGGGAAAAGTCTTTGTACATTGCGTGTGACTTACGTATTGCGTCAAGAGCCAGAGCTATAGACGCAATACGTAAGTCTTTTTCAATTTTCTTTTTTGCTAGAGCCTTGGAGTTTTGCCGTAAGATTTGGTAGCAGTTTTCGGCATTTTTACCAAAGTTGAAAACGGTTATCACTTTGAAAAACTCTGTGGTTTCCCACAGCTTGGTGTAAAGGTAAATAAGCTTCGACGTTTGTGCAGGGTCATTTAATCTCCCAACCCAACCATTAAATAGCTCTTGCACGGTAATTACGGTGATTGCTACATCATTAGGATGTTTTGCAACAGAGGAAATTATTGGCTTATTTCCAGCTAGAAACAATCAGGTGTGGTCAGTATCGAGAATCCAGAAGCTCATATATCGCTGTCTTGTTCGCGTTCTGCTCTTATTTCTTTGATGATTTCCATAAAATCTGGATCATCTTTAAAAATTCCAGCAAATTTCATCAAAGGGTGATCTGAGGTAGATGCTTGAACTGGCATCAGAATTTTAATAATTTCCGCTTTGGCTAGACGTTTCTGTAATAGCTGCTGAACTTTCTCAACTGCGCCTTGTTTAGTTTCATCTGTAGTTTGGCAATCAGGAATTTCTAGGACAGTAGCTACAGTAGAGCCATCGGCTGTACTTTCTAATAAAATGTTCCAATTATCCACAGTATTTACCTTTACTAATGTTTTATTTGCATTTTCAGTTTATTTTAATTATATTTGGATTTTCATAAAAACTAGGTTGGGCAGATGCTAAGGGATTTTACCTGTGGATTCGGGATAGTACTCCTGCATAAGGGACTTGCAAATAAAACAATACCCAAACTAGAAGCTCAAACCCAACCTTTGACCTCAGTATCCGTGAGCGATCGCTCTAATTTGATATACTCGCTTTTAGCTGCCTGCAACATATAATACATTGTTACTGCGTCGTTAGCATCTGCTGCTAAGAATGCTGCATTCAATGCAATGCTGCGAATATTACCTCCTGCGACATTCAACTGTCCTAACTTTTGATAATGTAAACCTTCTGTAGGTGTAGACTTTGGGAAAATCCGCCGCCAAATTTCTGCCCTTTGAGTCGAATCTGGGAAAGGAAACTGGGTAATAAAGCGAATACGACGAAGAAATGCTTGGTCTAATGAACTTGAAAACTTGCCTTCCCACCAAAGAGAATACCATCGCTCTGGAGCGAAATGCTATATTATAATGATTAGAAATGATTAGAATTAAAAAATTCACAATTGTAAAAATAAAAGTTTATGACTCAAGCAATCCTTCAGAAAATTATCAGCCAACTTCAAGAGCTTGAAACAGAAGAATTACATCAACTCGATCGAGCAGTTAAGCACCGCCTTGTTGTGAAAACGCAAACTGCTGAACAAACTGCATTCGAGCAGGCATTGTTAGAATCTGGACTGGTCAAACAAATAAAGCAACCTACTTACCGCCATGTTAACAGGGAGGAGTTAATAGAGGTGCAGGGAAAGCCGCTCTCTGAAACAATTATCGAGGAACGACGTTAGATGACGGTTTATTTCATCGATAGCAGTGTCATTGTCAAACGTTATGTGAATGAAGTTGGCTCTGCTTGGGTTTTGGGACTATTTAATTCTAAGTCAAACAACAAAATATTTATTGCAGCCATTACAGGTGTTGAAATAATTGCAGCAATTGCACGAAGGTCAAGAGGTGGAAGTATAAGTCCCGCAAATACAACAATATTGTGCAACCAATTCCGTAATGATTATCAGGTTGATTATCAAATTGTTGAAATCACAAACAATATTATTGCGTCAGGAATGATACTGGCTGAAACTTATAGTTTACGAGGCTATGATGCAGTTCAACTTGCGGCAGCTTGTGCAATCAATGCACTATGTTTAACTAATAATATATCTTTAACGTTTGTGTCAGCTGATAAAGAGTTGAATATAGCGGCATTAGAAGAAAACTTTCTAGTTGAGAATCCAAATAATTACCAGTAAAATAGTAATTACCTTAATATTCAGAATTAATCAATGATTAAACCCATCCTTTAACCTCAGTATCTGTAAGCGATCGCTCTAATTTGATATACTCGCTTTTAGCTGCCTGCAACATATAATACATTGTTACTGCGTCGTTAGCATCTGCTGCTAAGAATGCTGCATTCAATGCAATGCTGCGAATATTACCTCCTGCAACATTCAACTGTCCTAACTTTTGATAATCTAAACCTTCTGTAGGTGTAGACTTTGGGAAAATCCGCCGCCAAATCTCTGCCCTTTGAGTTGAATCTGGGAAAGGAAACTGAGTAATAAAGCGAATACGACGAAGAAATGCTTGGTCTAATGAACTTTTTAAGTTAGTTGTTAATACAGAAAGTCCTCGGTAACTTTCCATACGCTGTAGTAAATAGCTTACCTCGACATTGGCGTGGCGATCGTGGGAATCTTTAACTTCACTGCGTTTACCAAATAAAGCATCGGCTTCATCAAATAGTAATACTACACCTCCCAACTCTGCCGCATCAAATACTCTACCAAGATTTTTCTCTGTCTCCCCAATATACTTACTAATTACTGCACTTAAATCAATCCGGTATAAATCTAATTGCAATTCCCGCGCGAGTACTTCTGCTGCCATTGTTTTACCTGTACCACTGACACCAGCAAACAAAGCGCTTATTCCCAATCCTCGCTTGCTTTTGCCTCCAAAACCCCAGCGATCGTAGACTTTTGCTCGTTGCTTAACTTGCATGGCAACATCTCTAAGAACTTGTAACTGAGATTCTGGCAATACCAAATCCTCCCAGTTCGCTGCACAATCAATTCGCTGTGCTAAATCATCTAATTTCGGACGAGCTTGCGCGCGGCAAGTATTCCAAAGAAGATGATTAAAATCTTCTGTTAATTCTGTAACTTCTGACTCCTCTATTTGACGCCACTGAACGCTAGCTTGAGAACAAGCTGCTTGAATTACCGGAACACTGAGATTGAATTGAGACACTAAATTA
Source organism: Nostoc sp. NMS7 (assembly GCF_017115085.1). GTDB lineage: Bacteria > Cyanobacteriota > Cyanobacteriia > Cyanobacteriales > Nostocaceae > Nostoc. The sequence goes on along the minus strand of NZ_JABXKJ010000157.1, from coordinate 15,132 downwards.
TCTACTTGAACATTAATCAATTCAGATGTATGATCCAATGCTTGCTCCCAAATAGTGTACTGTTCCTTTGTTGTCGGACGTTCGATGTCGAAAACTAGTAACGGCCTTAATCGCGATCGCTTGCGTTCGGTAGTAGTAATAATTACCGGAGAACGCATCCATTCGCATAAATACGTAATTGTTCCTTCTTTTCCTGTATCTCCACCTTCTAAATCATCGCAGTCAATTAACAACGCGCAATTAGCTAGTGACACTTCCCGCTCCCAAAGTAATTTAAATTGCTTGAGATCACTAGGAGTTGTTGGCAAAGCATGAGCAGCAATTGCGTATAAGTTTAATTCCAAATAGTGACAAGCTAGAGCCGCAATTGGACGTTTACTAGCTACCTCATTTCCACATAACTGTAATATTGGCAGCTTGAGAAAATCATGAATCTCTACCCACCAAGCAGCTACCATTTTTTCTGAGATTTGCGTATGAGAGGGTACTAAATCTGGAATCACTGTTACAGGTTCGACTATCCCCAACAAACGGTCATCTAAATGCTGTACACCCATTAAATAATGCAGTATCCGCTCATCAATCCGCAAAGGACTACTCATCAGCTCACTTCCAGAACCCACTTCGATTAATTTCCACCTGCGTAGCGCACCTGCGGGAGTAAAAGCATCCCAGTGCATACCTTCTAACACAGTCATCGCCAAAGCAAAAGTGGGATAAGTACGCTGTGCATTTCCACAAGCAGCAGCGCAAAGTATTGGAAAACTGGCATCAAGTTCTACACCAGCACATAACAACAGTAAATTCCGTTCAAAATCACTTAAACCAAAAGTGACACAGAGTCTATTTAACGCAGAAGGTTCAGGGGATGTAATCGAATCTATTAAATATGAAGCGATCGGACTTTTCTCATGTATGATATCTTCCTCCAGCAAACTTGGATCAGCATGCTTCACCAAAGTCTCCCTAAGCTGGCTTAAGACTACCGTCATATACGCATGATTATCAACGTTCTGATTGGTGGTAGTCGTTGCGCTCATCCTTATCTACCATTTAAGTATAAAAATATACTGATAGCAACCTAGAAACCGTTGTAGAGAACGCCACATATAACGTCTCTGCGTAAACGGGAAATTAATTGCACAGATCACTAGTTTTGATGGATTATTATCCTAGGATCTTAAGATAAGCATAAGAGAAAATACATTCCTGGCTTATTCGACTTTAGTCTATGATTATTATTTTGATCGGATTTTAGCCAAAACAAAACCTCAAAAAGTCCTGACTTGAATCCCTCTCCGAACTCACGGAGAGGGACAGGTTTTGCGTAGCAGAACCAATCTTTGAGGTTTCTTTGGGCTATTCGATAAACCGTAAATTGCATCAAGAGAGACTTGTGTATACACCGTAGCCGTTTCGGAGAGGGGTTGGGGGAGAGGTTCTTCCTTTCCTTACTGAATTGGTGTTCTAGGAACCCAACACATTCACATATTGGGTTCCATACAGAGGAAGCCAACCTGCACAGGCTTAATGTTTACTTTATAAATCAACTCTAAATTTTAAAAGTTGTAACCAATTCCTAACAGTAGCCCAACATCAGTTTTATCAATAAAGTCAACATTTACTCCAGCAGTTGCGGTAAATTTAGGTGATACAGGCACATCCACACCACCCGTAAGAAGAAATCCTACGGAACTACCTTCACTTGTGGAAATTGCTGCTCCCCCTCCTATATAAGGAACTGCAATTATTTGGGATTCTCCCAAATCCGTGATTGATTCCACTGGAAAGTCAATTGTTACAGGTATAAGAAATACAGCTTTGTCACTAATCGCAGCAGCAGGACGAAAAGAGAAGTTATTTGTTAAACCAATTTTACTATAGATAGTAAAAGCATTTTCACCTAAAGCAGTATCTCCACTCAATCCAAAATTACCACCGACCCCGATATAGTTACGAGTAGGCATTGTCTCATCCTGTGTTGTATCTCGCGGGATAACTGGGGTTGGTGTTGGTGTTATATCTCGTGGGATAACTGGGGTTAGTGTTGGTGTTGTATCTCGCGGAATAACTGGGGTTAGTGTTGGTGTTGTATCTCGCGGGATAACTGGGGTTAGTGTTGGTGTTGTATCTCGCGGGATAACTGGGGTTGGTGTTGGTGTTATATCTCGTGGGATAACTGGTGTTGGTGTTGGTGTTGGTGTTGTATCTCGTGGGATAACTGGGGTTGGTGTTGGTGTTGTATCTCGTGGGATAACTGGGGTTGGTGTTGGTGTTGTATCTCGTGGGATAACTGGGGTTGGTGTTGGTGTTGTATCTCGTGGGATAACTGGGGTTGGTGTTGGTGTTGTATCTCGTGGGATAACTGGGGTTGGTGTTGGTGTTGTATCTCGTGGGATAACTGGGGTTGGTGTTGGTGTTATATCTCGCGGGATAACTGGTGTTGGTGTTGGTGTTGTATCTGGTGGGGTAGTTGGGCTTATATCTTGTGGGGTAGTTGGGCTTATATCTGGTGTTGGTGTTGTATCTGGTGGGGTAGTTGGACTTATATCGGGTGTTGGTGTTGGTGTTGTATCTGGTGGGACAGTTGGACTTATATCTGGTGGGGTAGTTGGACTTATATCGGGTGTTGGTGTTGTATCTGGTGGGGTAGTTGGACTTATATCGGGTGTTGGTGTTGGTGTTGGTGTTGTATCTAGTGGGGTAGTTGGACTTATATCGGGTGTTGGTGTTGGTGTTGGTGTTGGTGTTGGTGTTGTATCTGGTGGGACAGTTGGGGTTGGTTTTGATGTTGGTGGTGCATCTGGCTGAGGTTGGGCTAAAGACACCTGTAAATATGGTTCTAAAGCAATAACGAAGCTGCTAATAGCAACTAAATAAGCTTTAGAAACTAGCAATATCAGTTTGATAAATGATTTTTGATTCATTGTCCACTCCTCTAAAATATCAATACCTAGCATAGATGTAATATGCTGATTATCGGTTCTTAATTGAAGGCAGAAGAAAAGCACGAGAAACAGCTAGAACGCAAATGGCAGTAGTTCTATATGCTCATAATTAAGTCAATTTACAATCTTTAATTGATATTATTAATAACAACTTCTTCAAAAATATAGGAATCCTAAATCATGAGAAATTTTAATTAGGCTGGGCATTGCCCACGCTACTAGGCAGAACAAAAAGTTAAAAATAACATCAACTTGGCTCGGATTTTATGATAAATAATTAGTGGTAATTAGCTATAAAATCGACTTCTGAAGCCACACACTAGTTGCAGCAAGTCTGATTTTTTGCTTCCAATTTTCCCTGATGCCAAATTCCACTTTCATGGACGCCATTCTGAGATATGCAGGTTCCTTGACCATCAAATCTACTTTGCTTGAATTCACCTATATACTGACAACCATTTTTGTAAATCAATTTACCTGCACCTTCGTAAGAATTATTATTGAACTGACCTACATAGCGATTTCCATTTTGAAATATGAAGGTTCCTATCCCATTATATTTACCTTCTTTGATTTTTCCTTCATATTTATTACCATTTGCAAAAATGTAAGTTCCACAACCGTTGGGCTGTCCATTTTCTAGTTCTCCATAATATTTAATATGATTTTTCTGATCTACCCAATTGGGTCGAGTATTTGGGACTATAGGTACAGGTTCTGGGCATTTTTCCGCATCAGTTCTAGGTTGTTTTGTAACTGGTATTTTTGGCTTTGTCAACCCTGGTTGGGGTGTAAGTTGTCCCGCATCAGGTAATGGTTGTTTTGGATCGAGTGGGGGTTGTTCCGAATTAGGTGTAGGTTGTCCCGAATTTGGTATTTTTGGCGTTGTCAACCTTGGCTGGGGTATAAGTTGTCCCGCATCAGGTAATGATTGTTTTGGAACGAGTGTGGCTTGTTCCGAATTAGGTGTGGGTTGTCTTAAAAAATTTATAAATAATAATCCTATCCCAAAAAGTAGACTCACTACGACTCCGACGCCAATCAAAAGTCTCTGGTTTCCTACAAAAAAATGTGATGGTGGTGAAATTGATAAAGGCGGTAGTGTCAGTTGTCTGGGTTCAGATGATAATGCCGTTAGGGCTTGCAACGCCTCACCTGCTGTTTGATAGCGTTCCTTAAAGTTAGAACGTACCATTTTATCTAACACATTTGCTAGAAAGGGGCTAACCGAAACCCGATCTCGCCAAATTACCTCAAAACTGTCTGGATTTTTCGGTAGTTCTTGGGGTCTAATCCCAGTTAAAGCGTAAATTCCCAACATTCCCACTGCATAAACATCACTGGATAACTTGGGATACCCATTTAACTGTTCGTTAGGCATATAGCCAGATGTGCCAATAACAATAGAGATGTTGGTTACTTCTTGAGGATTAACTGTTAATTTGCTAATTTCCTTGACAGATCCAAAGTCTATTAATACTATTTTGCCATCACTATTACGGCGCATTAAGTTTTGTGCTTTTATGTCTCGATGAATGATATTTTGATTATGAATAATTGTTAATACTTCTAATATTTCTTTTAAAAGCTGTTTTACCTTAGCTTCACTTAACTTATTACCAGAGAAAATTTCCTGGCTCAAATCATGTCCATCAATATATTCTTGTACTAGATAAAATTCACCCTCTTCTTCAAAGTGGGCAAAAAGTTGTGGAATTTGACTGTACTCACGACCTAAGCGGTATAAAGCTTTCGCTTCCTTGTTAAAAAAATTAATAAAGATTTGTAACTCTTCTGGGCTTTGCCTTTGCCGAAGATTTTTGACAACACACAGAGGATGGTCAGGTAAATCTAAATCTTCAGCTAAATAGGTGATTCCGAAGCTACCGCTTCCCAATAGCTTGATTATTTTATAGCGATTGCGGAGAATATGACTGGGAAACATTGGATTTAACCATAAGTAAAGAGAGATGATATTTTGATTTTGCCAAAAAAAATCAACTTTTTAGGCTTCCGAAAAAACTATATCATACACTACTATTTTTTGACGATGGCTACGCCTGTTGTTGGCGTTCGCGTTAGCATCTCTGAAAGAGAAGCCTCTCGTAGAGAAGGCATCGCAAAAGTTTTCAGTCTGCTGATTTTGGCAATTTGTACCCAGCGAGTAAGTCCTGATATTATGGGATGGGCTTTCCTGCCCATTCCACAAGATGTAAACAGCTACCACTTTCCAGTGTCGTCTTCTTGCTGCAAACCGATTAACTGGCGGCGCCTCCAAGCAAAAGCAAGAATATTAATACCTAATTCTTGCGCGGTGCGAATAGCAAGTCTAGGTAGGGTAAGGTTTTTATCTAATCCCCAAGCGGATGCTAAATCACCAATGATTAAAATAATTCCTCCCGCAGTTGATATTTCAACTGGTCGTTGATTTACTATTGGTAAAGCCGCAAACAAAAAAGGTTGCGCTCTCAAGGGGTGGTCGCTTCGTAATTCTGCTAAAGGTTTTAAAGGATTTTTTAACTGTTCAGCTAGAGAATAAGTACTTTCTATTAAAGGAGTTGCATCTCTAGGTGCATCAACTAAAAGTACTCCACCTGAATTGAGATATTTTTTCAGAGATTCTAACTCGACATTATTGAAGGATAAAGCTTGTTGTCCAGTGAGATAAAGTAAGTCGTATTCTCGAATATTCTCTGATAAAGTAACCTGTCCTGCTTCTTCAGTTCCTTGTAAATAAGAGTACAAAGGCTCAATAGATTGTAACAAGTAAGATAAATTAAAAAAATTGCGATCGCATCCAGGGTCACTATGGGTTACTTGCGCCAGGCGTACAATTGCTTGAGGTCGCGCTTGCGCCTGACGTCGGTAACGTAAATTGACATTATTATAACCAGGAAAAAATACATCAGCAGGTTGAGTAATATCTTTTTGTCCTGGCTGCAAAAGAATACGACAAATTTCTATTTCGGAAATATCTAGTGTTGAATTTCTTTGGTCAAACCGATAAGTTTCGCGGACAGTATCTCTCGATTCGCGCGATCGCAGTTCTTCCGGGTCAATATAACTAACTGTTAAGTAGACCATAAGCGGCTCACTACTTGCCACTTCCAAATCAATTGGAAAGTCGTAAGATGTCGGCACAACAATTAAATTACCAGCCAAATCTATAGCAATACCAGGTTGAATTTGTAACCAGCGTCCATCTCGATATTTAGCTTCGACTTTACTCGGTGTCTCAATATCTCGCACACCTAAACCGCAAACAATTCCCGGTTGGTTTAAACATTGATAATGAGTATTTTGTCGCGTGCGGTGGTAATTATGTGCTTTCCGCCAGCGTTCAGCATTTATAAGTAAACCGTCGGAAGCTTGTAAACGCTCAAAAGGTTGAATTGGTGGAGGTGGAAAAGGGTGAGACATAATTAGTTAAGAGCTGGGATTATCGTAGAGGAGTATTTAATAGGATCAGAATGACAATAGAGATACTGCTAACAATGTCAACCTGTCCCTTCTATAGATAATTCATATGTACAGAAAGCGGGTTTTTCTTGTTCGATAATTCTTCTTACAAGTGCTTCGTGTATAGTATTTGATTCTTTTGGTCGCAAACACACTACAAAATGATATGATCTTCCTCCTCCTAACACAGCATTTCCAAGTACTGCTTCATTGAGAGTAAAACTATTACCAAAAGGTTCTGTAATACTAATGTGTTTATCATTTTCGTTTGGTATATTTTCATCTAATGGTAGCCCTGTATACAAATGTAAATAAAGACGCAACCCTTTACGAGTTCCTCGCCATCGATATAACTCAACTGCTCTACGAATTAACCGACGCTCCTGTTGGAGATCCCATGCTGAATCAAATTTCCAACCAACCCAGTGAGCCAAAAATGGTAACAATGCTTGCGGTGCCGTCAAAGGATCAAGGTTCGCCCACATCGTATTAAAGCTATCAATAGCTGGTTGATAAGCTTGTTCAAATATATTTATGAAGCGACCAATAAAGTCTACTTCACGATATAAAAACGGCAAAAATTCCATATACTTAGACCAAGGTCGTATACATATATTAAATTCGTCGCTTGTCTCGATTTTTTGTTGTTCTGTACCAGGGTCTAGATATAAATGAACTGAACACCCAAAGTTAAGGTCTAATCTATCTTTTTTTCCTGGGATGATTGCAGAGCGATCTTCAAAAAAGGTGGCAGGAACTTGAAAATAAAGCACAGCTTGCATAGTATCTCTAGGTGCAATTTCAGAACCTTCTGTACCAATTTGACACCACTCTTGAGGAAAGTCACCTTTTACTTTCAAGTCCAACCGTAAAGGATTTGCCGTCAAGTTTTGCACTTGCACAATCATTTCGCTGGGTTGTCCAGGATGTAGTAACAAACTGTGCCCAGCAGTGAAATCAAAACTTTCTGCCCCTGTAAAGGCCAAAGCTACTCCCGGTAGTGCTTCGGGAATCTGCATTGGGATTAAGTCTATTTTGACTTTAGAAGTAGAACGACTTTGAATCATAGTAATACTAAATGTGGAGACGCAATATATTGCGTTTTGATATATTTTTGATATATCGCGTCTTTACTAACGATTAAGAATATTAACTACGTGATTGGAGCGCAAGTTATTATCAGCCCAAGAACAAATTAAACCTTGTACTCCTGGGTCAATTACGCGCTCCGGTGATGGCTGGCGCCTCCATGTGTCACCTTGTTTGCGTATAGGAAATAGTAGAACCGGTCCGAGATAACGGACACCGCTAGCTTGTTGCAGCAATGCCACAATATCTGATTCGTAAAGTGGGCGCCCGAATACCCAGCCTTTTCCTTCAGTACCTCCAGTTAAGGGATTTAAAAATTTATACAGCGATATTCGGATAGAACGCAGAATTTCTTCACGGGCTAGAGGGTTATCATAAGCTGGTTCTAAACCGATTTCACTTTGGACACAAACACCGATATATTCCGGTTGTTGTAGTTGAACTTGCACTCCTAATAATCTTCTTTCATCTAAATAGCGCAAAACTTGTTCTTGAAGTGCTGGACTAAGGTCGAATTGATCGGGAGATAAACCTTGTCCTTGCGCGATCGCATCTGTGTTGTAATTGGGTACTATCAATAAGCTGACTGTACCGGCTTGTCGATTTGCATCGGCTGGTAAACAGCGAACGCGAGCAATTGCTCCTCGACCCGCTTGTTGGGCTAATACTTCAAAATCTTCAACTGTAACTGCACGGTCACGGGAACGTAAAATTTGCGGTGCCTTAATTACTGCTTGTTCGAGTGACTCTGCATCTGCTCCATTAATGGCACCTTTATGGTTGATCACAGAAGCAACATAAGGAACAGCAGATTTTAAAAATTGTAGCGAATTAACTTGAACATTGCCTTGTCTACCTCCTCCTGTACGGTAACTTACCATTCTAATTTCGGCGCCACGTCCAGGGATTGCTCCGTACTGATGTTCGAGAGTACTGTTGTCTAGATCGCTGACTTCAACAAATGCATCTTCAGGTCTTGGTTGCTGGATGCGCGAGCGAACTTCTGTTTGACTTTTAAGTTGACTCGGTTCCCGAATTAATGGGCCAAACTGAACTGTACCGTTAATCGAATCTATTGTGTAGTGAAAACTTTCTGAAGTGGAATCGGCAAAATCTCGAACTTCTTGCCATTTTTGAGGTAAACTCCCTGGAGGGATAACTATAATATACTCATTCTCTCGGCGTTCCAATATTGGTGGTTGCTGAAGTTGAAAAATTTGTCCTGGTTTGCCATTACTAAGGCCCAAACGTTCATCTTCAATTAAATTATTTTGACTCGCACGGACTGTACCACCAACTGCACGGACTCCCAAACCAGCAATTCGTGGAGGACGATTATAACCAGAATCATTTGTGCCCAATTGAGTAAGCACGCAGCGAATCCAGCGACCTCGATAAGATATAAAGTTAGTTACAGGCCAGTTTTGCGGTAAATGCAACCGTATTTCTGTTCCTTGCTCTGGATTGCTACCTTGTTGGGCAATTTCGTAAAAACTAAAACCCCGTGTTTTATCGTCTACTTCTTTCATAAGAACACTTTGCCACTTATCCCCATCCCAAGCTTCCCAACGACGCGGTGGTTGGTTAGGATTGATACCAGTAGGTGTTGCAGATGCTGCTTGAATAGTAATTTCTAAAACATTGCCATCGAGAGGGTCAACCGAATTAATAACTAAGTAAAAACAGTTCCCTGGTGATGGTTCCTCTTCAAATATCGGTTGTTCGCTACCTTCCCAGAAAGCATCAGATTGACGGTTCCAGGTATTAGTTACTCTTTCTCTTAAAGATTGGGGAATTTCTTCTACAGTCAACGCTGTTAAAACATGTTGTAAACGGGGTTTTGCAATAACTAAAGGACAATCAGTACTAAAAGTAATAGCTTCTGTTGTTTCAGTTCGTACCGTTGAAACCTCAATTCCTTCTGGAATTGTATAAGTTTCCGGCAAATCAGAACTTAAATAAAAAGTTAACTCCGTGCGGGCTGGAGCAGGTGGTTGGAGTCTGATACCTAATAATTCTAAGAAAGCAACATAATTTTTACGCGGGACTTGATTAAACCTAAGTAGCATTTGGTCGGTTAACCAAGCAAACAATTCAACCAGCGTAATTCCAGGGTCACTTAGATTATGATCTGTCCATTCAGGACAGTAGCGAGGAATACGCATAATGCACTCTTCCACCAAATCGTCGAAGGTGCGGTCATCCAAATTTGAAGAAGGTAATTTTGGTAAAAAGTCAAATTCCACAGTTTTATTTTAGATTTTGGATTTTGGATTATTAATCTTGTGGCGTGGGCATCCTTGCCATTGGTGTCAACTTAACGTTAAAAGGGCGGTTAGAAACCGCGTCTAAACGAGGCTTTACCCACCTTTCCTGCGGAACGCCAAGGGCGAACGTGGGTTAAGAATCCTTGATTTTGTATTAGTCCACGGAGGTGGACTTCGTTTGTGTAGCCGCGAATTCTATTCGCCAAGGCTTAAGTTGACACGCATGGCATCCTTGCCCGCCCCTACATAATTTGGGATTACCGTAGGGGCGGTTTCACTGATATCTTAAAACTGAATTTCAAATCTAGTTAACCCGCCCCTACTCCCCCGAAACCAAATAAAAAGGATAAACAAAGCTGTAAACGTCAGGATAATCTTTGAGTTTGTATTTGATAATAATATCTACTCTGCCGTGTATTGGGTCAGGGTCAGCGCGAACATCATTAAGAATGATACGTGGTTCCCAAACTTCCAAAGCCTCTGTTACATATATACGAATTTGCAGTAAGGTATCACTATTCAAGGGAGCAAACGCCAATTCTGACAACCGACACCCAAAGTTCGGTCGATACACCCGTTCACCTAAGCTGGTACGAAGAATAATCCATATAGACTCTTTGACTTTCTCATCCTCACTGCTAAACTTGACTCCGCCCTGCAAATTTAATTGCAGTGGAAAAGCCCAACCCCTCCCTAAATATTCTCGCTGCTGACCATATGGGTCTCGCATTTGGACACCCTCCGCAGTAGATACCATATATATCCAAAATATTGGGGCAGAAGATATAAACCTATTCGCCAAAGGTCGAGTTTCAACTAAAGGGTAAAGGATAAGGGACTTCCAAATAAAAAAATACCCAAAAAACTGGCGAAAAAACTCTCTCCTCCTTATTCCTCTGTGTTCTCTGTCTTGAAAAGTTCAGATCGCCGGAAGCCGGCGCTCTCTTGGAAAATTGCTCCTCTTGGGGAGACCCCAAGACCGCATTTTCCGCTCCGACTTTTCGCTGTGTCTGGAGTGGTAGCCTGCGGCAAGCCGCTCCGCATCTACGTTTATTTGGGTAATTTATTTCTTGGAAGTCCCTAAAGGAAATACCTTTCCCCTTGTTTATAGAATTGGTTTAGGGCCTGTTATTGGTGTAGTCATTGTAATTGGCCCCAAAGTACTAGTTAGTGTCATAGTTCCAGCAGTAATCGCCAAAAGGCCGGGTGTAGTAATTGTGATAGCACCACCTGCGGTCATATTTATAGCGGCACCTGCTGTCATACTCATCGGGCCAAGTGAATTCATGCTCATACTGACGCCTGCTGTTGAACTAATGGATGAGGCTGTGGAGGAAATAGAAGCTGTAGCAGTATTACTAATAGTGGCGTTTGCTTTGATACTGATAGTACCAGTCAGGTCATTAATAAGTATTTTCTGTCCTCCTGATGTTTCTATTTCTATAAACTTTTTAGTGTCGTTAACACTAATTTTATGCCTACCTTTTGTCTCAATATATACACCTGTGTTACTAATGGCTTTATCTTCATCTACAAACTGTAATTGATGTCCAACACGGGTTTTAAAGGTTCGTAAACGAACTCGACCACCAACTACACTGTCATTTATAGAAGTTGGTGGTGCATCTTTCCCGTTCCAAACTGCACCAATAATATAAGGTCGATGAATATCACCATGTTCAAAACCAACTAGCACTTCATCGTTAATTTCTGGTAACCAGTCAGTTCCACGACCAGAACCCGCACCTGTTGATACGACTCTTGCCCAGTAACTTTCATGTTCTTCGGTAAGGGTAGGAAACTTAACTTTAACTCGACTCAATCCTTTGGGATCTTGATTATTGGTAACAATTCCGACTAAAAATGTTTGGCCTGGTTGTAAACGTGTTTGTGGCGATATTGAGTTGTATAAATTACCAGAACGCAAACCTCGAACGCTAAATTCTGTAGTATAAACTCGCTGGCTATAAAAGTGACGTGTTTCCGTAATATAATACTTACCACTAAAGCGATCGCCCATTTTTTCTAGATTTACAAACCTACCCGGTCGAATATAAGGATTACCTTCTGCTTTTGCATCTGCATAGACAAATTCTCCCCCTAATTCATCACATAAAGCTTGAGCCATTACCTCAGCTTCTTTGGCACTAAAAACAGGTTTATCTACAACAGTCATTAGCGGAGGTTTACTAATGTTGAACTTGTTACTACTATTACTTCCTTTTTTATTTCCAGTATCAGTTATTACTTTCTCTGATTGAGCCTTGAAGGCAATTAACTTTTTCTGAGTGTAGTCCCAACTACGCACTTCAACTGCACTCACTTGTTCTGCACTGGTAACGCGAGTACTGAAACTACTAATTTGGTCTAGCCATTTCAGTATTACAGCTTCTTGAGCTTCTGGTTTACGAAAGTTTATTTTACCTTCTTCAATAAAAAGTTCAAAACCAATACGAGCAGCTCTTTCTCGCAAAAACTCCATATTAGTTTGATTTTCTTGAAAAATATACTCATGAGCTTCGCCACTCTCGTCTATTTTTCCAAACTGTATACCTACTTCTTGAGCAATTTTGCGTACTATATCGCTATCGGTATTATTCAAAAAAGAGCGATTTTGACGCCCTCTATGCAGTCGATGCGAGATATCGTAACCACGAACAATTATAGGCGCCTCAGATTTATCATTAAAATGAACTTCAATTGCTGTAATTTCACCTTCAATTAAATGGCCTTTTTTAGGATTTTTAAAAGGATCGTCTTGAGTAGTACTGGAACTAAACCCTAATTTGACTTTTTTACCGATTTCAAACACCTTTTCGTGACGCCAGGGTTGGTATTCCGATTGATTATTATTGGTAGGCAGATAGCTATTGTGAACTACCAATGTAAACATTGCTGGCAAGTGCAAACTTTCTTCAATGGTAATTTGCAATAAATCCTTGATTAATTTAGGATCTGCTGGATCTCCTCCTATTTCGACTAGAGGTTGAGATAAATAAAGACTTTGTTCTGCCATAATTAACTTTAAAATTCTAAAGAATGTTGAAAAAAGCGAAGGTTAGATAACTCCAACGTGATGTTATTTATACTTTAAGTAGACAGGCATAAATAAATATACATTTTGTCATTGCGAGGAATGAAGCAATCTTAAGTCCCGGCGGTTACTACCCTAGCCTTCCTTCACCCCTAGCCTGCGGCAACCTCTTCGGGGAACGGGGAACGGGTTCTGCTTATAGTACGTCGTTCCTCCTTGCGGGGGACATTTTATATTTAATTGTGTGCAGGTACTTATTTGCCTCCTTTGCCTCCTTTGCCTCCTTTGCCTCCTGAATTCTGATTTCCACCTCCTTGATTCTGGTTCCCTTTGCCTCCTTGATTCTGATTTCCGCCTCCTTGATTCTGATTTCCACCTGGTTGATTCTGATTTCCGCCTCCTTGATTCTGATTTCCACCTGGTTGATTCTGATTTCCGCCTCCTTGATTCTGATTTCCACCTGGTTGATTCTGATTTCCGCCTCCTTGATTCTGATTTCCACCTGGTTGATTCTGATTTCCGCCTCCTTGATTCTGATTTCCACCTGGTTGATTCGGGGTGTCGTTGAAAAGAGGTGCAGCTTGAGGGCTATTTTGTCGCGCCTCTCCCTGAGAAGCAGATTCAGGTCCTCCTGGGAGGTTATGTTTATCTACTTCTTGCAATGAAATATCTACCATTGCTCTGACTGGTGTCCCATCAGTGAGAAACATATTTAGGGTATAGGTTAGACTATTCATTACACAGTAAAAATATTCATCCTTCCATTTAAATGTATAAACTGGAGGACGTTTGTCTGCTTCTTTTCCAATAGATTCAACACCCATTTTAATAATATCTATATATTTCATGACTGACTCTTTTGTTTCATAGGTATCGAAGATTAATTGTTTAAGTGTAAATTGATAAGGCTCAACACCTGAGAAGTTAATCTTAGGCAGTAAACTTTTTCCTCTATTGCCAGGATGTTTTTGCCAGTTAACAGTTCGAGAAAAGCTGATTTCACTAGGGTTAAACATTAACTCAATATCCTCTGCCTCTCCGTTATAAGCTTCGAGTTTAGCTTTCTCGAGTTGAGGCTTGAGTTTTTTAGGACTGATTACAGAAGGACTTGGCATATGAATATTATCTCCTAAAATCTAAAATACGAAAATCGTATTACCAGGGTAAACGGCCTGTAAAAGTACCTTGACGTTCTTTCTCAATTTCTAGCTGTTGTCGTAATCTAGTATAAACTTCACGAGCAAGCGCTTCGAGAGCAATTTCATCATCTTCTTTTGAATTAGCTAAATTTGAATTATTTGAATTAGCTGAATCATCAAACGAGTTTTTTATAGTTTCCGTGAATAGTTTTATATCAGTAGATATATCGCTGGGTAAAGTTTTATCTTGATTATCATCAATTGCTTTATGGGAATATGCAGTTTTTTGTTGAATAGGGAAATATTTGTTGCTTTTTTGAGAATTATACACACTTTCAGTTTCACTGCTAAAGTTAGTAAAACTAGAGTCATCATTACTTATATTTAGTAAATTTTCAATACTTGACCATTGTGAAGGAGTATCTGAATTATTATCAGACAATTTATTAGTAGAATTTGATTTTTTAAAAATTAAGGGTGGCGATGAATAATTATTTTGAGTAGTAGTTTTTCTTTGTACAATATTTTCTTCTGTACCACCTTTGTTAAGATGTTCTAGTAAATTAAGATTTTTTTGTGTATCAGCTTTATTAATTGCAAACTTCTCAGGTCTGAGCATAGCAGGTACTGTGTCTGAAGCTGCTTTTGGCTGATTATTGTCAACTTTTAACTGCGTTACTTGTCCCTTGGTGGCATCATCTTGGGACACATTGAAAGGCGTGGCTATACGATCAAAGTCTCTCTTTGCGGGCTGTAATGGTTCAACGTCAATAGTTTTTGGTGATGTTGGTTGAACTGGAACTGGCGCTGTTGTTTCGATGTTTGGTGTTGTCGTGTTACTGTTTTGGTTTGTAGCTTGCTGTAATGGTTCAACTTCCGAAGTTGGACTTAACGCTGTTTGTTCAGAAACAGGTGTCGTTGTTTCGATATTTGGTACTGTCGGGTTAAATGTTTGGTTTGCAGCTTGCTGTAATGGTTCAACTTCCGAAGTTGGAGTTAATGCTGTTTGTTTAGAAACATTTGCCGTTGTTTCGATATTTGGTATTGTCTGGTTTGTAGCTTGCTGTAATGGTTCAAGTTCCGAAGTTGGAGTTAACGCTGTATGCTCAGAAACATTTGCCGTTGTTTCAATATTTGGTATTGTTTGGTTTGCAGCTTGCTGTAATGGTTCAACTTCCGAAGTTGGAGTTAATGCT
>NZ_JABXKJ010000169.1 GCF_017115085.1 Nostoc sp. NMS7 | reverse complement strand
CGAAAAATAAAAAACAAGGGTAATAGTGACTATGTTGCAATTTAAATGCCGATTAGCTTACCTGCTGCTTCTCTAAACCTAAATGAGGTTACAATTGACGTTCGGGGACTCTACAAACACTTATGGTAAAACAATTGCAATTCGCGGCATCGATCTTCAAATCCGCCGTGGCGAATTATTTGGATTGATTGGGCCTGACGGCGCAGGTAAGACAAGCACATTCAATATTCTAGGTGGGGTGATGGAGGCAACCGCAGGCGATGCTCAAATTCTCGGATTGCCTGCCCGCGATGCTCGAAATTATACTGGATATTCAATATTTACAACAATCTCAGGGCGACACCGAAGGGAAAGTCGCGGAAGGTAAAGCCCTCGTTTCAACTGCACAGGCTGTTGTGAAACAAGAACAAGCACGAGTCCAAGAAGCGCGGGCATTACTGGAACAGGCGCGGGTAGATAGCGAAGTGATCGCTATGCCCATCTGGGGATCGAAGGAGCCGAAACGCAACAGCGCTCTGACGTGGCGCGAAGCGTTCACAACACTGCCGAAGCTGCTTTGCAAAGCCGTTTAGCTGCTGTCGAAGCGGCACAAACAGCTGTTAACATTGCTCAGGCAAAATTGACACAAGCACAAACCACAACCCTGAATCCAGGGAAACAACAAACTAATGTCAGTCGATTGCAGACACAAGCACAACAGGCACACAACACACTAGCAGCCGCCCAAGCTGACGTAAAAACTGCCCAAGCGAATCAACAACTGATTCAGAGTCGCTTGAACAATCTGACGGTGAAAAGCCCGATTGATGGCGTTGTGACGACACGCAGTGTTGAACCCAGTACGATGGTTCTGCTATCGCGTCCCTTGCGGAGAGTTGTAGACTTGAGCCAAGTTTATATGCGGGGCTTTATTCCAGGTGGGCAAATTGCTCAAGTTCGCGTCGGACAACTTGCCAATGTTTATCTAGACAACGATCCCAAACACCAAAAGTCTTTTAAAGCAACTGTTACCGCTATAGATTCTCAAGCCTCGTTTACCCCAGAGAACGTTTATTTTCAGAGCGATCGAGTACAACAGGTGTTTGGTGTGAAACTGAACTTGGAGCAACCGAGTAGGCTAGCAAAACCGGGAATGCCTGCGGATGCCGAAATTCCATTGCAATGAAGGAGATTAAGATGTTTCACAAAGTTTTGGTCACTGATAAAGAAAAATCAGTGAAGACAAATTAAGTAACCCTTATTTTG
The DNA here is from genome assembly GCF_017115085.1 of Nostoc sp. NMS7. GTDB lineage: Bacteria > Cyanobacteriota > Cyanobacteriia > Cyanobacteriales > Nostocaceae > Nostoc. The sequence continues at coordinate 46,886 of NZ_JABXKJ010000169.1, read as the reverse complement.
ACAAGAAAAAGTATAACCTTTTGCCGTCAAAGTTCGTGTTTTAGTTAATGTATAAGTTATACAAAATCTAATAAAACATTCAAAAGTGGTAGATGAAATTGAACTTATTTATCTAGCAAGATACAGGAAGTATTTGATGCTTTCTGATTTAATGATATGTCAGGCAGCTAATCAGGAATTTTGCGGAGGTCGAGAGTTAATCAACAGAAAGTAATGAGCGAGTGCAACGGTGAAGAAATTATTCGAGAACTCTGCGGTCATTTAAGATTTGATTCAAAAGGAGATCAACATGAGAACTATTGAGCCTGAAATTGATGAGCAAGTTGTTAGCTCTGGATGGACAACCGCGATCGCTATTCTCATGATCGTGTTGGGCATCATTGCAATCGCCTTTCCCTTCTTTGCCAGCGTTGCTTCAACCTTACTATTTGGCTGGATATTCATGTTTGCTGGAATTACTCAAATCGTTTATGCCTTTCAATCGAGAGGTGCAGGTAAAGTCGTCTGGAAAGCCAAGATTTAGAGAGCAATGCCCCTTATGTCTAGCTACCTAGAATCAAAATCTCATCCTTCAGAGAGGCAGCAAGCTGCTAGTTTACTGCGATCGTTGGGGTGGAGTGGGTTTTGGATACAGTTTGTTTTAACCATTGTTTCTCTTCTGATTTTAGGGTTCGCGATTCTCGATCCGACTCTCAACCTCAATCTCAAATCAGGGATCGGTTTGCTGTCCGCAATTGGGGGAATTGCGGCTTTAGGCTTAAGCATTTACTGGTTCTTTCGCTACGTTCATCTTGGGCAACAATTGTCAGCCCCGGAACCAGCTTTACATCCTAGCCGCAAGGAAATCATTCAAGTTTTACAACTAGGAGTTGTAGTTAACTTGGCGGCAATGTTAATGACGTTAGTCGGCATCGAAACAATTGTTGGAACATTGCTCCTCAAAACGCTTTCAGTTCCGCAAGGAGCCGCTATCTATCGGACAGGGCAATTGATTGAGCCAATTCATATTTTTGTTGTACAAGCAAATATCTGTATGATTGTGGCTCAATTTGTGGGAATTGGAATTCCATTTTGGCTTGCAAGTCGTGTAGAACACCATTAGAAGAGAATACTATGAGTGACTTAATTGTGATTGGGTTTAATGATGAATTTGAAGTAGCGAATTCTATTCGCCCAATACTTTTCAAACATCCTCTAAGTGAGATTAACCTGATGGCTCGAAATAATGAACTTTAAACGCATTCTGGTTGCCATTAATCATTCTCCTTTAACATCCATTGTGTTTGATCGGGCACTGAATTTAGCGCAGCAAGAGCAAGCTGAATTGATGATCCTTCATTGCCTCGTAGACTTTACTGCGATCAATCCAGGATTCGAGTCAGGTGGGACGTTTGGACTCTATCCGATCAACACTGGGTTTTCTCAACCATTTCGTGAGGAAACACTTCAGCTAGAGATTGAGCAGGCGAAAGTTTGGTTACAAGAATACTGTCATCAGGCAACTGCCCGAAATATTTCAACTGAATATCAACACCATTTTGGTGAGCCAGGGGCAACGATTTCTAGTGTTGCTCAAGAGTGGAATGCTGATCTGATCGTACTAGGTCGGCATGACCACTCTGCGATGGGCTTCGCCCCGCTGGAAGCGATCGCAGAGTTTTTCGTAGGTAGTGTCAGCAATCATGTGGTTGATCATGCGAATTGTTCTGTTTTAGTCATAAAAGACATAAATCCTAATAAATAAAGAGGGAAGAACCGTGAACACAATTGATCGGACTGGCGTATTGGGCTTAGAAATTGGGCGATTAACCATAAAAACAAAGACCCTTTCACCAGAACTACTCCACAAGATAGATGCCTACTGGCGTGCCGCCAACTATCTGTCGGTTGGGCAAATTTATCTCTACGACAATCCATTGCTGAAGGAGCCTCTGAAACTGTCCCATGTCAAGCCCCTGGTGGTTGGACACTGGGGTACGACACCGGGACAGAACTTCATCTATGTACACTTGAATCGAGTCATCAAGAAATATGACCTAGATATGCTCTACATCGCTGGCCCTGGTCACGGTGGTCCAGCAATTGTGGGCAACGTTTACCTCGAAGGCACCTGGAGCGAAGTTTATCCCAACGTCACTCAGGACGAAGCTGGGTTGAAAAAGCTGTTCACGCAATTCTCATTTCCTGGTGGGATTTCCAGCCACGTTGCACCGACAACGCCGGGGTCGATTCATGAAGGTGGTGAGTTGGGATACTCCCTCAGTCATGCTTTCGGCGCTGCCTTCGACAATCCCGATCTGATCGTCGCCTGCGTCATCGGCGACGGGGAAGCGGAGACGGGCCCCTTAGCGACTGCTTGGCAGTCCAACAAGTTACTCAACCCAATTACCGACGGTGCCGTGCTGCCAATCCTGCACCTGAATGGCTACAAAATCAACAACCCAACCGTCTTGGCTCGCATCGAGCATGAGGAGTTGGAACAATTTCTCAGAGGCTGCGGCTGGACACCTTACTTTGTGGAAGGCGACGAGCCGGAAAAGATGCACGAACTTATGGCCAGCACCTTGGACAAGGCGATCGAGGACATTCGGCAAAGCCAAAGCAATGCGCGGAACCAGAACGATACTACTCGCCCGCGCTGGCCGGTGATCATCCTGAAGTCGCCCAAGGGCTGGACGGGGCCAAAAGTCGTGGATGGTTTGCAAATCGAGGGCACATCGCGATCGCACCAGGTGCCGCTACTGGTGAACTCCGAGCATCCCGATCATGTCCAGCAGTTGGAAAGCTGGATGAAAAGCTACAAGGCAGAAGAGCTATTTGATGAGGATGGCCGACTCCTGCCGGAATTGGCTGAACTGGCACCGAAAGGCGATCGCCGCATGGGTGCGAACCCCCACGCCAACGGCGGTATACTGCTGCACGACCTGCAAATGCCAGACTTCCGCGACCACGCGGTGTATGTGCCTTCACCTGGTGCCGTTGACGGTCAAGATACCCTTGTGCTGGGCAAATTCCTGCGTAATGTAGTCAAGCTGAATCAGCGGAATTTCCGCATCTTCGGTCCCGATGAGACACTCTCGAATCTTTTGGGCGCGGTGTTTGAAGTCACTAATCGTCAGTGGGAAGCGCGGGAAGAAAAAAATGATGAATTCCTCGCGCCAGCCGGACAAGTACTGGACTCGATGCTCAGTGAACACCAGTGCCAGGGTTGGTTGGAAGGCTATCTGCTAACTGGGCGGCACGGGCTATTCAACAGCTATGAGGCGTTCATTCGCATTGTTGATTCGATGTTCAGCCAGCACGCCAAGTGGCTAAAGGTAACATCGGAACTGCCCTGGCGACGGAAAATCGCATCGCTGAACTATCTGCTCGCCTCCCACGTCTGGCAGCAGGATCATAACGGCTTCACGCACCAAGACCCCGGTTTTCTCGACCACGTGATCAACAAGAAAGCTGATATCGTGCGTGTGTACCTGCCACCCGACGCGAACTGTCTGCTATCGGTTTTTGATCACTGCTTACGCAGCCGACACTACGTGAATGTGGTGGTTGCTGGCAAACACGCGCTCCCGCAATGGTTGAGTATGGACGCGGCGATCGTGCATTGCACTGAAGGCATTGGCATCTGGCAATGGGCTAGCAACGACCAGGATACCGAGCCGGATGTGGTGATGGCTTGCTGTGGAGATACGCCGACGCTAGAGATTTTGGCCGCCGTTTCTATCCTGCGCGAACATCTGCCCGATCTGAAAATTCGGGTAATTAATGTCGTCGATCTGATGAAGTTGCAGTCCGAGAGCGAACATCCGCACGGACTGAGCGAAACGGATTACGATTCACTCTTTACCAAAGACAAGCATATCATCTTTGGCTTTCATGGATACCCCTGGCTGGTGCATCGGCTAACCTACCGCCGTACCAATCGGAATCTCCACGTCCGGGGCTATAAGGAAGAGGGCACGATCACAACGGCTTTTGACATGAGGGTGCAAAATGACCTGGATCGCTTTCATCTGGTGCAAGACGTGGTGGATCGTTTGCTGCATTTGGGTAGTAAGGGAGACTATCTCAAGCAGATGATGCAGGACAAGTTGATCGAGCATAAGCATTACATCGACAAGCACGGCGAAGACTTGCCGGAAATCCGCAATTGGAAGTGGAGTTTCGGTGCAACACCGATAGAGAAATCGCTCGTCGGCTTGGGGGGAAAATAATGCATATTGGGATGGCGGCGGATCATGGTGGGTTTGAGTTGAAAGCGCAACTGACGGCTGCTCTAAAGGAGGCTGGTCACGAGGTTGAGGATTTTGGTGCTTATGAGTTGGTTAAAGTAGATGACTACCCGGATTTTGTAGTCCCACTAGCCCAGGCGGTGGCCAAGGGCACAATCCTTCGCGGTTTGGCCATTTGCGGTAGCGGGGTAGGAGCTTGTGTTGCTGCCAACAAGGTAGCAGGCGTGCGGGCGGCGTTAATCGCAGATTCATTCTCCGCTCATCAGGGGGTGGAAGATGACGACATGAACGTGATGTGTCTGGGCGGACAAGTCACCGGATATGCTGAATCCTGGGAATTGGTTCAGACATTTCTGGCTGCTCATTTCCAGCAAGATGAACGTTTCCAGCGACGTCTTGAGAAAGTAGCAGCATTGGAATTGAGATGAAAAGGAACTCTTAACGGGCAATAGGAAGAAACTTTCAGGACAAACATACATTCTGACTGTACGCCAGCAAAAAATATGAAATCAAACGTTGCTGAAATGATGATTGCACCTTCGCTCCTTGCCTCCAACCAGTCTTGTTTCAGACAAGAAGCCGAACGTGCCGAACGTTCTGGTGCCGAACGGCTGCACCTCGATATCATGGATGGCCACTTCGTCCCGAACATTTCCTTCGGTCCGCAAGTTGTCAAGGCCATCCGCCCACTCACCAAACTTTTCTTCGACGTTCACCTCATGTGCTCGCAGCCGGAAATCCTGCTGGAACCGTTTGCGAAAGCCGGTGCGGACGAAATGATCATTCACGTTGAACTTGGCGAACAAGTCCCATCCCTGATCCACAAAATAAAATCCCTCGGCAAAAAAGTTGGCCTCGCCATCAATCCACCTACTGCGATCGCAGCCGTCGAGCCGTTTCTCGAACAAATTGATCTGCTGCTTGTGATGACTGTCAATCCGGGATTCGGCGGACAGGAATTTATCCCCAAATGCCTGCCCAAAATCCAGCAAGCCCAAGGGTGGCGGTGCGAAAAAAACCTGTCCTACCGCATCAGCGTAGATGGCGGTATCAATGACCAGACTGCCGCCGAATGCGCCCGCGCCGGAGCGGATACATTTGTGGCGGGTACGAGCTTGTTCGGTGCACCCAGCCTGAAAACCGCCGTGAAAAAAATGCGCCAGATTGTCAACGAAAACCAATCCGGCGCCGATGGATGGGAAAGTTTAAAATCAACGGGCGAATCAAATTCACCTGATTCATTTCTTTGCATCCAAAAGATGCACCTTCCAGAATGGAGCAACCTGAAATGAATATCCAAAAGCTGATAGAAACCGCGAAGATGCTTGTTGCTAACAATAAGGGTCTGCTGGCAATGGATGAGAGCAATCCAACCTGTAACAAACGATTCGCAAAGTTAGGCATTCCCCAAACCGAAGAAGCCCGACGCGCCTATCGAGAGTTGATTATCACCACGCCCGGTCTTGGTGAATACATTAGTGGCGCGATCCTCTACGACGAGACGATTCACCAGCAAACACCAGATGGCACTCCCTTTGTTCAAGTTATCATCAATGCGGGAATCATTCCCGGCATCAAAGTTGACATCGGTGCTAAGGATATGGCAGGTCATCCTGGAGAAAAGATCACCGAAGGTCTGGATGGATTGCGCGATCGCCTCAAGGAATATTTTCAAATGGGCGCTCGTTTTGCCAAGTGGCGCGCGGTGATTACCATCGCCGATGGCATTCCCAGCCGGGGTTGCATCGAGGCCAACGCCCAGGCGTTGGCTCGCTATGCTGCGTTGTGCCAAGAAGCCGGACTAGTATCGATTGTCGAGCCGGAAGTGCTGATGGACGGAGTGCATAGCCTGTCACGGTGCGGCGAGGTAACGGAGGAAGTCCTGCGAACTGTCTTCAAACAACTCTACAGGCAAAGGGTGATGTTGGAGGGCATGATCCTGAAGCCGAATATGGTGCTTCCGGGATTGACTTGTTCTCAACAAGAATCGGTGGACGAGGTGGCTGATGCCACGGTGAACTGTCTCTTGCGGGCAGTCCCAGCTGCCGTTCCGGGAATTGCGTTCTTGTCGGGCGGACAATCCGGTGAACTGGCTTCGGCTCGTTTGAATGCGATGAATTTTAGATTCAAATCGCGATCGCCCTGGGCATTGGCGTTTTCCTTTGCCCGCGCCATCCAGCAACCAGCTTTGGAGATTTGGCAAGGCAAAGAGGCGAATGTGTCAACGGCACAGCAGGCTTTGTTGCATAGAGCTAAGTGCAATTGGGCGGCGCGTCGGGGCGAAGGTTGAAGAAATTCACGGGCCCCTTCATTGGCGCAGCGTGATTGTGAATGGTCGAGCCTTGCGCCTCACCGAGCATTCAGACATCGATCGCGCAATGCACTTGAGCAAAGAGCGCAATCCAGTACTTTCTCCTGCGATCAATCGAACTTGGATTGATGCTGAGGGACGTTCAGAAACGATGCCTGCGGCGGGCGTAGCCATCGCAATCTACTGCATCCACGAGAGTGAAATAAGTGGACGAACCACTGATGGAGTTAGCAGTCAGTGAAAATTAAGATGAACTGCGAAAGCAAATTGCTCACAGAATGCAGCTTGTGAAGAAGCCAGTAAGTCTTGCTAAAAGCAGCAAAAAAGAATTACTTCTAGTAGAAAATAGGTGTCATAAAGGGTTTAAATAGTGTATAAGTTGTATGAATTATACTAAAACGTTCCAAAGGTAGAGGTTATGTTGGTCAAAATTTGTAAACATTAAATGTGTGGCTAAACAAACTCAAAACTGAGATTCAATCTTAACTTGATAATAATATAGCCAGATTTCAGAAATTCAACATAGTAGAGTAATTATCATGAATACTGCAATTGATAACTTCACCAAAAATCTTCATGACAATTTAGAAGCGGTTGAAGTTCGGGTAAAATCGCTGAGAGAAAGTATTCAATCTGCGCCGAAAAAAACTCAACTTGAAATTGAATCTCAAATTGATGAAGCGAAAGCAAAGCTAGACGCTATGAAACAAGAATTCGATGAGTACCGGGCAAAGCTCAAAGCTCAATTCGAGGAAAAAGAATCTGAAGTGAAGTCCCATGTCGAGGAATGGAAAACGGGTCGCAAAGCAAAGAAACTCGAACATCGGGCAGATAGAGCTGAAAACCATGCAGCTACGGCGACCTTCTTAGCGATCGCAACCCTCGAAGAGGCTGAAAAAGCAACTTTAGAAGCGATCGCCGCCAGACTAGATGCCGAAGCCGCAACAGTAACTACAAAGAAATAATCCGTAATGACGCTCGCGGACTCGCTACCGCTACGCTAACGTAATTCGTAATTAAAGACTGTTTCAGACCCTAAAAAAAACTCCGAATGCTTGATAAGCATTAGGGATAAACCCTTTTTAATTATGAATTAGGAATTAATAATTATGAATTAGCTTGACATAGATAAAGGAGACAAACTCATGACATATACACATACGGTTGTTGCTCATTTCCCCTCCCATGCAGAAGCAGAAAGGGTTGTATTGGAGCTGCAAAAATCAGGCTTCGATATGCAAAAGCTCTCAATCATTGGCAAAGACTACCAAACCACTGAACATGTGCGGGGATTTCTCACCTGGAAAGATACTGCCATTGCTGGAGCCGCAGGAGGTGGTTATTGGGGTAGCTTCGTCGGAGGTTTATTTGGCATTTTAGCAGGGGCTGGAGTGTTATTTATTCCCGGAGTAGCTCCGATCATCATTGCTGGCCCCATTGCTGGAGTGCTGGCAGGTTGGTTAGAAGGAACGCTTGTTGGTGCTGTTGGTGCTGCTGCTGTAGGAGGACTTGCGGGTGCGTTGTCCGGGTTAGGAATCCCGAAACACGAGGTACTGAAGTACGAGACTCAAATCCAAGCAGGCGAGTTCATAATCCTTGTGACAGGCAGCAACCAGGATGTCAGTCAGGCAAGGCAGATGCTAGACAGAATTAGTCATGGAATGAGCATATCGATCCCTGTCTAAGGCTTTGAACTCTTAACCTGCCAACATTAGACATCCAGTGAAAAAGAATGTAGAGACGTAGCAGTGCTACGTCTCTACAAGGATTCTGGATAACGCATATTTAATTTCTGGAGATATTTAAAGGAATCATCATGGTAAGTAAAATTGACATCAGCAAATCTGTGCCGCAGGAGCGATGGGGTGAATTTTTTGATCTGTTTTCAAGTGGTAATCGTGGACGGTATATTTCAATCGAAATCATCGATTCAGAACTCGATAATGCAGAACTGATTCAAAACGCACCTTTGATGGCAATGGTTTACGATCGTCCTGGAAAGGGGGATGATTTGGTGATTGAAGTCGGTCGAGATGAAGTGACTTACGCTCACACAATCGATTCACCAACTGAAGTTTTAACGGGACAGAACTCAAACGGTGTGATGATAGCGGTTCGGATTAGTGACGCTGCCGGGACAAAAACGTTGATCCAGCTACAAGCTAGTTAATATAGTTACATAATGCTGAGTTTAGATAAAACAGCACCCAATATTTGATAACCCAGATTAATCAATATGTCTCTTATTCAAAACAAAGTGGTCATCATCACCGGAGCCAGCAGTGGTTTAGGTGAGGCGACTGCGAAGCGACTTGCTGCTAGTGGAGCCAAACTAATGCTAGCCGCCCGCCGCGAAGATCGGCTCAAAGATTTGGTTGCAGCGATTGCCAAATCAGGAGGCACTGCAACCTATCGAGTAACAGATGTAACAGATCGCTCACAAGTGGAAGCCTTGGCGAAGGAAACTTTGAGTACATACAGCCGGATCGACGTGCTAATTAATAATGCCGGCTTGATGCCGCTCTCTCCCCTCGACCAAGTAAAGGTGGAGGAGTGGGATCGGATGATCGATGTCAACATCAAGGGCGTTCTGTATGGGATTGCTGCCGTATTGCCGATTATGCGTCAGCAAAAGTCTGGTCACGTCATTAACCTATCATCCGTGGCTGGACATAAGGTATTTCCTGGGTCAGCAGTCTACTGTGCTACTAAATACGCAGTGCGAGCAATCTCTGAAGGGCTGCGACTAGAGTCAAACGGTGAAATCCGTTCGACTAATATCTCACCAGGAGCCGTTGCCACTGAGTTGACTACCACGATTACCGATAAAGACACAGCAGCAGGAATTAATCAACTTTATGCGATCGCTATTGATGCAGATGCTATTGCCCGAGCGATCGCCTACGCCATTGAGCAGCCCAATGATGTTGATGTGAATGAAATCATCATTCGTCCCACACGTCAAGAACTTTAGATTTCGGCTAAGAAAAGACGTAAAACACGATTAAATCAAGCTTTGCAGGGACTTAGTTGACATGGTTAAGGAATCTAATGCTTATCTGTTGGGTGGTGGTATCGGCTCTTTGGCAGCCGCCGCCTTCATGATTCGAGACGGCGGACTCCCTGGCGGAAATATTTTTATCCTAGAAGCAAAACCCCTCCTGGGCGGAAGTATGGATGGAGCCGGGAACCCTACAGATGGCTATTCCCTGCGCGGTGGAAGGATGTTAACGACCGACAATTACGAATGCACTTGGGATCTTTTCAAGTCGATCCCCTCCCTGAGTTCGCCCGGTAAAACAGTATTTGACGAAACGATGGAGTTCAATGAGCAGCACAAGTCAAATTCTATGGCGCGTCTCGTTGACAGCCGACGGGCGAAAGTCCCTGTAAGTTCGATGGGCTTTTCTATGCAAAATCGTCGGGAATTGCTGAAGCTTACCCAAGCTGATGAAACTGAGTTGGGTGCTAGTTGTATCACAGATTGGCTTTCCCCAGAATTCTTCGAGACTGAATTTTGGTATATGTGGGTTACTACGTTTGCTTTCCAGCCGTGGCACAGTGCTGTTGAATTTAAGCGTTACTTGCATCGCTTCATGCTGGAATTCTCTCGGATTGAAACCCTTGCAGGGGTTAAGCGCACCATCTACAATCAGTACGATTCATTGATTCTGCCCTTACAGAGTTGGCTTGCTGCCCAAAATGTCCATTTCCTCGTCAATTGCAAGGTGACGGATATTGAGCGCACCACCGCAGAGGGGAAGTTAGTAGTGACAGGCATTCATTATCAGCAGAGTGGTGAAAGCAAAACCATTGCCGTTAAAGACAGGGATTTGGTTTTTCTGCAAAATGGCTCGATGACCGATGCCTCAAGTTTGGGGTCGATGACAAGTGCGCCCAAGAAGCTGACTAAACAGGATTGCACTAGTTGGACTTTGTGGGAAAAGCTGGCAGCAGAAAGCCCAGATTTTGGTAATCCTGCTGCTTTCAATAGCAGCATTGCCGAGTCTCTCTGGGAGTCTTTTACGGTGACACTAAAAAACCCCGCATTCTTCGATAAAATCGCCAAATTTAGCGGCAATCAAGCGGGGACTGGCGGGCTGATCACGTTTAAAGACTCAAATTGGCTGATGTCTATTGTACTCGCCTATCAACCCCATTTTATAAATCAGCCTGCTGATGTACAGGTCTTTTGGGGATATGCCCTTTTCCCAGATCGCGTGGGTGATTTTGTTCCCAAGCCAATGAGCGAGTGCAACGGTGAAGAAATTCTGCGAGAACTCTGCGGTCATTTACGATTCGATTTAGATACTGTGGAATCAGCAAACTGCATTCCTTGCAGAATGCCGTACATCACAAGTATGTTTATGCCTCGTTTATGCACCGATCGACCTTTGCCGATCCCTCGTAGCTCGAAGAACCTCGCTTTCATCAGCCAATTTGTCGAAATTCCTGATGATGTCGTCTTCACAGTTGAGTATTCGGTGCGAGCTGCTCAGATGGCGGTCTACAAATTCCTCGGTATTGATCGCCAGATCCCACCGATCTCGCCTCATGACAAGTCACTGGAAGTCGAGTTTAAGGCTTTAGTCAAAGCATTTAAGTGAGTTGCCTAAGCAGATTAGGGAAATCGGCAGACTCAATGGAGCCAAAAATGTCTATTTAAAAGGAGATTAATATGAGAGTTATTGAACCTGAAATTGATGAGCAAGTTGTTAGTTCTGGGTGGACAACCGTGATCGCTATTCTCATGATTGTGTTGGGGATAATAGCGATTGCATTTCCTTTCTTTGCCAGCGTTGCTTCAACCTTACTGTTTGGCTGGATATTCATCTTTGCCGGAATTACTCAAATTGTTTATGCCTTTCAATCAAGAGGTGCAGGTAAAGTTGTCGGGAAGCTAATTCTAGGTCTTTTGTATCTCCTATCTGGAATTTTAGTAGTGTCAAATCCATTTGAAGGTGTGCTTGCCCTCACATTAGTCTTGGGTATTACCATTTTTGTGCAAGGCATGATTCAAGTAGCGATCGCATTTCAAATGCGCCGAATTTCATCTAACTGGGGATTAATGCTTGTAAGCGGAATCATCGGCATTATTTTCGGTATTTTCATTTGGTCTAACTTTCCATTTAACGCACCTTGGCTGATTGGCACTTTCATTGGAATCAATCTTTTGTTCGATGGAGTTTGGATGCTAACTCTGCATTCAGGACAGCGACGTGCTTTACAGTAGAAAAGCAGATGCTAGACAAAATCATTCTGTCGATAGCTGTCTAAAGCTTTGAAGCAACAGTAATCGCAATACTGCCTAGGTTTTGCCTGCTCTGAGTCTGCCCAGCACCTTTGAAAAAAACGCCACAGTTGCGGGCGCTTCATTCGTGGTAATTTTTTTAACCGTAACTCATTGCTTCGTCTGCGGCGTACTTCTAAAAAACAATTTACTTAGGCTTAAAGAAATGATTATTAATCATCAATCTCAAGGGACGCAGCCCGTCGCAACCCACAACGGCGATTCGGCAGAGCCGACGCTGCCGAATCGCGTTGCAGTTTTGCTTGCAGGGTATGGTGAAGTAGAATCTTACCGCGCTCTGAGCGTTTACAATCAAGCTGCAACGAAGTACATTGCATCTCAGTTTGTGCCAATTCCAGAATGGCTATATCCTCTTGCTGGTTGGTTTCTCGCACTTCAAGATTTGTACAATTTTGGAGTCAAGCACGATCATTTTATATCACCCGAAAATGATATTTTTGAAAAACAACGTCTTGGTATCGAAGAAGAGTTACAACACCAATGGGGAAACCAGGTGCAAGTGTTCAAAGGATTTTATTTCTGTAAACCCTTTGTGCAAGAAGTTGTAGCAGATATCATTGAGCAAGGTTTTCAGAATTTGCTAATTTATCCAATGCTTGTGGTCGATTCTGCATTCACGGGCAAAATAGCTGTCGAGCAAGTCAATGAAGTTATTGCAGCAACCGCATCTGTAAATCAGCCTCAACATTCGCCATTCAAAGCAATTCGATATATTCCAGCCTTTGCAACTGAGCCAACATACATTGATTTGATGGTGCGTCGGATTAAGGAAACTCTGAATCAGCTATTTGTTGGTCGCTTCTTTGAGTCTCAAATTGGGATTGTATTAACGGTTCACGGTGGCCCAGAAAAAGCGCAAGGACTGTTAACCGGGGTAATTGATGGACAAGCCCTTTACGATCGCGTCCAAGCACAGTTACAGCATCAATATCCGCTCATCTCCATCGGTTGGGTAAATCATGACACGCCTTTCATTAATTGGTCACAGCCCGATCTGAAACAAGCTGCCAAAAGCTTGATTACAGCAGGTGCCCAAACTATTCTATTTAAACCCCTCGGCTGGGTGACAGATAATTATGAAACTATTCTCGATGTCGAAGATGCGATTCAATTTTTGCAGCGTCAATATCCAACGGTGACTTACACACGACTTGATTGTGTCAATGACGCTCCTGATTTTCTGAAAATAGCCGCAGAATGGGCAAATCCTCACATTGAAGCAATGCTGTCAGTGCCGCAACACCACGAGCATATTCAAACTAGAAGACTTGATTTTGACTGAACTTTGAAATAGGTTAAAAACCACAGTGCGGGATTTATCCACCAATCTTTATATAAAAGGATACTCCGCATTTTTTAATTTTTCATAATTCAAATTAGTTGCTCTTTACCCTCAATTACGAGCGTTATGAACAGGAAAAATTTTATCAGTATTACAGGAGGGACAATAATTGCAACTGTGACAACATCTTATTTGTTAAGTGATAAAAGGAATCTTTTAAGGACGGATATAAAACCAGCAAACGATAACAAAGAAGCTCTCAAACTGGATGAAAAAGAAATTCTGTTTCTCGCCTCCCTCGCGCCGAGTGGACACAACACGCAGCCGTGGTTTGTTCAATATCTCGAACCTTATCACTGGATTATCGGCAACGATAAAAGTAAATGGCTACCTGCCGTTGACCCAACTCAGAGAGAAACGATTTTATCAATCGGTACTTTTATTCAAAATCTGGAATATGCCGCTACTTATTTTGGCTACGGCTGCAATTGGAATTTGCTAGCTAAGACCAATCAGGACAAACAGGTGATGGAAGTAAAATTGAAAAAAAAGAGTTAAAAAATGCTTTTGATATCGCAAAAATAAAAAATCGCCGCACTGTTCGTTCCGATTTTTTAACTAATGTGCTGAAAAAAGAAGATATCAAATATCTTCTCAATTCCGAATCGGAATTTATTCATTATCTGCCTGTCACCAGTAAAGAAAGTCAATTTATTAATGAACAAACTATCGTTGCTAACCGCCTTCAATGCGATAGCTACGCTCGCCGAAGGCATCGCGACCCAGCGCAGCAAGAGTTAGCCGACTGGATGAGATTCTCTAGTAAGGATGCTGAGAAATATCGTGACGGGCTGACAACGGCAAGCATGGAAATAGAAGGATTTTCTGGTTGGGTGGTGCGGAACTTTTACAGTAAAGATAATGTAATGAAAAAGGATTTTCGAGAGACAGGGCTTGATAAAATTAAACAGGAAGTGTCGCAATCGGCTGGTTGGCTTCTCATTACCAGTAAGGACAATTCGGTGGCAACACTGCTGGAAACTGGCAAACGAATGCAAAGACTTTTCCTGAAAGTGCGGGAAAAGAGTATAGCCATTCATCCGATGACTCAGATATTGGAAGAAGCCTCAACGAGACAAACTCTAAATCAATCAATTGGGATTAGCGAAAATATTCAATTTATCTTGCGATCGGGTTATTTGAAGAATTATCCTTCGCCAGTTTCACTATGCCGCCCCGTTGATTGGTTTATACGGAAATGATGGGTAATTTATCATGAGTCAATACTAATTAAGTCAAAAATACCGATAAGTAGGTAGTCGAAATAAAGTAAAGACATTTTGGCTCTTGCGTTGCTTTTATGAAAAGTGAAACCAAATTGACGCTGATTAAAATTATTCACACGTTGATATAGGTATTCTTCAACTTTGTGATTTTCTATATGCTTTATGCCGCGATGCCTACGGCGGCAAGCTACGCAAATAAACTCGATTTCTGGCTCTGGATTGGTTATGGATTTGTATTTATAGAAGGTATAACCCTACTGAATTTTAAATTTTCCTGCCCATTAACTCTAATCGCCCGTAAATATTCAAATTCCACAAAAGGCAATTTTTCTATTTATCTTCCCAATTGGCTAGCCAAATATACTAAATCGATCTATACAGCTATTTTCGCAATTATTCTTATCATCACAATCTATCAAATTCTGAATTAAAAATACTGGCGGCAATGATGACTAAACAGATTTCTCTCAATACGCTATGGGATTCAGCGACATCTAAGGATCGTGTATTTCATTCAGACGAATTCGCTCATCTACCAGAAGCAGTAAGACGATATCTCGAACACGCGATCGCTCCTGGAACTGCGATCGCATCTGCGGTTCGATTGCAAATGCACGGCGAAATCAAATTGAAGAGTTGGATTCCATTCAAAGCAGAGCAGGTCATTTGCTGGGAGCATGGATTGATTTGGAGTGCTACGGCATGGATGAATGGTTTGCCAATTGTGGGATCGGATCGGATTATAGACGGTGTAGGTGCTATGCAGTGGAAGCTTTTAGGAATTTTCCCGGTGATGGTAGCTTCGGGTTCCGATATTACGCGGTCTGCTGTTGGTCGTCTTCAGTGTGAGTCAATCTGGTTGCCATCTGCGTTTTGTAGTGATGATATTTCATGGACAACAACCGATTCATCGCATCTTCATTCTAGTTTTGTAGTACAAGGTGAGAGAGCCGAACTAGATTTCACCATCGAGTCGGCAAAGCCGAGGCTACGTCAACAAACGGGTCGGATCAAGACCTTCAAGCTACCGCGCTGGAATAACCTTGATGGCTCTGAGTTTCATTATATAGACTTCGGTGGAATTATGGAGGAAGAACGCACATTCTCTGGCTACACTATTCCGACCCGTCTGCGAGTTGGATGGTACTTCGGCACTGAGCGGTTTGAGTCAGAGGGCGAATTCTTCCGAGCCACAATCGATGATGCAATCTATCGGTAGACCGATCAAACATCAAAAAGTTTGTTACGACTAGCGGAGCGTGACCATGCAGGAATTTCTATTTGCTCTAACACTATCAGCTTTGCCCGTTGTCAGCAACTTTATGGGAGCAATGATTGCTGAAGCCTTACCGTCATCAAAACAAATATTAGGACTTGCACTGCACGCTGCTGCTGGCGTACTGCTAGCGATCGCATCTACCGAACTAATACCGAGAGTTGCGATCGCTAAACCTGTTTGGGCAGCTATTCTAGCATTGTTTTTAGGTGGAGCTTTTTTTGTCTGGATTAATCAGCTTCTCAATTTAAGCAAAAATCGACTGCGTGGCGTTGATCATAATAGTGTTAGTTGGGTGATCTTTCTGAGCATTGCCATTGACTTATTTGGCGATGGATTAATGATTGGCACCAGTTTGACGATCGCACCTCATCTAGGGGTAGTTCTGGCATCGGGGAGAGTTGTGGCTCATATTCCCGAAGGATTTGTCACCAATGCAGAGTTTAAGAGTCAAAATATGCCGCGAACACAGCGATTTTGGTTACTTGCGGCATTTCTTATCCCTGTTTGGCTGGGTGCGACGCTGGGCTATTGGGGGTTGCGCGGACAAACTGATCTGCCCAAGTTAATTGTACTTGCATTTACAACAGGTACTTTGATGGTGGCGATCGTTGAAGAAATTCTTCCTGAAGCCCATCAAACTCAAGATACAAACTTATCTACCTTAACGTTTATCGGGAGTTTTGCACTTTCAATGCTGTTCTCGTCTTATCTTGAATAACTCACCAACTCTGTATTGTTCACAAAACTCTAGTTTCTATGAATGTAAATAATATGTCTACTGATAAACTTATCAAATTTTATATTTTGGAGAAAAGGAATTTAAATCTCTTTCCTTTAAGTAAAGCCAAGCTGATTATTGTCAACCCGGCTGTGAAAAAACCAGATTTGACAAGACCGGAAGGAGCCATTACACCTGATGAAGCATTGTTTTTCATTCCCTTATGCTCGATGATATTTTTGGCAATTTTCATTTTGAAATTGCTAGATGTTTGGAAAGTTACAAGAGCAAAAATTATAGCGCTCAACTGCTTCCATCAACTTCCCTGTCAGAACTGTCGCTTCTTTACAAACAACCATTATTTATACTGCACAGTACACCCCTCTATTGTCCTCACAGAACAAGCACTTGATTGCTCTGACTACTGTCCCTTAAGTGAGAATTTAGAATCAAGCCGATTTTATTATTAAATATAGCTTATAAGCAAATATGACGAACATTTTACTTGATTGTAACGATTTGAAAGTTTTTAGTACAAACAATACAACTTATACGCTAATCAAACGCTTGGTTAAACATGATTTCTAACAGAAGTGTGTCAGACTAATTAATGGCGATCGCAAGATGGCTACAACGACTTACCCAAAGAAATGGTTAGCCCAGTGATGCAGTTACTCTCACACTTTTGGGGGCTTATTATCTGGATGATTGAGGCGGTGGTCATTGGTTAATGTTTATTTTGTGTTTAAAAAACGTTTCTTTCAGTAACCAATACTCATTATCAAATACATTCCAATATTAGAGTCTGAAAAAGCCTCTTAGGAGATTTAAGATGAACAGCCTCTTCTTTTTACCTGTTACTTTGGTGTTAGGAATTTTCGTAGGAAATCTCTACTTTCGTGGCTTGTGGATGACGGTGCAGAAATTACCTACAGCCCAAAGCCCAATTTTATTAACGTTAGGCAGTTTTTTTGGACGGCTAGCGATCGCAATCACAGGATTTGCTTTAGTCCTAGCGTTCGCCCAAGAAAACGCACTTTGGCATCTGCTCGTTTGCTTAGGCGCGTTCATTTGGGTACGCAATCACACCATTGAAAAGTTGCAGCCGAAATGGCCCAGGAGACTCAATGCACATTAGTCTTAGTCCAGATGAGATCGTGTTTTGGCAGTGGAGATTTGTGTCGATCAATGCCACTTTGGTCTTTACATGGATGATCATGCTACTGTTGGGCATCGGTGCTTGGTTGGTAACGCGCAAACTCTCCACTGATACGCAGATATCCCACTGGCAAAATCTGCTGGAGGTCTTAGTTGTCAATTTACGCGATCAAATTCAGCAAACCAGTGGACAAAATCCCGATCGCTATTTGCCCTTTGTCGGCACCCTATTTGTTTTTATTGCCACCTCCAATCTATTAGCGATCGTTCCTGGCTATGACCCGCCCACTGCTTCACTATCCACCACTGCCGCCCTCGCTATCTGTGTATTCTTTGCCGTCCCCGTTTTTGGTATCAGTCAGCAAGGAATCTGGAAATATCTGCACCATTACCTAGAACCGACTCCTATCCTATTTCCCTTTTATATAATTAGCGAACTCTCACGGACTTTAGCTTTAGCAGTGCGTTTGTTTGGGAATGTGATGAGTGACGGGATGATTGCGGCGATTTTAATATCGATCGCGCCATTTTTCTTTCCAGCCATTATGCAAGCTTTAGGCTTATTGACAGGCTTAATTCAAGCATATATTTTTGCAATTTTAGCAGTTGTTTATATTGGTTCTACGAGTAACGAAGACAATGGCTCAAAATGAATCGCTATCACTTGTACTGGGAATTATTGGACCTGTATCAATATTAACGGCGGGTCTGACTATGGCCATCGGCTCCATTGCCCCAGCCCTCGGCGAAGGTAAAACCGTTGCCCAGGCACTTAGTTCCATCGCCCAACAACCCGACGAAGCAAATACAATTACCCGCACCTTATTTGTGGGATTAGCATTTATTGAATCCATCGCAATTTATTGCTTTGTAATCGCGCTAATTTTGCTGTTTGCCAATCCATTTTGGAACTATGTAGTCGGTGCGCTCGCCAAAGCAGGAGGCTGATCAAGTGGAGATTAACTGGTTTACCTTCTTCGCGCAAATCCTCAACTTTTTTGTGTTGATATTTGTGCTGCAACGCTTCCTATATAAACCGATTACCAAGGCAATGGCACGCCGCGAGAAAACGATCCGCGATCGCTTATCGTCGGCATCTCAACAAAAAGAAGAAGCTGAACAGGAGGTTAAGCATTATGAGGAAATGCAACAGCAATTTACAGACCAAAAGACAGAATTGCTCACCAAAGCAAAATCAGAAGTGGAGCAAACCCGCCAAAACTTGTTGAAAGAAATGCAGGAATCAGTGGCGACAGAGCGATCGCAATGGCAAACCAGTCTGCAACGCCAAAAAGATGCTTTTTTGCGCGAGGTGGGCGATCGCACTATGCAGCAATTACAAGCAACCGTGCGGCGGGTGTTGACAGATTTGGCAGAGTCAGAACTAGAAACGCAGATTGCCAGGGTGTTTTTGCAGAAGTTGCGCGATCTTACCGAAACAGAGCGTGCTGAATTGGTGACGACTTTAACAGCTTCGACAAAAGATAGCATTCCGTTGACGTTGGTTAGTACGTTCACCCTACCGACGGATATTTGTACAGCGATCGCTACGGTTTTGCAAGACTACTTTAAAGCGGTGGGTTCAGGCAAAATCGAATCGAGTTATGAAATTGCAGGCAAAATCGAACCGACTTATGAAATTGAATCTAGTCTGATTTGTGGGATCGAACTGCGCGGCACAGGCTACAAACTAGCGTGGAGTATGGATACTTACTTAGATAGCATCACCGAAAATTTGGTTACGGTTTTTGCAGAAGAAGCTGGAACAAATCAGAACTCAGAGGACGCATGATGTGAAGAAGGAAGAAGGTTTACAGACAGTTTTACAAAATACTTTTGCACTTTATACTCAAGTTCTTGATCAGCAGGAAGCAAAATTGCGATCTACTGAGATTGGGATTGTCCAATCGATTGGCCAAGGAATTGCCAAAATCATCGGTTTGCCCAATGTGCAGTCAGAGGAAATTGTCCGTTTTACTGGTGGTAGTCTGGGATTGGTGTTTAACCTCGATCCCGAAGAAGTTGGTGTAGTTTTGCTTGATTCTAGCGATCAACTCCAGTCAGGTACCCAAGTGCAGCGCACTGGTAAAGTACTTGATGTCCCTGTGGGTGACACACTACTAGGAAGAGTGATCGATCCCCTCGGTCGCCCCCTTGATGGCAAAGGCATAGTGCGAACTTCAGAACGCCGTCCCGCCGAACGCAATGCCCCAGCGATCATGGATCGTGCGCCCGTGAATGTGCCTTTGCAAACGGGAATCAAAGCGATCGATGCCCTGATTCCCATTGGACGCGGACAGAGAGAATTAATTTTAGGCGATCGCCAAACGGGTAAAAGCGGTCTTGCCCTCGATACGATCATCAATCAAAAAGGCAAAAATATTCTCTGTATCTATTGCGCGATCGGACAGCGTAGTGCGGCTGTTGCCAAGGTAATTGCCGACCTCGAAGAACAGGGCGCAATGCCATACACAACAGTTGTCATGGCAGCAGGAGAAGAACCGCCGGGCTTACAGTATGTCGCTCCTTATGCCGCTACTGCGATGGCGGAATATTTTGCAGATCAAGGGCGTGATGTGCTAATCGTTTACGATGACCTCACCAACCATGCCCGCACCTATCGAGAAATATCTCTCTTAATGCGCCGCCCACCTGGACGCGAAGCCTATCCAGGGGATATTTTTTATATTCACTCGCGCTTACTGGAACGCTCTACGCATTTCAACGACAAACGAGGTGGTGGTTCCTTAACTGCGCTGCCAATTGTCGAAACAGAGGCACAAAACATTGCTGCATATATCCCAACTAATCTAATTTCCATTACCGATGGACAGATTTATCTTTCACCAATCCTCTTTCAAAAGGGAGTATTGCCAGCGATCGATATCGGTAAATCGGTTTCGCGGGTGGGTGGTAAAACTCAACTTCCTGCTTATCGCGCTGTTTCAGGAGATTTACGTCTTTCCTATTCTCAATTTGAAGAACTAGAGGCTTTCTCTCGCTTTGGTACGCGCTTAGAAGAATCGACTCGCCTCACTTTAGAACGCGGACAACGGGTGCGCGAGATGCTTAAACAAAAGCAATATGCACCAATGCCGGCTGCTGTGCAAATAGCCGTCATGCTTTCGGTGACAGCAGGCTTGCTCGATGCCGTCCCCATCGCTAAAATTGCCATTGCAGAGCAAGCGATCGCCCAAGCCATATCCACCCAGTTAGCCGATCTTTGCCTGCAAATCGAAAGCGGAGCCGTATTGACTGATGGCGATCGCGATCTCTTACTAAAGACTGCCAAAACTGCTATCGCTACAGTTGTAAAGGATACAACTGATACAAAAGAGCCAACTGATACAAAAGAGCCAACTGATACAAAGGATTCAAAAGATCCAGTTGATACAAAAGATATAAAGGAGTAGCTATGTCATCTATTGAGCTTCTCCAACGCCAAATCAACACTGCACAAGAACTGCAAGCCGTGGTGAAAATGATGAAAGTATTAGCGGCGTTAAATATCCATCAGTATGAACAGGCGGTTACTTCCCTCGCTGAGTATAACCATACAATCGAAATGGGTTTGCATGTCGTACTAAAGGCAATACATGAGAGGCAGGGGGCAGGGAGAACGGAGCAGGGGAGACAAATATGGGGGCTTGATACCCCTGCCCCCTGCCCCCTACCCTCTGCTTCCTGCGGCGTGATTATCTTTGGCTCTGAGCAAGGGATGTGCGGTCAATTTAACGAACAGATTAGCCGTTATGCGATCGCGGAATTAGAGAAGTTGAATATCTCACCCGAACATCTGGCGATTTTTGCCGTCGGATCGAGAATTATCTCCCATTTAGAAACCGCAGGCTATGCGATCGAGCAAACTTTCCCTATGGCAGGTTCGCTAACTGAGATTACATCAATGGTTCAAGAAATTTTACTACACATTGCCGAATGGCGCGATAGCAAGCAAATTGTCCGAATTTTCTTATTCTACAACCACTTACATTCCAATACCTTATGCGAACCGTACAAGCTGCAACTGTTGCCACTTGATCGCGCATGGCTACAACATATCGAAAACGAAACATGGCCAGAGGTGAGCGCAGTCGAACCGCGATCGCGGACTCTACCAACTTTTACGATGCCGAGCGATACTTTGGTTGCGTCTCTATTACGACAATATTTCTTTATCTTGCTCTATCGTGCTTTTGGTGAGTCCCTCGCCGGCGAAAATGCTAGCCGTCTCGCTTCTATGCAAGTTGCCGAGAAAAACATCGCAGAGCGGCTTACAGAGTTTACTGGTCAATTTCAGCAACAACGCCAAACTGCAATTACAGATGAATTACTAGAAATTACTTCAGCCTTTGAATTAAGCCATTGAAAAAGGGACTGGGGATTAGGGACTGGGGAAACTTGGAAGGGGATGTTCTAAATACATAATTTCACAAATTCCTAGCAAAAAGAATTGCCTTAATTAAACCTTTGTGTTCCTTTGCGTTAACCTTTGCGTTCCTCTGCGTTTAAATTTCCACCCTCAATTCGCCACGAATTTATGCAAAATTCTACATCTTCCACCTCAAATCATTCCCAAGAGCAAAATCTTGGTTCCGTCCTCTCCGTGCGGAGCAGCATCATCGATATCCATTTTCCCAAACGGTTGCCAGATATACATACCCAGTTACAAGCAGGTAATATTGCGATCGCGGTGGTTGCACATCTGAGCGCTCAGGTAGTGCGGGGTGTAGCACTTGTCCCAACCGCTGGGGTGACACGCGGCGAGATTGTCATTGATACTCAGCACCCATTACAAGTTCCCGTAGGCGATCGCCTCTTAGGGAGAATGTTAAACCTATTTGGCGAAGCGATCGATGAGAAAGAGGCGATCACAGGTGGCGAATGGCGATCGATTCATGCCACGCCCATCGCTATGTCAGAACGAGTCACCAAAGCCGAAATCCTCAAAACTGGGATCAAAGTGATCGATCTGCTTACACCTTTGGAACGGGGCGGTAAAACAGGTTTGCTTGGCGGTGCAGGCGTTGGTAAAACGGTGCTAATTACGGAAATGATCCATAACATGGTCAAGCAGCACCAAGGCGTAAGTTTATTTTGTGGCATTGGCGAA
Source organism: Nostoc sp. NMS7 (assembly GCF_017115085.1). Classification (GTDB taxonomy): domain Bacteria; phylum Cyanobacteriota; class Cyanobacteriia; order Cyanobacteriales; family Nostocaceae; genus Nostoc. The sequence goes on along the minus strand of NZ_JABXKJ010000169.1, from coordinate 24,199 downwards.
CGCTGCCGCGAAGGTCTGGATTTATATCAAGAAATGGCAGCAACGGGCGTTCTCCAAAATGCTGTCTTGGTCTTTGGACAGATGAATGAACCGCCCGGAGTCAGATTTTGGGCAGGACACGCGGCGCTGACAATGGCAGAATATTTCCGCGATCGCTCCCAAAAAGATGTATTGCTTTTGATCGATAATATCTTTCGCTTTATCCAAGCGGGTTCAGAAGTATCGGGACTGATGGGGATACTACCTTCGCGGGTGGGTTATCAACCAACCCTCGCCACTGAACTCGCTCAACTAGAGGAGCGCATTTGCAATACATCCGCAGGGGCGATTACTTCTATTCAAGCGGTTTATGTCCCTGCGGACGACTTCACCGATCCCTCGGCTGTTGCTGTGTTTTCGCATCTGTCAGCTGCAATTGTGTTGTCACGCAAACGGGCGAGTGAAGGGCTTTATCCCGCCGTGGATTTGATGCAATCCAATTCCAAAATGCTGATGCCTCATATCGTTGGCGATCGCCATTATCAGATCGCTCAAGCAGTCCGCAAAACCATTACCACTTACGAAGAACTGAAAGATATCATCGCCATGTTGGGCTTAGAAGAATTATCGGTAGGCGATCGCCAAGTGGTATCCCAGGCGAGACGTTTAGAACGCTTTCTGACTCAACCTTTCTTTTCCACTGCCCAGTTTACAGGTTTGACAGGGAAATTAGTCGAATTAGACGATGTACTAGATGGATGCGATCGCATTCTCAATGACGAGTTTTCTGAGACACCAGAGCGATCGCTCTACATGATCGGCTCAATTAATGAAGTCTTAAATAATTCGTAATGCCTCTTTCAGAGGAGCTATGCCTACAGCACGCTACGCGAACGCTAACGTAATTCGTAATTAAGTTTTGTAATGGGTATTAAACCTTTCATTTACTGTCATATCCTTCATTCCGTGAAATCCTTAAATCAGTTAAATCAGTGATAAAAAATCATGACCTCCACACCATCAGAAATGCGGCTCAAAGTTGTCTTACCCACCAAAATCCTGATCGAAACAGCCGCGATTAAAGTGATTGCTGAAGCGGAGAATGGGATATTTTGCTTACTACCTCGCCATATAGATTTTGTGGCGACGTTGATACCGAGTTTGCTATCCTTCATCTCACCGCAAGGACAAGAACAATTCTTTGCCATCGACCAAGGAATTTTGATCAAACATGGCGATGAGGTAACAGTTGCTACCCAAAATGCCGTCCAAGGGGGCGATTTGGGAATGTTGAAAAAAACCGTTGAGCAGCAGTTTCACTTAATCGATGAACGCGAAAAAACAGCACGTTCCGTTTTAGAAAAGCTAGAGATAAACACGATTCGGCACTTTATTGAGTTAGGTGAATATACATGAAAACTCCTTCCCGAAAGTCGCAAACCCATCTATTTGCCAATGCGATCGCTAATAAAGAACGTCGCAAACTTTATGCTCGCCAAGCGAAACCTTATGGTGGTGTTTGGTTTGGTTTAGGTTTTGCAGGCTTGATCGGTTGGTCAGTGGTCGCACCAACTTTGTTAGCGATGGCACTAGGCATCTGGCTCGATTTCCGATTTCCCAGTCAGTTTTCATGGACATTAGCACTGATGCTAGCAGGTTTAACCATTGGTTGTTTAACTGCATGGGAATGGGTATCGAAGGAGCAGAAACGTATGGCAAGAACTCAACCACCCGATGATTTTCCTCAATCTCCAGCAGATTCTTCCAACCAAGAAGAAGGAGATTAACAATTCAAAATTCAAAAATAGCCCGCAATCGAGAGGTCAGTGATGCCAACTGCAACAGACTTTAAAGACTACTATGCCATCTTGGGAGTGAGCAAAACCGCAACTCCTGAAGAAATCAAACGGACTTACCGCAAGCTTGCCCGCAAATATCATCCTGACCTGAATCCTGGAGATAAAGACGCAGAAACAAAGTTCAAAGAACTGAACGAAGCGAATGAGGTATTATCTGATCCAGAGAAGCGGCAAAAGTACGATCGCTTTGGTCAGCACTGGAATCACCCTGGTTACACTGAAGCGCCGCCACCCGGTTCCACTAATGTTGGTACGACCGACTTCGATCAGTACGGCGATTTTGATTCGTTTATCAACGATCTGCTGGGTCGTTCGAGACGTAAAACCTCCACTGGTGGCTTTGATGATTTTAATGGGGGATTTCGTTCTCAAGCACCTGCACCGGATACTGAAGCTGCGATCGCACTCACATTTTCTGAAGCATTTCACGGTGTCCAGAAGCGTTTGCAACTCGATGAGGAAACGATCAACGTCCGTATTCCCGCAGGCGCAAAACCAGGTAGTCGAATTCGGCTCAAGGGTAAAGGTCTTCCTAGTCCGTTCTCTCAACAGCGTGGCGATTTGTATTTAACTATCGAAGTTTTAACCCATCCCTTCTATCGATTTGAGGGCGATGATTTGGTTTGTGACATTCCAATTCGCCCCGATGAAGCGGTTTTAGGGGCACAAATCAGCGTGCCAACCCCTGATGGTAGCGTGACGATGAAAGTTCCTAAAGGGGTGCGATCGGGGCAATCGCTCAGGCTGCGCGGCAAAGGCTGGACATTGCCCAAAGGGGGACGAGGTGACTTATTTGCCAAACTTCAAATTGTCACACCAAAAGACCTGAGTGCGATCGAGCAAGAATACTACGAAAAAATCCAGGCAAACACTAGCTTTAACCCACGTACCCAATTAGAGGAGATTAAGTTATGACCTTCAGCCTTTCCAAAATCGTGGTTTCACCCGAAGGTGAGCAACTCTACACCTTTGGTTATGCTGCGTTAATCACTAAGACTTCGATTACCCTGGTGAAGTTTTATGTTGAGTTAGGCGTAATCGAACCCATCGGTGATTTGCTGCATTCCCGCGAGATTGCGCGAATTGCTCAGATTCAACGCTTGCGTCGAGATTTGGGGCTGAACTTAGTCGGAGCGGCAATGGTGCTAGATATGACGACTGAAATTGCCCAATTACGGGCACAGCTAAAGGTGTATCAGTCTCATCCAGAGTGCTTTGCACACGCTACGCGAACGAACCCGTTATGAGCGATCTGAACCAACGGTCAAAGCCCGCGTTAGATCAAGAGCGCAGCGAAGTGCTGCAACAGTGGGAAGATTGGCTAGAAATGCCGATGCTGGTGCTGGGCTTCGCTTGGTTAGGACTGTTTATCGTTGAGCTAGTTTGGGGATTGAATCCTCTCCTAGTAGCGATCGCCGCCATCATTTGGATCACCTTTATCGTGGATTTTGGGATCAAATTTCTTCTCGCTCCCCGCAAAATTTCTTACCTCAAACACAACTGGTTAATCGTCTTTTCTCTGCTGATCCCGGCTGTGCGAACCTTTCGGATTGTGGGAGTCATACAGTCTTTGCAATCAGTTCATGTGATTCGTGGGTTACATTTGTTGGGAGTTATGGCACGAACCAATAGAGGAATGCGGTTACTTGCAACAAGTGTTCAGCGTCGAGGAGTAGGCTATGTGGTGGGACTAACCGCGTTCGTCATCCTGGTTGGAGCAACTGGAATTTATGCGTTTGAACACAAACTTTCTGTTGGTACTGTTGGCATCACTGACTATGGCACTGCACTGTGGTGGACGGCAATGGTGATGACCACGATGGGATCTGATTACTTTCCAAAGACGGCAGAAGGAAGGGTATTATGCTTTTTACTAGCACTGTATGCGATCGCGGTCTGTGGTTATGCAACGGCAACGCTAGCAGTATTTTTTGTTGATCAGGATGCCGAGAATGATCAAGCAGAACTGGCAGGTGCAAAATCAATTCAAGCCTTGCAAGCAGAAGTCGCCGCACTGCGAACTGAAATTCAAGCATTAGCACGACAAGATTTAGACCAATAACTTCCAAAGTATCGCAAATTAAATAAAACCTTGCTTTCATAGAAAATCTTCCTCAAGAACAATACCTTCGCCAATTTTAAAGGGTAAGCTAACAATAAACTACGTTGCAAGTGGCAGAATGATAGCCATATTAATCAAGCCTTACTCAACAATTTCAGTTAAAGGTTGAAATGTATTTACTTAGACCTATTAATAAATAGTCAGGCAAAATTATTTGCAGTGATTTGACTCTCTACCCTATCCAATGAGGGATACAGACTTAAAAAATGCAAGATGAATTTTCATAAATACTTAGTTAGATGTAACTAGTAAATAAAGGAGATATCGATGAGAACAAAAGTAGGGCTGTGGATTGACCATAGGAAAGCTATTGTCGTGACTGTTACGGAGAAAGGGGAAGAGATAAAAGAGATAATATCGGAGGTAGAAAAACAGCCTCGCCGTTCTGGTGATTCACCTCTTAAGGGTGCTTACGAATCACATCAAGTACCCGCAGATGATAGCCTCCAGAGAAATTTTACAGGACAACTCAATATTTACTAAGCTAAAACACATCTAATTTGCATATTAAATTTTATCAAATTCTTATGGGGTGGGCATCTTGCCCACCTTGATCATGCAACTTCAATGCCGATTAGCTTATGATGCGGTCATTGCGAGTATTCGTGATGCAGAGTCTATTTTGATATTTGGCCCAGGCGAGGCAAAGGATGAACTGAAAAAACGTCTTGAAGGAAATAACCTCAGTGGAAGCATCGTAGGTATTGAAACAGTTGACAAGATGACGGAGCGTCAGATCGCGGTGAAGATTCGACACCACTTTGCCGAGTCGCGTTAGCAAAAAGGCAGCAAAAAGATTTAACGCAAATCAGTTGATTAAACCTAAAAAATCAAACCGATGAATCCCCAACTCTCCACGTTTTGGAGCTTACCTTATGAAGACCTTAAGCCAGTCTCCCAATTCATCCAAAAAGCCTAAAACGGGATCTAGCTCATCTGGAGATGCATCCAACGCGCTCATCGATATCGCTCAACATGATGTAGATGGAGTTCTACACTTATTCGACACTTCCCTGGAGGGGCTGACTGAGACTGAAGCCAAGCAGAGATTAGGAAAATCTGGGCTGAATGAGATCGCCCGTGAAAAACCGATCGCGTGGTATATCCAACTGCTGAAAACGGTGACTAATCCCCTCTCGCTTTTACTCATTGTTATAGCGACGATTTCACTGTTAACTGGGAGTCCGACAGCCGCCTTGATCATTTTTGCGATGGTGATTTTCGGTGGGTTGCTGCGCTTTTCACAAGAATTTCAGTCGAACAAAGCCGCCGAAAAGCTGCGGGAAATGGTGAGTGCAACGGCAACAGTGAGTCGCTTGGGTGCCGCACCGAAAAAAGAGAAGGGAATAACAGCAGGAAAGGAAATTGCCGTAAAGTTGCTGGTGCCTGGTGATGTCATCTTTCTTTCAGCCGGAGATATGATTCCAGCTGACGTGAGGCTGATTGCTACCAAAGATTTATTCCTCAGTCAGTCAACCCTCACCGGAGAGTCTCTACCCACTGAAAAACACCCAGAACTCCCAGATCACAATGAGAAAAACCCACTGGAGCTAGTTAATCTCTGTTTCATGGGCACTACCGTAGTCAGTGGTTCTGGAACAGCCGTTGTCGCCGAAACGGGTAGTCATACTTATTTAGCATCACTGGCTAAAACCGTTAGTGGACGCAAACCACGAACGAGCTTTGACAAAGGCGTGAATGGCGTGACTATGCTGCTGTTGCGCTTTATGCTGATCATGGCTCCACTAGTCTTTTTGATCAATGGGGTGGTTAAAGGCAATTGGATCGAGGCATTCACATTTGGTTTATCTGTTGCTGTGGGATTGGCTCCAGAAATGTTACCTGTGATTGTCACGGCCAATTTGGCCAAGGGGGCAATTACCATGTCTAACAAAAAAGTGATTGTCAAAAACATTGATGCAATTCAAGATTTTGGCTCTATGAATATTTTGTGTACTGACAAAACAGGTACACTAACTCAAGATAAAATCGTCTTGCAGAGACACTTAAATCCCTACGGTCAAGAGAGTACAGATGTTCTCAAATATGCTTATCTCAATAGCTTTTACCAGACTGGCTTAAAAAATTTATTAGATGTCGCCGTTCTCGCTCACAATCAAGAACTTGAATCTTTAGACATTGAGAAAAACTACCAGAAATTTGATGAAATTCCCTTTGACTTTGTGCGTCGTCGGATGTCTGTTGTCGTTGAAGAAATGGGAAAACAGCATATCCTGATTTGCAAAGGTGCAGTTGAAGAAGTTCTAAAAGTCTGCACCCAACTCAAAGTTGATGACAAGGTTTTGCCAATGGATGAGTCAGTCCGCACCAAGGTTGCCGATTTACAACAAAAACTAAACTCTGAAGGGTTACGGGTAGTTGCAGTGGCATACAAAGTCATGCCAACCGATCAATCGCATTACGGCATTCCCGATGAGAGTGATTTGGTTCTGTTGGGCAATATTGCGTTTCTCGATCCGCCTAAAGATTCCGTAGCCCAAGCAATTAAAGCACTTAAACGCAATGGAGTTGAGATAAAAATTATCACCGGGGATAATGAAATCATTACTCGTAAAATCTGCAAAGATGTTGGCTTGCCTGTCCAAAATGTTTTATTAGGTAGCGATATTGAATCTTTATCAGATGATGAATTAGCTTCATCTGCTGCAACCACAACTATTTTTGCGAAATTCTCTCCCACTCAAAAAGCCAAAGTTATACAGGTGCTGCGAAAAAAAGGCAACGTTGTCGGATACATGGGAGATGGCATCAATGATGCAGCTGCTCTGCGGGAGGCTGATGTGGGCATCTCAGTTGATACGGCAGTTGATATTGCCAAAGAGTCGGCAGACATTATTTTGTTAGAAAAAAACTTGTTAGTCCTGGAATCTGGGGTAATCGAAGGTCGCAAGACTTTTGCCAATATCATCAAATATATCAGAATGGGCACTAGCTCTAACTTTGGGAATATGTTTAGCGTCTTGGGTGCGAGTGCGATTCTGCCATTTTTACCGATGCAGCCAGTGCAGATATTAATAAATAATCTCCTCTACGACTTTTCGCAAACGGGCATCCCATTCGATGATGTGGATCAAGAAGCCCTAATCAAGCCGCCGAAATGGAAAGTTGATAATATCCGGCGCTTTATGATCTTCATTGGCCCAGTTAGCTCCATTTTCGACTATTCCACCTACGCCCTGATGTGGTTTGTATTTGGGGCGACTTCTGTAGAGAATCAAGCTTTGTTCCAAACAGGTTGGTTTGTCGAAAGTCTGATGACTCAAACGCTGATTGTCCATGTGATTCGCACGGCTAAAGTCCCTTTTTTCCAGAGTCGGGCTTCTTTGCCCATGCTGTTGATCACCGCCACTGTGATGGGAGTCGGAATGTATCTGCCATTTTCTCCAATTGGAGCTAGTTTGGGGTTTGTTCGTTTGCCAGCCGTTTATTTTCTTTGGTTAGCTTTAATCCTAACTTGCTATTGTGTATTGACTCAATTTGTGAAAACTTGGTTCATCAAGAAATATGGATATACCTAAGAACCTAGTACCGCAAGGCGGAATTCAAAATTCAAAATGACGCTCTCTACGTTCGCGCAGCGTGTCGCAGACAGACGCTAAAAGCGTAGCTTGCTTCTCTGAAAGAGTACGCAGACTCGCTCTAAGCGTTGGTGCAGCCTCTCTAAGAGTTGCCATGCCGTTCGCGTTAGCGTCTCTGAAAGAGAAGGCTTTACGCTGCGCTAGCAAAATTCAAAATGAATACAGCGTAAGCGTTTTATTGATTTGGAATGGGTGGTTTATTTACGCCGTGCAGTTTTGCTGTTTCTGTTACTAACTGCTTCACCAAAGGTTTTTGGATCTACAGACGCAAGGTCCCTCAGAATTGCCAGTAAAAGCGATCGCTGGAATTTCTTTTTCTTTTGAAGATATAAATGTTCGGAATTTTCGTATTAGCCTAGCTCCTGTACTATGATTTAGTGTTGTTTGATTTTGTGAATTAGTTGATTAACTACGACACAAAACTTATTCAAGATGATTTTTACAATCCAAACCTCTTTCAAGAATTAACCAAAAGAATTATTGCCATTCCCTATCCTCAAGTTCCTTTATCGGCAACAATAAGGTGGCTTGAATTTCCTGCCTGATAGCAAATGTTACTTCACAATTGCTATGCAGGCAATCGAGTAGTAGTTGATTGGCATCATAGTAGCGTTGCAGCACTTGCTGTTGCTCAGAGCTAAACTGCCACTCGTGGTTAATATTGCGATAATTAATCACCGTCATCTTTACCTGTTCAGCCCAAGCTGAATAGTTCGTTTGCGACCATAACTCAAACCGTTGTTGACTTTGATGAGAATTTGGCAATTGGTCAGAGAGTTGTTGCAGGGATTTATGGAGTCCAACATCCAGAACAATACCCAGAATGTTGCTCATAGCATCTCCGCAGGCGTGGATGTGGGCAAAGTCCTGGCTCCCATCAATTGCACACTCCACCAGCAGGTCATCTAATGCCGCATCCAGAAACATCCCCTGGTCGAGGCTGCTGGCTAAGGCAAAGTGAGAAGCTATGTGAGGAGTCCGACTCAAGGCTAGGTAAAATGCTCGAACTGTCGCATCTTTGGATTGGATGGGAATACTGCGAGATTTTTGGCTGGCCCAGGTCAAAAACTCTTGTAAATAAGCGTCTTGGGCAACCAGTGTATCAATCTCTTGCTTCATCAACAGTACTAGAGAGTCTGCACTCTTGAGCATGGTGGCGGTAAACAAGAAGATTTCGCGCCAGTGGGGGTCGGTGATATGACTGACTAGACCGGATAGCGCTTGCCCAAATGCCTCTAAGTTATGGCTGGCAACGATTTTCCTCGCTGTGAAATATTCTTGAAATGCTAGATAGGAAAAGGAAAAAATTCCCCGCGCCCGTTCTGCCAGTAGCCCATGTTGAGCCTCGATTGACTTCAGCGCTGCTTCGCTTTCTATTTGCAGTTCTTCTGCATCCATTGGCACGTTGCTTAGATTGTCAATATAGTCACCAATGTATTGCTCAACGATGCGTTGCTCAAAAAAGTACTGACCCTGCTCAAATGTCGCTGCGGCAATTTGACTGAATAACTTGAGCTTTTGTGATAATAAAAACCCTCGGTAAACGTCATCCCGTTCAACGCCTCTGGCTTCATCCCATTTGCCTAATAGAAGGTCTAAACCTTCTTTATAAAAGTCAGTCCGCTTAGTCGGAAATTTTTCTTTACCGTGAAACACCCAACAGGCAAGATGCAAAAATAGAGGTGTGACGACGAGTTGGCGAAATTGCCAATTTTCATCTAATTCCAACTTCTGAATAAACTTAACGGAGTGGGCAAGACCATCTTTTTGGTTGGTCTTGGTAAAGGCCACAAACCATTTTTGAGCGAAAGCTCGGATTTGTTCTAAGGTAAATGGGGCAATTTCAACATCGGTAAAGCCTCGGAGTCTGAGTTTTTGAGCTGCTGTTCGACAGGTCGCCACGAACCGATTTTTGTGATACTTCTCTGAAAACCTCCGAATTTCGTTTAAGACAGCATTGCTTTGTTGGTTAAGAACTTCATCCATGCCATCAAGCAACAGTAATACCCTACCTTCATTCAGCAAGGTTTCGATGACTGAGGGATCGGAAATTCCAGATGTGATAAATTCCTGGCGGATGTAGTTTAATAGGCTGAACTCGTTGGTAATCTTAGACTCTTGGGCAAAGTTTCTCAGTGTGATCAAGACTGGTACTTGATTTGCCGCAAATGCGCTTTGGTTACATTGAATGGCAAGATGTTGCAAAAAGGTGGTTTTACCTACTCCTGGTTTACCTAGTACCCTAATTTTGGAGTAAGTTTCAACTGCCTCTGTACCAGGTATTTGTTTCTCGTCAACTTCACCTAAGCCAAAACGGTCAAATTCTTTGGGATCAAGGTTTTGCAGATCAGTGATCTCTAACCACTGAAGACTGGCAATTGACTCCAAAATATTCACATCTATATATATGTCATCGATCGCAACTGGACGGCCGATATCCAATAATTGCAAAATACCACACTGGTCTTGAATTTTGTCAAAGCGTTGCGATCGCACTTTCTGCACTAACTTATCAATATCCGACGCAAGAGGCTGGGCGTATTCTTCTCGTGACAAGAATTCTGCTGGAGGATTAGTCGCAATCTCCCGCCAATTCAGTTCTAAAATCAAACAAATTTCAATAAAGGTATGACGCTCAACTGGACGACCACTGAAAAACCGCCAAATTGGTTGTCTAGTCTTGAGGTTGACTTCTGCTGCTAGATTGTCTTGTGTCCACCCCTTGCGAACAAACGCTCTTTTAGCCTCTTGAATCCCAGTGAGTGATGCTTCGAGCGATCGCTTGACCATAGGAAGTAAACTTGATCCTAAAATCAAGCACTCAAACTTTTATTAACATCTTTCATCCTAGAGTTTTTTCTGTGGTAATCACTCTCTCCTTGGTTAAGGATATACACAATTAAGAAAAAATACTCTAGCTCTAGTGAGATCCTGTTACATATATTAATTTTTGTCATCAACTCAAACACTACTAACTTATTTTATACATTTGAAACTTGGAGCAATACTTAATCTCAATGTTAAATAGTTGAGTCCTAACCTTGGTTGCCGTTATGCTTTGGAAATACTAACATATAGTTTATTTTTAGCAATTCTAAACATTTTGGTAGTGGTAAATATGTAGTGATAATAGAGATTTAATAACTAAAATTATTTATTTTTAGCTTTGGATAAAAAGACTAGAAAAATAGTTGGAGTTTACATAAGTGAGCGCAGCGAAGATGGAGTTAGAGGATTATGTAGTGGGGAGAGGGGAGGAGGCTTTGGGTAAATCAATTGAGAAGACACATCCTTGATGGGGGATATCCCGAACTGAGAGTAGACCTTTGTTTAACGATACGGCACGTCGTGAAATTGTAAGCCCAATCCCCAATCCAGATTTATCTGTTGCCATCTGAGAAAAAGGCTTAAAAAGTTCTTCCACCTCACCAGGCGGGAGTCCTCCACATTGATCCTCTATTTCAAGCAAAACACGCCCACCTACAGCGTTACCGCGTATCCATACAATCCCACCCTGCTTGGTGAACTTAATGGCATTTTGAACCAGATTCGATAAGGCAGATATTATTAGGTGACGATCTATTAAAACCTCCAATTCCGGCGCTACCTCAACACACACCTTAATTGATTTCGCACTTGCTTCAAACCATGCAGTAGCCTCAACTTCACTAACTAGGTGAATAACTCGACATCTCTTATATTGTCCGGTTGATTCGTTCCGCAGTCGCACCTCAACAAGTGAACGATCAATAATTTCTCTCATACGCCTATGGGCATTTTCAAGAATACGAGATGTACTTCCATTGGCTCCGACTTTCCCTGTGATTATAAGTTGGGAAGCTAAACTAGCAGAGGTCAACGCATTTCGCAACTCATGTGCTAGAAATCCCAGACGTAGAACCTCATCCCGCTCTGCATTCTCGCGCTGACCTCGATTAAACTCTGTAACCGCTTCAGCGATAGCGATATCGAGGCAGAAATTTAATCGATTGAATTCACGAGGGGATGTTGTTTGATTAGTATTCTCCTGAATATACTCAGTGATAGCTTGACAAATAGCGCCGTAGCCATGAACAACCTGAGAAATGCTGTAGCCAAGTTTTAACGACTCTTTCCCCCGACGCTCTGCGGAGGCTTTGTGAAGACTTTCTATAGAATTGTTATCTGGTTCCCTAGATTCATCTATATCAGCATCACCACGTAATACCTCAATGAGTTCATCGTAGAACACAGGTAATCCTCTTTCCATTTCGTCGCTCGAACTCATGGAATCAGCAAGACGCGCGATCTTTTTTGAACACAAGGCGAGAATTTCGTCACGTTCTGCTAAGAGAAATTTATGTAACATTATGAATATTCTTAATTTTAGACTTATTCTACCATCAGCAGACCGCTAGAACAGCGATTGCCCAAGGGGCAGTGGCAGAGCCAATCGCACCCACCCCAATCCACCCCAGAACAATTTCCCATCCCCTTGCCGAGGCTCAGTATTTAACCTACAAAGTTAAGTAAATTTTATCAGTTAACCCATAAGTTTATTGTTAACTAATGTAAATAATTATCAATTATCGTCCGAAAGCGATCGCTTATAAGAGTAACTAGCAACTTGGGTTATATCTGCGAAACAGGCTTCAAGAACTAAATATTTTCTCTTCTGCTTTCTCCTGAAAAATCATCAGGGCAACAAAAGTAATTTCAGGAGAGGGAATGGCGATCGCTTTGTTGGTTAATTAAAATTAATCTGGCTAGGTTTTATCTGCATCGTTAATCAACTTATACAATTCAACTATCCATCAAACTCTTGTATATACTTGATTTCAAACGTCTGGTTGTTACACTTTATAAAATCTCTCTCTCAGAAGAATAAATTAGCAGTATTTCCTGAACTTATGGGAGAGAAAAAGCCGAAATCATCAAGTTAGACTTACTTCTAAAAGCCATTGGTATTTGCTGATTCCAATCTCTGACAATATCTGGTGTTGATTCCGCAACAATTGAAGAGTATTACTTTCATAACGAGGTCTACAATTATGACGACGACATAGAAAATTCAATTTATGAATCAAGAAGAAGGAATTAACCAAACGGTAAATGTTCCCGAAGATGAATATATTCTCTCAACTGCTGAAATTGAGGGGATGGAGTTACCCTATTCCTGTCGTCAGGGAGTCTGCTCGACTTGTACTGGAAAGTTGGTTGATGGTTCCGTTGATCAGTCAGAACAGTCTTATTTAGACGATGAGCAGATCGCTCAAGGCTATGTACTAATTTGTGTTGCTCATCCAACCTCAGATTGCACGATTATTACCCACAAAGAAGAAGAAATAGCTTTATAAGGCAGAAGCCAGTCCCGATGAAACGAGTTTCACTAATAGAACACGTACAACACGGCGTAAATAAACCACCGATCCAAAATCAATGAAATGCTTACGCTGTATACCTGTTTGAATTTTGAACTCCGCCTTGCGGTACTAGCCTATACACTAAATTAAACCTTTTGAAAAAAGCAGCAGTCTCAATTTAGAAATCAGTTAAATTGCTGAAAAATAACTCACAAACAATTTAACTGACTTAATCTCCAATAGTTCAACAAAGGAAAATTAGTTATGAAACGGATGCTTGCAGGTCTATTAGTTGCATTACCACTATTTATTGCTGCCATGCCAAAACAAGCATCAGCATTAGTAATCGATATTGGTGGGCATCATCATCACAGGTGGATTCCTGGACATTGGGAGAGAAGAAATCACCATCGAGTATGGATTCGCGGTCACTATGAACGTTGATGAAAAGGAGGGGAAAGAAAAACATCCGAAATTTTTGGCTCTATGCTGAATTGGGCAAGAAAGCGCGTTGCCTGAATCAATAACTAGCAATTTGGGTTAATAGTTAAAGAATCATCCGGAGATATAATTTCTGACTTCTGACCGGAGGCAGAGCATCTCTGGCTCCGCTCCTGGATACTGAATTCTTACCTATCCTATTACCTAATTGCCAAGATTTCCAGATATCTTTTATCCATTTATGCTGGTAATCTCTTAATTCATTGTCATAAAAACAGACAGAGGTGACAGGAAGGGGCACAGCATGAGATGCTCAAGTTTCCACACAAAAAGTCATACCATGCAAGTACCCCATCTATACAGCACTTCCGGCAGCTATGAGGTCCATTCTCAAATCTGAAAGCTTTGATAGGAGAGGGCAAGGAGAAAAACTGTATTGCATAATAGCCGGAAGCGCTGTATCGTCAAGTACAAGCCCAATTAAGTCAATGGATAAACGCCATCTCCAAGTATTTTGCGAAAACATAGCAGCGATTTTACAAGCTCAAAGCGCCTGTTTAAGCAACTGGTTGCCTTATTTGAGTCATCGAGATTGTGAAGCTCGCAGCCACATGGAAAGATTAAACTACTTTCTCCATAACCCGAAAATTAATGCCGAAACTTTCTATTACCCTCTGGTGGAGCAATTTCTCAAGGCATGGGAGGGAATGGAAATGACACTAGTTCTTGATACCAGTACCGAATCTTATTTAGGAGTCAGAACTTTATGTGTTCTGACTTCAATTTAGCTAGTTTTAAAGGTTGAACAACGCGGAATTTTTGTCCAAAAGTTTTGAGTACACCTCTGGAAGTGGTGTATGTTTCCCTGTTTTGGGAACGAACTTATAAAATCAGGAATTTCACGGGGTTGATGAGTGGGAAGTGCGATCGCGTGTGGTGATAGACAGGCGATCGCACTTCTAGATTCCCTCGTTATTTAGGAAATCTTGCCTCATTAATATCGTAGTTATGCAACAGAGTTGCCATCACCTGTTCGGGAGAGACTTTATTTCTCCCTAAGTCGTCCATCATCTTTATTAGTTCATTCACTATTTCTGGCGGTACAGGGCGAGTAAGGTTGTGAAATCTATCTTTATTGGCTTTCTTTCCATGCCGTTTTTTGTAGCTTTCCCATTCGGCTTGGTACTCATTTTGACAGATTTTTTCTACCGCATTCCGTAGGGCATAATATGCCAGTTCTTTATCTGATCCTTTGGGAAATGGGTTTTGATTTTGACTCGTTAATAAATTTGTCATTTTCAAAGCCTATGAGGTAACGGCGGCATTAAATATCAGCTATTTATTTCACTTGGTTGTATATAATTTGCTAATTATTTTTAGTATGACATTTGAGTAGTTGAAATCATGTTTGAGCAAGCGGTTTAGTAGAGTATAAGTTGTATGATATGAGCTAAAAAAAATTAAATAAAATAATTAAGTAGCCCACACCTGCAATTTGATACCATTAATAGAATTAGTCCATAAATAAGATAGTCCCAACAAGCGTTTTACCGTGTGAAAAGCATCTTCAATACGCCAGCGCCGACGATATAAATCAACGTAAGTTCGACGGCTTATTTAGTAAGTATCTAATTAGCTTGACATCCACCCTACGACTCAAGTCGGAGGATTCTAAGAACTTGTCATTGAGATTTTCAGTCTTAAGAATGAAATATATTTATTTTTTCAGATTATTTCCGCTTCCTTAGCTAGATACGAAAAATCGAATGGGTTGTTACATTTTAAATGTATTCAACGAATAATAATCCCTAATTTAATCTACTGCTTGAAAAATCATTCATCTAAGAAAAAAATTGAAGTTTTCTAGGAGTCAAAAAAGAATATGAAGTCTCAAAATTTTCGCAAGTTTGCTCAACTATTTAGTGCTATTTTTGGAGGATTACTGATTAGTGCGCCAGCAATTTCTCCAGCATTAGCACAACAATCTCCTCCCAAAATTAACCCCTGCCCTAGTATTTTCTACGAAGAACCACATAATAGTCAGGTTGTGGTGCCGCCGGGATGTCCTCCTAATGCGCTAACACTAAGACTAGATGCTCAAGAGCTTCTTCCCGCCCCTACTAATTCATCACCAGAGCAAACAAGATTGGGTGTTAGCGATCAAGCTTCAGAACCAGGTGCAGTTTCCAGCGACCAACCACAACCACCACGGCAAGCCCCTAGCGCAACGATCGCACTGACTAATGGTAAATTTGATGTCAGGTTGGTAAATGACACTGCGGCTAATGTAACTTTCCAAGTGATTGGCGATACTGGACCGCGATCGCTACAAGGTAAGTCTGATGTAACATTGCAAGGTCTAAGGGCACCAGTAACGGTGACATTTCAACGAGAAGATGGCGGACAGTTGATAGTGACTCCACAAACTACTTCTTCAGAGCCAGGAAGCTTAGAAGTTAGATTTAAGGAAGCAACCAATGCGGCTCAAGGCAGAAGTGCTATGAGAATTGAACGAAATGGTTCAGTCTTTTTGAATTAATCAATATGTAGGACTCGTATTTGATTATCGATGTTTGACTGGTAAGACCACCACGGTCTGGTGCCCTGGCTGTCTAATCAGTATTTAAGAGCTTAAAACTCAAGCATAGACAGGAGTTCCTGATGTTGATTAACCAAACCTTGTATTGTGCTAATTGGATCATGATGGAATGGCACGAATGGCACTAAGAAAAGCCGAAACCCTTGTGGTTCAAGCAATTTGCAATTGGTTTCGTAATTCATGCCGGGGTTTGGTCATTAAAGGGTAAATTTTGGGACGCCGTTTACGGACTCGTGGTTCACTGCGACCTGGGCGTTCAGGAACAGCCTTGTGAGCAATAACTTTTAGCAAAGTGCAATAAATTCGGAGGCATTTTGTTGAAGTTGCTGCTAATAAGAGAGGGAATAAAGTTAATTAAATGGTGGCGAGTACCTTGCAACGATAGGCGTAATGGAGGAGTAGTGTAAGTAGTTCTGGCATCCCACATCAAACTCCGAAGTAGATTATAAGCAAGCAAAAAAACGTAAATTTCTTTACGTACCATTGAGGGTGTTTTACATCGCAGAATATCCATACCCAAGGTAGTTTTTAAATGTCTTAAATCTAGTTCAACATCCCAGCGTTGACCGTAAAGCCCAACAATTGCCAGAGTATAGGAATCCTATTTGATTTTTGAATAAGCTCCGTACATCTGTAAAGTGTCGAAATCAAAGGTAGTGTGTCTAATAAACCACTCAAACATCCACTTTAAATGAGAAAATGTTGGAACCAAAGTACAAAAACGTTTAACCCATGTTTTGGCTTGTAACCAGATATCTTCAATTGGATTTTGTATTGGACAATTGGGGGCAAAGCGAACACAATGTATTTTCCATTGCTCGGTTGGCAAACTTTAATTATTAAACTAAATCCTCTACTAATCCTGGTTTGACTACACTTGTTCATAACCTCTAAGCGCCGTTCATTTATCTTGGAATCAGACCAAGGTGCTTCAGTTAAAAAGTGGTGTAATTGATAGTAATTCACCCCTATAGCGTTTTCTGCAATCTAAAATAGATTTTTTCTCTCGCTTTCACCCAATAATCCTCCGTGGAGGATGCCTAAACTCTCTTTTTTGAGCTTTATGAGTAAACACATCATCAAACCGTTGACACCATCTTTCTCATCTTGGGGCATGGCTGCGGGGGTAGTTTCTTTCATGAGCTTTTTTTAATGTGAAAGCTATGCTAGTTAAGCATTATACTCTTTTTTCATCTCCAGTTTTGTTTAAGTCCCGTTAACCAAATCAATAACCGTACAAATCTTCCCTGCTAGTTACCCTGTTTTCAGGTGTTCTAGGCTTTATAGAAAAGCGGAATAAGGCTTCTAATGTAGACCCATCAGCTATCCAAACTCGTTCAAAATTAAGTATTGCGAACTTAACACTGTTTGGTAATTTCAGTTATCTTCTGTATTGATTTCATCCAACAAAGAAAACATTCTTAAAACTGTCGAGGATTTATTTGTGCAAATACTCGCGCAAAAGTATCATGAGACGGAATGCCATTTGGCAACTCTAAAAATGTTTGTAACCATTCATACTTCGCACAACCATAAGTTTCTATTGCTACCCATCCATCTGCCCCACAAATTACCGCACATACGGCAATGGTCATGATATCGATTAACTTGTTGACAAAATGCGCTTTATTTTAACCTCTCACAAGTGGCAAGCAAGCGGGAGCGCAGCGTCTTTGCTAGAAGAAGGACTAAGTACCCGCCTGATTGCGATAAGCGCAGCTTAAGCATAAAGCCTATCGCTCGACCTGTGCTGGCTGTCTAGTAATCAGGATTATTGCCGAATTTGGCTTCTAATAAAGAGTTGTTCTGCACTTACGAGTATGAGCAGTAGCCCTACAGATGCTCCGGCGATCGTCTCGGTGGCCCAGTTGTGATTCACCAGGTCGGGGATGTCTGTAACAAGGGTCAATGCAATGATAAGCATTGGTGCGATCGTGATAAAATTCCGTTGCCAAGCAGGTTTATCGCGGAGTCTTGCTTGGTTCCGTAGTACGCTTTGATGCCAAAATCGAAAGGTACTGAGGACAGAGGCAAGGTATAACACTCCAGCATTAACTAGCAGGGTTATTTTAAGGTTTTGAGCGATGTTAGGATGCCCAAGTGCGAGCGCTGTTAGGCAAACTCCTGCTGCTAGATACAGAAAAGTAAACAGGGTAAAGTGTCTCATTAGTTTCTCCAAGTACAGTGTAAGGAGGTCAGGCTCCAGTGCAAACGCATCTAAGATTATTTGAATATTCCGAATTCAGTATGCCTATGTACGCTCAATACCCATCTTTATTATTAGCAATATCACCTTCAAAAGGTTGAACTCCTGTTGCTGGGTAATCATCATCTCTAGGTCCAAAAATTCTACTGACTGCACCTAAAATATAGGAGATTACTTGCATAGCCCCATTTATAATTGATTTCAGTATTTTTGAGATAGACATAAATTATTCTCCTGATTGAGTTTTGCTGTTAAAAACTTATTTTTTGGTTGATTTACTATTATTTAACCTCATTTTCTAACTGTAAACATCCCTCTAATAGGATAATTGTGTCATATTTGTAGGATTTTTTTAATAGCTTAATCGTGTCATTATCTCAGCTTTTTGTAGCTTCTGTCGAATTTTGTAATCATGCCAAGCCTTTCAAAAATTTAACAATGTTGATTCTTTAAAAAGTTGCTGATTCAGATATTTCTGAATCGTAATACAAGTATTTAAATATTTAATTTTTACTTTTGACATAATAAACTGCCGAACCATCTGCAAAGCATTATTGTTAGTAAAGTGTCCATTTAACACTAAGTAAGAGTGATAAATTTAGCTAATAACTTAAATAGCGACTTAATCATCTTCTGAATTCTGAGTAATTCAGATGTGAGAAGTACCTGGGTTTTATTCTTGTTTTTACTTCCTTTTGGTCGCCCACACTGACGTTTCTCTTTCGGTTTTATTTCTTTGGTTGCTGACGGGCTACTTTTTTCTCTATCGCTCTTTATGACCTGTTCTATCTGAATCGGAAATAAGTGCCTTTGCTCAACACTTACTAATTGCTAAGATTTGCCTGTACCGCCTGCCTCTTAGACTCTAATAGAATAGTAGCCTTGAGCAATTGTGAGATCATTAGGCTGACATATCATGTCGGAACTGCGATCGGACGCAGAGGTGTTGTTCGGCTTGTTCTGTTGCGGTCATATTCTTCAAGTACATCTTTGTAGTCAGAACAATTGTATCTGTTAAAAATCTCCGCTGTTTCGTGATCGCATCAGAATGAAATTTTGCTGCTAGTCGCGCCTCTACATAAAAGCCAGACAAAATAGGAAATGATGAGAGAGCGAGGCATTAAGGTGGATCATGCCACAATTAATCGATGGGTGTTGAAATATGCGCCTGAACTGGATAAGCAGATTCATCCTCATCTGCAATCAACGAACGACTCTTGACGAGTGGACAAAACTTACATTAACGTTTTGTTGGGCACATCGCGTCGGGCATAAAGCTTTTTAGTGAAGTTGTCAATCGCAGTACTCATGATGATTTCTCTAGTCAAGTATATTGAGGTTCTCAAGTTTAGCTCTATCCTGGTCGAGTTTCGATTATATCTCAGCTTGGATTGCTTCTACCTTTGATTAAATGGTTGCAAAACTTGTTCAAGATGACCTCTACCTTTTGAAGGTTTTAGTAGAACTCATACAACTTATACCAATTTAAAGGTTGTGTTGCAAAAACTGGTTAAGGACAGAATCTAAGTACAGGACAAAAATTGTAGAGAAAAAAGAAACTCGTTATATTTCAAGTCTAAATCCGTAACAAGAAGAATTATTGCATAAATATTTTGTGGTACAATTTTTGGTTATTTTAATTTGAGATTTGGCAATTAAAATAGGCATGGCAACTCTTAGAGACGCTCCGCGAACGCTTACCGCTAATTTTAAAAAATTAGCAGCAAATCTGGTTTCAGTGAATAAGTGCGGTATTCTCTCCAATATTGAAGAACCATTAAAACTTGGTCTTCAATAATTAATTTAGGACGACGACCTGGTTTCTTTTTCTTTTGCTCATCAGTTTTGACTACCCCAACCATTAGTTCAAAGGTTCGACGACTTACTCCTGTCATACGCTTAAATTTATTTGAAGTCAGCTGTTTGGCTTTTCCTATTTTCACTGTCAATCAAAGTCCTGCTCGCAATTGGTCAAACCTTTTATAATACCACAAAACACTTTTGCAAGAGTTCTATTTTGCATAGCTTAGTCTAAACTCCAGTCAGACAGAGGCGTGATAAAAATGGTACAATCAGTCAGGAAATAGAGAGTTAAATTACAAAAAGCCTGAAGCATTTTCTCAGCAGATGGGCGATGGGTTTTTCGGTTTGGATTACCATCATAAAGACCAGGCAAAGATTGTTGAGTTTTCTGGAGAGCTTGCCGTACTACGAACTCCATCAAGGTGAATACGCGCAACTCTATGCTCCATCTTCATATTACATCACAATAAATCTGACAGGTTTATAGGAGTAAAAAATAACTATGACAGAAGATAATTTTCGAGTTCGTTCCATGACTAAAGATGATCTAAAAATTGCCTTAAGTTGGGCTGCTTCTGAGGGTTGGAATCTGGGCATTGATGATGTTGACAATTTTTATAGTGCCGACCCAGGCGGTTTTTTAATTGGAGAATTAAACGGTCAACCTATTAGTTGTATTTCTGTAGTGCGATATAGTAATAAATTTAATTTTATTGGGATTTATATTGTTAAACCCGAAGAACGGAAAAGGGGATTTGGTTTAAAAACATGGCTTGAAGCATTTAAATTAATTCCTAATCAACCTGCTGCTTTAGATGCTGTTTTAGAACAAGTTAAGAATTATCAAAGATTTGTAAGGATTCAGGTAGCAGAGTCTTGACAAAGGTGACACTTGAGGAAGAGTATCACTTCTATGAACCAAAACCTGCCTCAAGAAGTAGACAGAGAAAGTTTGAGCCAGTTGTCCAAAGAAGAACTGGTGGATATTATCATTGAGCAGAGCAAAGTAATACGTGAGTTACAGAAAATAATTGTAGAACTACAGCTTGAAGTAGAACGTTTAAAAGCCAACAGAGATTCAGACAGCAAAACCTCATCGAAACCGCCATCTAGTGACATTCTCTTTAAGACCGAAAACAAACAAGCACCGCCATCTGAATCGAATCATCCAAAAAGAAAACCAGGTGGGCAGCCAGGACATACAGGGAGAACTCGTAAGGGTTTTGGCAAAGTAGATCGTTATGAAATCTTACGTCCAGAGGATTGTGTTTACTGTGGTCAAAAAGCATTTGGTCATGAGGCAGTAAAAGTAGAAAAACAGTCTGTAGCGCAATTAGTGGAACGTCCTATTGAAATAGTGGAGTATCAACGCTATACGTGCGTATGTGGGTGCTGTGGAAATGTACAAACAGCCTCCTGGCCACAAGAGATCATCCCTGGACAAGATTTAGGAGTGTCTTTACAGGCATTTTTGGGTTGGGTGAATAATTATGCACACATGCCCTATGAAAAACAGCAGGAAATGCTGTGGGAATTGGGACAAGTTGATATTGGATTAGGAACTTTAGTCGCAACTAATGAACGAGTTACTCAAGCGATTGAACCGAGCATTATTGAGTTAAGTAGTTGGGTAAAACAGACACAACCTAACATTCATGTGGATGAAACACCTTGGTCAGTTAAAGGAGTCAAAGAATGGCTGTGGGTAGTTGCCAATTCTGAGTTCTGCCTGTTTACTGCGGCTGATACTCGTTCTAGAGCAGAATTAGAAGCAATTTTAGGCACTCAATATCAAGGTGTAATCTCTTCCGACGATTTTAGTGTTTACAATGGCTATCCAGTTTTTGCCCAACAGAAATGTTTGGCTCATCCACGCCGCCACTTTAAAAAATTAATTCAACTTCCAGGTCTTCACAACCAGGCTATTGGGGAAGTTTTTGTTGATTTAATTGATGAAGCCTTTAAAAATTACGCTCAATGGTTTGAAACTCTTGACTCCACCAGTTACAACGACTGGGTAAATCAATTTAAATCTAAGTTACAACAAACGCTCAATCAGTGGATTGACAAGGCAGGAGCAAAAGCCGGCCAGCTTTTACGTTCTTTACGGGATAAAGCTTCTCAATGGTGGTATTTTCTTGAAAATCCTGAAGTCCCCCCTAATAACAATCAGGCTGAACGATCGCTACGTTTGGCTGTGACAAAACGTAAGGTGAGTGGTGGTTCCCGTTCAATGGAGCGGTTTCAACACACTGCCAATTTGTTGACGGTAGTGCAAACCTGTCATCCTCAAGATCAATCTGTGATTGATTTTTTTGTACAAGCTCTAATTGCTGCTTCTAATAGTCATCTGTCTCGCCCTTCTTTGCTTCCCCAATATTAGACCTGAATCCTTACTAAATTTTTAGGTGAAAGTTTCACTTTTCTGGAGTAAAAGTATACTTTTCTGCACCGCTCAATGAGTTTTTTTAATATTAATATATAGTGATTTTTCAAAAGATAAGCTAATCTATACTGTTGAAGTTTTAGGGATTTATTTTATTTATAATTGTAGCAACTTCTAGGATTATCTATGTCATTTTCAAATCTTTTTTAGTTTTTATTAGTAAATAAGATGCGTTCGCCCTGGATCGCTCCCTTAGCCTCCAAGGTTCATATTTGCTCGTCGCTATCGGTCGTGCGCCAACCACTGATAGCTTAAATTTAGCCGCTGCTGGTGTGGTAACTTATGACCACGGGTTTATTGTAGTCAACGATCGCCTGGAAACAAACATACCGGGGATTTGGGCGTTAGGCGACATCAATGGAGGACTGCAATATACTCATGTCTCGCTCGACGATTACCGAATTATCAAAGCGAATCTGATTGATGGTGGCAACCGCAGCACGTGCGATCGCTTGATTCCATCCTGTCTGTTCATTGATCCCGAACTGGCTCATGTGGGTCTGACCGAAACCGAAGCACAGCAACAAGGGTATGCCATCCGCGTGGCAAAACTGGATGCCTCAGCGATTCCTAGAGCAAAAACTCTTGGTCAAACTGATGGACTGATGAAGGCGATCGTGGATACCAAGACAGGTCGGATTTTAGGGTGTTCCCTGTTGTGTCATGAAGCGGGAGAAGTGATTTCGACGGTGCAGATGGTGATGCAAGCTCAGATGCCTTACACCGTTCTGCGTGATGGCGTTTTGACTCATCCCACGATGACCGAAGGGTTAAATATGCTGTTTTCAAAGTTGTAAAACGCAACCTTGGTCTTTAATTAAATCCGCAGCCCACAGAGTTACATCTTTTACAACTCCTGATGGTTGAGTTTGAGCAAATACATTTGCAACGGTTAACATAGTTCCACCAACCGAAGTAATCGTTAAAAGTGCTAATGCACTAAGTTATTTCTCGAATTGAAACATGATTTTTGTAGTCTAAAATCCTTACTTATTTGTTGATTATTTGCAAAAGTCTTACTTGATTTACAGACTTTGTTCGAGTCAGTTCAGCGGCTTGTTTTCTTCATTCTTCAACTTTAATTCAAATTAGACCACTCCAGTTCGTTGAGTTAAGATACTATTTAATCTTCCTATTCCCATAGGCATATCTTGACAGTGAAATAGTGACGAGAAGTGATATGACTTGGTTAAACCTGATAGTCTTCAGTAAGAAGGGAAATAATTTACTAATTTATCTGCAAAGAGCGAAGTTACCCGTAGCGCTTTAGCAGAACTGTAGGAAAGGACTCGCTCTGCCCTTTATTAGTGGTGACTTGCCTATGGATTCCAATGTGGCCAAATCTAGGAACGGTAGTTCCTCTCATGGGCGGGTTCGAGGGGTGATCCTATCACCTCAAGGGTGGCAGCAATTTCAAGCTGCAAAACAGCAAGCAGAATCTGAGGAGACTTGGGGCAAGCATTTTACCCAAGAATACAGCGCTTCCGGCTATTATGCAATACGATTTTCCTCTTGCCCCTCTCCTATCATAGCTTTCAGTTTTGAGGATGTACCTCATAGCCGCCGGAAGTGCTGTATCTGAGCGATCGCACCGGGCTTTCACTTAATACCCTCTATTGGGCTGACTCGAACAAAGTCTGAATTAAATCAAGCTTTTGCAAACTTTCAACAAACCACTGACTGGGTTGGCACTGTGATTTGATGGTTCTTCAGTACTTGTTATGCTAAATTATTAGTTACAAATTCAAAAGGATATTAAAAATTGTATTAAAAAATTACTAAAAGCATTGCAATTATTGACAT
>NZ_JABXKJ010000166.1 GCF_017115085.1 Nostoc sp. NMS7 | reverse complement strand
ATCATCACTATCAAATAGATATACTTTAATCTTCCGCCCAAAATTTAACATATTTTGGGCTGTTTTTATCGGATTTCTCTTAACATTCAACACTTTTGTATATCTCAAGGTACAGCCTATTGCTAAAGAAGTATATTTGCGTCCTGGAGATGCTGTCTTAGTTTCTCTAAATTTAGGAGATTCACTCAAAGATGGATTTTATAGAATTGATCAAATTAATATTTTTGAAAGTAGTGATTTTGGCTTAAGTATAAAATTTGGTTTAAGAAAAATAAATGAAAATATGGTTTGCTATCCTCAATTATTGATTTAATATTTATTTTAATTTCAATTTGAATCCATATAAATACAAAGCAGATGTTAGGTATAAAGATTTTGTAATATAGCAATTTTATATATAACTTTTGCTTTAACTAATTTAGAACTTTTAATCTATAAAACCTTACTGTTAATGGACTAATGCGATCGCACTTTTTTTCAAGTCTCCACAGTCACGCTGTAATTTCCTCACGCTTCCAGATAAAAGTATTCTGCTTCTAGCTCAAAAATCAACTTTTGCGACTTGTAAACTAACTTTTGCAACTCGTAAACTAACTTTTGCGACTTGTAAACCAGCTTTTGTGACTCGTAAACTAACTTTTGCGACTCGTAAACTAACTTTTGTGACTCGTAAACCAGCTTTTGCGACTCGTAAACTAACTTTTGTGACTCGTAAACTAACTTTTGCGACTCCTAAACCAGCTTTTGTTAACGGATTTCAGCAAATTTACCCCCATTGTTTCTGTCTGCTAAGTTCTCTTCAATAAAAAAACGCAAATATACGCATTCCAACGCTACTTTCAGCGTTTATATACGTATAAATGCGATAAAAGTGGAAATTATTCCAGATTTAATGCACTAACGCGATCGCACGTTTTGTCAACGCCTCAGCAGTCAATCCATTAAACGCCATCAACTCGCCAGCACTGGCTGTAGTTTCCCCACGCTTCCACGCAAAAGTATCACGCTTCACTGTACTCCGTAACAGAATCGGTTCCAGCATCGCCGCAGCACCACCTGTCACAGCAATTAGCGCATCACCATCAAATAATTCGGCAAATTTCGCATCATCCAAGAAACCGCCATCAGGTTGAGAACAAGTATCCCACGCAGTATCATGGCTACGGTACAATTGCCGAGGATTGATCACAGTAATTATCTTCGCACCAATACCTTCAGTTTCTAAGAAGGCAGCAGCTTCAAATACTGGCATTAATGTTAAATCGCCAATTACAGCAAATACAACTTGTTTATCGCCAGCGACTTCATGTAATAGCACTGCACCATCGCGCAACCCTTGACGAGTTTGTTCTAAAGTTGTGCGAATTGGCAACGGCGTTTTACTAGCTGTAATCACAATTCCCTTATTCTTACTTTTCAACGCCCAGTCATAACAGACTTGAATACTGTTAGCATCAGGCGGAAATAATGGGAAAACATTTCCATTTCGCATCAACGAAGCAAAGTAAGCTTCAATTTCTGGACGTTGGTGAGTCCAACCGTTACGCCCTTGCTCTAATGCGCCTGCTGTGAATAAAGTAATAGTCGAGGGAGTTTGACGGCGCAATTCTGCCATTGCTTGCGTCACTGTTTGCCAAATTGGTAATCCGTTGATGGCAAAAGATTCGTAGGAACACCACAAAGTTCTTGCACCCATTAAGGCCAAACCCGCAGCTAAACCGGCACAAGCATCTTCACTCAATGGTTCATAAACTTGTCCATTTGGTGCTTGATAATATAAGTCGTCGGTTGTGGGGTGAATAATTTTTAATGCTTGGTTGATGTTGGCAATTCCTGATGCTTCATTCCCATCGGCGTTGGTGACTAGGAAATTCTGATCTTTCTTTCCAACTATTCCTACTAATCGTCCCATTGCGGTTGTGGAAACTTTTGGTTCACCTCCAACTGCATATTCTTCTAAAGGTAATTCGCCTAATTCTGGTAATGAGAATTCAAATTCTGTCACCACAGTCTTTGCTGCTGGTCCACCGCCTGCACGTTCTACATTTGTTCTGACTAATTGCCAAGCTTCCGCAGACAAAGCACGGGTTTGCAATGCACTGATAATATGCGGCGCATCCAGCGTATCTTTAGGATAAAGGTTGTGAGATTTTGCACCCCGCGCGTGGACTCCTGCACCTTTAAGTTGTTTAATAATGAAGACGGTAAGCTTGCCGCCCAATGCCGATCGCGCTGCTTGATCTACACCCGAAAGTACTGCTTGCGTAAATGCTAGGCGTTTCTCAAAGGAAAAGGCGGTACTATCAACGTAATCCCCTGGCTGGTTTTGATCGTCGAAATCTTTGGCATCCACTAACACCACTTCATCAAAACCGTTACCTTGCCAATATGCTTGCATCTGTTCATTGGTTTTTAGGGAAACCATACTGTGATGTTCTTGGCTGTAACCGTTCCATACCAACACCGGTAAGAAGTTGGTGACAGCAGGATAAGCAGTATGGAAATGTGCGATCGCACTTATAATATAAGGCTCACCCAATCCACCATCACCAACTGTAAAGGGGAACAACTTATCTTTGTGCAACAGTGCAGCCGCCATTGCAAAGTGTTGCCCTTGTCCCAAAGGTCCCGCAGGTGCGAGAATACCAGGGATGTAACCAGAAAGATGTCCTAAAAGTCCGTGCTTTTCTCGGAAGCGATCGCGCAATTGTTGAACTGTAAAAATTCCCATATCCTCTAGCGATCGATCCAAGAACATGGCACTATAAAATCCAGGGGCGTGGTGTCCGACTTCGGTGAGAATGTTCTTATATCCCAGCATGACAAGAGATGCGTAAGCTTCTGTTTGGCTGGCAAATCCGCCGGGATGCCCAGAAGCCTTACTACCGGTAACTTGTAAAGTCAGGTAGCGAAGAGCATCGGCAGCAAGTAAAGTTTGATATACTGCATTCGGATCTGTAGGAGATGCGATCGCTATTTTGCCCGACTCGATAGCAGGTGTTGCACCATAAGTTTCAAAATCTGGTAACGCTTCACCAAAATATTGAATACCTTCAGAAAAATCGGGAAGCGCTGAAGATGCCTTTGGGGAGATTGCAGTCATGCTGAGTACCTTATAACGATGAGATGAAACTGTAGATGCTTGTTGAATTTAACAAAAATTTTACATCTTCGAGGTTGTAACAGTTTATTGCTTTTTTGCAACGTTAGAATAAGTACTTTAAATGGTCACGCAACCAAGATTTCAGTTAGTTGAAGTAGGAAAAAAATATTAAGCAGGAAAAAAATTTATGAAATTCCCAAATGGGCCGCAAACTCCAGCAGTTGTACAGATGCTGCGCTGGATTGTTAGTCCGATGTCATTTATGGAAGCTTGTGCCAAAAGCTATGGCGAGATTTTTACTCTCAGATTAGACAAAAATCTGCCTCCTCTGATAATTGTCAGCAATCCCCAAGCGCAACAGCAAATTTTGACAAATGATACCAAGGAATTAGAAGCCCCTGGCGATTTGAATAAGGTGTTTGAACCTTTGCTGGGCAAGCATTCTGTAATTAGCATTAGCGGCGCAGAACACCAGCGTCAACGCCAGTTGTTAATGCCTCCCTTTCACGGCGAAAGAATGCGGAATTATAGTCAGGTGATTACCGATGTCACCAAGCAAGTCATCAGCCAATACCAGATAGGCAAACCCTTTAATATTCGGTCTGTTACTCAAGCTATTACCCTGCGGGTGATTATGCAAGCTGTATTTGGGCTACATGAAGGCCCTCGTGCCGAAAAACTACAGAACTTTTTGGGCGATCTTTTAGAAAAGACCAGTTCTCGGTTAAGTGTGGCTTTGCTTTATTTTCCAGCTTTGCAAAGGGATTTTGGCCCGATTAACTTCTGGGGAAAACAGATGCGCCTTCAGCAAGAAGCTGACGAACTCATCTACGAGGAAATTCGGGAACGTCGAGAACGAGGAGATTCATCACGCACGGATATTCTTAGCTTACTCATGGCTGCTAGGGATGAAACAGGTAAACCCATGACCGATCAAGAGTTGCGCGATGAATTGATCACTCTGTTAATCGCCGGTCACGAAACCACAGCTACAGCCTTAGCATGGGCATTATACTGGATTCACAAACTACCATCAGTGCGCCAAAAGCTACTACAAGAATTAGATAGCTTGGGCGATGACCCAGACCCCAGCATCATTTTCAAGTTACCCTATCTCAACGTTGTTTACTCCGAGACATTGCGGATTTACCCAGTAGCTATGCTAACCTTTCCGAGGGTAGTCAGAACATCTATATCGTTGGGCGGTTACGAACTAGAACCCGGCACAGTCCTACTTGGTTCTATTTATCTGACCCACCAACGGGAAGATATTTATCCTCAAGCGAAGCAGTTTAAGCCAGAACGCTTTTTAGAACGACAATTTTCTTCCTATGAATATTTGCCTTTTGGGGGTGGTGCTAGGCGCTGTATTGGGCTAGCATTTGCCCAGTTGGAAATGAAGCTAGCACTTGCTCAAATCCTTTCTAGTAATGAATTAGAACTAGTTAATAAAGGTGAAATACGAGCTAAACGCCGTGGTTTGGTGACAGGCCCAGATCGTCCCATCCAGATGGTTATCACGCGTCAACGTCAGGTGAAGTCTCCCATCCTACAGACAAGCACTGTTTAATACTTCGGGGGGTTGATGGTTGCGTTCAGCTAATTTTCAACTCCCATCTATAAAAGGCATTTGGATATCTTCTGCCAAGAAAGTCTCACCAAATCAAATCCGCCACTTTCCAAGCGATCGCTTCAAGTACTCAATTCGGAGATAGTTGAACTACAACTGACATATTGATTTGAATACTTGCAATAATTCGATTGAAGATTCAGAGCGAGTTATATCTAGTTTTGGCAATAATTGATAAATTGGAGGATTTCCTTGCTGTAGATATACAAACTGGTAATCCATTCCGTTGGTAGTCACACCCCAAACTGATGTTTGATTTTCTAGACTTTTGTATGCATAGGTAAGCAATTGTGGCAAGCCTTCCAAAGCATTAAAACTACTATTTTTAGATTCAATCACTAATATCCAAAAAGGCGTAGTTACTATTCTTTCTTGAGTTTTACTAACAGCTAAAATATCCATCCGTCCTTTGATGTTTGTATCTTCATCTTCAACGGAGATGTCAGCAATATTTTCTTCTAAGGTAATCTTAATACTAGAATGATAAAAACCAGCTAATTTCATTAATGGTGCGAGAAAGAGAAATTTTATTTGTCCTTCCGAGATTTTCCCTGCTGCATAGTAACTACGAAATAGATTGCTGATTTGTGACAGTTCTTGTTGTTCAAAGTCTGTGAGAGATTCCAGGCATAGTAATGATGTAATTGAACCATTTAACTGTTCTTCAAATTTTAGCAAGCGTTGAACGTCTTCCAGGTTGAGATTTCTTGCATCTAAAGTAGTAGTCATAAATTTATTCCTTTATAGCCTTTATAAGATTTGTCGTTTGAGTTGAACCTGATAAAGAGGGGCAACATTTTCATCCAGCAGATATTTGAGAGTCATTATCCAGTGTTTTTTTGATTGCATCTCTTTCAGCGATCATTTTCCTCAGTTTTATTACAACAGGCGGCGGATTGCGTCGCTGTTCTTCCTGCATTCTGTGACTCCACTCTAGCCAATCAGCTATGTAAGCACTGACTGCTTCCTTGTTATGCAGGTAATAGAGAATAGTTGCATATACTTGCTCTAAAGTTACTGATGGATAACTTTGGGAAATTTCTTCTGGAGTTTGAGCGCGATGGATGAAATCATAGAGTATGGTTTCAATTCCTACTCTTGTACCTTTGAGTCGAATATCATCAGGACGCTGAAAGTCGAAGTAATCTTCTAGTTGCATAATTTAGCTGATTATTTATCTAACCCTAAAATCATCTTACATATTTGTAAAATACTCTTGCAATAAATGGTAATGAACTGATCGCGATCGCTTTGCCCGCCGCAGGCATCGCCAAATTGTTGAATCAGTTTTTCAGTTAGTTATCTAAAATAAGATTGGAATCAGTTGATCTAATTGCTGTTAAATCTCATGCTCATGCTATATCTAGCAGAATTGTGCTTTTCTCTCAACCACAATTCTCCTTCCCCCCTCTGCCGTTAGATAATCCTGAATTATCCCCCCTACCCTCTTGCGAATTTCTAATTAGTTGATACACTTGTTCTTCATTAGCCCAGTGAACCAGCGCCTATGGTGCATATCAAGCGCGTGGAACTTACGAACTTCAAATCCTTCGGTGGCACTACTTCAGTCCCTTTGCTACCGGGATGTACTGTCATATCTGGGCCAAATGGTTCGGGTAAATCTAATATTTTAGATGCGCTGCTATTTTGTCTGGGACTCTCCAGTTCTAAGGGAATGCGAGCCGATCGCTTACCGGATTTGGTAAATAACACCCAAACGGCTAAAGGACGGGCTTCTATTGAGGCTAGCGTCACGGTAACGTTTGATTTGTCGGATGAAATCTCACACAAAGACGCAAAGGCACCAAGGGAGGAAGCAGAGGAAGCAGAGGAAGAAAATCCAAAATCGGGAGAATGGAGTGTCACTAGAAGGCTGCGAGTCACTCACCAAGGGACTTACACATCGAATTACTATATCAATGGTGAAGCTTGCACGCTGACGCAATTGCATGAGGAACTAAGTAACCTGCGGGTTTATCCTGAAGGCTATAACGTGGTGCTGCAAGGGGATGTCACCAGCATTATCTCGATGAATACGCGGGAACGTCGGGAAATTATTGATGAATTGGCTGGGGTGGCGGCGTTCGATCGCAAAATTATCCAAGCTAAATCAACTTTAGATGAGGTGAAGGAAAAGGAAGATAGCTGTCGGATTATCGAGACGGAATTAACTGCACAGCGCGATCGCCTTTCCCAAGATCGGGCGAAAGCTGAGAAATATCAAAAGCTTCGCACGGAATTTCTGGCTAAACAATCGTGGGAAGCTGTTTTATCATGGCGATCGCTACAAGCACAACAAGAAAAGTTAGTTAACGAAATTCAAAGTGGCGATCGCAATTCTACTGAACTAACTACCCAACTCACAAACCTAAATTCCGAAATTGTCCAAAAAACTGCTGAACTTGAACAACTAAATGCCCATGTAAAAGCCTTGGGAGAAGATGAACTTTTGGCGGTACAATCTACACTTGCCACCCAAGAAGCAGAACGTAAACAACTCCAGCGTCAGCTAACGGAATTAGAAACAGCTTCTCAAGAAACTGCCAAACGTCTAGCTCAAACTCAACAAGAAATTCAAAAACATCGTCTTTCCCTAGAAGAAATTGCCCAAACACAAATTGTAGAGACGCGATTCATCGCCGCTTCCCAGCACCAAAGAGATGAAGCACAGCAATCTCTAGAAACCTCCCGCGAAGCAGCCGCAGAAATTGCTTCGGCTTCGGAAGCGTGGGTGCAGCAACAAACAGCATTCAACCGTCAAATTGAAACTTTGCTGCAAACTCTGGAACCGCAACGCACCGAACAAGCACAACTCAAGGAACGCAATCACCAGTTACAGCAGCTAATCCAAGAGCAAACTCAGTTAATTGAACGCGATGAACCCGAATTAGCCGAAAAACAAGCTGAATGTAATCGAGTTGAAACGGAATTTAACGCCTCTAGCGAACCCATCCAAAATTTAGCCGAAAATCTTTCAGCCACAGAACAAGAATTGCAAATCCAACAGGAAACCCAAAAGCGACTTTTGCTAGAACAACGGGAAAAACAACGCCAGTTGGATAAAATAGAGGCGCAAGCGCAAGCACAGCAAGAAGTCCAAGGAACCCAAGCTAGTAAAGTCATTTTACAATCGGGAATGCCTGGACTTTGTGGCTTAGTTGTGCAGTTGGGAAGGGTGGAACCTCGCCATCAGCTAGCTTTGGAAATGTCTGCTGGTGGACGTTTGGGACATATTGTAGTTGAAGATGACAGCATCGCCGCAGCCGGAATTGAACTCCTCAAACAGAAACGTGCTGGGAGGGCGACTTTTTTACCACTGAATAAAATTCACGCTCCCAAATTTACTCAAGATGCAACGCTGCGTTTTGCTAACGGTTTCGTTAACTATGCTGTTAATTTAGTCGATTGCGATCGCCGTTACAAAGATGTATTCAGCTATGTTTTCGGTAACACGGTAGTATTTGCCAACCTTGAGACGGCGCGAAAAAACTTAGGACTGTATCGCATCGTCACCTTAGACGGGGAACTTCTAGAAACTAGCGGTGCAATGACTGGTGGTAGTAATACTCAGCGTTCGGCGTTGCGGTTTGGGAATGCGGAAGCGGCGGAATCTGATGAAGCGATCGCTTTGAGAAGTCGTTTGCTGGATATTGAGCGGGTTTTAGAGCGTTGTACTGAAGCGATCGCAACTTTATCAACCAGAACCAAAAAACTCACCCAAGAACTCACAGAAGCGCGTCAGGCGCGGCGTGAACAGCAGTTGCAAAGGGAACAGTTGCAGAAAGATATTAAGAGTTTAACAGCGCAATTAGAGGGGACGCGATCGCAACGAGTCCAAAATAATCAAAAGTTAGCCACTGCTCAATCCCGATTGGAAATTTTAGAGCGGGAATTACCGGGACAAGAAAATCAGTTGCAACAATTGCGACACGCTTTAGCAGAGTTGGAAGCATCTCAAACTCCCAGCGAATGGCAACAAATCCAGGCGACAATTAAAATCCAAGAGCAACAATTGCAACAACGGGAGACAGCATTACGCGAAGCTGAACAAAGATTAAAAAATTTAGAAAATCAGCAACAACGTTTGCAAGAAAAAATCCAAGAAGCAGAAACGCGAATCACCGAATACGAAACCCAACAAATCTCTTGTAGAGACGCGATGAATCGCGTCTCCAGCCAAACCACAACGATAGACGATCAAATCACCCAAACCCGCGCCAACCTCAGTCTTCTGGAACAAAATTTAGGAGAAGCGAAACAAAAACGCGACGCCACAGAACTAGAAGTGCGATCACATCTTTTACGCCAACAACAATTGCAATGGGAAATCGAAAAACTCCAAGAAACCCAACAGAAGCGGCGGGAGGAATTAGTTGCATTACAAAATCAGTTGCGGGATGTAGGAGCAGAATTACCAAATCCCTTGCCGGAAGTTCCAAATCAGGTAGACTTGGAAGAATTGCAGAAAGAATTGCGATCGCTTACCAAACGCTTACAGGCAATGGAACCTGTGAATATGCTGGCGTTGGAAGAACACGAACGCACCCAAAACCGCCTCCAGGAACTCACGCAAAAGTTGCAAACCTTAGAAGGGGAACGCACCGAACTACTTTTGCGGATTGAAAATTTTACCACATTGCGGCAACTTGCCTTTAAAGAAGCTTTCGATGCTGTCAATGAAAACTTTCAATCGATTTTTGCGATTCTTTCAGACGGCGATGGCTACCTACAACTCGAAAATCCCGAAGATCCCTTTACCAGTGGACTGAATTTAGTCGCGCACCCCAAAGGCAAACCTGTACAACGCCTATCTTCCATGTCTGGGGGAGAAAAATCACTCACAGCCTTGAGCTTTATCTTTGCCCTGCAACGCTATCGCCCATCGCCATTTTACGCTTTTGACGAAGTAGATATGTTTTTGGATGGGGCAAACGTAGAACGATTAGCTAGAATGATTAAACAACAGTCACAACAAGCGCAATTTATAGTTGTAAGTTTGCGTCGTCCGATGATAGAATCAGCCGAACGCACAATTGGCGTTACTCAAGCACGAGGAGCTTACACTCAAGTTTTGGGGATTAAGTTACAATCATCCAATACATCTGCTTGAATTTTTGTTAATAATAGTGTATAGATAAACCACGCCATGCGCGACTTTCTCTCAAACGTAACCCCCAACTCCAACCCTTTTAGGGAAGGGGAGCAAAAATCAAAGCCTCTCTCCCAGTGGGGGAGCCAGTGCGTTGCGGGGGTTCGCCCCGTAGCAACTGGCGTGAAAGGTTTTGAGAGGGGTTTCAAGAATAAGTTGCACATCGCGTTAAACCGGATTCGAGATCAGGACTCGGTATAGAATGACCTCTGAACAGATAATTAGGCGTTCCGACATATTAAATACCCAGGTGATTACCCGCGACAACGGTAAGCGGCTAGGCATCATCAGTCAAGTCTGGGTTGATATTGATCAACGAGAGGTTGTGGCTCTTGGTTTGCGAGACAGCCTGATCTCTATTTCGGGCATACCGCGCTATATGTACCTCAACAACGTCAACCAGATTGGTGATGTCATCCTGGTTGATAACGAAGATGTAATTGAAGATATCGAAGTTGAATCTCTCAGTAATCTGATTAGCTGGGAAGTAATTACAGAAACAGGTGAAGTATTAGGCAAAGTTCGGGGCTTCAAGTTCAACGCCGAAACCGGGAAGCTTAAATCCATAGTTATTGCTTCTTTAGGATTGCCCCAAATTCCCGATCAATTTCTGAGTACTTACGAGTTCTCAGTAGATGAAATTGTCAGCACTGGCCCGAATCGCTTGATTGTCTTTGAGGGAGCCGAAGAACGGGTGAACCAGTTGACAGTTGGTTTACTAGAGCGTCTGGGTATCGGCAAAGCACCTTGGGAGCGCGATACAGAAGAAGAATACGGCTATACTCCACCGCGCCAAGTTGCACCAGGCAATCAACTGCCGGCTGGAATGCCATTGCAGCCACCCAAGCAGAGAGTTCGCGCCCCCCAACCCGTAGCGCGGGAAGAGGAATGGAATGAAGACTATGTGGAAGAAGAAAGGCCACAGCGTCAGGTAATGAAGGCGCGTCAGTATGAATCTATTCAATACGAAGAAGACGAGGAAGAAGACAATTGGAGCGAGGCTACGGGTAACGACAGGTATCAACAACCGGAACCGCTAAAATATGATGCCCAGCCTATCAGTAAGCCTTATGTTGATGAATACGATGATTATGACGACGTAGAGGGCGATGCTTGGGAAGATGCACCGAAGCCGGTGAATATTCCTAAGAAGGTTAAGGAAAGACAGCCAGAATACGAAGAAGAAGGCGGATATTAATTCGTAATA
The DNA here is from genome assembly GCF_017115085.1 of Nostoc sp. NMS7. Classification (GTDB taxonomy): domain Bacteria; phylum Cyanobacteriota; class Cyanobacteriia; order Cyanobacteriales; family Nostocaceae; genus Nostoc. Next base: position 37,592 of record NZ_JABXKJ010000166.1, on the reverse strand, counting down.
CTTCTCTACGAGAGGCTGCGCTCAGTACAAGTTCGTAATTCAACCGGAAAATTACGAAATATTTTAAGATTAATTTAGCCCTTTCCTTAATTACAAGGAAAGGGCTAATCTTTTAGAACGCAGTAGAGTACGTTAACGACAGCGTAAAGCACCGTCTAATTCTAAGAGACAAATACCTGTGGCCAAGTTGTGATTACAAAAACTACAACTGCGGCGATCGCTAATAACCCTTGAATCAAATTTCCAACCAAAGATCCGACGACAATTCCAATACCCGCCTTAACGGCTAACCCGAATTCACGTCGGTAAAGATACTCACCAATAATTGCTCCCACAAGCGGCCCTAGTAAAATTCCTAACAGTGGCCCCCCAAAAGGTAACGTTGGTAATAATCCCAGAAATCCCACTACCAAACCGACAATTGCGCCAATTTGCCCCCACTTGCTAGCTCCAGCTTGTCTTGCTCCCACATAGCTAGCTAAAAAATCCACTCCCACACTGAGAAGTAAAACAATAATTGTCACAATTAGGGGAATCTTGATCGCTGCAAAAGAACTACTAACGACTCCCCAGACGATAATTGCAATTAAGATTAAGCTGCTCCCAGGAATAGCTGGAACTACCGCACCGATAATACCCACAACCATTACGGCAAGTAATAGCCAATAAATAATTTGCATAGATAAAATTGTAAATTTCTAAATTTCCTAGTAGTAGGGGCGCACATCTGTGCGCCCCTACTATATATTGTATCTGTACCGTTTACTAACCCAAACCCATAACCACAGGCGTAGTGATAGCACAAGCCGTTCGTACTGAGTAACTGAACTTCCTAAACACTCCAAGATAAACCTCAAAACCCATGACGAGAAAAATTTTAACTGGACTGAGTTCAGCAGCGTACGAACACCCCTTTGATCGCAAAGCCTTGGCTTCTTTGCAAAATATGCCCGGTGTCTCCCTGCTACTCAAAAAAGTTAATGAATACGGCATCGATCGCTTACTCAGACTGCAAAGCCTTGGTAGTGAAATCAGAATTTCGCCCCGTAATTTTCCCCAATTGCATCAGACTTTTGTAGAAACCTGCCAAATTCTTGATGTTGCTCCACTTCCTGAATTGTATCTGTTTCGAGGCACCGGTCATATTCAAACCTACATTGTTGGGGTGGAAAAACCTCTTGTTGGGATCAATTTAGATGCAATGGAGTGGCTTGACGCAGATGAGTTGCTTTACGTTTTCGGACACGAAGTCGCTCGCATCAAGAGCCAGCATATGGTGTATCACCAAATGGCAATTGTGATGCCAACTTTGAAAAATTTGTTGAGCAGTACCACACTGGGGGTAGGTGGCTTAGTAGCTGGTGGAATGGAACTGGGTTTGTATAATTGGCGAATGATGGCTAGATTCACTGCTGATCGGGCTGCAATGCTTGCTTGTCAAGATATTGACGTAGCAACTACTACACTGATGAAACTCGCAGGTTTGCCACATGACTACTTGACTCCTCCTGTGATCGAAGATTTCCTCGTCCAAGCTCGTGAGTTTGCATCGAATAACTTAGATAGTGTGGATAAAGTCACCAAAATATTAAGCTATACAGAATCAGGACTTTCGTGGGTAGTTATGCGGGCTGGTGAGTTATTAAAATGGGTTGATTCAGGAGAATATGATAATTTAATTCAACAGCAAAATTTAAAGGCACCGGAAGAAGCCGAAGAAAAAGAAGGAAATACACCGTCAGAAAAGGAAGGGTGGAATTTTTTGACTTCTTGGTGATTGAATTTTAGATTTTGGATTGCTGATTTTAGATTAAATTCTAAACTAGCGAATCAGCTAAGTACACGTCACTGTAAAAGGGGTTCGGAAATATTGAGACTTGATGTTGGGTTCGACTTCGTTCTACCCAACCTACAAATGATTAAATTCCATACCCTTTTTGTGGTGTTCTGTACTAAGTACTAAGAGTAACGGCTAATTTATCAGCAATTCCGGCAATCCAGTTTTCATCTTGTTTGGTATAACTCCGAGGAGCATTCGCTGCCAAAATCAGCGCACCTTGGTTGCCAATAGGTTGACAAATTACACCTTGAGTATTTTCTGGTAAATAATCAAATTCCAGCCTACCTGGATATACTGTTAGCACAACTAGATAAATTGGCTTTTGTTTTTCGAGTACTTGTTTTAAGATTACTCCTGGTACAACCTCAGATTTAGTACCTAGAATGCCGCGACGCAACAAAACTTTACCTTGATAAAAAACCACAAGCGATCGCGTTACTGTATTAGTCAACAATAAATGAGATGCCCAGGCTAACTCAGTTTTCACGGCTTCTGGTAAATCTGCTGCTAGTACAAAACCTTCTTCTCCAATTAGTTCTACAGTATCAGGCGATCGCGGCTGAACTTGCTGCCAAATTAAACCCGTCAAAATTAACACCGCACTCAAAATCACGCCCACCACATCACCACGCGCTTGGGATTGAGTTAGTTCCACTGTCAATAAACGGTTAATCAGCAAAAGCACAGCGCCTAACCCACCTACGACAAGGGGTAGACGCCGCAAAACTCGATTAGGATCAGGTTTAGTCATTAGTCATTAGTCATTGGGAATTGAGCATTAATCAATAAGTTCTCCTCCCCTGCCTCCCCTTCTCCCCCTGCCTCCCCTGCCTCCCCTGCTCCCTCATTTCCTCACTCCTCCCCTGGTTCAATAATCCTCTGGAAAAGATAACCAGTACCCCGCGCTGTGAGAATCAATTCTGGGTTGCTAGGATCATCTTCTAACTTTGCCCGCAAACGGGATATATGTACATCTACTACGCGGGTATCCACATGGCGTTCTGGTGTATAACCCCAAACTTCCTGTAAAATTTCCGAACGAGAAAAAGCTTCTCCAGAGCGACTCACTAACAACTCTAACAAGCTGAACTCCATACCCGTCAATCGAATCCGCTCATCACCTTTGTAAACTTGTCGCTTATTCGTATCGATTTTAATAATAGCGACATGGATCACCCCAGAACTAGGAATGCCAGAACCACCGGTTTTATCTACCCGCCGCAACACTGAGCGAATTCGAGCTTCTAGCTCCTTGGGGGAAAATGGTTTAACTACGTAGTCATCAGCACCCAATTCTAGCCCAGTGATGCGATCGGCTACATCCCCCAAAGCTGTTAGCATAATAATGGGCACATCTGATTCTTTTCGTAATTCTTGACATACACCATACCCGTCTAGCTTTGGCATCATTACATCCAAAACTACCAAGTCAGGATCAGTTTTGCGAAAAATTTCTAAAGCTTCTTCCCCGTCGCCAGCCGTCACTACATCGTAGCCAATCATGGAAAGGCGCGTTTCCAAAATCCGGCGAATGCTGGCTTCGTCGTCTACCACCAAGATTTTTTCTTTATGGCTTTCCAAGTTTCTCCAGGCTCCTTCACTAAAAATTTACATGATTAATTTTTAATACCATAATATTAAGATATCATTCCATCAATTGATTTGGAAAAAGCTCTAAATACTACTATGATTAGATTTTAGTTTTTTTCAAGAATTAAGTAAATATTAAGATTATTTAATAATATTTAAGAATGGCAAAGCCAAAAACCTTTTTTGTTTGTAACGATTGTGGAGCAGAATCCCCCCAGTGGTTTGGTAAATGTCCAGCTTGCGGCACTTACAACTCTTTGGAAGAACAAATTTCTATTCAATCCTCAGTAGATGTACCCAGTCGGGGGGGAGTGAGTAGTTGGCAATCAACTCACACCAATGGCAAATCTCACGCTAAACCAGCGAAAGCGCGAGCCTCCTTAACATTTGACCAAATTACCGATCGCCAAATTGCCCGTTGGGAGTCTGGTTATGGAGAATTGGATCGCGTACTTGGGGGTGGGATTGTCCCCGGCTCTATGGTGCTGATTGGTGGTGATCCTGGTATCGGTAAATCTACTCTATTATTGCAAGTATCAAATCAATTAGCGCAAAAATATCGCATCCTTTACGTAACTGGTGAAGAATCGGGACAACAGGTAAAATTACGAGCTTCTCGCTTGGGAGTATCAAAAAACCTCAGTGTGGTGAATGAGGAGAATGTTACAGTAGTAGAGACTACACTTCCCATAGATCCTGACAGTATAGGTGCAGATTTATATGTACTGCCGGAAACAGATTTAGAAGAAATTTTACGCGAAATAGACTCTCTAAAACCAAACGTGGCGGTGATTGATAGTATCCAAACGGTGTTCTTTCCGGCGCTGACTTCTGCACCAGGTTCGGTGGCTCAGGTACGGGAATGTACCGCAGCACTGATGAAGGTGGCGAAGCACGAAGATGTGACGATGCTGATTGTAGGACACGTCACCAAAGAAGGAGCGATCGCTGGGCCGAAAGTTTTAGAACATTTAGTTGATACGGTGTTGTATTTTGAAGGCGATCGCTTTGCCTCCCATCGGTTATTACGGACAGTCAAAAACCGCTTCGGCGCAACTCACGAAATCGGCATCTTTGAAATGGTGACAGATGGATTGCGGGAAGTTGCCAACCCCTCAGAGCTATTTTTAGGCAACCGTGACGATCCTGCTCCTGGTACAGCGATTGTAGTTGCTTGTGAAGGTACTCGCCCCATCGTTGTCGAGTTGCAAGCTTTGGTGAGTCCCACTAGCTACCCTTCCCCTCGCCGGGCTGGAACTGGTGTAGACTACAACCGCCTAGTGCAAATTCTCGCCGTCTTAGAAAAACGGGTGGGAATTCCGATGTCCAAGTTAGATTCTTACGTTGGTTCTGCGGGTGGGTTGAATGTGGAAGAACCGGCGGTAGATTTGGGAATAGCGATCGCCATCGTTGCCAGTTTCCGCGATCGCATCGTTGATCCGGGTACAGTATTAATCGGTGAAGTTGGGTTAGGGGGACAAGTGCGATCGGTTTCCCAAATGGAACTGCGGTTGAAAGAAGCTGCAAAGTTGGGATTTAAACGAGCGATCGTCCCAAAAGGAACCAAATTTCCCGACCTTAATATTGAAATATTACCAGTATCTAAAGTAATAGATGCAATTATCGCCGCTATCCCACATCAGGAACTAACAAATGACGATTTAGAACCCGATGAAGATGAGTAACCATAGCTTTGCTTTTTCAGCTGTTGGGGGGATGAATACAGTAAAATACCACAGCAAAGGAGAATCCAGCATGACAACCCTAAGCCAAGACTATCAAATCACTTGGGAAAAACTACCCGATGATTACAAACTGCCAGATGATCCAGTGGACAACATCAACCAACCAGCCTTAGCAGCTGCACTTACACAAAGCTTAGAACTTGCCGGAAAACTCCCACCCAATGCGCTCACACCAACTAATTACGGCATCTGCGCCACATTAAATGGCAAAATCGTCGTTAAAGCTCCAGACTGGGCGTATATTCCGAAAATCGGTGTTGATAGAGAAGAAGTAATACGCAGTTATACCCCGCAACTACAAGGAGACATCCCCGTAATTGTGATGGAATTCCTTTCTGATACAGAAGGCGGGGAATATTCCATTAAACCCACCTATCCCCCCGGTAAATGGTTTTTTTACGAGTGCGTCTTAAAAGCTCCAAACTACGCCATTTTTGAACCCGATAGCGGCAATTTAGAAGTTTATCGCTTAGATAACAATACAGGCAGGTACATTGTACAAACCTCCAACGAAAACCAACGTTACTGGATAGGGGAAATGAATCTTTACCTTGGCATCTGGCAAGGTATGCGTGAAAACCGCACAGGAAAATGGTTGCGGTGGTGGGATGAACAAGGAAACCTTTTACTCTGGGGTACAGAATTAGCTGAACAAGAACGCCAACGTGCCGAACAAGAACGCCAACGTGCTGAACAAGAACGCCAACGCGCCGAACGACTAGCAGCACAATTGCGGGCTGTGGGGATTGAACCTGAAGATTAGACTTTTTGCAAAGAATTTAGATTTGCGAGATTAGCGAAAAATTTGCTAAATCTAGCATTTTTTTAGAGGGATGAAATTTTCAATAATAATGTCTTGCGCTGTGTTAGAATTCTGCGATCGCCTGCTGAAAGTGAGTTTACCAGAACTTACGCAAACAATAGCTAAAACCCTGATTTTGAGGTAAGGGCAATACCCTGCGGTCAGCTAAAGCTAGATGAATTGCCTCAGAGTGCGCGTAGTTTTGCGTAAGTCCTATTTACGATCGGCTTTGCCTGTTTTCGGAAAGGTCTATTATTGCCAATACTTCGCACAGAGTTAAGTATGGTCAAATCGCTGAAACTCTAACCACTCCTAGAACGGGATATTTTTTTCAGCATTGGGTTTAGGCTAACCTGGAAAAAATGCGTCGTTTTTGCCAGAGCATACCCTGTAAGGCTTTCAGTATCGTTCTAAAATTGTCCGAAGTATTGATTTCCCTAACCACTGACAGAGAAATTAGTTTATCCTGGAAACAGAAAAAGATTAAGAAATTTTAAATTCTGCTCCTACTGTACTCATGCAATGTATTGTTAATCGCCGCGCCCAGTTTTCAGCAAGTCATCGCTATTGGTTGCCAGAATTGAGTGAAGCCGAGAATATTAAAAAATTTGGTGCTTGTTCTAGATTTCCTGGACACGGACATAACTATGTCTTATTTATATCCCTAGCTGGGGAATTGGATAGATATGGCATGGTGCTGAACTTGTCTGATGTGAAACACGTAATCAAACGGGAAGTTAGCAGTCAATTGGACTTCTCTTATCTCAACGATGTGTGGGCAGAATTTCAAGAAACTCTACCCACCACTGAGAATATTGCACGGATTATCTGGCAGCGTCTAGCACCCCATTTGCCTCTAGTCCGTGTGCAATTATTTGAACATCCTGAACTTTGGGCAGATTATATGGGAAACACAATGGAAGCCTACCTCACCACCAGTACTCATTTTAGCGCCGCCCATCGGCTAGCTGATCCTAACCTCAGTAACGAAGAAAACACTGAGATTTATGGTAAGTGCGCTCGTCCCCACGGTCACGGACACAACTATCATTTAGAAGTAACTGTCAAAGGTAAAATTGACCCACGTACTGGCATGATTATTGATTTAGGTGCGCTGAATCAAGTGGTAGAAGATTATGTGATTGAGCCATTCGATCACACCTTTTTAAACAAAGATATTTCTTACTTTGCCGAAGTTGTGCCCACTGCTGAGAATATCGCACTTTACATTAGTAATTTACTGCGATCGCCTATTCAGGAATTGGGAGCTAAACTTTACAAAGTAAAATTGATTGAAAGTCCCAATAACTCCTGCGAAATCTACTGTACTGAGTCAGAATCAGATTCAGCCAGTGCAGCCATGAATCAGCCAATATTAGCACGAGTTTAGGTAATTGAAAATTTAGGCATAGGACATAGGGAATTTATATCATCCCAATGCCCAATGCCCAACTAGAAAAGTTTACTAACTAAACAGTTGAAACCAGGTAGCAAAGGACTTGTCAATTCATCTTGACTAAATAAAGTAATTGCTAACTTTAATGCAGCCTGTTCACGACGATAAACTTCAACTTTCTTCTGTATAGAATCACAAATCCAATATTCCTGAACCCCTTGCACCGAGTACAACTTTAGCTTTGTTTCCTTGTCGCGGTTCTCGTTTTTTGCACCGGGAGATAAAACCTCTACTACTAACTCTGGTGCGCCTGTCAGGTGTCCAGCCTTATCTAGCAAGTATTTTAAACGTTCATGACTTGCCCACACCACATCAGGGATCACATTGTCAGAATCTGAGAAAATAATTCCAGGTGCGATCGCAGCCTGACCTAAACCATTTTCATCTGACCAAATCTTAAGAACTGTAACAATATTGGCGCAGCTCGTTTGATGATCCCAGTTAGGCGCTTTAGTCACAAATAGTTCTCCATCAATAATCTCATAGCGATTCCTGCGATCGCTAGCAAAGAACTCTAGATCAGCAGTCGTCCAACGCACTGGAGCTGTTTGCATAGAAACCCCCTAGCATTTTCCTAAATCATATTTTAAAAATACCGACGACGGGCGGAATGTCGCAAATAGCGATAAATGCCCCAAGCTAAAACTCCAAAAAAGAGATTTAATAAAAAGCGACTAAATATAAACCATAAAATATCACGATCAAAAAGTTTCGACGGACTCAAAGGACTAAGAATCCTGACTAAGAGAAACAGCCCAAAAATAGCATTTCCACCCAGCACCAGGGCAAACAGCACTAAACTCCTCTGCCAGTAACGCCGCTGGGGTGTACGGTGCAAAATCAGGGTAATGGCGGGTTTACCTTGCACTTTTCGGAGTAATTGTTCTAGCCGCCAAAACATCCACAATAGAAATGGAAATAAACCATAGCTAAGGAAATGCAGGGGTAGTGAGTAACGCCAAGCACTAGATAGGACATTAACTAGGGCATGACAGATTAGAGAATTTAGCCAAGCCCTAAAAATGAAATTCCTGTCTCGATTTAACCGAGTGTGCGAGGAAATGTATATTGCCAAGGCATACCCCCAAGGCGCAGAAAACATGGCATGTACTGGCGTGCCAATAATACGGTCAAAAATTGATGCGGTATCGTGGAAAAGGTAAATCCAGTTCTCCTCGGCAGTAAATCCAAGGGCAACGGCTATAGTGAACAAGAAAACGGTAGACTGAAGTAATCGATACCTGCGTTGTAGATAGCAGGTTGGGACAACAACTGCTATCAACTTGCAGCCTTCTTCAATTAAACCCACTTCTACCAGCTGTCGCAAGGCTATACCAGGAAGCGTAGACGCGCAGCGGCTTGTCGGCAGACATCGCTTGATCTGATGCCAGTCTACAAAAGAGTTGGCGACAGTTTCAAAAATCCATTCGAGGCTCAGGGCTAAGATCCCAGATATTACCCCGATGATAAAGAACATCAGCAACTTTACCAGAGGTGGGGCAAATGGCACCCGATAGTAGTAGTAGCCTAGCAGCAGCAACGGTGGTATTGCTGCCCATAGCAGTAGAGATAAATCAACCACTCACCTGAGCAATTATTGTGCGGTGACGGTGAGTATTGTTAGTGATAGTGGGAGTTTGGAAACCCGCTTCAACAATAGCCTGCTCAATGTCCAAAGCAAAATATTCATCTAAATACGGTTCAGTACTTTTAAGCAACGTCAAAATGTAAGCTGGCATTTTCTGGTAAACTTCAGATTTGGGATTCATGTCCATGATTGCCAAGTAGCCACCCGGACGCAGCACACGCCGCATTTCAGCTAAAATCTGTCGGGTTCCTGATTGGGGCAATTCGTGGCACATCAGGAAAATGGAAACTAAATCAAAAGAGGCATCAGGTAGTCCAGTAGATTCAGCTTGGGCATGAAGCCAGTTGATTTTAGCTTGACGTTGTTGGGCGCGGTAATTGGCAACGGCTAAGAAGTAGGGAGATAAGTCCAAGCCGATAATTTTAGCTTGAGAATAAACTGCTTGTAAGGCAAAACTACTCAAGCCAACACTACACCCTACATCTAAGATATTTTGCGGCTCGTTAGGGATTTGACTTTTGAGGATATTGTGGTAACTTTGGCGCAGCATCGGATCGCCTTGTGCTTCAGCGTCCTGCCAAATCTTAGCGTGGACAGCGTAAGCAGCAGGTTCTACCTCAAAAGCGGCTTGCCAACTGAGATTTCCGGTTTCGTAGGCATGGAATGAGGTGACGTAGTAATCGGGGTAGGAAAGCTGGGGATTTTCTACTTGAGCTAGATCAGCATTCCAATCAAGCGCCTGTAGTGTCTCGACTTCTTGCGTCCAAGGCACACCAATTGTCTCGGCACGTTTAATCATCATTTGTCTAGCTTGATGTTTGGCTAGGTTGGCTAAAGGCTTGATTGCCAATATTCCATTCACCAAGCGGGAAGCAAAGCCAAGATTAGTGTTTACAGCAGCAGTCATAAATCAGTTTGCAGTTAACAGCCTTTTCTACTTATGACATACTTGCTGGACAGCAGTCTAGAAGTAAATAGAAACTTGACATCTGGAGATTGGCGAGCTGCGTTCAGGGGCTGCAAATAACCTTGAACTCAGCACCAGAGGCTTCCTTCAGTCGGCTGCAAAGCGATTGTTAGATCGCGACAGACTTCGCAATCTTCGCAAGCAATCGCAATGCTTCATTGACGGAAGCCGAATCTCGAAATATCTCTGCTACATCTGGATCAAGAACCACAACATTACTTGATTGCACATAAGCTTCATAGTACTTGCCACGAACACCGCCTGAGAAATCGTACTCAGGTCTCATCTCATCATTGGCTGTTATTTCAGGTTCCTGACTCATAGCTTCTTCTTTCCTGTCGAGTGGCTAGGATGAGGGAGACAAGGGGGATGAGGGGGATGAGGGAGACGAGGGAGATGAGGGAGACGAGGAGAATAAACAATGCCCAATGCCCAATGCCCAATGCCCAATGCTCAATGCTCAATGCCCTATTTTACAGTATTAGGCTTGAGAGCTAACAACATCTCCAATTGACTGGTGGATTTATTCGGGCTAGTGGCGGTAACACCAAAACCACGAATGGAACCCAGGATGGTGATGGTATCGGCGTTCCTCCCGATAAAACTATTGATCAGGGGCACAGTTTTAGTTTTATCCATATCCAGGTAGAAATAGCCGGCGTTGGGCTTTTGCAAAGAACCAGTAACGGCTTTGAAGGCGTCGCTATTGTCAAGAGATTGATTTTTGCGATCGCTCACTGCCTCAGCAATTGGGCCACCAAGAGCTACAAATAAAGTATCTTGATCCAGCCAACCATGCGCCAATAAAGCTCCTTGTCGGGGAATTTGCCATTCAGTTACATCTTTACCACCAATATTTCTGTTGGAGATGTTGATTTGTTGGGTTTTGGCGAGGATATCCAATTTTGTGAAAGTGGCTTCGGCAGTTTTGCGATCGCTAGTATCAAATACTAAAGCACCTCCAAAACCAACACTTGCTAACACCCCTTGATTTGATGGAATCGCACCAAAGGCGAATTCCCCATTCATCCAGCCAAAAATATCCTTATCCAGGTCAATATTCACAAATTTCAGTTGCGATCGCACTTGTTCCAAAGCTTGCTTCATTTGGGGATAATCTTTGGACTGTTCTACTACCGTTTCCCAGCCACGGCTGATGCCACTTCCGCTAATCAGAGCAAAGGTATCAATCGGAAATTGCTCGACTATATTCCCAGGAGTTGATTGATACTGAAATTTATTTAGTTGCGGATCTAAATTGGCGATCGCTTTTAGCCGCACTCCTGCATCATCAACACCAACACCCGCTACCACAGATTTTATCTGCTTAAGTTGCGTCAGGGTTTGTGCAGGTAACTGCTTTGCCTGCGGACTTGCGGCTGATAATTGCTGTACCATGCCTGCATAGTCTGGTACATAAATTTGGGCGAGGCTGTTTTTAACATCCACTCCTTGGTTGAGAATGCTGCTGGCATCTTCTTTACTGGCAAAAGAAGACTGTCCCTTAAAGGTGTCAATTGCTTTTTCTACAGCTTGCTTTTCCGGGGCTAATACCAAGTGAGTATTATTTAAAACTACACTATATGTAGGCTTGCCATTTTGTGTAGTTTCGATAATTTTTTGACCTTGGTAGTCAGATTCCTGGAATTTCACCCCTTTTTCTGACTTCAATTTATTCGCAAAATTCAAGGCGCTGAGTTTGTCTTTGATTCCCACCACTATCAGGATATTCGGTTTCTGCTGTAAATTTGTTGGTACATTAAGTGCCCCAGATGGCACGTTTAACTGCACCTGCTTGACAGGATTTGCTGGCAGTACAGCAATCATCACACCACTAGCCCAAGGCTTTATGTCTTTTTCATAAGAAAGGTTACTGTTACTGAACACTTGCTTATTGAAATTTTCCAGACCTTTTGCCACTAACTTTTGTGCTTCTGGAGTGCCAAACTGCTGTAACTTTGCCCAGCCTTGAGAGTCAGTAGTAATATAAGTTGCCATCAATGCTGTTGAAGGTACAACTTTCGCACTGTCTAGAGCGTCGGAACTACCTCCTGATGGGCTTTTAAAATACGTGTAAGCCGCTATACTTCCAGCTACAACTACAGCAGCACCAACAGCAGGAATGAAAAACTTTGATTTACTTTCAGGCATTTTGTTATCCTCATTTTGCTCAGATTGTCGTCGAGATTTATACAAGTGTCATTGTATTTGCGGATTTGTTCATAATTTTCGCTCATTGATCGGTATTTACTGATAAAATTAGTAGTGCTATAAGTTAGCGGTCTAAAATTACTCTCAAAAAATACTTCAAAGGGATGATGAGCGAATCCGCAAATGCTATGCTGTTCATCTCAAACAAAATAGCCTGTTTAGCAGTAGCAAGCTATCCTAAGTTATAAGAATAATTAGGAGTTTTTGTAGTTAACGAGAATCGATCGAGGTGCAAGAGACTCTTGACCCGATGACAAAAAAGTGCAAAATATCAGGAAAAGTAAATGCGGTAGGGATATGGAAAAAGTCCAAAGATCGGCAGCCGATCTTCGGAAATTCGGGTGAGATTAATTTCAATCCCCCAATCCCAAAGGGGAGTTATCACCTCCGTAATGCCCTGTTGAGGGAAATATATTTAGACACCGCAATTTTGCTTAACTACATCCACTCAAGCCAGAGTTTTCAGAATTACAAGGTCAGTAAGGATCAATGTCGAAGTCTTATTTTGATACAGATGATAAGGGACACAAGCCTTTTGAGTTACCGGGAGCAAGACCACACTACAACCCTGATCGCCCCGGACAGGTAGAGCATATTTTTCTCGATCTCAGCTTGGATATCCCCAAGCAAAGCTATCAGGGCAGCTGTAACATTCGCCTCTTGCCAATCCGTAATGGGATTGACCGTTTGACTTTGGATGCTGTTAACCTGAATATCGAGTCTGTGCAAGTGGATCAGGTGCGAGAAAATTTTGACTATGACGGGGAACAGCTTTCCATTCAACTTTCGCAAGCAACCCAGATTGGTAAACGCTTGCTGATTGCGATCGCCTACTCAGTAGTAAAACCGCAACGCGGTATTTATTTTATTCAACCAGACAAGCACTACCCAAACAAGCCCACCCAAGTTTGGACTCAGGGAGAAGACGAAGACTCTCGCTTTTGGTTCCCCTGCTTTGACTATCCCGGACAATTGTCTACTTCTGAAATTCGCGTGCGTGTTCCCAACCCTCTGGTAGCTATTTCCAACGGCGAATTGATTGACACCACAGAAGATGGTGATTACAAAATCTACCATTGGTCACAGCAACAAGTTCATCCTACCTACTTGATGACTTTGGCAGTAGGTGATTTTGCTGAAATTCGGGACGAGTGGCAGGGGAAACCAGTCACCTACTACGTAGAAAAGGGACGGGAGGAAGATGCTAAACGCAGCATGGGCAAAACTCCGCGGATGATCGAATTTTTGAGCGAAAAGTATGGTTATCCCTATGCTTTCCCGAAATACGCCCAAGTTTGCGTCGATGACTTCATCTTTGGCGGGATGGAAAACACCTCCACAACCCTGTTAACAGATAGATGCTTGCTGGATGAACGCGCCGCCTTAGATAACCGCAACACCGAAAGTTTAGTTGTCCACGAACTCGCGCACCAGTGGTTTGGTGATTTGGTGGTAATTAAGCATTGGTCTCATGCTTGGATTAAGGAAGGGATGGCTTCCTATTCTGAGGTGATGTGGACAGAAGAAGAATATAGTCCAGAAGAAGCAGCTTGCTATCGTTTATTGCAAGCTGGTCGTTACTTCAGTGAAGATAGCAGCCGTTACCGCCGCCCAATGGTAACACATATTTACCGAGAAGCTATTGAACTTTACGATCGCCACATCTACGAAAAAGGATCTTGTGTTTATCACATGGTTCGGGCGCAATTGGGAGATGAATTGTTTTGGCAGGCAATTCAAACATTTATCCAAGATAATGCCCACAAAACCGTAGAAACAGTAGACTTACTCAGGGCGATTGAAAAGGCTACCGGACATAATCTTTTGTTCCTCTTTGACCAATACGTTTATCGTGGTGGTCATCCCGATTTTAAAGTAGCTTACTCTTGGGATGGGGATGCTAATTTGGCAAAAATTACGGTAACTCAAACCCAAGCTGCTGAAGATAAAAATGGCAGTAAGGATTTGTTTGATCTAAAAATACCTATTGGTTTTGGCTATACGCAACAGTCAGTAGAGACGCGATTAATCGCGTCTGTACAGGAGTTAGGAGTTAAAAATAACTCACAACTAAAAACTTTTGTCGTGCGGGTGAATGAACGTGAACAAAGCTTCTATTTTCCCCTAGAAAATAAGCCCCAATTTATCAGTTTTGATGTGGGGAATAATTACCTGAAAACAGTAGCTTTAGAGTATCCAATATCGGAGTTAAAAGCACAGTTAGAATTTGATCCTAACCCGATTTCGCGCATCTATGCAGCAGAAGCTTTGGCGAAAAAAGGCGGGTTAGAAGCGACTATTGCCCTATCTGCGACGCTCAAAAATGAGCGATTGTGGAGTGTGCGTGTGGAAGTGGCGAAACAACTAGCCAAAATTAATTTAGACCAAGCCTTTGATGGCTTAGTTCTGGGGTTAAAAGATAAAAATGCTTACGTGCGACGATCTGTAGTGGAAGCACTTGCTCAAATCAAAACTGCTGAAAGCTATAAAGTTGTGAAAGGATTAGTGCAAAAAGGCGATCCTAGCTACTACGTAGAAGCAGCAGCTTCTCGGGTGATCGGGGCGATCGCATCGGCAAACTTGGAGGATAAACCCAAGGAAGACAAGGTATTAAAGCTGCTAAAATCCGTTTTAGAAGAAAAGGCAAGTTTGAATGAAGTTGTGCGGAGTGGTGCGATCGCCGGTTTAGCTGAATTCAAAACCTCGGAAGCAGCTTTAAATCTACTGATCGAATATACCAAACTTGGTGTACCACAACCCCTACGTTTAGCCACAATTCGCGCTTTAGGAAAGATTTCTGTAGGTCAAAGTCCGGTTAATTTGGAACGGATTTTAGAAAAATTAACCGAACTAGCCAAAGAAACCTTCTTTTTAACGCAAGTGGCGGTAGCAGCAGCATTAGGACAAATGGAAATACCTAAAGCAGTGGGGGTTTTGCGATCGCTAGCTGAACAAACAGCCGATGGGCGTGTACGTCGCTATGCTGAAGAAGAAATTTCTAAGGTGCAAAAGAACATTGGTTCCGAAAAAACCCTGCGTCAATTGCGTGAAGATTTCGACCAACTCAAACAACAAAACCAAGAATTGAGAAGCCGTTTAGAAAACTTGGAGGCCAAATCTAAATAGCACTACATGATAATTAAAAGTAGCTAATTGGTAATTGGTAATTGTGGCAAAATCACTACCAATTACCAAAGCTGTACTTAACGCTATAATCTTAATGATAAATTTGCATAATATAATCAATCAAAAAGCTTCTAAATCTACACTCTCTGGCAAAAGTTTATTTTTGATGTAGCTGATAGCAAACACGGTTACTGTGTTCTCATATGCTCCGGAAATTTGCATATTAAATATTTATATTTACATAAAGTATAATTAAGAAAAGATAAAATCATCGGAAACTGGAGTAATTAGTTGTAGTTTTATAAAGTATAATTAAGAATAAAGATAAATAAATCTAGGCAGTAACATCAGCTAAAAACGTCTCGAACACTATCCCCAAAGGGTAAAGTTCTAGTTGTTTTAGATAAAAGACTACCGCTATCCTAAACTTGCAACTAACTTGTGGCTTAGGAGAAAAACAATCATTGTAAATTTTTCAGTTGAAGAGGCAAATAAAGGCGTGGGTCAGTTTCAACCTACTCAGCTACAACTCTATAATCCAGATGCGATCGCTCGCTACTATAGTTACCGTCCCTGGTTAGCTTGGGGGCGACTGCTGAGAATTATCTGGTCTTTTGCAGGATTTATACTCAGTCTGAAGTGGGACGAATGGCAAGATCAAGTTGAGCAGAACAAGGGTAAACGAGCTATCCAGTTGCGAGAACTGCTCACCGCACTGGGCCCGACTTTTATTAAAGTTGGTCAAGCCCTCTCCACCCGGCCTGACCTGATACGCAAAGATTTTTTAGAAGAACTGATCAAGTTACAAGATCAGTTACCAGCTTTCGATAATGCGATCGCTTACCAGATTATCGAAACTGAACTAGACCGCCCGATTCACGAAAGTTTTAGCGAACTGTCACCTAACCCAGTAGCTGCTGCTAGCTTGGGTCAGGTATACCGTGGTCGTCTGGTCAGTGGTGAAGAAGTCGCAGTCAAAGTGCAACGCCCAAACTTACACCCAGTAATCACACGTGACCTATATCTGATGCGTTGGGGAGCAGGTTGGCTAGCTCCCTGGTTGCCTTTAAATCTCGGTCACAACCTAACTTTAATTGTGGACGAGTTTGGCACAAAGTTATTTGAGGAAATTGACTATATTAATGAAGGCCGCAACGCCGAAAAATTTGCTCTCAACTTCCGCAACGACCCGCAAGTAAAAGTTCCAGGCATTTACTGGCGTTACACCAATACCCACGTTTTAACCCTGGAATGGATTAATGGCTTCAAGCTGACAGACACTAAACGCATTCGTGAAGCAGGTTTAGACCCAGAAGGGATCATCCAAATTGGTGTAACTTCAGGATTGCAACAGCTCTTACAATACGGCTTCTTCCATGCTGACCCCCATCCCGGCAATTTGTTTGCGATGCCTGATGGACGTATGGCTTACATTGATTTCGGCATGATGGATCAGTTGGAGGAAACCACCAAAGAAACGCTGGTAGATGCGCTAGTGCATTTGGTGAATAAAGACTATACCGACTTAGCCGAAGATTTTGTCAAATTGGGATTTTTGACTCCAGACACGAATATTTGCCCGATAGTGCCAGCATTAGAAGCGGTGCTAGGAAACGCTATTGGCAAAAATGTCAAGGATTTTAACTTTAAAACTATTACCGATGAATTCTCGGAACTGATGTATGAATATCCTTTCCGAGTTCCGGCGAAGTTTGCTTTGATTATTCGTTCCCTTGTGACTCAAGAAGGTATTGCCCTTAGCCTCAACCCGAATTTCAAAATTGTTGAAGTCGGTTATCCTTATATAGCACGGCGGTTGCTGACAGGGGAATCGGCCGACTTACAGCGGCGATTATTGAATGTGTTATTCAAAGATGGTAAATTTCAGTGGCAGCGGTTAGAGAATTTAATTGCGATCGCTCGTACTGATAACAACTTTGATGTATTGCCCACAGCCCAGATGGGGTTCCAATATTTAATATCGGAAGAAGGCAAGTTTCTGCGGCGACAGATGGTGCTTGCTCTCACCGAAGATGACCGCCTGCACACCGAAGATGTCCAACGCCTGTGGAATCTCGTTAAAGATGACTTAAAACCGGATCGTTTATTAAATATAGCGATCAGCATTTTAACAGAGTTATCCAAAGAAGGCGCAGCTGCTATCCTCCCAAAAGCTATATTCCTGGAGTCTTTTACTGGAAACCAATCAACAAATAAAAAGTAAAAAATCTTTAATATAAATCAGGAGTTTTCATGTACTATTTTCCTCTGCAACCCCCTTATTTTCTGTTACTTGTTGGCTTTCTGACAGCATTAACATCTGGTTTGGCATTATCTGGCACTTTGAAAGTTATTGTGCAGAAATGGCCAAGCGAACGTACAGAAAATACTAAGCCCCGTTCCTCACTCAAACAATTACTTGTGCCATTTATCGGCATAACTGGCGGTACTTGTCTATTTCTGTCTTCAGGTTTAGAAATATTTGGCTTCCCCTCCTCTTTAGCTTTAGGAGTAGGTCTACCAATTAGTCTGTTTACTTGTTTATTAGTTTGGTTGCAGCTGGGAAGTATGATGACATTTATAGAACGCGAAGGAATGCAATCTTTAGATTTAGATTCTATGTCATAGATTTAAAACAATATGGTTAAGTTCTTATTGACTGAACTGTATTGATATCTAGGACAGTTTACTAATATACAAATCAACCTAAATGCTCACCATCACTGGTGAGCATTTATACTTTTTGGATCAGGATTTGTCAAGGCTTTGTAGAGATGCTATTAATCACGTCTTCATATCTGTTAGGACTTAGATGGGATTTGGTAATCGGATAAAAATAGGTATTATTACAGTAGTCACTACCCGCATTATATATGTAAATATAGTGTTTAATTGAAATCGGATAGTCGGATAGATAGATTTATCGACTATTACTATCGTTCGTTGTGTTTAAGACTGGCAGCATTGAGTAACTTTAATTTTTATTACCGCTAATCAGCAGATGCAAGGTATTTCTGCTTTGAAATAATTACAGCAGTTTTGATGTGGATGGAATACACTAATCTAGCCCCTTTCCCTTATCAGGGTGTATTGCACCACAACCGAAAAATGCTAGAAATTGCACATCTATTTTTTGAAACATATTATTTGTAACTAAAGATTAAAATCATGAAACTTAAAGTCTTTTTGATATGTACAGGTCTTGGTCACGTTATGCGGGGATATGAGTCTTTTGCCGAACAAGCATTTCAGGCACTATCAAAAGAGCCTTCTCTAGATATAATCCTTTTTAAAGGTGGTGGAAAAGCAAAAGCAAAAGAAATTCCTTTGTGGAATTTCCCCCGTGATACTAGAACAGCCTGTAGGATAGCTAAATACACTAAAACTAGTAACTATTTTGTAGAGCAAATATCCTTTTTTTTGAGTCTCATACCACACATCCAAACAGAGAAACCAGATGTAATTTACTTTAGTGATAACGACATTGGTAATTTTCTCGCGCATTGGCGGCGTTTTACCAAACAAAGCTATAAATTACTTTTTTGTAATGGTGGGCCACTCGGATCAAAGTCTCCTATTTTTGCCAACTGTGACTTTATACAACAAATTGCTCCTCAGCATCTTCAGTACTGTTTAAAAGCAGGGATACCTGCTCAGAAACAAACTCTAGTTACTTATGGGACGGAAATACCTGCTGAATTACAAATACTTTTGCCTTCTGAAAAAGAGGCTTTAAGAAATAAACTAGGACTACCTGAGAAAACACCTTTAATTCTTTCAGTAGGTTACATCAGCAAAAAACCTAAGCGTATGGATTATTTAATTCGTGAAGTTGCTAGTTTACCTGAACCACGTCCTTACCTTTTGCTGCTAGGCCAACAGGATGGAAGTTCAACCGAAATTATTGAACTAGGTAACAGCTTATTGGGCGCTGAAAATTTTCAAGGGAGAACCGTAGCCTCTAATGAAGTTGCAAACTACTATAAAATTGCAGATGCTTTCGTGTTAGTTTCCCTCAGCGAAGGACTAGGAAGGGTGTTTTTAGAGGCAATGTCATACGGCTTACCCTGTATAGTTCATGATTATGGCATCACCCGTTACATCTTTGAAAAGGAAGGGTATTTTGGCGATTTTACACACAAGAGAAGTTTGGCAGATTTAATTAGTCAAGTACTATCCGAAAATGGAGATAAATCTAAATTTTATCAGCGTCATAAGTTCATTTATGAGCGTTTTAGCTGGGCTAAATTGCTGTCAAGCTATGTTGAGATGATTCACATAGTAGCTAATTCAATAAAAAACTTCTAAGTTAATTTTTGCACAATTATTGAGTAATTTTATCCTTAAAGTTACGATATTTTAGCTTAATATTATTGACTTTTTGCTGAATAAAACTGATAATAGACTTTTGCATCAGCGTTAGCTGGCTAGGGTGGGTAAAGCTTTGAGGACGTTTTTCAGGCGATTTTAAATAGCGGTAATACAAGAAAACATCGCGGTAAGGAATATCAACATCTTCACTCCCACAAAGCCTCGTAAAAGCTGAAGAAGATATACTCATATAGTGTAAGTATGTCAACCTCCGACCTTGGTCGTATAGGATATTATCTACCACATCAAATTGAGAACTCCAGTGATTACCAGTTGCTTGTTCGCAGTCATGAAAAGCAAAGTTATAATAGGAAATTGCACTTTTCAACACCATGTAGTTAAATAAAGATTGGTCAGGACCTAAACAACACATCACTTCAGCTTCACCCGCTATTAGTTTGTCGAGTAAGTCGCCTCTTAAAGCTTTAGAAAAAATATTTTTCTGAGTAGCAAACCAACCAGCACAAAATACTTTAGATTGCAAGTTATCTGAGTTGAAAACTTGCTGCATCTGCTCTGCCGAACCATCAAAAATAAATTTTAAATCAGACTTATACTGAAAATCATTGACTACCCAATCATAGGCATCTAATTTTTCATATACATAATCTACAGGCCCCATTAACAAGGTATCTGCATCAAAATAAATAAATCTATCAAAGGAACCATCCACAGCACACAATTTGCGGTGCATTGGTAGAACATAGAGTTCTGGGAAGCCCCACTCTCGCCAAGTTTTTTGTGCTCTAGGGTAATTTTTCCATATCTGGGTAGCAAAGTTATCCCAGTAGTCTATGGAATCAGAGTCTTCAAATAAAGTGACATTATCTCTAGATGCAATCTCTGCCTTTACTTTGTCTAACTGATCATTATATGGAATTACACAAACAGGGATTTTTCTACCAGCATTAGCTTCTATACTATTGAGCAATGCAACTAATTGATCATAGACAACATCATTCGCTAAGATGTAAATGCCATCGCTCATTGGGGATACTCCTAATATTAACTATGGGCAGCAACAAAGGGAAATAAACGGCGAGTCAGTTTGGGGATGAAAGCCAATTTGCCCTGATGGAGATAGCGATAGTGTTCCCACAATTGCCAATAGGGACAACCACTTTTCATCCGCGTACCAGCCCAGTGGAGATATTTTAGTCGTTTTCCTCGGTCATAGAGGGCGTAGTCTTGCTGTTGGAAATTTTGTGAACCCGCCCAACTACCAGGCCCTCCCCCAGGAATTTTGACGAGATTTCCACGTTTAGAAATTAGTTTGAGAACAAGATAATTTAAAATTGGTTGGTCTGTAACTCCTTCCGAAAAATCGAAATATTCTCGATGTGCTGCACACTCACGCAAAGCTTCATCCATTTGCTGTTCGGTAATAATTCCTTTTCTCGAACTCCAAAAGCCACTGTTGAAAACGTCTTGAAGTTGAGCATCGGAAAAAATTTGCTGCTCTTTCACAAATGGGGAAAAGATATTTCGCAGCTTATCATTAGCATGGTGGTAATCACAGCAGAAGAAATCAACTTCTGAAAGCTTGTCTAAATTGTCGGCGATTTTTTCAAAAACGACAATATCCGTATCAATATAAATAAATTCATCTAAAGGCCCAAACCACGCCACTAGTTTACGCATTTTGTTGGGTAAGGCGAGGAAATCTCGATCAAAAATTTCTCCGATGCGTTTCGTAAATGTATCAATAAGTTCTAAATCTGGGAAGATTTGGACGTTGTGTAAGGTAGCAAGCTGTTCTGCTACTTTGTGATAATTTTCATTAAAAGGTATGAGATAAACGGTCACTTCTGGGTCATAGTAACGAATGCTATTGAGTAAAGCGATCGCATTATCAATAACGCGGTCATTAGCAACTATATAAATGCCCCTACTCATAAATTATCCTTGGTTAATTAACTTAAGTTTTCGCAAAGCTCTTGTAAGTAAATTTGGTGTTGGAGCGTCATTATAATTCTTCGGAGGATTTTTAAAGACTGGACGCTTCTCTGGTTCGTGTAAATAACGATAATAGAGAAATAAATCTCGATAGGGAAACTCAAGATTTTCTCCTGCACAGACTGCTTGATTGATATTAGGAGGAATCCCAATGTAATGAAGGTAAGTTAGGCGATTACCTTTGTCATAAAGAATTTTATCTTTTTCTTCAAAATGTTCAGAAGTAACAGAGTTTCCTGTAATTTGATGATTTGGTAAGTGATGGGCAAAGTTATAAACTGGAATGTCAGACCTCATAAACATATAGTTGATAACTGGTTGATCTCCTGTTGGATAGAGTATTTCCCTCTCACCTGCTCTTAAATAAGATAACAATTTATCTAATTTATCTGGTTCAAACAGTCCTTTTTTAGAAGCGTAAAATCCTGAACAAAATATTTCTGTTTTAATGCGATTTTCATCAAAAACTTGTAGTAGTTTAACTGAAGGAATTTTATAAACTTTATCTGGATGTTTAAACTGAAAATCGTAGACAACACAGTTATATTCATCTAATTTCTGAAAAATAAAATCTAGTGAATTCATCACTAGAGTATCAGCATCCAAATAAACAAATCGATCAAAAGGCCCATCAAATGCACAAAATCGTCGATGACCACCATAAATTCTGTATTTATTTTTGTTCATACTAGCAGGACTGGCCTCTAGCATAAATTGATCCCAGCGATTGATTGATTCTTGATTATCGTAAAGAAATACATTAGGGCGTTTAGCTATTTCATTAGCAATTCGTTGTGTTTGATCATCGAAAGGATAGATACAAACAGGAGTTTCTGAACCCAAGATAACATCAATGCTGTTGAGCAAAGCCACCAGTTGATCGAAAACATAATCATTGCCAAGGGTACAAATACCATTCATAATTTATGAGTGTTGAGCAACAAAGTTTGACAACCAGTTAAGTAAGTTTAATTTGCGTAAAATGATTTGACGTGCTTCTGCGATCGCATCTTTAGCAGCATACCAAGCATCAGGTGTAGCTGTCACTTCTTGGATGTAGGCAATGCCTTTTTCATCTAAACTGGGCAACCGCAAAAAACTACCGGGTGGCAATAATTTATCAGCCGCCGGTCCACCATAATAAATTGGTAGACACCAAGCAAGTAAACTATCCCAAAGTTTCTCACTTACATACCAACTATTTTCTGCATAGTTTTCAATTGCCAGATTGTAGTAGTATGGTGCCATTCCATGCCATTTGTGACCAAGTTCACCTTTTGTTGGTGACCATGCAGGTAAGTCCCGCCCATACAAATCGAACTTAGTCTCGCTGGCTTGCAATGATTTCAAAAAGTCTAAGCGCTCGCGATGGTTAGCTGTCCGGTTAATTCCCGAAGTAATCCAACTGCATGGGGCAATTTTTTCCGGCGTTGGCATTTCATTTAAATCCTCAAATGATTTGCCATGATACCAAATAGCAGGCATATAATCGGGATTGGGCGCAAAGTCATCGGGGCCAGAAACATGACCACAATACTTTTGAGCTTCCTGATAATTCCGCTTATTTATTTCTACAATCTCGTTTAAAGGCGGTTCGCGGAGAGAATAAATAATCCGCTCTTTCGGCACACCACATAATAGAGATTCTATATTTATTTCTGGTTTTTGTTGTCGTTTACGAACAATATCTAACCAAGATGGTTGTGGGGATGGTTGGGGAAAATCAAACTGATATAGCAACAGAAAGTCTGGCTTTTCCGCTATTTTCAACATTTGGATGTTGTCCCAAACACCAAAGGAGTGCGGGGTTTGTTGCCATAACCAATCTCTGGTTTTAGCAAGACCTGAATAGCTGCTAATCATGCCAACAGTTTTGATAGTCATAAATCGTATTTATTCGTAGTTAGTTTTCAGTTAATTTTTGTACCGTCATCCCAGAATTGGTGGACGCTGATCTTCTTCTAAGTAGCTTAATATTTTGGTAATTCTATTCTCCCAAGAAAATTGCTGGGCAAAATCTATACTAGCTGCATAACCCTCTATTTTTCTGGGATAGGTTTCTAAAGTATGTTGAATAGATTGGGCAAGTTTATGCGGGTTATCTGGCGTACACCAACTGGCAATTAAAGGTGATGTCTTGAATTCCATTAAAGGTGGAATCTCAGTTGCAACTATAGGAGTGCCAGCAGCCATATACTGAAAAAACTTAACTGGATTCGTGAAATCTGCTGATTTTCCAGCGCAGTGAGGATGAACTAAAATATCAGCTGCTTGAAACAAGCTGACTAATCGTTCCCGTGGAAGTATCCAGCCTAATAATTTAACGTTTTCTACATTTTTCTCTCTGGCTAGTTGTTGGTATGCTTGCACCTGTGCTTCTGTACCTCCTGTGATTACAAACTGAATTTGTGGCAATTCTTTAGCAGAATCAATTAAGAGATTAACACCTTTGAAAGGATACAAAGCACCGGAATAGACAACTAAATGCTTACGTCCATTTATAAGCAATTCTTGACGCCATGTTTCGGCTTCTTGGGGCTGTCTGACTGAAAATGATTGATTGAATCCGTTATGTAGCCAAACGACTTTTTCCGATGGCATGCCATATTCTATTAAGCTTTGCCGGATGGGTTCAGACTGAGTTATGGCTATTTTAAAATAAGGACTGTGGAGAATTTCCGGCTCAAATTTTTGGTCTTGAAAGTAGTGACGTTCATAGATAGTAGGAATTTCATTTTTGACTGCGGCCTTGACAAAGTTCCAATCCCGTGTGTGGATAACTTTAGCATTAGGCAGGATATGAATCGGTAAATAATATTTGGTTACTACTGTATTGGAGTTAGTAAATTTACCACCTATTTTATCAATAGGCCAAGGCATTGGCAATGCAGCAATTTTGAGCTTTTCTTGAACATCGTAAAATTCGATAAATTCTCTGTGGGGTCTTTTGGGTTGATAAGGATAAATTAACGATAGTAGATTAACAGAAGATTTTTTATCTGGATAGATTAAAACTGAGGAGTAGCCTAAATTAGCTGCTGCATTGGCACACAGAACATCATGAATTTCGTGTGCTGTGTCTGGTTGTAGTGATGGCTCTCCGGTGTAAAAAATATATTGATTTTTTTTTGAATAATTTATCATTGTTTTTGATTATAGGTTTTTCAAGATTTTGTTAAAAATGCTTTTGTTAATTGCATTAACTCAAATTATCTATTCTCAAAAAGCTTTAATGTATCTAGTAAGTAAATAGCAGAGTGATAAGATTCTGCAATTAATCGATTTTCTTTTTGGGGTTCGGATTCTAATTTATCGACTAGCAAGTGCAGAGAGATCAGGAGGGGATAGAGACGTGTGTGAAACTCAGATGATATATAACTAAAGTTTTGATACTGGTTATTTCCATTTTGATTTTGGTCTACATCTGACGAGAACTGCTGGTTAATTTTCAGGTTAACTACATCGTCGAAGACATCAATGGCGTTGAGAACTCTTAAGGCTGAATTGTATGATTCCTCAATTAATTCCTGCCGCTCTTCGGAATTCTCTACTAAATCATCAACTAATAGTCCGAGGAAACCAATCATGGAGTTAAGCCTTGTCCGCAGTTCGTGAGAAATTTGGTTAAAGCTGGGATTAGTTCTGGTGGAAATTTCCGGCTGATCAGTAAATTGCATTGAGTAGAGGCGTGAGTAGTAACTACCTTTTTGTAAAAGTTCTTTATGGGTGCCGATTTCTACTACACTTCCTTGGTCTAAGACGGCGATTTGATCGGCTTTTTGGACTGTGGAAAGGCGGTGAGCAATTACTAGGGTGGTGCGATCGCGGCTCAAATCATCAAGTGCAGCTTGTACTAAGCGTTCGGAAACGGTATCTAAAGCGCTGGTGGCTTCATCTAAAATCAGAATTTCGGGATTTTGGAGTAATGCGCGAGCGATCGCTAATCTTTGTCTTTGTCCACCAGATAGCATCACGCCGCGATCGCCAACCTGCGTATCAAATCCTTGGGGCAATTTGCTAATAAACTCATAGGCGTTTGCTCGCTTTGCGGCTGTGAGAATTTGATCATCACTAGCCTCCGGTCGTCCATAAGCAATATTGTTCCGCACCGAATCATTAAAGAGAAACGTATCTTGACTGACAATTCCCATCGCCTTTCGCACCGATTTCAAATCGAAATCTCGCAAATCTATTCCGTCTAGGGTAATACAGCCAGATGTCGGGTCATAAAATCTCGGTAAGAGGTCTGCCATTGTTGATTTACCAGCACCAGAACTACCCACCAAAGCCAGAGTAGTACCGCGTGGTAAATATAAATCTACGTCTTGAAGTACTATATTTTGATGATTAGGATAGGAAAAACAGAGGTGCTTAAAATGCACTCCCTCTTTTAATTTCTCATAAGGAATTATCCCGCTACTCATGAACGGCTTATTATCTTGTCGTAAAAAATCAGCGACAATATCCACACTAGAAGCAGTATTAGCAAAGCTACTCCGAAGAGTATTTAACTGAGAAATAAACGGTAGCAGTCGCAATAGCAACAATAAATATGTAATCAAAACGGCTGAGACGGAACTAAGCTCGTCGGCAAATAAGGTACGACCCAAAAAGACAATCATTATTAAGGCGACAATGCCCGTCACCTCGCTAACTGGTGTAATCGCCTCAGAATTTACCTGAGACTGAAAATCTGCTTTTTCTCGGTCACGAATTAGCTTTTGAATTCGTTTATATTCTCTGTTTTCATTTCCAGTTGCCTTTACTAGGCGAATTCCATTTAGCATTTCTAACACAGAAATGGAATAGGCTTTAGACATCTCCGAAAGTTGGGCACCGAAATCTCTTGAGCGGTAAATTGCATACTGATTTACGAACGTCACCAAAGTTAGCAACATTGTAGTGACAATGGTCAACTGCCAGGAGATTGATAGCAACAAAGCCACAAAAACTAAAATCGTAATTGCCAGTATGATTAACCTGATC
The DNA here is from genome assembly GCF_017115085.1 of Nostoc sp. NMS7. Taxonomy (GTDB): domain Bacteria; phylum Cyanobacteriota; class Cyanobacteriia; order Cyanobacteriales; family Nostocaceae; genus Nostoc. The sequence continues at coordinate 10,954 of NZ_JABXKJ010000166.1, read as the reverse complement.
ACACCGCCTATAGCACTAGCAGCACGACTAATTTCTCCCCCAAGGCTGTTGATTAGATCACCAACTTTCATTTTGCTGTAATAATCTATGTCAATATCTAGTAATAACTTCAAGCCGGCTTCTCGCATATCTGATGTCAAGGTTCGTGTTAAAGAGCTCGACACCAAAGTACCCACATAGCCAGCTAAATTTTTTAAAATAATTGTAAATATAATTGAGCCAGCCATCACTGCTAGGCGGTAACTTTGCGGAACCTGATCAAAGGGAGAGACAATAGCTTTAATAATTGGTGGAGCGCCTGTTAAATCTACAGGTTGACCGACTATTTGAAGAATTACTGGTACAATCAGTGTCGTACCCACACCGTTAAATAAAGCGCTATAAAATCCGAACAAGATTGTAAAAAATATCCTAGCTGGATAAGGTTTAGCAAATTTTACTAGTAGTTTGTTGTTAGACATTGGGGATTTAGATTATAAATTTATAATTTGATACCGGGAATAAAAAATGTTATAGATACAACTTCTATCAATGCAGAGCGATTTTTACATGATAGATATACTCTGCCTGTTACGAGATTTTCAATTGAGTTAAATCTAGATTAATCAGAGATTTATAACTATGCACCATCCTTACAAGCGGGAAATTAACTCAGATAAGGTAGATGCCATAGTTTCTAAGCTGTACTTTTCTAAACATCTTTCTCTAGCCTTTCTACCTCGCTCTTTTGCTTGTTCTACATCCGCAAATATTAGTTGAATTTGTGCAGCAATTTGTTGGGGACAACTAGGTTCAACTAAATAACCAGTTTCTCCTAAAATTTCGGGAATGTCTCCCACTCGTGTGGATAACACAGGTTTAGCCATTGCCATCCCATCTGTTAACTTTAGAGGAAATTGGGCACGAGCAATTATGCTATCTCGCTGGGGAACAACTACAACGTGAGCAGCTGCTACAACATCAGGCATAACCTCTACAGGACATTTTGGCAACTTGATAATCCAGCGTCCCCATTTTTGAATCAGCTGTTGATCATAATCATCATAAGGACTGCCTCCTACAATTACTAATTTTAAATCTTGCTGATTCAACTGATCCAACGCTATTAAGACATCTTCAACTCCCTTGTGAGGTCTTGGCGCACCAGGAAACATCAGAACTCGATAGTTTGTCAAACCATAACGCTCTCTGCTGACCTCTGGGTTATATTTTTCCGGGTCAAACATGGCGGTATCTTTGCCATTAGGCAAATAAACACCCCCAAAGCGGTCTTGAAGAAACTGAGTATCGATCGTAATCTCATCGGCACGAGATACTAAACTTTCCATCCACTGGAGATAAAGTGGATGATCGGGAAATCTCAATGCACCATTTTTCTTAAAAATGTCCCTGCCAAATTGCTTAATACTGGGGCGATACTTCCATTCAAAACCTCCATGCCAGCTAAGTTCCCAGTCATCCATATCTAAAAGCAAAGGACGACGACTAGCTAATTTATGCAGTAGAGACACACCAAAACTTGTCGGTTTAGGTTTGACTGCATAAATAATGTCGCCATCTAGTTTTTGCCAAAGTTTTTTAGCTGAAGTAAAAAACTCAGGATAGTTTTTACCATCAATAGCAACTACTGGTATTTCTCTAGGGGGAATAGCATACAATTCTTGACCAAATAAAAATCCGACAATTTCAACTTCATAGTCGATTTTTTTTAGAACTTGAGCTAGTAAAAACGCTCTAACTGAGCCTCCCCCAGACAAGTCACTGACAACTAACGAAACTTTTCCTTTCATATATTAATTGCTTTAGTCACTATTTGCATAACTGCGTTTTGATTTTTTAAACAAGTTGATGAACTGCGAAAAAATCGAGATAATTTTTTGCGATCGTGGACCTCTATATTTTTCATATAATACAAAGCTGGGAATAATTAGCCGAGTTTGATAAATTAGCTTGAGTAAATAGCTATGATTAACTTTGATTTTTTTATTTAATAAGTACAAAGGAGGGGAAAACATTTTAATTAGCCGAGCAAAATTATCTTGCTCTTTTTCTCTAATTGCTTCTTTAAGCAAAAAATCTATACCTACTTGGCATAAAGGGATTAATTCATGATGTTTACTACACACTGTCTCATATAACAAAATATAATAAGCTTTCATATAAGACCAGTTATTAGTTCTATTAGACTGATGTTTTGTATAATATGCTCCGATCATCGGTGTGTAGACAAAATTAACATTGGCAATTAAAAGGTCTATTGTAAAATCTCTATCTTGCAGAGCTTTTAGGCGCTCATCAAATATTTTTTTATCCTGCACATCTCTACTCATCAATAGGCATTGCTGAAGTAATGGAAATGAAGAATCAGCTAGAAAATCAGGAATGAGTAATCGCTCAATCAATTGCTCTCTTGATAAAGAACCAACTATATTTTCCTCTCTGTTGATAATTTGCTGTTCCTTGTCTATAAATACCCGTTCATAATCCGTATAAAAAACGGTATTTTCTTGAACATCCAAGGCAGTTAAATGATCTAATTGAAATTTAATTTTATCTTGATGAATCCAATCATCTCCATCTAGAAACTGAATCCACTTACCTTGTGCCTGTTTAAAGCCAAAATTCCGACTTGAGGATACTCCGCCATTTTCTTTATAGAAGTAGCTGACTCTTGAATCTAGACTGATCAATTGTTGAGCAACTTCTTGGGTATTATCAGTAGAGCCATCATCTACCATAATACATTCAAGGTCAGTAAATGTTTGTGATAGTACGCTTTTAACTGAGCGTTCTAGGTAGCTGGCTTGATTAAAACAGGTAACAACGATTGAAACAAGTGGAGTCATTGATTAAACACTCTTCTTGTTGAAAAGGTATAGTTCAAAATTCACGCCGGATAAAATTAAGTATTGGTAAATAAACTAAGTTGGTATTTTGATTGAGATGTTGGCACGCTGCAAGTAATATTTGAGAAGTGCTGTATAGATACGGTCTCTTGATGGCATTGCATACTTTTTCTCAGGTTCACTGTCATGTGAACCCCAAATGACTGGGAAAGGATTTGGTTCCCAGACAATGAGGTTTTTCTGTTCGTCATAGCTGTAATCAAAAGCCATAAAATCAAAACCTAATGCTTTGCGTGCCTGCTGCAAAAGATGATGATTCGGGTCTTCTCCACTGAAATAAGCAATATCCTCTGCTATTATTGATTCATTAATTACGCGATTATCGTTGTCGCGTACTTCCCAAGATTTGGAAACCATTAAAGGGCCAGGGACACCTTCATCTCCCATAGCGAAGTAGCGATACTTACGATACAGACCATCTTCTCCCCTAACATCCAGAAATTCTACTGCAATCGGGGCAAGCATCTTTTCAAAAGGGATGTTTTCCAACTCATCAAGATTTTGGACGAAAAAGATTTGACAGCCATGCACCCAGTCTTCACGAATAAAGAAGGGAGTTGACAATCCTCCTTGTGTCTTTTTGAAAGTTTCTATATCAGTAATCGGCACTGTTTTGGCGGTGTGAATGCCCTCTACGCTACCAATCTTCTGTGCTGCCAGTGATTTAATTGAATTTGAGAGGTTATCAATGGAATTAACAATGGGAATGTTGCGTTTTTTACATTCTGCTTCTATTGGTTGGGCATATTGATAAATATGCGGAAATCTTTCTTTGAGGGGATCTTGTAACCAAGGTATAAATAGTGCATAGCGATCCCAGTCTTTTATCTCACAAGGGAGATAATGGAGTTCAAACAGATGTGCTGCCTCAGGTACATTTTGACTGACCCAATAAAGAAAGTAGTCATTGTATGTAGACTGGTGATCTGACTGTCGCACAACAAGGATGCGCTTGGGATATCGGACGTTGTTCACGGCATCCCGAATTGCTGAAATTACCTGTTGACGAGATTCTTTGTACATAGAAGGTTTGTAACGTTAATATAGTTTTGGATGAAATTTTTATCAGATGTGGGATATTTGGCGCTAAAAAAAATATTACTTGATTTTTGTTGACAAAACTTTCTCAGTATAATTATTCGATAACTAAAGTTTTATAGACTAGGAAATGGTTTTAATATAGGCTATCTCTGACTTGGGAATTTTTTCAGGGGAAGGATGAATCAGCCTTGAATTTGTCATCAATTATCAGAAAGTGGATATTTTTAGTTAACCTTAGATATCAAGCTTCAAGAAAAGCCTAAATAAAGCTAACGTCATATTGGCTAGTTCGTCTACCGAAATTTCACGTAGAAATGATATTTTTTGAGACTAGATATTCATTTATAAGGGAGGTAAAGGTAATGCAGGTAATCCGTCTTGAGGCACTCTCAGACAACTATATATTTTTGCTGTACGACGCACAGCAACGTATTGCTGCTGTTGTCGATCCAGCTGAGGCTCAACCAGTATTAAAGAAACTGGCAGAATTAAAAGCTGAATTGGTAGCAATTTTCAACACCCACCATCATAACGATCATGTGGGTGGTAATAAGCAGTTAATAGAAGAATTCCCGCAAGTGATAGTTTACGGGGGAATCGAGGATCGTGGTAGAATTCCCGGACAGCAGGTGTTTTTGCAATCAGGCGATCGCGTCCAGTTTGCAGACCGCATAGCTGAAGTTATCTTCGTTCCCGGACATACCCGCGCTCACATCGTTTACTACTTTCCCCCCGAAAAAGCTGGTGAGACAGGCGATTTATTTTGCGGCGATACTTTATTTTCTGGCGGGTGCGGTCGCTTGTTTGAAGGAACACCGACCCAGATGGTGGATTCTTTAAGTAAACTGCGATCGCTACCCGATGATACACGCGTTTGGTGCGCCCACGAATATACCTTAAAAAATCTGCAATTTGCCGTAACTGTGGATGGTGACAACACCGACTTACAAAGGCGCTTCAATGAAGTAAAGGCTTACCGTAGTCGAGGAGAAGCTACCATACCCTCGTTGCTTGGAGTGGAGAAGCGAACCAATCCCTTTTTACGTTGGGATCAGCCATCATTACAATTAACTGTTAAGAGTGGCGATGCAGTGCAAACCTTTGCGCGGATACGGGAAATGAGAAATAACTTTTAGGTATTGGGCATTAGAGAAAAGTCCATCTCCCTCATCTCCCCTACTCCCTACTCCCGGCATTCCTTCAATTTTTTAGCGCTAATAGTTGCGATCGCACCCTTCCTTTCGCTAGGATCTGTAAGCTTTAGGGTATTTAGGCAAAGAAGCTTGGAATACAGCAGTGACATTGTGAGCTATGCTGCCCAAACCCAAATTAATCAGATTTTACAGGAAAAACAAAAACCGATGGTGAAACGTGTGCAGTTAGTTTTAAATCAGGATATCAGTAAGCTGGGAAAATCTGGCGACTTAGTGGAAGTAGCTCCTGGCTACGCTCGTAATTATCTGATTCCCCAGAAATTGGCAACCAATGCCACTCCTGGTATTCTCAAGCAAGTAGAACGCCGTCGTGAGCAAGAGCGTCAACGGCAATTAGAACTCAGACAACAAGCTCTTGAGCAAAAAGAATCTTTAGAAAAAGTTGGCAGCTTGACAATTGCCAAGCCACTTGGTGAAAACGAAGCAATTTTCGGTACTATCACCACCCAAGATGTTGTAGATGCAATTAAGGCAGCCACCGGTCAAGAAGTCGATCGGCGTGGTATTACCATCCCCGATATTAACCACCTTGGTACTTATCAAGCCGAAATCAAGCTGTATTCGGAAGTAGCGGCGCAAGTCAATATTCAAGTAGTCGCTAGCTAACTCAGGAGGGGGACGCGGAGATGAGGGGGATGAGGGGGATGAGGGAGCAAGGGAAGCAAAGGTGAATAATAACTCCTAACTCCTAACTCTTAACTCCTAACTCCCAACTCCCAACTCCCGACTAGCTTTCATCTCAAAACTAAAATCGTTTATGGCTGAAGAATTGAGTTTTCAAGGCGATGGTAGCGATGCCTACGGCGGTAAACTACGCCTCCCACCACAAAATATTGAGGCGGAAGAAGCGATTTTGGGGGGTATTTTACTAGATCCAGAAGCGATTAGTCGAGTTAGCGATCGCCTCCTTCCAGAAGCTTTTTATATTAGCGCTCACAAAGATATTTATCAAGCAGCTGTGAGGCTCCATGCTCAAGGTAAACCCACAGACTTACTCTCAGTCACAAGTTGGCTGACTGACCATGATATCCTTGCCCACATTGGTGGCAGAAATAAGTTAGTAACTCTGGTAGACCGCACAGTGTCAGCCGTGAACATCGACGCCTTAGCAGGGTTAGTGATGGACAAATACCTGCGGCGGCGCTTAATTAAAGCTGGTAATGAAATTGTACATCTTGGTTACGAGACAGAAACCGAATTACCAATTGTTTTAGATCAGGCAGAACAGAAAGTATTCTCAGTCACTCAAGAGCGTCCCCAATCGGGTTTAGTTCATATTTCTGATACTCTAATTAATAATTTCCAGGATATTGAAGATCGAAATCAAGGCATCGCCTTACCTGGGATTCCCTGCGGATTTTACGATTTAGATGCCATGACGAGCGGCTTTCAGCGTTCTGATTTGATTATTGTCGCTGGCAGGCCATCAATGGGAAAAACCGCCTTTTGCTTGAACCTTGCTCATAATATCGCCGCTTCTTATAAATTACCAGTTGCTATTTTCAGCTTGGAAATGTCAAAAGAGCAACTGACGCAACGATTATTAGCTAGCGAAGCGCAAATTGAAAGTAGTTATCTGCGAACTGGACGCCTGTCCCAAACACAGTGGGAACCTTTAAGCCGTGCTATTGGTATCCTTTCCGAGATGCCGATTTATATTGACGACACGCCGAATATTACAGTTACACAAATTCGTAGTCAGGCAAGAAGACTGCAAGCAGAACAGGGAACTGAATTAGGTTTGATTGTAATAGATTACTTACAATTGATGGAAGGAGCAGGCGATAATCGCGTACAAGAATTATCAAAAATTACACGTCAACTCAAAGGTTTAGCGCGTGAACTATCTGTACCAGTAATTGCTTTATCTCAGTTGAGTCGAGGGGTGGAAGCACGCACTAACAAGCGTCCGATGTTGTCAGATTTGAGAGAATCAGGTTGTTTAGCAGGCGATAGTTTGGTGACATTACCAGATAGCGGACTGCAAGTACCAATTAGGGAATTAGTAGGTAAATCTGGTTTTGCAGTTTGGGCGTTGAACGAAGCTACAATGCACCTAGAAAAGGCAATTGTTAGCAATGCTTTTTCCACAGGTACGAAGCCTCTATTTACTTTAACAACTCGATTAGGCCGAAAAATCCGTGCTACAGGTAATCACAAGTTTTTAACAATTAATGGCTGGAAAAGACTTGATGAATTAACTCCTAAACAACATCTATGTTTACCAAGACATCTTTGCAGTTCTGGTAAACAAACAATGACTTATGCCGAAGTCGCATTATTAGGGCATTTAATTGGCGACGGTTGTACATTGCCACGTCATGCCATACAGTACACCACCAGAGAGATAGATTTAGCTCAGAATGTTGCTTTCTTGGCAACAGAAGTTTTTGGAGATTCAATTGTTCCTAGAATTTCACCTGAACATGGATGGTATCAAGTTTACTTATCCGCAGCACAAAATCTAACTCATCGTGTCAGAAATCCAATAGCCAAATGGCTAGACTCTCTCGGTATTTTTGGTTTAAGGTCTTATGAAAAATTTGTACCTCAAGAATTTTTCTCACAACCTCAAGAGTCAATAGGTTGCTTTCTAAGACACCTTTGGAGTACAGATGGCTGTATAAAATTGCTTGCAGGAAAAAACTTAAGACCTATTGCATATTATGCAACTAGTAGCCAGAGACTAGCTTTTGATATACAGACACTTTTGTTAAGACTTGGTATTAACGCAACACTCAGGACAGTTCCTCAAGTTGGGAAAGGCAGAAATCAATATCATGTAATAATCACTGGTAAGCCTGATCTCCAATTATTTATTATTCATGTTGGAGCAGTCGGAGAATATAAGCTACGTTCACTCCAAGATATTTTCCAACACCTTGAAAATACTATTCACAATCCTAATAGAGATATAATTCCGAAGGATGTTTGGAAAATAGAGGTTCTACCGGCGATGCAAGCTATAGGCTTCACCACACGGATATTACAAGCCTCCATTGGAGTTTCGTATTGTGGCTCTACTCTTTACAAAGTAAATTTAAGTCGAGAAAGAGCTTTAAAACTCGGCAACGTTGTTCAATCATCTAAACTGGTTACTCTTGCCAAAAGTGATGTTTATTGGGACGAGATACTTTCAATTGAATATAGCGGCGAGGAAGAAGTCTTTGATCTTACGGTTCCTGGTTTGCATAATTTTGTTGCGAATAATATTATAGTCCACAACTCAATAGAACAAGACGCGGATTTAGTAATCATGTTGTACCGCGACGAATATTACTCTCCCGATACTCCTGATCGCGGCATTGCTGAAGTAATTATAGCTAAACATCGCAACGGACCTACAGGTACTGCGAAACTTTTGTTCAATTCCCAATTTACAAAGTTTCAAAATTTAAAAATTTAGCCATTGAATTGGGGATTGGGATTGGGAACTGAGGATTGGGAGAAGCGAATGCCCCATGTCCAATGCCCAATGCCCCAATTCCTATTTAACTCCCAGCAATTCCACATCAAAATGCAGAATGGCGTTAGGTGGAATCACGCCACCAGCACCACGAGAGCCATAACCTAACTCTGGGGGGATGATTAACTGACGACGACCGCCTACTTTCATCGTGCTAAGTCCTTCGTCCCAACCTTTGATTACCTGTCCAACGCCAATTTTAAAGCTGAAGGGTTGGCCGCGATCACGTGAACTATCAAACTTAGTACCATCTTCTAGAGTGCCGACATAGTGAACTTCAACCGTTTGTCCAGATTGAGGAGTCGCCCCAGTCCCCTCTTTTTCCTCGACGTACTTTAATCCAGAGGGGGTAGTTACGACATTAGCATCAGACATAGTATTGCTCGCAATTAGAGTATTATTTTCAGTTACAGTTGTGGGCGCTGGCGGTGTTTGGGTAAACTGGGCAGCAATGGCAGTATTCTGTTTACTGCTTACTTGCCCCACAACCAAAATCACGACACATACCAGCATGAACGCCACGCTGAGGAAAATAGGTTTCAAAATCAGTTCTCCTTACTTAGGTATCCTGGCAAAAACATTACCAACAGGACACAATTAGTTTAAATCACAAAGGGCATTCTAACGCCAAAGCTTATTTTCTAAATCACGGAGTTGACGCTCTAAACGGTCAATTCTGCCCCGCAGTTCGTCCACTTCCGACTGGCGAGCCACCCCCAAATCCTGCATCATATTTCGCATTTGCCGTTGCATTTGGACATCGAAGTTTCCCTGTTCCGACTTTAACTGCTGGGCAATATCATCTATTACCGCCTTAGCTTGCTCAGGATTTAGCTTACCGTCTTTAACTAAATCATCACTAACTTGGCGCAGTTTTTCTCCTACTAGAGACGTTGTGCCAAGACCCACCATCATTAACTGTTGCAACCAGTTGTTGCTATCCATACATTCCTTCCTCTTACTTATTTCAAACCAGCCGACCCTTGCTCCTGAGTGTAGGCTAGAATAACTATGCTAAAAGCGTAGTTATTCTAGCCTACATCTCTATTTTGGCAAATTAGCAAGCACAGGGTTCAAAGAGCGTGGTTATAGAACTCCTCAAGTTTAAAGTTACCCTGAATTTCCGCGAATATTTTATCAGGATTCGCGGAAAACCCCATCGGTCTATAGCTCAGGGGATGGATAGCGGCGATTGAATTGTTTCTCTGTAAACAATTCAATCGCCGCAGGCAACACAGAGATGATTATGTATGAGGAATGAGCTATTTCTTGGAAGATGGCGCTAGGGTTTTAATATAATCTCTAAGGATTTCAGCCATAGATAGTTCTTTTTTCTCCGAGTATTCCTTGAGGATTTGATACTCCTCTTCAGTGACATTAAACTGCATTTTTCTTTGTCTAGCCACTTGATATCCTCCAAAAAATACTCTGTATTTAGAGTATAGTAAACTAAAACAAAGAGGTGGTAACGCAGTGTTAGTATTAGACTACAAAGCAGTAGTCAGCAAAAATCAGACGGCTGCTATTGAGGAAGCTATTCGTACAACTCAGTTCATTAGGAACAAGGCTATCCGCTTCTGGATGGACGCACCAAGAGAATCGAAAATCAATAAAATAGGGACAAATAATCGCAGAAAGGGAATTAGACTGGAATAGACGTACTATATATCCCGACTGTTGCGTTGGATCATGACTTTTCCGATTGTCCAACTTGAACTCCCTACGGTATTTTTTTGCCTCAAGAGAGTGAGCTATTTTTATTTTTCGTTCAGTCCAAACTGACTGCTGATTGTATTGTTGAGCCACTGGAAGATTGGTGGTTAAGTGTTCTAGACCGTTTTTCTCACATTCGTAAAATAGTTATCAACCAAGACAATGGACCGGAAAATAACTCTCGGCGAACTCAATTTATGTTTCGTATTCTTAAATTTGCCCAGAAATTTCAACTGACATCCAATTAGCTTACTATCCACCTGACCACAGTAAATACAACCCGATTGAACGAGCCTTCAGATGGCTTGAACAACATTGGAGCGGTAGTTGAGTTTTGAGCGTTGATACTGTACTATAGTTTGCTTCAACTTGAACTTTTAAAGGTAAAAATCCTACGGTTACTTTGATTAACCGGGTTTACCATACGGGAGTTAAATTAACATTGGATGTAATGGCGGAAGAAGAACAAGCAAATTCAAAGTTTACCAAACCTGAAAAAATGGTTCGTCGAAATCTTTTGTAATTCTGCTTGATTAGTCAAAACTTGACGATTCTCAGTAATAACAAAAGCCTCCTCAAATGATGATGAGGAGGCTTGAGTAGAATAATGAATC
>NZ_JABXKJ010000082.1 GCF_017115085.1 Nostoc sp. NMS7 | reverse complement strand
GTAGGAGGTAAGCGTTCCGCAAGGTTGGCAACGCCATCGCGTATTTGTTCCTCTATGCCGATTTGTGTAGTTTGATTAGCGGCTGTTGTGTCACTACCACTGCTATTCCCACCAATAATATTCCCTTGGGAATCGACAGGCGTTACTCTTGGGTACGGTGTTTCGTCAAGCATATTTTCTGTTGTTTTCTGAGGCGATCCCACTGAGGTTATCTTTAATTAAAGAGTAACTTTAGAATTCCGTAAATGCCCATATTTTCAATTAAATACAGTGATCAACAAATAAGCGATCGCCTATCGCGCATTCTCACCCAAACCGGGAACCTCACCCCAGCGCTGCAAGAAATTGGCGAATATATGCTCTACGCTATCGACCAGCGCTTTGTCACCGAAACTGACCCACAAGGTAAACCCTGGAAACCGTTGACCGCATTTACCCTGCGAGAAAAACAGGCTAAGGGGAGGATATTAAAAATACTTCAAAGTACCGGTTTGATGCGATCGCGCATCAATTACCAAGTTACTGGTAATCAGTGCATTGTTGGCGTAAACGATGAGAAGGCTAGAAAACATCAATTAGGAATAGGCGTACCAAAAAGAGAATTTATAGGTGTTTCTGCTGTTGATAGAGAACAAATTATCAATATCTTAGACGATTACATACGTTCAGCGTCTGACAGTAGTTAGCAAATCCACTAGGGGAATACTCCGGCAATGGGGGCGTAGAAATGAAGGGTTTCTTGTTCTCTGGGCGCAAAATTTGTAATACCAAAAGTGGAGAGAAAGGGATCGAACCGGAATGGGCACAAAGTAACATTGTCAGTCGGTCTGTATTTCTTCTCAACTCTAATATTTTGTGGCAGCTATTTTTTGTTGCCAATACTTCAGGCGTTGTTCCGAAGATTTCCGCGATCGCACTAACTATCGCGTATTCTGTACGTTGTTTCCCTCGCTCCATTTTGGATAGGGTATCGTTGGAAATGCCAAGGTGATCGGCGAGTTCGAGTTGGGTAATGAAGGATTCCTCTCGAAGTATTTTAATATTTTCGCCAAGAACTCTGTAAATATTTAAATTTTGTAATATTGGCAGTCCGGCTAATTGGGGCATCTTTTTTGGTGAAGGAAGGGGGAAGAAGGAAGGGGGAAGAAAGTAAGAGATTTATTCTTTCTTATCCCTTCTTCCCCCTTCCTCCGAACTTCTTCCTTCAAGAATAACCCCATTCGCTGAAACAGCGAAATAACTAAAAAAACTATTATTCAAATCTAGGATTAGCAAATCGTTATTGCGATCGCATCTGTGGCTACTAGATTTGATGCTGGCGAAATTCGGAAACATGAATTCACGAAAGAGGGATACTTTCGTGCAGAAGCTGTGTTTGCCAAAGACGGCATCTTAGAATATCGCACACCAGATGGGCAAGTAAGAAGAGAGTTAAGAACTCCTGAAGCTAACAAGCAAGCCTTGACTGGGTTTGGGCTAAAACCCATATCTCTAGAGCATCCACCCGTTTTAATTGACGCTTTAAACGCTAAAGAATATTCGGTTGGATTAAGCGATTCTACGGTTTTTTATGACGAGGGTGGATTTGTTCGGGGAGTAATTACAGTTCTTGACTCGACAGCAGTTGAAAGTATCGGCAGTGGTAAAACTGTAGAAATTTCTGCTGGATATAAATGCAATATTGACTCCACACCGGGGATATGGAAGGGGGAAAGATACGATGCAATTCAAACAGACTTAGAGATTAATCATATAGCTGTCACTCAAAAAGGGAGAGCAGGCAGCGAAGTAAGAATATGTCTCGACAGTAGCGGAGATGTTGCTTGGGAAGTAGGCGAAAAGCAAGACGGAAGAAGGAAGAAGGAAGGAGGAGAAAAGATGGAATCATTCTCTTCCCTTCTTCCTCCTTCCTCCGAACTTCTTCCTTCCTTCAATAAAATAACTAAAAAAAATACTGGTATTGAGCGGAGTCGAAATATGGCGAGAGTAACTATTGACAGTGTCACTTACGATGACATCCCGGAGAATTTTGCATTTGTAGTTTCGCAGCAAGCTAAAGAACTAGAAACGGCGAAAGCTAGGGCTGATTCTCTGGAGTCTGAGAAACTTAAGGCGATCGCACAAATTACCGAACTTGAAAAAACAACAACAGAACTTGAAGAAGAACGCGATCGCACTTTAGGACGCGCTGACGGCTATGAAGAAATTGCTAATTCGGCAATACCAGTACTTGAAAAGCATGGGTATGTTTGGGACTCAGATGCAGCCGAATTTGTAGCTGACGCGGCTAAGTCTAAATCTAAGTCTAAATCTGAGCCAATGGCGAAAGATGACCCTGACGACGAGGATGGGGAAGATGAAGATGAGGATGATGATGAAGATGAGGACGAGGATGGGGAAGATGAAGATGATGACGAGGATGAAGACGAAGAAATAGCTAAAAAACCCACACCTAAAGAGAAATCAAAAAGTACTAAAAAGCCTGGAACAAAGAAAGATTCAGTAAGTAATATTCTCAGTGCTTGGAAAAAAGCTGAATCTTTAGGCATTACGGAAGACAGATTTGACTCAGAACTAGACGCTGACCAAGTGCGGCGCTTAACTCTATCAGAATTACTGCCAGATGTTGATATTTCTGGTTACTCACCAGCATGGGTGGAAGGGCTTTTTGATGGCATATACCTGGAAGCTTTGTCTGATGAGGAAGAGGAACCACATACGGACAGTTCTATAAATCTGCAAAATATGGTCAAAATTGCCCGAACACCGCGATCGGCTAGTTCACCTCAAGATGAACGCTCTCAAGCACTTTCAGAGGCTTGGAAAAAACCTCTATCCCTCAGTAGGTAAGGAAGGAGTAATGAGTAATGAGTAATGAGTAATGAGTGAAGAATCTTAACTTATTACTTGTTTCACAAATAATCATACTTTTTACTCATTACTCATTACTCATTACTCATTACTCATTACTTAAATAAAAGCCATGACTTTTGCATCTAACAGTCTTGTTTCTGGACAAACGAACTTTAACCGATATATGCCGGTGGGACTCCCCGGCATGATGTCGGGAATGGGGAGCCACCAGACATATCCACATACAAATACAGTTTCAGCCCTTGATGTTGTAACCGTCATCCCACCGGCGACGGTTGATAACAGTGCTTTATATACCTTATCGGTAAATGGCGCAACTGTTAGTTACACAACTGACTCTACTGCCACAACTGCTGAGTTAGGTGCAGGTTTATATGCAGCAATCCAGGCTGATCCAGTTGTCTATGGCTTAGTAGATGCCAGTTTAAATCTCACTAATAGCGTCATTACCCTAACCGCTCGCACTATTGATTTTTCTATATTAGCCACTACCAATGTTGCCGATAGAACTAATGATATTGCGATCGCTAAAACGACAACAAATTCCCACAATCTAATCATTCCTTTCGGTCGATTTGTTGGACGACAGTCGTTTTACCCTCGTGATCCCAGAGAAGGAACTAGCGCGGCCACATTAATAGATTTGGTTTCTGGGTATGAAGTTTTGGGTGTCACGTTATCTTCCCAAGCTACTGAAAAAGTTGGTCGATTTGGCAACGCTAAAGATGGTTACGCCTTTGGCTATGTAATGAACGTGCTGAAAAACTCTGGCACTTACAAAGGTGTTTGGGTAGAAGCTGTTGACCCTGATTTGGTGATTGGTGATTCTCCAAATATTGCTGTGTCTGTAGGGAATCAGGGCAAAATTACCAAAATTGCTAGCGGCAATCTCAGTGTCGCCAACAACGTCAAAATCATCTCTGGAACCGAGCAATCTTTCGGTAGATTTATCGTGCTTTGCGAAGTGAGGTTTTGAAGGAAGTAATGAGTAATGAGTAATGAGTAATGAGTGAAGAATCTTACTTTTTACTTATCGCTTATTCATAAATCTTACTCATTACTTCTTACTCATTACTCATTACTCATTACTTCTTACTCATTACTTGGTAATTATAATGCCTATCTCAGCCAGTATTCGATTAGATGCCCCAACGGTGGGTGCGTTTGAACGGGAATTAGAACTAAAAGAAGCTCTAGTAATGCACCGGATGTTGCCCCCTTATAAGGCAGCAGCAGGTGAGTTATTTCAAATTGAAGAATTGAATGCGCCTTGGGCGGAAACTACTTCTTTCACCATGATTGATGGAGTTGGTAGTTTTGAACTGGATAACGGTCAAACTACCAATTTACCTTCTGTAGATATGGTCGGCGAAGAATTCTCGCAACGTGCTTTTAGGTATCGTTCTGGTTACTACTTTGACGAAACTGAAGTTGAAGCAACTGTACACCGAGGATTGCCAATTGAAGAACAGAAGATTGCTTTGGTACAGCAAGCTTATATTGAAACACTTAACAAATTATTGTTATTTGGCGATCGCAAAACTGGCACTCCTGGTTTTCTTAACCATCCAGCTTGGTTACGTTCCATTGCACCTTTTAAGTTAGATGGTTCTGTTACCAACGCTAATTCAATCTTGGCTACTCTCAATGCTGGGGTGCAGGGAATCAAAAAAGCTACTAATACGGTAGTTAAACCTGATACATTGTTGCTCCCAGAAGACCGCTACGATTACTTGATGTCGCAACTACGATTGAATGATTTTCAAGAAAAAAGTGCATTGACGTTTTTCTTACAGAATAATCCCAGTATCACAAATATTGAGCCACTTCAGGAATTAGAAGATGCAGGCCCGAACGGTGAACACATTGCCATTTTCTATAAACGCGACCCTATGTGTTTTAAAGCTAGAATTACCGATGCTTTTCGTCCGCGTCCTCTGATGCAAGTAAATCCCTTTCAAGTTTACCGTGCCTACGCTTTTAAATTTAGTGGAATAGTTGTTTATGTTCGCTATTCCTGCCACATAATGATTGGAGTGTAAATTGTATGACTCAAGATTCAGATCAACTCATAATTATCAACCAAAACTGGACAAATGAAGATGGCACTCATGCTGGTGGAGTCTCAACTGGTACAGGCTTTACCATCTCATGGCAAAGAGGCCCTCTTAATGAGGCTGGGAGAAATGGCGCTTTTCTAATTGAAGTTTTAGAGTCTTGCTTTAGTCAATTAGAATATTTTCAAAAATCAGGTTATAAAAGCCAAGAAAATATTGATGCTCTTAATTATTTAGACAAATGTATTGAACATTTGAAATCACGAAGAGAACGTAGAGCATCCGAAGGAACTCTTGGAACTCATAAACCAGATCGGTAATTTTGGAGTAAATCACTCATGACTTATTTGGCAATTATTTACAACCCAGAAATGGAAAAGCGCCAACTCGGATTACCTTTCGGGATGAGGGGCGATCGCCTATTCTACTACCAAATTGATCGCCCCAAAACAAAAACACCCGAAAGGGAAAGAGTTGAGCTAGGTTCGGTGATTTTGAGAAAAGGAACAAACTTTGTTGACGCATTTGAGTGGGGTGCAGTCAACGATCACCTGAGCAATAAGCCAGACATTGCAAGGCTGACTAAATTTGGTGCGATCGCTGTTTATCCTCCTGACGATCCAGTCACCGCCGCCAAGGATACAACTGATTTTGCTGATGAATCGATTGTACAAGAGTTAGTCGAGAATATCTCTGATGTTGACTGGTTGAAACTTAGTGTCAACGTTGATAGACGTATTCCAGTGCGGAAGCTAATTGGCGATCGCCTAAAAGATATTGACCAAGCAGCATCAGCTATGCGTCAACGAATCTCTATGCCAATAGGATGAAGAGAGTAAGGAGTAAAGAGTAAAGAGTAAGGAGTTAGAAGGAAAGAATTTTAACTTATTACTTCTTGCACGATAAGCAAATAATTATACTCCGTATTTCTAACTCCTTACTCCTTACTCCTTACTCCTTACTCAACTCCTATGCTACTATCACCCACCACCGATTACTTTCTTGCTCATGGTTACAACCGATTTGCGATCGTCGAACCCTTAACTATCCAATTCTGGTTAGATACCTCTGCCTTATCTTTCGTTCCCGCATCCCTATGGGGCATACATCGAGTTACGGGTATTATGCTTTGTGCGGCTCACTTTATTGAGATGGAATGGTTGCAAACAGCCCAGACATCAGGAAGTGCAACGTCAATTGCGGCTGGTGGTGGAGGTGGAAGTTTAGCAGCCCAACAAGACGATTTTCAGCTAACTACTTGGGGGAGGAGGTTTTCATTTTTACGCAATGGGTTAATAAATGGCAGCATTTCACCACTTGCTGATGAGACGTTTGCAGGTTTACCAACTTTTGGGATTGGGTTTGTGATTTGAGTAATGAGTAAAAAGTAATGAGTAATGAGTGAAGAATTTTACTTTTTACTTATTTCCAGAACAAGCGAATAATCGTATTTCTTCCTTTTTACTCATTACTCATTACTCATTACTCATTACTCATTACTCATTACTCCTTCCTTATGAACTACATCACCCAAATGATTGCATTACGCGACTCATTGCCCTCAGTGGCCGTTGCATTCAACATTAGCAGCCTCAAAAAATTCTATATTCATCGTCGTGAGAATAACGGCACTGTAATCGAAGAAGTTATCCCCACACCAGTTATTCAAGAAGTTAGCTTACAACTCAAAACAGTTGAGGATTTAAATAGCCTCAAAGGGATGTCAAAAGTATTTGAAGTTAAAGGAATTAGCAAAAAATATCAACGAATTCAACTTGAATCTGAACTAATCGATTTTGAAATTGAGGGAGGCATTAAATGTCAGTTAATTGATATCAAAGAAAATATTATTACTTGGGATTTGAGAGTAGAACAAAAATTAGGAGAACAGCAAATCTATGGAGACTAAAGGATTCACAATTGACGATAGCCACCTAACGGGAAATATCTTTGCTGGTGTGTTGAATGAAAACGATAACGAGGCTAAAAACCTACCTAGAAATTCGCAAGGATACCAGCAATCTAAAACCCAAGTGCAGCAACAAATCAAAGCAATGCGGAGGCGCTTGCATTCCCAGAAATCATAAATGTAAGTTAAGTTCGCAGCAATTAAATAAATTTGTCGAACAAGTAGAAAATAAGATTAAAGATTTACCCAATGAAAGAGCGATCGCACTTAACCCAATTACCGGCAGAATCTTAGTTTCCAAAAGAGGTGATTCGACCAGTGTTTATTTATCCCCTAGTGATTTACAACAGATGCAAGGTGCGATCGTCACTCACAATCACCCCAATTTAGGATGGAGTAAAACCGATGCTAGAAGTAAAGGATTAAGCTTTTCATCAAGTGATGTAGAAGTAGCATGCAGAGCAAATATGGGAGAAATTAAAGCCGTATCTAGTGGATACAGGCACTCTCTGAAACCTCCCAGTACTGGATGGAATGGCGAGTATTGGCAACGCCAAGTTCAACCAACTTATAAAAAATACGAAAAACAAGTTTATAAAGAATCTGTAACCAACATCCTTTTAGGGAAAACCAGAATAGACCAAGCGGAAGCTAATTATCATCACGAAGTAATTAAACGAACGGCAAATCAATTAGGAATGACTTACTCAAGGAAGGAAATTCATGGTAACTGAGATTGAAGAAAGAAATAGTGCCATCGCGGATATTTTTGTAGAAGAATTTGACGCACCAGTCCAAGTATTAACAGCAAGTGAAGATAATCACGGAGTAATTCACGGGAACTTGATTAGCGCTGGAAATTTGTATACTTACGCCTTTGATGAAGAAAGTTTGGGTTTTGTCCATCATGAAGAGGAAACTTTACTCTTAAATGACTACGCCCAAGGATTGTTGAATGGATACGGTATAAAAACCGATAGCGTCTCCCCTTACGAATATACCTTTGGATTAATCCGAGTTGATGCCCAAGTTCGTTGTACTAAGGGTGGAACCCCTTGTGGAAAGATTTGTTTACCAAAGGGTGCTATCTGCCGCAAATATGGAGGAGGGGGAGCAACAGGGGGGAAACTTAAAAGTGGTGGTGGCGGCGCACTAGTGGGAGGTATTGTTGGAGGCGCGGCGGCTGTTGGAGGCGCGGCGGCCGTTGGTGGACTTGCTTATCTCAACCGGAAAAATCTGGCAACTGGAGGTAAAGCAGTTGGTGCTCGGCTCAATAGGGCGGCAACTGAAGGGCATGGTGAGATCAAAGCAGGTTTAGGTGCTGCTAAGGAAAGCTTGAAGACGGGTTTTAAGGCGGCTAAAGAAATGGATAAGCACCTTGGCAATGCTGAAACAAGCGTTCCTTCTGGGTCAGGTTATCAATCTAGCGCCCGAATTCAACGGAGAGGAATTGTGGGGGCGACTGCCGGGGCTAGTGTTGGGGCAGCAGTGGGCGCTGCTGCTGGAGGAGCAGAAAATGCCGCAAGGGTAGCTGGGGGTCACTTAAAGGCAGCAGGTGCAGATATAAAGGCAACTGCTAAAAATACTGCTAGTACAACTGCAAGGGCTGTAAAGGAAACGTTCTTTGGCAAGAAAGCACAAACTGCAACCAAGCCAACAAACATCGCAGAAGAAGAAGCTACACGTATTCACCCTAAACCTATTCAAGAGAAAGGAAAATCATCACGTACACCTGTCACCGTAACTCCAGTCCCTCCTGCAAGCTTACCGCCAAGCAAGAAAACCCCCGGTTTTGAGTCTGACCAAACAGTTACAAAACGTAAGAAAAAACCGAAATGAAGTCGGAAGTTGGAGGTCGGAAGTCGGAAGTAAAGAAAGAAATTCTTTTACTTTGCTTTCAGCAAAGTCCACTTCTTTAACTCTGGCGAACGACGAACGGTTAACTTCCTCTCTCTTATACTTCCGGCTTCCTAATTCCGACTTCATTAAGATATGTCATTAACCGCTTATCTAGAGTCTAAAAAATTGACCCTCGACGCTATTAAATGCAAAGAGGGTAAACCCTGTGGTAAAATCTGCATCCCTAAAAAGAGTAAATGTGCTGTTGGCTCTAGTTTAAAATCCCCAGGTGTTCAAGCTAACCACACTGGGCGCATCATTGCTGGGTTAGGAATTGGTGGCGCATTGGGAACAGCAACAGTTGCGGCGGGATTAGGTGTTTTGGGTGCAGCAAAATTACAGGACATTAGAAAAAAATATCAAGAAAATTTTGCTACTTCTGCATTACGCGCTAAAAATGAATCTAAAAATATCAAAGCACCCCATCTAGGGGCAGATACCAAAACAGCAATTTTAACTGTTGGTGGGTTTGGGACAAAAGATGCCTACTCCGAAAGTGAAGTATTGAAAAAGAATATTGAATCTTTAGGAGTAAAAGGACTTTATATTGAACCGCAATCTTATGCAGAGTTTAACGTTCCGACTCGACCAGTAGATAGGGTTACTACAAGACAATCTGCTAACGAAGCGAGAAATTTATTTATCAAAACAGTAGCAAAAACAGGTTATAACCCCACAGCTGTGAAAGTAGCAGCTAAAGTTATTGCTTATAAAAAAGCGAATCCAGATAAAGAATATCACCTAGTTGGACATTCTGGAGGAGGTTTAGTAGTTCAAGAAGCTCATGAAATCTTAGATAAAGCAGGGATTAAAATCAAAACTACTGCCATAGGTAGCCCTGATGTTGGACTAATCCCTGGAACTGGTGATTTAGTTACTACTACAAGTTCGCACGACAAGATTCTTAAATTATCTGGTGGACGGGGAGTAAATGGCAAAAGTTTTAATAATGTTCTCGACCACGGACAAAATAGTTATTTTGCTGATAATGATTTTAGGGATTTTATTAAGAACCGGATTACTCCAGAGGAAGGCAGAAGGTCGAAGGCAGATGGCAGAAGGGAAGATGAAAAAGGCAGAAGGTCGGAGGTAGAAGGCAGGAGGATAGATTCAGATTCTTCACCTTCTGCCTTCACTAAACTTGATAAAGCTATTTGTAAAGTCGGTAAAAATTGTGGAGATATCTGTATTCCGCAAAAATTTATTTGTAAAGCAGAGGGCAAAAGCGGTGGAAAGTTGCAAACAGGAAGTCCTAATCGTTTAGCTGTCACTACTGGGCTGGCAATGGGTGCAGCTATTGTGGGTATCCCTGCGGCTGCTTATGGCGTTCAAAAAGTTAGATTTCAAATGGGATTCCCTAAATCAGCCGAGTTAGCAATGCAGCAAGCTAAGACTTATCAAGCCTTAGATAAACCGTTTGCTGGATTCCGCTCAATTGATGACCAACAACTACCTGGAAGTAAAATTAAATCTGGTGTAGAAAATATTAACCTCAATAAACCAGCAAAACAGATTACCTTTTTTGTTGGAGGGATTGGGGCAATAAATGGGCTTGAAGGCGACCACATGGGACAGCAAATTAGTAAAATGTTGCCCGATCATCATGTTGTAGCTATTGAAGCTCCCGAACAAGATGTTTCTTTTTCTAAAGGTGATGTAGTCACTAGCCCTAGATTTATTAGAAAAACTGTCTCAGCTTTATTAAAAGATAACATTACTAAAGGGCGTAGTGAAATAGCCGTTAGGACTGCTGCCCGTGCTTATGCTTATCACCAAAAAAATCCTCATTTACCCATAAATTTAATTGGGCAGTCCGGCGGTGGAATGCCCATTAGAGAATCAGCAGAAATTTTAAAAAGGATGGGTGTTAAGGATGTTAGGGTTGCTGTAGCTGGAAGTCCCTATTTTGGATTAACTTCGCCAACCGGAATTAGTCTAATTGACCCGCATCATGACCCAACAGAAAAGATATATGGCAAAACAATGCCTAACAAAATACCTGTAGAAGTTACAGGGCATAGTTCATATTTTTCCGAAATTCCATATAAAGTGCCTGAAAATGGCGTTTGGAATCAACAGGTTTCCAAAAGTATTTGGAGTGATGCTGTTCCCAACAAAAGTGTTCAAAAAGTATTAGTAAGTCATTTTGATAGAGAAGGAAAAAGGATAAATTCAGACTCATCACCTCTCCTTCCTTCTAATACTTTACAGCAAATTCAAAGACAGTTTTCAATTCTACTTTCTCGAAGCTACGGAAAAGCGATCGCCAGAATAGGTGGAATTAAAATCTCCCTAGATAATACTGTCACTGGCATGGCTCAAGATAATTTAGGGAAGATATTAAACTTTACATTTAAAGATGGTAAGCTCAGTTATGAACTAAGTAAGAAGACTGCCAAATTAGATAGTTCTGAGTTGGCAAATGGACTAATTGCAAATTATCGCCTAGACAAGAGTTTTGTAAAAAAAAAGTGCGGTAAAGGTTTAGCTTGCGGTGGCAGTTGTGTTGCATCTAACGATGTTTGCCGATTGAAGATTGGACAGATTGCTAGCCCTTCAGAAATATCTAGATTAAATCAATCAATCGTTAAATTTAAACTTGAACAAAATCAAGGTGCTGTGCCAATAACAACTACTCAAACTGTTACTCAAACAACTACAACTGAAGATGTTCCAGTAAAATCTAAATACATTATTAACCCCAAAACCGGAATACCCTACACAATCCGGGAACTCAGGAAACAAGCATCAGAAAAAAGAATTTATGGCTATGGTTCAATGAATATCAAGGAGTTGCAAGGAACATTACAACTCTACGACCAAAAGCCAGAATCCCGTGACAGAATTACCCAAGGTATCACCAGACGCAAAGGATTTAGCACTAGGGCGTTAGCGGCAAGCGGATTGTCGGGAAGAGGTACACCGCTTGAACGTACTACCAAACGCAACCTAAAAAATACTGGCGACACTTGGCGAAAACTAGAAGCTTTAGCCAAGTTTGCAAGTTCCTCCCCTGTAACTTGGGGCGCGGCTGCTGTGGGCGCATTCCTCTTGGGGCAAACCATTAAAAACTATGAAACAGCCAAGCAGAGCTATCGTGAGGGCTTTACAGAGTCAGCCAGAATTGCTGAAGAAAGAGCGAGTAAACTAAACATTCAACATCCAGTGGAAAAAGACGGCGTTGCCACATTGCTCCCCAATGGTAAACCCCGAATGAGTTCCCGAATTAACCAAGATAATATTACTTTTGCCGTGGGATCAGGGGAGGGTTATGGTGCAGAGCAAATGAAAGCGATGCTGCAACAAGAAAAAGACCCCACCAACACCAAAGACTATTGGTTCACTCATAGTAATTACGTTGTCCCTTTTGACCTCAAAGAATTTGGTACACCCCGCCCAATTGGGGGAGGAGAGCCAAATATTGCCAGTACTGTTATCAACGGCGTGGGCGGAATAGTTCGTAACTTTACTCGTAAACGCAACCAAGATGCTGTGGACTTAGCGGCTCAAATCTATGCCCATGCGATCGCAGTTTCCCCGTCGGACGGTAAAACCCTAGTTAACCGCGATAAGAAAATCAACATTGTCGCCCATTGTAACGGCGGGTTAGTAACTAAGGAAGCTCTAGAGATAGTATCCAGGATGGAGTTGAAGGGTAGTCCCACTGGTAAAAAGGTATTAGAGCGGGTAAACACTGTATATTTAGGTACACCACACTTCGGTTTTGCTGAAAACGTCTCACGTCGTCAAAGAACCATTGTCAGTCCCAGAGATCCAATATCAACTTTACCCGTATTTGGAGATGGCGCAAGACAGCAGTGGATTAGTTCAGTCTCTGGAGGAAGTGCTAGTGATTACTTAAAGGATGAACGAGTCCGGGATTCAATAAGAGAAGCATTTGGGTATTACCAAGGTAGTCCAGAAGAAGTTCAACGCAGAGTTAAGAAACGGGGAGACAGTGAAGAAGGCAGAATGTCGGAGGTAAAAAGCAGGAGGATAGATTCAGATTTTCCACCTTCTGCCCTCTGCCCTCTGCCCTCTGCCTTCCTCGTAGAAAAGCAACTAGTCCATTTAGATTTTGCCAAAAGGTGTAAAACTGGAGTTCCCTGTGGTGATATCTGCCTACCACCTGGGCGTAAGTGTCGATTGAGTAAATCTAAATATGATCCTAGAAAAATATCAGCCAGATTAGGCAGAGGAAACATATCTCAAACTGTTGGCGGATTGGGACAGGATTTAGAACGCGCATACTTAAGGTCATCTCGATTAGTTAAAATTGCTCAACGGAAATCCAACAAGAAAGAGTTACCTTTAACTAACAAAGAAAAATTCAAAGAAAGATTAGTACACGAAGGAAAATTAGCTGGCGTACTTTTAGGGCAAGGTACTATTTCTAAAACCATTAAATCAGTTGATGAGAAACTAATTGACTTTTCTGATTTTGTCTCAGAAACTCCTGAAAGAGTCGCAGATGCGATCGCGCACATTAAAGAAAAGTTATCAAACTTGATTAAAAAACCAACACCCGAAACTTGAATTTATGCCAGCATCAAGTAATACAGTTCAAATCATTATTGAAGCAAAAGATGCTGCTAGCGATGTTATAAAAAGCACAGGACTAGCTTTTGAAGGGTTAAATAAATCAAGTACAAACCTTTCCAAAAGTTTATTAAATACAAGCACTTCTTTACAATCTACCGCCAATTATACTGACGCAACTAAAAATAAAATTGCCGAGTTAGTTCCCGTAGTCACTGCTTATGGTGCGGCAATGACAGCAGTACTAGCTAGTGTAGTCACTATCTTTTCAAAAGATACTACAAGCGCTGTTATTGATAAAACAGGGGTTGTCTTTGATGCTTTAGTCCAAAAAAGTAAACAGTTATCTGATGCTTTACTACTTACCGAAAACTCTCTACAATCCACTGGGAACTATGCTGAGATAGCTTCAGCAAAAATTGCTGAAATTGTTCCAATAATTGATAAGTATAAAGATACTATTATTTCTACATTAAGCAGTGTCAATGCTAGTTTCTCTCAAGGACTGAAAAGTGAGCCTATAGCTAATTTAAAGGTAGAGATTAGCAATCTTAGCAATAAAACTATAGAACTTAACCAATCATTATCAATTACGGATAAGTTTTTTGAATCAACTGGTAAATATGCTGATGCTGTCAAAAGTAAGATTGCTGAACTTAGCCCCGTAATTAATGAATATAGTGCGATCGCTAAATCAGCGCTAGCTGAAAGCCTAAAAACTGTCTCGACTCCGAATGAAATCCGTGAGATAGCCAAGTCGGTTAACACAAAAACAATTTCCAAAGGTGATTCAGAGGTAAAGACTGGCAACGTTTCTGGTAGCTTAAGCAAGGAAGCTACCACACTAAATGAAGTATTATCCAATACAAACAAAACTTTTCAATCAACTGTTAAGTATGCAGATGAGGCTAAAAATAAAATTGTTGAGATTGGCCCGTCAGCGATTACTTCTGGTGCGGCCATTGCAGTTACGACGGCTGGAGCAATCGCAGGATTCTATGGGTTAAATTCAGTTATTGGGCAAGTTAAGCAGGTTGTTGGTACTCCCATTGCCGGAAATTTAATTCAAGGGATTGGGCAACAAGCGATCGCAGCTACCAAAGAATTAGCGCCTGTCAAAGATTTAGTTACAGAAATTGGTTCGGTTGCGGGTAGCTTAGGGAGTGGCTTTACCCAAAAGTTATTTAACCTTGATACTCGGAGCATTGGCGAACAACTTAATGCGGGGATAAATTTAGGGGTTAAAAATTTAGCGGATAAAGTTCGCAATCCGTTAAAAGAAGCGTTAGGTACATTTAGTAACTTAGACGAACTTTCTCCTGAGCAATTAAAGCAACGTCGTTTAAATGCCCAGATAGCCAATGTTAGCAAAACTAGCGGATATAGTAACGCTAATGCCCCCGGAGGCGCTAAGGTCTTTGATCAGATAGACAAAACCTTAGCATTAATCTACGCCGATCGCAAAATTGGGGAAAAATTAGGGCAGAATCTTTCTACTGATTTAGTTAAAGGCTTTATTAGTAATACCCCTGCTAAGAATTTACTTTCTGCCCCTATTCAAGAGCTAATTAATGGCTCACTTACCAATGCAATTCTAAAAATTCCCCAACAAAAACTATCTGCTAGCTTTGGCAGTATCCTTGGCACAGCTAGTACAGGTGCAAATGCGATCGCATCAAAAGCTGGGGAAAGTTTAGCAAATAAAGTTTTTGGTGGATTTGAAGCTGAAGCGAAAAAAAGCGCGGGTAAAGACCTTATTGGCAATACTTTTCAAGGGGTTGGTAAAAAGTTTACAGACGAGGTTGGGATTGGCACAAAGACACCATTGCCTCTGCCTATCATTGGTAATCTTCGTGAAAATGCTGCACCACAAGTGGTTGCTGAGGCTGCAAGAGTTGCCGTTAACTTCGTCTTGCCCGAACCCTTAGCACTTGTCAATGAACTTATCGATTATGATGCAGCCGTCGAAAAACTTTTTGACACAGTTGGTATCAAGGGAGAAATACCAGGACTAAAAAAGCTTGATGCTGCTTTGGGGAAAGCGGTTTCTGCTGGATTAGGCAAGGGTATTGATAGTGGAATCTCAAATGTCCTAGCACCACTAATTGATAATGCTCTAGATTATGTTACCAAAGAATTCCGAACTGCGGGGGCAAATGCGATCGCTTCTGCTGCAAGTGCTTTCCTCCCTGAATACTTGAAAAATGTCGTCAAATCCAGTCTACTTCAAAGCGGCACTGCCGGACTGATATTTGATACCTTAATAGATAACCTCAAGCCAGAAAAACTCCTTTCTAATTTTTCCGCGCTAGATGGCGTACTTGAAAATCTTGAAACCAATGTCAACTCAGCTTTAACTCTTGTCAATAGCTTACTTGAAAGGCTTAAAACCAGTATTGCTGGTGGAATCCCTGGTATTGCCAACATAATCCCTAGCTTAAAATCTGGAATTACTGAGATTTTTGACTTTCTGACAAATGGGGTTACGCAAGTTG
The DNA here is from genome assembly GCF_017115085.1 of Nostoc sp. NMS7. Classification (GTDB taxonomy): domain Bacteria; phylum Cyanobacteriota; class Cyanobacteriia; order Cyanobacteriales; family Nostocaceae; genus Nostoc. The sequence goes on along the minus strand of NZ_JABXKJ010000082.1, from coordinate 33,170 downwards.
AATCAGTTATTCAAAAATTATTAATTTCCGTCTTTGATGGCATAGAGTTAATTAAATCTTTAATCCCTAGCTTGATTGGCGGAGTTTCTAATTCAATTGATATCATTCAATCTTCTTTGAGTAAAAGTTTTGTATTTATTGATAACTTTTTAAATGAATTAAAAGCTCCTGGCAACTTTGGGCAAGAATATACTGTACAAATAGAATTTATTCAAAAACAGTTTGTAAGCTTACAGTCTATTGCTGCCACTACTCTTTCTTTTATTCAAGAAAAAGTCCTGGTTTCTACAAATTCATTTGTTGATTTTGGTAATGCTCTCCAAAAAGCAATTGTTTCTATCTCATCATTTACTAGCAGTGTTTCTAATAATATTAAGAATCAAATTGGGCAATCTCTAACATCTGTAATTGCAGATATAGATAGAAATGCTCCCAATCTTGCCGCTACTTTTAATAATTTGATTGATGGGGCAATCGCTGGTGTTGGTGCAAACGGTCAAGGAGGTTTTGGTAAAATATTTAATGGGATGATTGATAATGCAAAAGAAACAATTGCGACTGTTACTCCTATCCTGACTGAGTTCTTTGCTTCGACTGAATCCCGCTTTGTCCAGTTTGTAGGACAAGCTAGGCAAATTCTAGGAAGTATTGCCGGAGTGCTAGCCCAATCCCTCGGTAAAGTAGTTGCATTTCTTTTGGAGGACGAAACTCAAGATTTCTTTAAGGAATTATCGCCAGAGATTAAATCAGCTATCCAAGGTATATTCGGCAATACTTTTTCAGATTTAATTGGATCTGTGGGAGCAAATGCAGCAAAGTCATTCATTGGAGGGTTTATCGGAGCGGGAATTGAAAGAATAGTCCCACTAATAAATACAGTTGATGCAGCATTGCTTACAGTTTTTGATACGTTGTCAAGTTTGCCTAGTAAAATATCCGAACCTTTGAGTCAAGCAGCTAAGATTCCTGCTTTCTTAGGCGAAATTGATCAACCATTAGTTGCGTTTGGTAAAGTTAATTCATTGATCGAGACAGTCACTGGCAGTATTGTTAGTGCTACCCAAAGTCTAGGATTGTTTGGCCAGGGGATTTCGGCATTACAATCTGCTAGCGCTGCCCCATTTGAATTCTTGATTGCCCAAACAGTAGAACTAAGAGAGCAACTACTATCAACCCAAGCATCATTGGTCGCCACATCTAACATTACAAATAATCTTACAGGCAAGCAAGCAACAGATCCAACCACAGCTATTCAGTCTTTAGAGTTACCAATTAAAAATGCGATCGCTGATCTTAGGGCTGGCTCTTTAGGATTAGCAGGTGTAACCTCTGGTGATTTAGTTCCCCTATTCCAGCAAATTGCCGGAGAAATTACAGCTATTGGTGGTAATTTAACCAATGCCAAAGATTTATCTTTAGATTTTGCTGCCGCTCTTGGTACACTAAATATCCCCCTAAGCGAGAGTAGGACCGAAATCGGATCAATACTTAATGGGACTATCAGCGTAGAAACTAAACTAGCTCAAGTATTAAATATTAGTAATGCTCAAGTAGCTAATTGGAAATCACAAGGTCGGTTGGTTACTGAGTTACAAAAAAGACTTGAACCATTCCGCGCGGGTAATGCATTAGCAGCAGATGCATTCAGTGGTGTTACCAGTAACGTAAAGGAAATCTATAAAGAAGTTGGCAGACAGTCAGGCGAAAAGTTACTCGATCCTTTACTCAAACAAATTACAGAAATTTATGACTATCTGAAAGTTAACGAAACAGAAATTATTAGTTATTTCAGCGTAATTACTGACCAAATATTGAGGATGGGGTTAGCGGTTGCTGATGCCGGCAAGATAGTTTTCTCTTCGATTGGAGGTTTTGCGGCTGAAATACCTCTGTATTTATTTACTACTTTGGCAAACGTGGTGGAAGCAGTTGGAGAAGCAATCAAATTTACCTCTGAGGTATTAAGTCCCGCTATCCACTTTATTACAGAGCTAGCCACATTTGTTCGCCCACTAGCCAGTGAATTCTTACAAATGTTTGTCTCGATGACAGTCCTTTCCAGCGCAATTAGCGTATTGGGGAGTGCCTTCGGTAGCGTAACCCGATTAGTACCAGGATTAAACAACGTCATTTATGCATTAGATATTCGCACCAATGGTGTTGCAAATCAATTTATTAATTTAACAAAAGTTTTGGGTACTGGTGGCGGCGGATTCTTAATCTTAGGTAAATACCTAAATTCTATCCCTGGGGCATCTGAAGCAGCTAGTTTAGCTTTAGGCCCATTGGGGGGAACCTTGGTTGGATTTATCCCTACTCTTGCTGATATTGGTATCCAAGTAGCCGGGCTAATCATTTTGTTTCCAGCGCTAGGAGTATTTTTAAGTGGGTTAATTTCTGCATTACCTACATTCATAACTTTTGTAGGTACACTTGCTTCTCAAAATATTTTTCTTGCACCACTTACTCCATTATTTATCAAAGCAGCCGCAGGGGCAGAATTATACGCCGATGCTAGTACACGAGGAGCAGTAATTACCGCACAGTTTTCTGGAATATTAAAAGAAGTAGGTAGGTCAATTGCGGGACAAATCCTCTCTTTTGGCATACTAGCTGGTGGTGCATATTTAGCTTTCTTAGCCTTTGACCATTTTATTCTCCAGAATCAAGCTTTCAAAGAAATTCTGGAATCAGTAGTTCAGGGATTGGGCGTTTTGGGTGAAGGCATCAAAATTGTTTTTGGAAGTATATTGGGCAATGCAATTGTTGTGGCCACAGCATTTGGGATTGCAGTTAGATTAAAACTACTCTTACCAATAACTGAATTAATCGCGTCAACCTTGGCTGGATGGGCTATAGGTGTTGCGGGGGCTATAGGCGGATTAGCAACAACCTTAAGTGCATTAGGGCTTGTAGAAATGGCTGCTTCTGCCTCAACTGCCGCCGTAGGGTTCAAAGCTTTGGGAATAGCAATGACCGAAGGGACTGTGAAAGCTGCTGGATTTCTAGCTACCAATGGAATTGTGGTGACAGAATTATTTGGAGTTACTGCTGCCACGGGTGGAGCAACTGTCGGTGTTGCTACTTTTGCCACAGCGTTATATAGCGCGATCGCACCTTTACTACTTTTACTTGCTCCCCTAGCACTATTTGGCGCACTTCTTGCCGGACTTGCCTTTGCTGCCTATACTGTAAAACTAAATGGTTCAAGGGAAGCAACCGAAATACTAACTGAACAAACCCAACGGTTATCAGAGCGATCACTAAAAGTTGCTAGTGAGCTCAAAAAAGCTGGAGATGTTCAAGCTGAAGCCAACAAACGGGCAGTACGCCTTAGTGATGAGCAATATAAAGCTAATGAAAAATTAGTCAATCAAGCCAAAGGACAGCGTGCTGATTTAGCCCAAGAAGTTGTAGAGTTGCAGAGTCAACTAAAAGATGCGGTAGGCGATGCCGAAAAAGCCAAGAGGGAACAGTTGATTGCTGATATCCAGTCAAAAATCAAACTCCTCGATTCTCTAGTTGGGAACGTCCAAATTAAGCCTGTTGACTTAATACGTTACGGATCTGCTTATGAACAATTAGCAAACCTGGCTACTGCTGCTGAACAGGCCATACTTAAATCCTCTGGCGACCCAGCTGCTTTTAAGCAAAAAGCTGAAGAACTTATTTCCAGTACCCAAAAGCAGTCGGAAGTAGGGGAAATTAGCGCCGAAGAAGCTATCCGCCGTTATAACCTTGTTGCTACCAATGCTAATGCCACCTCAGATATCCAGCAGAAAGCCCAAGAAGCAATTACCGCAACCTTTAAACGCGAATCCGATAACCGAGTTGCCATCGTTCAAGCGGAACAAGCAGCCATCTCTGCCCAATTAGCACTAGGGAGAGTTGAATATGAAAACAATGCTGCTGCGATCGCCGAAGTCCAAAATAGTGCTCTAAAATCTCGACTAGATGCCGAGAAAGACGCGCATGAAGTAAAAATGAAGCAGATTCAAGATGAATTTGATAATCAAGTATTTGTCAATACATCTTTATTGAATCAAAAAGAGGCAGCCGCTAATATAGAAGCACAAAGAACGGCAGATAGAGAAGCTTTTTTACAGGGATTTACTAAGGCTGAATTAGGAAGGGTAAAAGCTGCGATCGCGGCAAATCAAAGTAGTGACCCCAATAGCCGCAATGCCTTCCAAGAACTTGCCTTCATTGAAAAACAAAATGACTTAAAAGAACAGCAGAAACAACTTGAGTTGGAAATTGAGGCTTCAAAAGTTCGCCAAGCTGAAAATCAAAAAACAGCTAAAGATAAACCATTAGATGTAGATTTAGAAGCTCGTAAAACCTTAAAAGAAAAGATAGTCCAAATCGAGAAAGATAAAACTGCCGCTCTGACTTCTGAACAAGTTAGAAATGCTAGAATCACGTCAGAATTAACAAATCAAGTTGCAAAAAATGAAACTGATGCAGCTAAATTAGCAGCTGACTTAAGAATCAAGGTAAAATCCGGGGCAATTTCTCAAGAATTAGCAGCAGAACGACAATTAACTTTTGCTAAAAAAATAGAGCTAGAAACCCAGTTAAGAAATGTTAATGATACTTACGCTGAAAGTAAGAAAGAGATTGTACGGAGTTATGCTGATACTACCAAAAATTTAGAAGATGATAATGTTAAAAAACAGAAAATAATTAGCACATCCCCTAAAGATTCTGATGCCTTTAAATCCGCTACCGCCGACCTCACTTTAAATAATACTAAAATAGTCAATGCAAATAAAGCGAAAAACAAAGAGCTAGCTCTTTTAGAACAGAAGCATGGAGTTGAGGTAAGTAAAATCAACTCAGATACTCTCAAAAATCAAGCCGAATCAGAGGAAAAAGAAAGTTCAATCCCACTTAAGATTCTAGAACGCAATCAGAAGAAAGCCCTTGATGCCGTACAAGCAGCCCAAGATGCACGGTTGGGTCAAGTTCAGCAACTTGAAAATAAAGGGCTGCTTACTCATACACAAGCAGAAGAAGAAAAAACCAAAGCTACTAGAATCAATACTGCTGCCCAATTAAATGAAGAACGCCTACGACTCAAAGCTCTACAGGCACTTCCCAGACCTAAAAATCAAGAGAAAGCAGCAGACTTTGATGCCACAATCAGAGCATCACAATTAAAGGTTCAAGGTTTAGTTAAATCTTCACTTGATGCTGAGTTAAACCTTTATCACCAACATATTGCCACCATCCTTGAGAATGTTAAGGATGAAGATACGATTCGAGAAACTCAGTTAGAAAATCAATCGCGGCGAGGGCTAGTAAGTCAGAATCAAGTTGCTGAAGAATTAGCAAGGCGTAAAATAGTTAGCCTAGAAAAAGACTATGCTTTAGAAACTAAAGATGCTTCCAAACGTAAAGATTTAGCTTTGCAAATTGAGAAAGCGAAAACGGATTTACAAAATAAGCATATTGCAACTGTTATTGGTGACATCAAAGATGAGGATACTGTACGAGAAGCACAACTTGAAAGTCAAGCGCGTCGAGGGTTAATTGTTCAGTCGCAAGTTAACGAGGAATTGGCTAGGCGAAAAGTAGCTACTTTAGAGAAAGAGCTTGCGCTTGAAACCAGTAATCTTTCTAAACGTAAAGATTTAGCTTTGCAGATTGAGAAAGCAAAAACAGCACTACTTGATGCAGAAATAAAAACTCGTCAGGAGAAACTGGAACTTCAAAATCAGAAGCTAAAAAATCAGATTGATGAGCAGAATCAGGGTTTAAAACGTCAGGGAGATTTATATGCAATTCTTGTTAAGGCGTTAGAGCAACGTAATAAATTACAGGAAATTGCCAAAGATTTAAACAAAACCGGTACTGATTATGTTGTGGGTGAACTAGATGTATTATCAAGTATTGAAACAAGTGAATATCGTAAAAAAGAACTGGCAGAAATTACAGCTAGTATTAAGTTGCGATCGCTCACTCTCCAACAAAAATTTGAAAGGGAAAGTTTAGCTAACCAATTTAAACTTCAGGAATTAGCCTTGGAGCAGGAAGCTATCCAAAATCGCATTGCCCAAGGTAATAAGGTATCAGATATTGCCGGGACAAAAGCTGATATTGCGATCGCCGAGGCTGACCCCAGAAATAAATCAGAAGCCGGTCAAGCTAAAATTAAAGCTTTGCAGCTTAAATTGAATTCTGAATATGACGTACTTGGTAACTTGCAAGATGAAGCTGGTTTGATTGGGCAAAAAGCTGTCGTACAGCATGCGTCGGAAAAGGCTCAGTTGGCACAACTGGGCATGAAGCAGAGTTTGGAAGAGATAAAGGCGGAGGGTGATTATGCCAATACTCTGCCGCCAGGGAAGAAACAACAAGCAGGGAGAGCCATTGAACAAAAAGTTGCCCAACTTTTTGGACAAAAGAATATTCAAGATTTGCTCAATGCTGGAATCGCTGACTCTCGTAAACTCGCTAACAATGTATTTGGCACACCAAACAGTCCTGACATTTTGGGAGCTATAAATCCACAACTGGGTGGGATTTTGGATGAGGTTGGTGCCAACAGCCAAGCGGGAAGGGCTGCGATCGCTGACACCCAGCAAACTTTTAATAAGCAGTATGGGAATACACAAAATATTACTGGGGCGTTTACTACTGGCATTGCCAAGACTCCTTTCCAGCTTCCATTAGAGGTGCAGCGATCGCAGGCATTGAGTAACCAAATTTTAAAGCAGGCAAATCAACCTGATGGGACTGACCCTCGCAATAAATCTATATTGGAACGAAACTCACAAGCAGAAACAAGTTTTCAAGCACGGATGGATAAATTTCTTGGATTGCAACCAGAAGATAAACTAAAAACGGGAAATTTACCTGACTCATCTCTCAAACTGCCATCTCCTACTGAGAGAGGATCTTTACTATCACTAGAGAACTCTGGGAAGCTTTTCGGGGAAGCTATAGACAAGCTGCTTACGTACCTCAAAGATCAATCTTCCACTAGCAAGAAAGGTGGTACTAGCTACAACATCAAGGTTGAGGGTGGGCAAAAGACTGCCACTGCGACAGGCAGTGGAAGCGATTCAAGCCTAGAAAACGTGTTGCTTTTTGCTAAACAAATGGCTAGCGCTTAGTATTTACGTAAGTATGAAATATTTTTAGGTAAATTTGCTACAGCCATTTTCTCTAAGAAAAGCTACAAAAAGAGAGGTGGTAGTTATTCAGTATAAAAATGCACTATTTTAAGGGCTTTGTCGCACTGATAATTTCAATACTAATGTTTGGTGATGCTGCGTTGGCGCAGCCCACCGTAGGCATCGCTCAAAATACAGAAAAGTATCTTGATCTAGGTTCCGACAACAGTGGTGATCCTTTTTTGCTTGACACCACGACTATGGGGAAGGTAGAGCCTGGTTTCGGCAGCGTCTTGTTCGTTTATCAAATTAAGAATGGTTCAATGAACGAAATTCTTATTAAATCTTCATGCTTAGAAAATCGCTTATGGGTTCTGGGCGTAAGAAGTTTTGATCAGAATGGAATCGAGGTAGCTGAGAACAAAGAGCCAATGGAAGTAAAAATTGGAAGCGCTAGCCCAGCGCGTAGATCCATGCAGTACTATTGCCATGTGATCGGTGCTACTGGATGGTAAAAGGCGATCGCTCCGAAGCCAGTTAAACCTCAATAAAAACACCACAAAGTATGTTACTTACAGTTTTAGCCTTTTATGCTTAAAAATTTAGTTTTGTCAGTGATGTCTGCGGCGGGCTGCGCCTACGCAGTTTTCGGCATATCTTCATTTTCATTACCTACAGTGCTAGCACAGAGTACCGGTTGCAATAGCTACTGGGTGAATCCATCAACCGAGGAAGAGGAATGCCTAGATTGGCTTATATCGTCGCATGCATCACAAGTGGCTGAAAAGCAGCAAAAAGAACTCAGCGGCTCTGTAAAGGTGTTTGAGGGACGAAATGGAGATAAAGCTTATATTCCGTTAAATTCTATTAGAAAATTTAATCGGTATGGACAAAACAGAGTACATTTTTCACTCACTACTTTTTTCGAGCATATGAAAGTTGGTGGAGCAGTGAAAGACAATGTTATATTTGATGCTGATTGCAATAGCTACAGCATGAGGGTAGATAGCCATTACACTTATGATCCCAACAATGGAATTGTAGATGGCATGACTTACGGTACTACGTGGAACAGCCAGTATCAAACTACAGCGCCGTCACCATTACTTACAGTCCAGCCTGGAACTAAAGGCTATGCAGCTTGGGAATATGTTTGCGAGCCAAAAAGTAATATCTAGTTCTACTTGCGATCGCGCTCTCGCTCAAATTATTTAACCACCGAAAACCCTCGAAATTGCGATTTTGAGGGTTTTCGGTGGCGTAGCAAGATGGGGCAGGCATTGCCCAATGCCCTGTTTGGCCAATGCCCTGTTTGGCCAATGCTCCCATTCAACATAGTCTATTCTTATGTTGAATGCTGATCAATCAAATCTCGCTTGACTGCCTCACAAATGACTCGCCGCAGGTATTTCACTCTTTCTTCTTGTGGAAGTGCGTGCAGGGCATCATGAATACTTTGCGGTAACTTCAAGCCCGTTACCTTCTTTGACAATGGCTCTGTCAATTCTTCGTCGTAGACTTTAAATTGCTGCTTTTTAAAACCTTCTGACTGTACTGGCGTGGGATTGGTCATTGCTGGTTAACTAGTGATAGCCACCATAATAATCCCTAAAAATAATTAAGTCAATCGTCGGCATTCCCGGTTAACCGGGTTATAATAATAGTATGAGGGAAAAAGTTCACCCCCTCAAATAAGGAGGTAGATTGACAGATCCAAGTTACAAGGGCAATGGAGGAGGTGAGGGCGAAATGCCTGCCTTCCGAATCTTTCAATTCGAGGACAACAAATGGGTTGAAGAAGATCCAGTCACCGGAGAGAAAGAAGAGATCGATAGAGAGGACATCATAGATGACCTAGACATCGACGAAGAGGAAGGCAACAGCTAATTCTTGCCCTGATAGCCCCCAACTAGTCCTTGGGGGCTATTTTTAAGTTTACCTTGCGGAGGTTTGGATGGAAAGCATAATTCACCCTATTAGATATCGAGTTATTGAGCGCAAAATTACCCCGGACTCGTCTTACTGGCATTTTAGAAAAGGTAAAACTTTTTACAACCCATTAAATTTACCAGATGGCGATATTGAATTCATGTTTGGCACTACTAAGAAAAAAGTTGTTGTTGAACTGTTCCGTCTTAATTGTGGAAAGCCCGGATACTATCTGGCAGACTTGCGCTCAAAAAAATACTATTACTGTGGGCAGAACTGGGATGACATAAAAGTACAGTTGCGATCGCTCGGTATTGGGCGTGATGATCCAATACAATAAGCCCTTTTGGTACGTGTCCCGGTACGTACCGAGACACTTGACACAGTACCTTTATATCTGTATTCTGGTACGCATCCCGACACGTACCAGAACGTATGCAACAGATTGATAGAGTAGCGATCGCACCACTCAAAGAACGCTACGGACACCGCAAGTTTTATGAAGAATACCTTCCTACTCTGGGTATTCAAACAATAAAGGAGGGGAAAAATGCTTATATTACCCAATATGAAGCGGAGTTATTGGAAAAATACCATGAGGCAAGAGGAAGGGGGAAAGATGCGATCGCGCAATTCCTGTCAACCTTGGAACACGTACCAAATTTAGATGACCAAGCTGTTTTGGAACACGTACCGATACGTACCGAAACGTATTCCACCCTTGCAGACGACATATCGCGCATAGAACTTTTGCGGATGGCTGGCACACTGCAAGATATGAACCCTGTGGCTAGATGGCTAGCAACTAACTGGGTATTGCAAACAGTAGCAACACAGCAGATTGTAATTATTCGTTCTGTGTTGCTTGTATTATTAGATATAGACAAACTGCCACGTTTGAAACGCTTCATGGCAAGGGGGTTTGAATTCCGGCGACTGAATGATAAAAGTAATCAGGAATGGTTGGCATTGCATAATGAAATATGCTAAAAGCCTTTTATACGGCATCATCGTAAACGCATCTAACTGCGATTATCACGATTACGCAAATTGGCAATTAAGATGTCCCAAGTGTGGAGAGCCAGTCTATTTAATTGGAGCATCTAAAAGACAAGAACACGCTAGACTTGCTCCAAAATCAAAGCAGATAGTAATAGTAAGAAGCGCCGAAGTAACCGCGTCATTTGCTCATTTTAAAGGGCTAGCTGATGATGTTTGTGAAAACTTTAATTCTCAAATCAGCAAAAGTTATATTGAGAAAGTTGAGCGGATTAACAGAGAACAAAGGTTAAAAATATATAACAAAAAGTTTCTGGAAATCGTTGGTTACAACAGAACAATACGTGGTTGCTTTTTCAACGCATTCAAAAAAGTTAATCGGGTTGATAATAAAACAATTAAGTCAATTGAAAAAGACGCTATAGAAGATTTTCTTTACGTAGTTGTAAATATTGCCCAATTGCAAATTGGAGCCAAGAAGCTTCTAGAGGAGCTTAAGTCAGAAATCAACCCATTGATTCGTTTTGATACAAGCAAAGCCAAAAAATCAGAAATGAAGCAGTTTGCAAATTGGGCAAAGGCACTTGATGTTGACAGACAAATGATTTTAGTATCTGAAGCCGCGGACTTCCTAAAAACTTGCGCAGCTAAAGCGATCACGCTACAGTTATTTGAATTATCTTTTTCGCGTCTAATATTTTATCGTACAGATATACTTGATTTAATTAAAGTTACAGATAAAAATATTGAAGTGCAAGATGTCCAGTATAGGACGTTGATTGAATTTTGCGTTACAGAATTAGCACAGATATTTGCACTTACCGATTGGGCGGGGGCAATTCAATGAATTATCTCTTTATTATCACTTTCAGTTTTGCATTTTGTGCAATGGTTCACCTGTCAAGAAGAATAGAAAAACAGTTGCATGAATTGAGAAAAGAAATTATGCCCAATATAGAGATAGATTCGACAAAATACGGACAGATAGCCTATGAACACTTTTGTCTTGGTAATAACATTCCTCCCAACTGGAACGGGCTTGAAATTGAGCAGCAAGAATCGTGGATAGAGATGGCTGATGCCGTTATTTTAGAATATAACGGAATACGGCGCTGTGCGCCTGTTCCTCCGGGGCTTTCAGACTCCCGTTAAATTCTTGTAAAATCCCAACAAAGTAGCTTATGATTACTTTGCAAAGAATCATGGATTGATGATAAATGGCTTCATGCCACAAAACCGGGGAAGTTCCGGGCGGGTTCGATTCCCGACTTTGCACTTTTAGATAATTTGCTCAACAACGCCGGAATCTCAAATGTTTTGAAACAGGATTATTAGGTACGTTAATTATCCCCTGCGCCTCAATTACAGGGTAGTTGTTCGATGTTAAGTCGGTCATCGTGCTACCTATTTGTCTTTTGATACCATTGACATCATACAAGAATCCGCCATGTTGTTCAAGTTTTCGCCGCCAGAAAACATCAATTGAACAGTAGCGCAAAGATTTATAAATATATCTTTTTTCGTGCAATTCGGATATCTCCTCACCCTGCGATCGCCGATAAGCCAAAATCCAAGCAGCGCGTAAGAGGCGATCGCGCTTTTCATCTTCAACAGCAGTATCAATAAGAGGATAGTTAAGTTCTGTTAACGGTAGATATTTTATCAATAGTTCCCCAGCTTCCGGTGGATAAGGTAGGGGATTTGGGGGATAGGAGCAGTGATTTTCTGGGTGATCAGCACGATTACCGCAATTAACGTTACTGTTATATTTGCATTTGCTGTTAAGTATTTTTAACGATATTTTGCAGGTGTTGCCACAATCACACTGCAATTTCCAAGTTGGTTGATTGTACAAATCTTTTTTACCCGTTAGGGCGATCGCTACTAAATCGCCAAATCTAACTCTTTTGATATCAATAGGACGGCGACTATCAACCAATATTTGTTTGCCTCTGCAACCGCAGGAGATTTGGCGACCACTATCAAGATTTGTTCTAGTTGATTCAACGATGTTGCCACAATCGCACAGCACTTTCCATAAACGCCCATGCTTGGGGTGGCTGCTACCTAACCCAAGTACAAGTAACATTCCAAATCTTTGCCCAGTGCAGTCAGGTTTTGCTCGTTGTTGATTGCGCTGTATTTGTCTTAATCGTTTTTGGCATCCGCAAGAAAGGTTCTTGTGTGTTGCAAAATTACTGCGGGGTCTTTCAATAATTTTGCCGCAGTCGCACTGCAATCGCCATAATTGTCTATTGTCTTTGGAGCGTTTCTCGGCAATACCCAGCACCGTTAATAATCCAAATCGCTGCCCTGTGCAATCAGGCTTCTTTACCGTCATCTTCAAAATAAGTAAGGAGTAATAAGTAAGGAGTAATAAGTAAGAAAGATGGAGTATGATTATTTGCTTGTGGAAGAAGCGATAAGTTAAAATTCTTTCTTTCTAACTCCTTACTCATTACTCATTACTCCTTACTCCCCTTCTTTACGGTCATTTTGATTCTTGCTGTTTCAAATACCTTCGTGCGATCGCCTCTTCCTCGTCACTCAAAGGTTCATCAACAACTTGAGATTCTACAAGAATTGATTCAGCGTCCGTATTCTGTTCTGTAACAGTGACTTGCCCAACAAGCAGCTTCACCTGTTCAGAAGTTAACCCTTTATCGATACTCAGCAAACTTTTATTTAATTCTTGAATTTTCTTTCTAACTGCTGCTTTATCTGCATCAGACTGAACTTTTGACTTTTGTAAAATCGCAATATTTAACGAGAGCATGAATACCGCAATTTCCATGCTGTCAAGAGACATCGTAAATTCATTGGGTGGCTTATAGCTAGCAATGTCACTTGGAATGGATGGACAAGCGACAGAAACGGCATAGGCAACCCGCGCATCATCCTCCCAATCAGCCATGCCATTTTTCATTGATACCGCTATTTTGGTCAGAATTGTGTCGCTACTGTTGGCGATCGCATATTCCACACCGCGTAATTTATAATTCATTTTTTTTAATAAGGAAGGGAGAAAGATGGAGTAATGAGTAATGAGTAAGGAGTAATGAGTTAGAAAAATCTTACTCCTTACTCATTACTCATTACTCTCTTTAAGGTGTCGTAACACCAAATGCTACAGGCGTTGCAGGTGTTGCAGATGTTGAATCAGGAGTGGTTGTCGCCGCTACAGGAGACGTTGAATCAGGAGTTGCGGGAGGAGCTACTTGAGTCGTTGAATTAGAAGTTGTGGAATTGCCTAACCTTGCGATTATTGCAGCTACCTTAGCCGTGGAATCTGCGATCGCTTGTTTTTCAGCAGACAATTCTGCTGGGTCTACAGATGCTCCAGATGCGGCAATCAGTGTGTTGTATTTATCTTCAAGTGCTGTGTAAGCATCCTTCTCGGTCTGAGCAGCTGTTTCATACTCGGTTACAACCTCAGAGATGCGATCGTCTAATGTTTGAAGTTCTGCATCTTCCGCTTGAATGCCAGTAAGAATTTCTGAAGCCATTTTCTTGATCTCCTTTATATCTTGAAATAATGGATTGAGTATTTCGTGAATTGCGGTTGCAATAAAACCAAGTGCAGTCTGCATTGGAGTCAATGTTTTCTATCAAACACAAATTAACTCATTTTAACTATATTGACAAGCTATTTAATTACGTGCTGTCCGTTGATGTCAACATAAATTGCAATATTTGCGATCGCACCACACACAACATCAACAATATAGTTGTTTGGTGATTTCAACGCCTGCCGCTTCACAGTGGTAATTTGCTCGTCAGTTTTGAGGTCATAAATTAGACTTTCTCTAAGAAATTGTTTTAACGCTGGAATACCGTGGTGCAAATCTAGAGCCGCCGCCAATGCCAACCCTTCGGAAGAAATGCGATCGCTTGCTCCCAGTGTCATTAAAATTTCCATTTTCACCAACAAAAATTCAAAACCCTGCCTCACCTCAGTCCCAGATGTTTTACTCGGATCTGGGTCGAGTGAGCGAATTGTAATTACTCCAAAGCGATCGCCTGGAGCGATGCCCTCGTTTCTATATGTCTGCTCTAGTTCAAAGTAGTTAGTAAAGTAATTGTTAAGGTCGATAAAGAAATCTGAGCATAATTGGGAGTACGGACTTAACATCAACTGATACCTATGCAATATAGCTTTGAGGCGGAATTTGAGGTTGCAAAAGTGGTAGCGATCGCCCTGTCTTACGGGTTAATTTTCCGTCGTTATCTAGGAAATGGGCTGCCAACTTTTGATATTTTAGACGAATATTTAGATGGTATAGGTTTTAAAGTTGCGACGGCTCAATGGACGGGTGAATCTTGGGCTTGCATCGGACAAGCTGATTGCCCTGATAGTTCATATTCTGTTATTGAAAAAGTTTTTGGATTAACTGATAGCAGATATTTTTGGGAAATATCGAAATAGCAAATGATACTTAGTGCGTTCAAAACCTAATATCATATCTCCTGCTAAAAGTCAAAGAACCACGGTTCCTTTAAGGGTGTTTGCAATAAAACTTTATCCGCTAACGTTGTAGGGTGGGGAGGATGTCAATCTTGCAGCCTTGGATTTGCACAATCGTCATGCACTGCTCCAACTATTCTGCCATCGCATCTTGTAGCCCACCACGACCAGCCTTTTAATTTGAAATTGAAGATGATCGCGCGATCGCAGATTAAACAGATATTTTTGGGCGGTCGGTTAGACATTAGCTTTTTGTGCAAGGCTACGCTTAGTTTGCCCAATTCAAGTAGTTAAATCATATTTTGCGGATAATTCTGTTACTATCTCTTTACTATTTTTGTTGGTCATCAACTCCAAAAACTTAATTGGATCGCCATGTTTCTGACATCCAAAACAATAAAAAATACCGAACTTTGGTGTGATCGTAAAGGTACTAGCGATCGTCACCAATAAATGGTACGTCGTAAACTATATTTGCTTGATTTAATTGATTTTCATTAAATTTCAATAATAGCTCTATAGACTGATCCATATTTAGACTTCCGCGAAATTACCCTAAATTGGTGACATCACTATAGCAATTCAAAATCCGTCTGGTGGAGTAACACCGATCGCACCTAACGCAAAAACTATTTCTTCCTTCCTCTCCAAAAACATTTCATCATCAACCACTTCAGCTTTCTTCCCCCAACCCTTCCCATCATCAGCGTCGTCGGGATCTTTCATCCGTTCGTTAGCCTGTTTGCATAACAACGCGCATTCTTCAAGTGAATGAACCTCCCAAAGTTTCGGTGCATGACGCTTAAAAATCAAATACAAATCAGTCTTCACATCCAGCACATAATCGCCAGTAGTCGGCGCTACCCTCCCATCGTCAACTACAACTGGTGTTTTTTCCAGTGAATACCCCATTAATTGCTCAACGTGCGATAACCCAGGGCGCACCGATTCATCTTCTCCCACTGGTGCAGTGCAAACTAAGAGGAGATGGCGGGATTCATCGGTCAAGCGATCGCACTTTACACCCAACAATTCGGCAACCTTTTGATAATGTAGGGGAAAGTTATTATATAGAACAAGAGCGACTTCATCCGGCGGCCAGACAGGCATTCCCGACAACTCTTGCAGCAACTCTAAATGATAGCTGCGGATTTTTTGATGCTTGATGGCTGGAATATCGGACTTAAATAAAAGTTGAAAATCATTATCAGTAAAATCTAATCTAACCCATTCCATTAGAGTTTAAAGGGATCATTTACAGACAAAAAACTCTTAATAGCAAGCAATAAATTATCAGGTAGGACTTTTGATTTTAAGAAGGCGATCACGTCTTCTCTGGTAGCAAAAGTTTCTTCGGCTAACCAAAATTTTGGGTTGTAACCAGATTCGTCAAACCATTGCAACTCACAAATTGCAATCTCTTGTCCGTTAAACTTAATTCGGTAGTAAATTTCATTACCGCTATTCTCTTCTTTTTCAATCACTGCCAACCCTCACCCTGGTAATTAAGCCATTCCCAGCGCCTTTTCACAGTCTTTGCACCCAATAGTGCATTGTGATTTCCATCTACTTCAAGTGAAGGTGGTAACTCACTAGACTCAATTCCTCTTTCAACTTCAGCTAATTGAATAATATCATTGCACCGCATTGGGAAACCTTTGGGTAAATGCACCATTTCGCCAAAAAGCCAGCAGAAACCCACCTAGTCATAAGCGCACCACTCACCCCAGAATTCTGGTTTTTCATCCATTGGCAAATTGCAAAGCGATCCAAATGTATGATGATATAGTTCAGATTCCGGCTCTTGTTTTATAAATGCCACTACTTCAAATGCAATCATGTCCCTGGTTTTCCATGCAGGGTCATTTTTTACAGGCAAACTAGGGATAACATTTTCTTGAACCCAATAATTTGCTTTGCTAAAATTGCACTCCTCGTTGACCGCATAAAACTCTCTGCCATCTTGGGCAACAATTCCAATACTAATCAAATCTATTGTTTTGGCGTTTTCAATAAATTCTAGGTCTATGAAATATCGCATAAAGTCTCTATTTCTACTTCTCCAAGATCAATTTTAACGGTTCGCATCTGATTCTTAGGCGAAATCACCCCACCCGTTTGAATTTCTCCCTTCACCCCAACATACTTAATTGACCCGTCCCCCCATAAACAGACGAGGTGCGATCGCACCTCCACCAACAATTCAGGCAACACCACAACCACCCTTGGATAAACTACCGTAGTGCGAACCTTGACTACCTTATCCTTGACATTACCGGAAACATAAATTCTCCCCTCTGAATTAATCGCAATCTGGTCATCTTCAGTCACATCATCTCGCTGGGGCATGACTTCCAAACCCACACCCTCCCCAGCTTTCTCATGAGAATCAGTCAAGTAATAAGCGATCGCATCACTCAACCCCTCTTCAACTATTTGAAAATCCGTCTCCCCCTGAGAATTCTTTAGCCGCCCATACCGAGACTTGGGTTTTGCCTCCAGCATCTCAATTGAGGATGAATCGTAGTCAATGCGAAAATCCTTGCCCAGTGCGATCGCGTTCAGTTCACCACATTTTTCGTTTAATTTAAACCTTAGATGCACTTCCTCATCGGGAACTTTAACCAAATTAGGGATAGCGTAAGCAGAAATAGATTCCCCTTTAACTTCTATCCATGCCCTGTAAATTTTTTTAATATCCAACTTCTTTGAGTAATGAGTAATGAGTAATGAGTAATGAGTAAATACCCATCACTCATAGAGTAAAAAGAATTATCAAAGCTTACTCTGAGCTAAATAAAAAGCCTTTTGACAATGCGGGTAAAATTCTATCTAAGCAATTCTTGAGAAGTGGAACATCAATTGGGGCAAATTGTTCAGAGGCTAAGTATGCACAATCAAACAGAGACTTTGTAAGTAAGTACTCTATAGCTTTAAAAGAAGCTAACGAAACTTTGTACTGGATAAGAATAATGATAAGGTCAGAGCTAGTCCCAACGTCAAAGTTTCAGAGCTTAATTGAAGAGAATGAGCGAATTATCAAAATACTAACATCTTCAATTAACAAACTAAAAGAAAAACAATAGCTAACTCATTACTCATTACTCATTACTCATTACTCCCTCACGTAATTGGTCGATTAACACCCTGCGCTGTCTGAATAGCATCAATCGTACTATTCCCAGTCCCAACAAGTGGCCCAAAACTTTGTTTCAACACAGGCACAAGTCCACCGTCATACCAGTTCCCAGAAACGTTGACAGATGGAAACCCAGCCGGATTTGCAGTAAAAGTAAGGGTGGCATCAGCAATTTTCCGATGCAAGACTGTCCCTGAATTGGGTGTTGTAGTGGCAAATACTACATTTCCAACTGTCGTAGAGTCGGCATTTGATAATACAAATGCTTGGGCTGGAATTAAAGATGTAATTGTAATTATATTGCCGCTAGATTGAGCCTGGACATTGGCGTTGGTATTAATTAAGGTAGCCAGAAAAGCAGCGATTGAAGTAGCTGTTTCCGAAGCTATCTGCTTATGTCGATAAGTGTGAACATCAGTGCCTACAGTTACTTGAATCGCATAAAAATCAGCCGTCGTTCCTGCCGTGATGGTGACGGTAGAAACTTGGGCAACGTTATTTGGGTCAAGGGTCAAAAACCACTCTGTTTTAATTGCGTTCGCGGTTGTCGTAGTAACCCGGAATTCTGCCTCTAGCTCAGTCGGAGTGGTTGCGAGGTTCTTGGGGCGATCGTAATCAATAACACCAATGGGCATAGCAATATTGTGAAGTTAGTAGGAAGAAGGAAGGAGGAAGTTGTGTTGAGGAAGGAACAGTTCCCTTTGACAGCCTCGGGTCTTTCGCTGCCATCTACTTTACGCGATCGCAGTTAATTTTTTTATAAATTCGCTGTTTCAGCGAACGCCATTATGTGAAACAGCGAAATCCAGTCTGGGAAAGGAGTAATGAGTAATGAGTAAGGAGTAATGAGTTAGAAAAATCTTACTTATTACTCATTACTCCTTACTCATTACTTTCTTCGCTATGCCCGAAAACCCTTTTGTCGAAGAAACTGAAGAGACTCGGCTCGATGCCACCTTGATAAATGCTATTACCCAGATGGGGACAGGGGGCGATCGCTCTGAGTATACTTTTATTGGCAGAAGCAAACGAATCCCTAAGGAGAAGTTAGAGGAATTATACCGTGTACCCATTTGTCGGCGGGTAGTCCGGGCAAAGGCAGATAGTGCGGTATTGAAGGGATGGAA
Organism: Nostoc sp. NMS7; assembly: GCF_017115085.1. GTDB lineage: Bacteria > Cyanobacteriota > Cyanobacteriia > Cyanobacteriales > Nostocaceae > Nostoc. The sequence goes on along the minus strand of NZ_JABXKJ010000082.1, from coordinate 14,390 downwards.
TCTAATTTTAGGGAATGATTCTGACCAAAAAATAATTGGCACGTTTACCAAATACCACGATCGCCTGAAAACGAAAGAAAAGTTGAATGAAGCCCAAATTCAGGCAAATATTTACGGTGGGGCGGTAATCATCATCATTGCCGATGACGGGAAGAACCCAGATGAACCACTTGATAAAACTAAAATTAAAACTATTGTTTCCTTAGAAGTAATTGACTGCAACAAAATTATCCCTGAAATCCAGCTTGGGATTAACCCCGCCGACCCAGAATTCTATCGGTTAGTTTTACCAGAATTTTTACTCCGTAAATTTAACGAGCTATTCGCAAATAAAGAAGAGACAAACTTTCTAATCCACTCATCACGGATTATCAGATTCGACGGTTATGCTTACACCCCCGATATGTTGTACGAAAGTCAGGGTTGGGGTGGCAGCATCCTGGAATCGCTGTGGGAAGATTACCGCGATTGGAAAACGTCCTTAAAGGCGATCGGGGCAATGGTGCAAGATTGCAGTATCTTTGTCTACAAGCTGAAAGGTTTGGCGGCAATGGTGAAAACCAACGATGAGTTACTGCTAAAATCTAGGCTGCACCTGATGAGGATGATGACCTCAGTCTTTGGTGGTTTCGCTGCTGATGCTGATGGTGAAAGCGTCGAATTCCCTTCACGGAACTTTAGTGGGGTGGGGGAGATAGCGACTCAACTGCGCGATGCTTTTATTGGAGCATCTGGGATTCCCCACGATCGCCTATTTGGGGAATCACCAAGCGGATTGGGAGCCACTGGTGAAAGCGAGGAGAAGAACTGGAGTTCTGATGTTGCCGCATTTCAACAAATTGAGTGGCTACCAAAGTTAAAAGTTATTGGGCAATTGATTTTCCTTGCCAAAGATGGGCCAAGTAAAGGAGTTGAACCAGATGACTGGGGTTTTGATTTTCCTTCCCTACTCCAGGAATCAGAGACAGATATTGTTAGCAGTCGTTCCACTCAGTCCACAACCGATAATACTTATCTGAGTGCTGGGGTTTTGTTACCCGAAGAAGTTCGGGCTTCTCGCTTTGGCGGATCTAAATATAGTGTGGAAACTACTTTAGATGAAAAATTATACGCCAAGAAGCAAAAGGAAGCTGAAGACCAACAAGCACAGCAACAGCAGCAGTTTGGTGGCGATGATGGCAGTGAAGATGATGGGACCGACACGACAAATCAAGACTCACTTAATGAAGTCGGAAGTGTGAGGTCGGAAGTCGGAAGTAAGAAATCCAATACTTCCGACTTCCGACTTCCGACTTCCGACTTCCGAAAAGATGGTGCTGACCCAGTGAAAAAAATCGTGAACTGGAACGGCATCTCAATTGGCGTGACTCATGAACCAAAAGATAGTAGATTTCCGTTGTCTCGACCGATGAAATCATCCTATGGCCATATCCGCCGCAGTTATGGAGATGCCCCCGATGGTAAAGCGCTAGACGTTTATTTGGGCGATCGCCTAGAATCCGAGCAAGCTTACAAGGTGCGACAACTCGACCCAACAACGGGGATGCCTGATGAAGATAAATATTTTATTGGGTTTCAAGACTCCTTATCTGCACGGGATTGCTTTAATTATCATGCTGGGCGCGATCGCTTTGGAGGAATTGAAAATGTTGACCCAACGGAGTTGCAAGTATATAGGCAAGATAACTGTAGTTTGGGTGAACCTCGCCTAAGTTCAGGGGTACAAACCTTTGACAATAAGTTATTCGCTGGCGGTGCGCCAACTAGTAGTGATGTGTTGCAAATTGTTCAATCTACCTACCCGGAAGAGGTATTGAAGTTAGGGGATTGGAAATACCTCGCTGATGGTACAGCCGATGGTGAATTTTATACTCCCATTGGTGTTTATGGGTTTGGGATTAAGGATAAATATTGTGGGTATGCTTGGAAACGGGAGCTAAGGACTGATTCTACTACTCGTAAAAGGAAAGATTCTGATCCAGTGCGATCAGGTGCTAAAAAAAAAGACCAATATGAAGTTCTTGACTCAAACTCCAACAAAGAAGACATAGTAGATTTAATCGTTAAACAGTACGCGAAAAAGCTTCCTATCAACAATTGGATTCAGGCAATTAGCGGGAATTTAAAGGACTTCTCAAGTTTGGAAGATTTACGCGATCGCATCCCCGACCTTTACTCAAAAATCAACCCAAAAATCTTCATTCAAGTCATTGAACAATCCCGAATGCTTGCACAGTTAGCAGGGATGGCAGATGTCGGGGATGAGCTTGACGAAGAGATGAGCGATCCAACTAGAACTGATGCTAAGGCTCCCGCTTGGCTTTCGCAGCCGTTCAAACAGGCGATCGCATATTTCCGAAAGAAAGTTATCATCCCCACCCAACGTTGGGATGAGTTCACGGCTCAAAATCATGACTTTGCTTTTACTGTTTCTGGTTTAACTAGAGGAGATTTGCTTTCCGATGTGCGGTGGTTGGTTGATCAAGCGATTAGTAAAGGTAACGACCTCGAAACTTTCACTAGTCAGTTTAAACGGCTGGTTGGAAGAAAAGGCTGGAAGCCCAGTGACAAAAGGATCTACACTATTCTTGATACAAATTCTCGCCGCGCTTATGCTGCCGGACGCTATGAGCAAGCGACCTCACCGGATATGCTGGAAAGACGACCTTATTGGGTATGGAAGCATAGAGATTCAGTAATTCCTCGCCCTAATCATTTGGCTTTGGATAATAAGGCTATTCCAGCTAATCACCCTTTCTGGAAAGTGGCATTTCCCAGCTGCGCTTTTGGCTGTCGTTGTTCAGCTTTTACTGCTAATGAACGAATGCTAAGGCGGATTGGCGCACAAATTCTTGATAATCCCCCAGACCCAAAGACAATCGCAGAGACGGGTTTTCAACGCGCACCAGGATTAGCGCCAGACGAAGATAGGGAAGATGTCTTGCAGCAGGGCTTGCAACGTTTATCACCTGATATCGCTCAAAAAGCTAGAAATGATGTCGAAAATATTTAATATCATAATTAGTGGGAAAAGTCAAAGAACCACGGTTCCTTTAGGGGCTTTTGCAACAAATATTTACAAATGGCGGGATAAATTATGCTGTTAATTGCAGAATACAGAAGCGACGAGATTGAACGTGATTTAATATATTAAAAATCGCGCTATATCAACCGCCAATCCCCATTTTGCCCACCACAGGCGATCGCGCCATTTGTCAAGAGCCGCTTCCGGTAGTGGTGCAAATTGATTTAGGGCGGATTTTAAATAATTTGCGTGGTTAAGTTCATCGCCAGTAATTTGTAGAGCGATCGCTCTAATTGCGTCATCATCTGTTGATTCAGTTATTACTTGGCATAAGATGGCTGTCTCTTCTTCTAAAAGGTGGAAAAAAGCTAGTTTATCCTCCCAAGAAAAGTCGAATGCGGCGCGTCCCCCGAACATGATTTGCCCCGTCAAATACCGTTTTGAAATGCCATCAAAATTTTTGAATAACCCCACTAACTGCTCTCCGGGAAACTTAACAGAATCCCAAACAATAGTTTTAGTTACACCATTATTTAGAGTAGGCTTGGCGATGTTTTCACCCGATGGGCGAACCATCTCAATCCATTGCCCATTATCGGATAAATGGATGCGGCTACTACCATCAGCTAAAGATGCCCACATTTTTCCATGTTTTTTTTCTTGCTTGCCGTGATCTTCGAGAAGTCTAGCAAGGTTAGGCAGATTTTCAGATATAGCTTGGCGCTGTAACTTTTCGCAAAAAATAGCTACGCCATATTCAATTTCTGCCAAGAATCTGAATAGTTTTGGTTTATCGCGCAACCCTAAATAAATAATAAATCTAACGAGCGATCGCCACATATTTTTAAAACGTTTGAGGCACAAACAATTTTGAATCAGGAATAAATTTAGTGCAGACACAATCAAAACTGCCAGTACTATTCTTTTTGAAAAGCGATATACATGATTTATTTGGCGCAGGTTGAAAGGAAAAAGATCCGCCACCAGCAGGAATATCCGCTAGCCAAAAACGGGTACTAAAATTAGGGGATGAAGTAGGCACTGCCGACCAATAATGCACTTGAACCACCCCAGTACTACCAGACGGACTACTGCTTCTATCTACATGGAACCGCACAGGAAAAGCTGGGAACTCCAAGAACTGTACGTACTTGACAAATCCATCCGCACATTGAGTACAATTCCCCAGCAACGGGACTGGGCTAGCTTGTCTATATAGCGACTCTCTCCACATCTTAACTCTTAGTGATTTGTAGCTTTAAATTTATCCTGGCCGCTGACAATACACGCTGACTGGCAGCATTTAATACCAGAATGCCAGTTAATGTATTGAGTGTTAATTCAGTTGTGTATTTTAAATTCAACGTGGAGGTACTGAACAGCGATCGCCCTGACGTTAATACTGCATTTGCAAAAGTCAACGAGCCAATATAGCTGTCAGCTTCGGTATCAGTCAACGTCAATACACCTGAATCCGTACCATCAATATTAGTAGCTGCGGGTAATATGGAGAATAGCAACAAAGATAAGGTATCCGTTGCTAAAATCTGATTATTTATGTGCAGTGATGCTCCTGCGATCGCACCTGACCAACCAATATTCCCGGCAACTAAATTAAAGTTAAAATAACTCCCAATGATATTCCCATTCAGATAAGTACCAGATATACCCGTTTGCAGTGAATTAATCACGTTGTCATCAAAGCGTACCAACGGGTAATTGATTCCAGAGGCATCTTGTACCACTCCCGATTTTTGAGCAACTCCATTAGTATCTGGATACGAGATGTAGGTGGGTGTTGGCATAATTATTATAAATAAATTGCTGATTGGATTTGTGCGGGTATCACAGGATAAATGCCCAATTTCTCAGCAGTAGAAAGACTAGTGATTTGTGGCTGATAACTAGGGTCTAGCTGGGTTTGAGCTAACAATGCCGTGATCGCATCTTTTGATTGTTGCGATAACAAGCTAGAAACGATTGCTAAATATGCTTGTAAAGCTGCTTTATTTTTAGTTTCCGCCGCAGTTCGGATATCAGCGACTAATCCAGGGAGTTTGTATATCTCAATTGCCTCTGCGGGTGCGATCGCTCCAAATAATTCCAATATCGTTGGTATCTTATCAACCGTTGCTTGGGGGACGGGGTTAGGAATCAAGGGGCGATTATTTAAATTATCGGCTATCCCTTGATAGTCTTTTGCTTTCACCAAATCTGTATAGTCAGTTTTTGCTAATTCAGTTTTAATTATGTTAAGTCCAGCCATGATGGTAGTCCTTTCTTTACGATTTTTCCGCAACGGATAAAGAGATATGAGCAATCGCACTTGGGGGAAGTGGCTGCAATGGATCAAAGTAGCAAGGTGTTCCGAATATCCCCGTACCCCTAACTTTTTTAATTGTAGTCGCTTGAATGAATACCTTTTGCCCACTTAGTAAAACTAGTTTCTCTAGTGGTGGAGAGTAAACATCTGGATTAGTTGCAAGTATCTGCTTCCCAGGAATTAAGGTAATAAAAGTATTGTCGATTTCTTGTTTAGTCAAAAATATCTGAATGTTTTGTGCTACTACAGATGCGATCGCTACTTTTAAGATGACCGATGCTACACCGCTTGGGACTTGATATATTTGGGATGGGGTGTTATTGGCGATCGCCGAAATGTTGTTTAAATTTGTTGGCATAACCTGGGGCGAAACAATACTGACTATCTAATTGTTGGTAAAATCGCCAAAACTGGCGGATGATTTAACGTAACCGCTTCTCTAGAATAGCTTTTCTTAAACTTTGCCAAGTTGGTTTTATTTCTCCTGAAATTTGTGCTTTCATCTAAACCTCAACCAAATATTAATGCATTGATGAAACTATCTTCTTGCGACTTAATGTAAGCATTCCGATCAAAGAAAAACTCCACTATGCACGGCGGAGATGCGTGAGAAATCGATGTAACTGTCCCACTATAGACATAAGCGATCGCAACTTGATACTCCCCAGCCGCAAAAATACTCGTACCACTCACAGCCAATACTGTAAATGCACCCGGCGTAAATAGCCCAAAATCACCATCTACCGAAGGTATTTCAGTATCCGTAGATGTTGCCAATGAGCCAGCAAAAATAGACTCTGGGGAAATCCCGGTAATTGGAGTATCAAAAATTAATATTGTTCCATTACTAACGGAACGCACGTATACCCGAACTTGGGTTGCATTCAACTGGTCACTCATTCCAGCAATTACGTCTGGGTAATCAGTCCGAATTGTACTGGGATGTGCCAAGTTTAACTGTAGCAGTAAGGAATTAGAAAGGGCGATTGCACTACTCCACCCACTAGCAGTCCCCACCCCATCTATAGTCCCAATCATTGCCCGAAGTGCAGCAGTGTTGGGAATAGTGTTGGTGACAAAACAAGTACCGTTATTGGTAATGACTACCATTTGATTAGCAGTATTCGACAGGGCACCCGGAACCATCTGCTGTCCTAATGTGCGAAAACGATAGTAAGCAACAACACCACTACCTACTCCTGCAACTAAATCTAACCCAGTTCCATTGGCTAAAATTCGCCGCTTATCTTCCGCATCAATGTCAACGATGTAATCAAAATCGGCATTGGGGTCATATTCTGAGAAATTAGCCGCAATTCGCGGATAGATTTTTAGAATTGCCCCCTGTGCCACACTGTTCCCCACATCAGCGTCGTCAAACGCCAGTTGCACTTGCAAAATATAACCATAATTGGGTGACAGAGGTTTGGGGAGTAATAAATTTGTTACCATGTCCCCCTGATAAGTAAATGTTCCCCCCACTGTCATTTGTGTGGTATCAATTACCCCGGTTAGGGTGTTCACATACCCTAAAAAGGTCAATTGCAGTAATCCCTTAAAGTCATCTGCCCCAGCATCTGCATCATCGGTGGCAGCACTAATCCGAATCCGTTTCCCTTGGGGAATGTCATAGTTTGTATCGTTGACAATCCAAAATATTACTGGCTGTGATAAATCCCCACTGGAATCGTAATCAGGGAAAATAATCGCACTAGTATCGGTAATAAAAGATAAATCAACGTCTGCCCCACCCTCAGATAGGGTACTAGCAATGTAAGGATTGAAAGTTTGAGGGAGGCAGGGAACCCATGACGATGCGCGACTACTCCACTGCACAATTTGATTGGTGGATTCAACCAACCGCCGCATCCCTAATTGCTGATTGCTACTGGGTAACGCTGATGGGGTAAGGACGACTGCGCGAATTTGAAAATGGTCATCGGTAAAAAGTGCGATCGCAGTTGGCAGTGCTGTTATAGTTTTCCCATCCGCTTCATACCCCAAATACGTCGCCACCACACACCCGTTATCTGGGATAATATCGTTCGACATTACTACCCCAATTTCCCGAATATCACTACCAGTTTGGCGAATCGCTGAGGGGAGGGTAATTTGTAAACCTTGATTGGGTGCGATCGCTATATCGGTTCTAGGGGAAAAAAGTGTTACCCCAGCGCGATTGCGGCAGTATATCCAAATGCTCTTTGTGCCAGCACTAGCCAATGTTGTGGAACCAACAGTAAGGATGATAGTGGGTGCGGGTGGGGTTATGGTTGAGGCATATTGTGAGCGCATATCAAAAAATAACTACCCCAGAATTAGTACAAGCTTGAGATAAATTATAAATATCTTGATTTATCGGTACATTTATTCTATTTATGTTAGGAGGAGAAGGCACTGGATTATAGTTAGGATCTATTCTTCCTGAACCAGAAACCATAATAGTTTTCTTTTTTAAAAATAATTCATTATCTGGTGAAAATGAGAAGGTTTTCCCACCCGTAAAAATAGAGGGGACAGTAATAGCGCTTAATCCCTTGTTTATAGCAAATGTTTCTATAACCTCATTTACCAAAGGAAAGTTTGCCGACTTGCTGTAAGTAAAAATTTTTGCTCCTATACCTTTTTGCACCAAACGCATATAAATCTGGTTTTTATTGTCAAGTAAGAAATCAATAGCGTTGCATCCGCCCCCAGCTAATTGAAAGTACAATCCATAATCATTAGACCAAAAATATTCTGTTTCAAAGGTAGAAATCGTCGTTTTCTTGACCCCATTAGTAACAATAGCTGGCATTGAAAATCGCAAAAGTATAATTGCCGCTACATCTCTTATAGCATCATACTCAGAATTGCTAATAGAGTCAGTAAAAGATACATTCCAAGTAACATCTAAAACCTTGTCTACACTATCTATATCAACACAATTAATAATTGGTGTCCGACAAATGCCATCTATCTTTTCTGGAATATCGCCATATTGTAAACCATTAAATTCTCCCTGATAACTACCTCCCGGATAGTTGATTGTAAATTGTGAATTCTTGTCTCCAGCAAGAGGAGGACTAGAGCTATATTGAATAAACATTATCCTAATGTTAGTCCAATACCTTCCTAGCGAAAAAGTCAGATGACGGCTACTTCGAGTGGATACATCTACTATCTTTTGTGGCGACTCTTTATCATTGATTAATAAAAATACTGGTGCAAGTATGTCTGATTTCTTCTTGCTCCGCCGATTAATAGCGATCGCCTCTTTCTCCACTTTTCGCACCGATGTAGAAAAGGCGTAATATTCCCCTTCCACCTGAAATACAGCACAGTCACCACTCCCAGTGATGTTTGCTGCGATCGCATTTACAGAAGTTCCATTTTCCCGTTTTACATTCACCGTCCCGTCGTTATTTACAATGCCGCAGCTACTAGTGAAAAAAACGGGGTTGGATGCGATCGCATCTAAGATGTATTGGGCTAACTTTGTGTTCTTATCCATCTATGTAAAAAGCCCAGGATTCTCCTGATTTAATCCATCCCCATAGTTCCATTGAGGTTAGTTCAGATTTTGACATTTGATTATGAATAAGCTCATAATTTCCCACATAAATAAACCCGTTATCAGTCGAAATATGAGCGTCTATTTCAAAACGCCTAATAGCCTCTACTCCCAACAAAAATTTAGTTAACTCAGTCAAGAACTCAGGCATTGCTTTAACGCGAAATTGCTGTACTTTGATTAATTACATTACTGGGAAACATCTGCAATTCAAAGGTATCTCCATTGCTGTTTTTCCCAGTCAACTTTGAGCCTTGAACTGTGAATGTGGGTTGCTGCGATCGGATAATGTTAACCAGTAGCTCTGCTAATTCTCTCTCTGTTTTTTTTACCATAAAATTAACCTTTAATTAAATAATCTAAAAGCTTCATTCTAATTCCTTTGTGAGTTTTGATAACATTTGACGCTAACTCTTCCGTCCAAGTATTTTTAAGAAAAAATAGCGTCAATTCTTCCTGCCACTTCTCCTCAGAAAAACCAAATATTTTAATAGTCGCTATTTGTTCTCCTAAACAACCTATTTTAGTTAACGTGGTTCCCATTATGGGTGTTGCTTGAGCCAGCTTTTGATAATTGACAAAGGCATTATTTAGTACACTATCAACGCTGCCTTGGTGAAGTTCAACTAATATTAATCCCAGATTGCAATATAGAATTAATGCTGGAATAGAAGAAAAATCAAGCTTTGGGGCTTCTTTATTAGCTTTCTTTGTTTTCTTTACTTGCGACTGCTTTATAGCGACTTCCGATTTCATCAATACCTCCGACGATTTGGTGAATTAGCCAATACCTTCCCAATTGTCTGTGTGGTACCCCCCGTTACTGACATCTTTGGATCAGAGGCAGTTTTATCATCTGTTGGCGTTGCGGCATCTTGCTTATATGTCGTCACGTTCCTTTTCCTTATCAAGCCCAATGAAATGGAAGTTGGTTCGCATTGACAAATAGGATGCAACCCATACTTATCACTAATCCCCCTAAATGTTAATTTAAATGAAGCATTAGCAATCCGCCAATCACCCATATTACTAAATCTATTGTATGGCGTAACAACCCGATCGCCACTTCGCAGATTCGGATAAAATGGAAACAGCGATCGCGCTATTGTATCTTTCCCCATCCCTTCAATTTGCAATTCCGTAACTGCCGCCAATACCGCCTGATTCAAGGTTGTAGCAGTTGGGTAATTCTTAGTCCTTCCAAGGGGGATAAGAGTTGAATCGTCAGAATCCATGAAATAGTGTTGAATATGAGTTGCATTGGATAAATCTGTCAGCGTTCCATCAGTTTTATCCCAATCAGATTTTCGTGTAGTCGCCTCCGGTAACTTCCCCAAAACATTTCTAAAAACTACTTTTTCGATTAAATCAGAAAAGCCAGAACTTTGACTGTTAAACTCGCTCACCTTTTCTTTATATTGATTATCATTTACAAAGGTGCGATCAGTTCTATTAAATGTTTCTTCCCCTGTGATATAAGGTGCTAAAGGATAATCTGATGTAGACTCAGGATTAGGGGTAAAAGCAAAAGAAGAACTTTGATGGCTTTCTACCAAGATAGCCATTGGTTCTACAAAATTCGGGTCAGGGTAAAGAATACCGACTTTTCCCGCACTTGATATCTGCTGTCCATGAGTATCTATTAGTTCTTTAATTCGCGGTTCTAGTTCATCATAAAGCTTCCATTCCACACTAAATGGTAAATTTGGATCAGTTTTATATAGAGTGCGGCTATTAATTAAGGAGTAGGCGGTAATAGAAGTTGAGGGGAGGGATTGAAATTTGGCTAGTGGATAGTCAGGATCATCTTTGTCAAAAGTAATTAACTTATCATCTGACTCTTGCACAAACCGCGCTCTGGTCCATCCTTGAGTATTACTTTCGGTTAAATATTTAGCATTACTTTGAAACGTGCCACTTTGACCAGAAAACGTGGCAAAGTCTGTATAATCTGGATGAATAATTAAGTTGACAAACCCGCTCAAATCTGTATCTGCATATTGCGGGTCTGGGTCTTTCGCTTTAATATTTAAACTTAACCCATCAATAGTTTCATATTTATGTGTAGTTTTTTGGTATTCAATAAGTTTCCAAAACTTTTCGGGTGTGCTACTAAAAGGCAACCCATTTGGTAAGCAGATATCCTCTGCGGTATATTCAAATCCCCAAATCCATGTCTCTTCGGTATCAGTGCTACCATTGATAGAAACGGTTGTATGTTTGGTTTTTTTCTCGGCAGTATTATCACTTATGTTTTTGATAACTAAAGTCCCTGCGGGTGGCTTCTCTAAATCTTCATCAACTTCTGTTAGAGTTTGAATTAATGGTTCTTTTTTGGAATAAGTACTTTCTGGAGTTGCAGCCACATTATTTTTGTTAGCCCCAGTACCCCAAGTTAATTCTGTATTCCGATATCCTACACCGTCAGAAAGGGCATTCTTCCCATCGGTAACAATCTCTTCTGAAGTGAATGACCAACTCCCACCCCCAGAGTTTAAATCCCGCAAAGTCACGCCTTCGTTATAATCAACATAGCAACCATAGATTATGGAGTATGCTTTGACGACAGAATCAATTGTGACACTATAATCCTTGTCGGAATTTGTGGGGATGACAACATCAAATCGAGTTCCAGAATAGGGAACATTGACCGAACTGCAAAGGGTAGAAATACTAACACTACTACTCCCCAATGGAACTAATTTAAATACCTTAATCTCTTGACTTACTAATTCTTCCCATTTCGAGTGTAACTCAATGGACACTGAGTAAACATTTATTAAAACTGTATCTTTCCAAACGGCAGCTTTGCGATCGTACCCGTAAGAGGTAATCACAAAATCTATCCCACATATTTTCAAATAGATTTTTTCCTGTTGCCCTTTCCGATAATTGTAAGCAGCTTCAAATGATGGCAAGTCAGATTCAGCAATATTTGTATATTCAAAACTTCCGGTAGGAAACCCTTGAAAAGTTAGACTCCAATTGATATCCCCCGAATACATAGGGATTGGTAGAATGGGGGGATTTTTGACGATATTGCTTTTTAGGTATTTGACTCTTGAATAAGCTGGCATGGGAGAAGTAAGGGGTAAGGAGTAAGGAGTAAGGAGTAAGGAGTAAGAAGTAAGAGTGAATTACTTCAAACTACGCAACAAGCTAATGGATGTGTCTGATAGAGTAGAAAGACTTTCTTCTTTCGCTTTTTTATAGGATATAAACGCCTCGTCTGTGCGGCGGATGTCTCGAAAATATTTCTCAACTTTGTTTTGTAAAATCTTATGTTTTATTTCAGTTAATTCTACTAATTTACTTACGCTAATTGCTCTGTTAATTTTATGTAACTGATGAAATGGCAATGACAATCTAACGGGAGTTGCATTATCTTTTATGCGTAAAAAATCGATCAGTTCCGCAATGGTATCTATACCTCTATTCCGTAAACGGAAGTATGTATCAGGAGGTAGTCCCAACTCTTCCAGCAGAATACCTGTTTTTTTAGCTTCTCTCTCATGCCAGTGTCTGCATCTCCAATTTGTAATCACAGCCATAATTGTTTGCTTACCTATTAAAATCAACTACTCCCGAACTATTTAAAATATAATCCACATGGGATTCAGTCCAATAGGGCATTGAAGTTGATGGTAAGAATAAATTAGCTACCTTTCTTTCCACATCCCAAGTAAACTCCCATATTTGTGGGGATAGGGCATCACGCGCTGGGCTAAAACTTTTACCTACCCAATCGATGCGATCACAATAAACAGTATCCGGCAAATAGAAAGAGGCAATTGCGCTAATCGCCTCTAAAAAAATAGGTATCACGTCCCCTATTACCACCAATTCTTGTCCTAATATTAAGGAATAAGCAGCATCTCCATAAATCGTAACAATCTGCCCATTTTGGCTAAAGTTACCAATACCAGTACCGTTGGTGAAAGTTAGCCCACCGCTAGTAATACTGCTAACTGCTATTGATGTGGAGAAGATGTAATTATTCGCTACTGCGGGTGGGGCAGAGACTGAACTCGTAACGACTGCATTCGCAGGGAGAGTTGAACCTTGGTACAGGGATAGAGATGTGGCTGACTGCCAGAAAGTATTGGGGGAAGATGCGATCGCATTTTCAACACCTACATATTGGGCGATTTGTTGAATTACTGGGGTAAATGGTGTGACGTAGTATTTCCCCGTGGCGAAGGGTTTCCCTAGAGGAACAGCATCTAATTCCCACCCTGGATTTTCGATCCAATTCCCATAGAAATTCACCCGCAATACCAGGCCAGTCCCCCGATTCTCCCCACTCCAAATCGTGAAACTAGGTGCTGGTCTTGGTTGCGTAGCAACCAAAGGTAAGTTTGTGCTGGTTAGTCGAAACATGATTGAGTAAGGAGTAATGAGTAATGAGTAAGGAGTAAGAGTGGAGAATTTTATCTCTTACTCATTACTCATTACTCATTACTCATTACTCAACTATAAACTTGGCTTTCAAAAAGCAATTCAATTTTGTCAAAGATATTGAAACCATTGACATTAATAGGTGCCGTAGGTGTGACTTTAGTTAAAACGGCTGATCGAACGATATACCCCAAAATATCTATATCCTCACCAGTCACGCTACCGTTGATTAGCCCAGCAATATTGTTATCTCGTTCGTTTTGTAAAGATACAAGATCCGTATCAGTCGCGCCAACTAAACTAAAAGTTGCAGTTTTTTTGGTAATTGGAATTTTGGTAATTGTTCCACTACGGTTGATATCGACATCAATACTTTCCCCGTCACCAAAGGAAATGGCATCTTGTTTGAATGCATATCCTCTCAATTGGAAAAAACTTACATTTAATCCCATAACAAATACCGATAAAGCTTGTGTTCCAAAGCTAGTCCGGTTAAATGCCTGTTTTAGAGAATTCGCTGTTTCAGCGAATGCCATTATTAATGTTGAAGGAAGAAGGAAGAAGGAAAGAAGAAGGAAGAAGTTTGAGAATTTTCTTGCCTTCTTCCTACTTCCTACTTCCCTCTTCCTTCTTTGTAAAAATACTTAAAACCAAAGATTTCCTTAGTTTAACCTTTTCCGTGGCAATGCTCAGGCATCAATGCGATCGCCTGATTACTATTGAATCCAGGACTTAAATTTATGTTGCAGGAAGTAAGATTTAACAGTGTTACTAAAAAGCAACTTTCACCCACTTTTATACAGAAATGCTAACAATTAAAGATATTGCTGCCGATCCAAAGTTAGCGATTCAAGCTCAACAATTACTAATTAATCTAAAGCTCCTCTCTGGGGTAGCTGACGGTAAGGTTGGAGTGCAAACTACATCTGCATATTCCCAACTCCTCCAAATTACCAAAAGTGCCGAGTTAACACCAGAGCTACTGCAACTCAAATCTTTACCACAACCAGAATTAGATTTTTACCGGGGTAACTTTGCTTTCCGTATTGCTTTCGGGCAATATAAGGCGTGGTCAGTAGGTTGGCACAAAA
>NZ_JABXKJ010000177.1 GCF_017115085.1 Nostoc sp. NMS7 | reverse complement strand
TCCTTTTACTTGACGAAATGCTGCTTCAACTCCCCAGAAACAGCCTGCTCCAAATATCGCTTTTTGTCGATTAGCATTTTGCATATCTTTGACAACTCTTTTGTGATAATTTTAAATGAAACTCATCAAATCAGACAAATACTTTATAAGCAAATATTTTCTCAATACTGCCTGATTGATTTTAATTATTAGAGTGACAGATTATCCTGAGATGAGTATGGTATAAAACTGAATATTATCTAAGAATTGAAAAAAGTGGATTCTACCATTTGACGAATTCGCCGAAGATTTTCTGCAACACCTGTGGACTAGCTATTTCTCTAGCTACTTAGTGTCTTAGAAAACATTTGAAAATACAGTAGGAACTAAAATTAGTCGTAACCAAGAGATTTGGGAAAGTTTGTATATATCGGCGCAAAGTTATCTCAATTCTTCCTTGGTGAAAATAGTCAATTCCAGTAAGCAAGAAGAAGAATCTCATGTGACACAGGGTAGCAACAAGAGGGGAAAAGGGGAAAGCGATGAACTCAACGCGACTACTGTCCCTAAATAGTTGGTTATTAGTGGGATAGGTTCATGATTTCTATGCCAGTATGATCGCACTTGAAGATGGGAGCAACGTGAAAAAGTGAGATCCTCGTGAAATAGGCTTTCTTGGCAGGGGGAGCAGAGGAGCAGAGGGAGTAAACAGACAAATAATGATACTTTTTACGAGCGTTAGGGATTGCTTATACACTTATTTCTTCCTCTTCCTCTGCCTCAAGAGCCTCCTCTGCCTCCCCTGCTTACCCATCTCACTGTTAGAGCATTGCTCCCCTTGAAGATAATCTAGATGCGATCGCTTGTTGTTAATGTATGCAATTACGACTATACTGCCTGCATCAGATAGCAATCAAAGGCTGGGGTTATGCCGGATACGACAGATGAAGGCAAAATTCACTTCATATCACCACAGTTATTGAAGAAATTAGATTACCAAACGCCTATAAGTAAATTTTACGCTTCAGCGACCTATATGAGTCGCCGAACTGAGCCGGAAAGCCTTGATTTTTCCTTGGGTGATGCTCATGAAATGCCACTTCCAGGGTTTGTAGAAGCCCTACAACGTTGGAGTGTACCACAAAACTCCAGTTGGTATGGCTACAAGGGAAATATTCCCGAATCACGACTGCCAGCGAAGAAATGATTTCTCGTGCCTTACCCAAATTTCAAGCAGCTATACAATACGCTGTTGAATAAAAAGTCAATTGACGGCAACAGAAGTATCAATAGAAAAAATCGCACAGATATCGGCAGTAATCGATTCTGGTTCCATTGCTGTACCAACGAACCGGACTTTTTGGGACTCGAATACAAAAGTTGATAGATTCGACAGAAATTTAATCCTCTTTAATTGTTATCCAATCACTCAAAACAGCCATACAACAAGCGATTAACGTTGGCCTGATCAAGGTCTTATATTGATGTTTGGCGACATAACCACCCTCTAACTCATTCTCCTCAAAAGAAACCCCAATTACGTCAAAAAGCTTATTAGCAACATCAAGAGAAATAGATTTCGACCAAGACATATTTACTCCAATGAATCCAAGAGTTCAGCGAAACAATTAAAACCAATCTTCAACTACTTCGACTTATTCCCCTTTTTAAACCAGCAATTTCCCAGATACCCCAGCCGTAAAACCCAACTCAATCGCCGCCACAGTAATGCTGGGCTTGATAAATAACGTTGCAATTCCGATAACTGCGCCCCAAAGACAGCCATAACAGCAAACGATAATCAACTGATTTCTGGGTTTAGCTCTTTCGTCTTGAATAGATTGGTGAACGATGGCATAATCTTCGAGTTCACCAACGATTTCTGATAAAGAAGCGCCGTACTCTTTTTCCAATCTACAAATAGCCATCCTGTCTGCTTTAACTGGACTTATGGCTAATTTTTGTAATGCTGTGGTTAATTTATCGCTCATTTTTAAACTAGGGTTGCTGTTGTTTAAGTGTTTTAATGGCATGACTGGTTAAAACATCTTTACCAGAGCAGGGCGCACCGACAAGCAAGGTATGCCGTAATGGTGACGAAAAGTTAAGAACTGATTGCATATTTTTCTCCAAATTTTAATTTTGATTGTTATTCAAACCGTCAAATTTATATTTGAGATGTGAATTTTGGAGTAATCTTTCGATTCCCAAACGGATTAGCTCTAGTGGAATCCCGTCTAATTTCAATTCGGTTTGGATAAACTCATCAATTGAATTGGCTTTCGTCTTCTCCAAAAGCGCCAACATCTGTTGAGCTTGGGTTATTGATGTGCTTGATGGATTAGTTTCAGCTTGAGAGGTTTGCTTATTATTTGGTGCAGAGTCAATAAAGTTTTTGGTATCCCGGTCATAACCAGAGAAATTCTTTAACAGAGGCATTGGTATCCATTCATTGATACCGCCGTAATAAACTGCTCGACCGACTGGTGATTGTGCAGCAATCTCCATTACTTGGGTTGAGGTAATCTTGCGATCGCTAGGAATTAGTTGGGTGGCAATCATGGCATTGTAAGCTGGGACGTTATCAGGATGAACCAACGCCACTGAGGTTAACTGCGATCGCAGTCCGCCAGAAATGCCCAAGTCATCAGTGTGAGGGTTTTGTACGACAATCCAGAAATGCCAACCGGAACTATCACCGCAAGAACAGTAAGAGATGATTTTGTCTTTGAGCCAGCCAATTTCACCCTTGGTATTTTTAAATTTGGAACAAACAGCCGTACCTTCATCCAAAATAATCAGCTTGGAGCCAGAGATATTTTGAAATTCGGTAAAGCATTCTTTGACCCATAAGACGGCTTCGACCGGGGACATTTCTAGGATTTTAGCCTGTTTAAAAGTATCAACACGACCTTTGAAATAACCGGTTTCTTTCTCGTCACCTTTGGGGTCAATATAAAAGATGTGTATGCCAGGATGCAGTCGCTTAATAGCATCGATTGCATTGCTAATGGTGATGCCCTTGCCAGAACCAGGGACACCAACCCACAGCATATTTGTCACTTTCTTAGCAATATGCCCAATTAGGTCATACTGCACTTGGGGTTTAGTGGTGTAGGTGGAGATATCGGTATTAGTTAAGCTATGAGAGGCTTCTGCTCCCAAGAATTCACTATTTAACAAAGGGTAAGCTTCATGAGAGTGAATCTGTTGCGCTGAAGTTTGAGTTGTTTGTGGGACAGGAGTTGGTAGTTGTGTAAACCTTGCCTCTGGAATACCTAAATTCTGAGGTTTGGTTGCTTGCTGAATGGCCGTAACTTGCTGATAGTTTACTCTGAGATCAACACTCACTTGTGCCAAATGACCAGATAGCTGTTCAGGGGTAGGAAAATAGCCTTTAAGTTGAATAAACCAATCGAGCAGCCAACGGTAAGCATAAAATC
>NZ_JABXKJ010000030.1 GCF_017115085.1 Nostoc sp. NMS7 | reverse complement strand
ATCATCACTATCAAATAGATATACTTTAATCTTCCGCCCAAAATTTAACATATTTTGGGCTGTTTTTATCGGATTTCTCTTAACATTCAACACTTTTGACAAAATATTAAAAGTCGTTTGTTTATGCTTTTCTAGAACCTCCTGAACTAGTTCAAATCCTCGTCGTTCGTATAACTGACGCGCGATTACATAATCTGGAAGGTCTGAAGTATAAAGTTTGAGATAATTAGCGGGTGAATTCTTGGCTTGACTAATAGCAAAATCGACTAATTTAGCGCCAATTCCCTGTCCTCTAGCTTCAGGATTTACGCAAGTCCAACCTAGCCAGTAAGTTTCTGAATTTCCACTTCTAGTATATAGTCCTGTAATACCTAAAACATCTGCTTGTGAATTAACTGCTACCCAATAACGACACCAACTGATGCCTAGCAATGCCAATAATAACTTTGGGAAATAACCATGCATCAAACTCAATTGAAAAACCCAGCTTGCCTTTTCCGACCATATCTGATATTGAAATACTTTATCTGCCAAATCAATAGCTGCTGTCAGAGTTGGTTTTGATAAAGGTTTGATTTCAATCATAAGTTACACCACTTACGGCAGCTATGAGGTCTATCCTCAAAGCTGAAAGCTACGCTAGGAGAAGGGCAAGGAGAAAAACTGTATTGCATAATAGCGGGAAGCGCTGTATATATGGAAAAGGGTTAAGTGTTTTGCATCTCCTGAAAATCAAGATTTGGAATTGTTAAACAGCAACGAGAACCGAATGTTAAATTAATTGTCGCACCCTTTTCTTAGAAACAGCACCGCTCTGACCAGTTTTTCTTTCAAGCATCTTATCAGATACCCTTGACAACTGTTATAAAGCCTTAACTTCTCACCCATGCCCAGTAACAGGCTTGGCTGATTAAGAATTTTACCAGAGCTACTGCATTAATAGCCTAACTAACTGTTGAGTAATGGGAAAACCTGTTTTTTCCTCAAAATGCAAAAACATTGGACTGGGGTTTGCTTCGAGGAAAACATATTCGCCGCTAGGTTTTAGACGCCAGTCAATGGCTGTCCACTCCAACATCAATACTTTTGCAATGTCTAAACATTGCTTTTGAATCGAAGAAGGTAGTTTTAATGGAATCAATTCACTTTTTTCGTCTAGGCGAAAATCTAACTGACTAGTGCGAATCTCAGCAGCATAAATTGACTCACCAATTACATAGCTACGAATATTAGTACCAGGAATATATTCTTGTATCTTTACCGGAGAAATTCGTAGTGCTAAACTCAATCTTTTTGGGTCTAGATGCTCTGCTGTTACTAATTTAGTATATGTGCCTCCATAGACAGGCTTAAAGATAGCTTTATCTAAAGAGTCAGTAAAGTGAATAATTTGTTCTGGATCATTACTGACAAGAGTCTGTGGAATTGAAACCCCTATATTGTTCACCATACTTAGTTGTATCGGTTTTTCTTTATGAAGCTGGTACGCTTGCCAGGAATTTACCCAACGTCCCTGACAAGCCTGCATGAAAGAGCGCAGAGTACTCATTGAATCATTGATCGCAATGTCCTGCTGCTGAGAATTGTTTAAAACCGGCACATAAACACCAGAAAAACTTCGCCAGAAAACACTATGTATTTCTCCAATTTCTAACTTACCTCCTTGAGGTAATATTAAACTTCCTATTTGTGTTTTTGGCTTCCAAGATATTTTTAATTGAGTTGGGAAAGAATAAGTATCGAAATAATCTGCTGTCGCTCCTGCCTTAGTAAGAGCTTGCTGCATGGCTAATGCATGAGCATCTTGAGAATTACCTAAAATTAAAATGTTCATCTCAAAATAGTAATTTTTTAGAAAAATAATTCCTCAATAACAATACTTTGCCAATTTGGTGGCAAAGTATTGCAATAAAAGTGCAGCATAATATATGGAACGCAGCATTCCAGATATTATGCTGTCATCAGCCAGCTAGATTTAAGGCAGTTATTCAAGGTTTTAACTCAAAAATTTTTGGGTTAAGAGAGACCACCTTCCTCGCCCAGAGCTAGGGTAGTAAACCTACCACTTTCCTCGCCCAGAGCTTGGGTAGTAAGCCTACCACCTTCTTCACCTACAGCTTTGGTAACAGTTGCGAAACCACCACAAACTTGATTAGCTTCGTCATCGCTTAAAGCTGTAATCTTTAAATCAACAGATTCGAGTTCAGAAATTTTTAGATCAAATGGATGTTTCATAATTCCGTGTAAGTAGATAGTCCGAAATAATTGATTTTTTATGGCTACGTTGTAATCAGCCACAAACAGTTCGTATAGTAGCAGTCAACTTATTAGTTATAAATAATGCAAAAAGTTATATAACTTTATAAAGGCAGCAATCCGATTTTGGGGAATGACCCCACGAGATGAGCGATCGCACTTCCCCAATACCCCATTTAGCTTATAGGTGGGATTGATTTTGCGATTCTAGGCGGCTGTAGAGTGCTGGCTGGATTTATCCCGAAATTTGCTGTCGGGGATTAGGGGACGGGTAGGAAGTGCGTAGCTTGCCGCCTTCGGCATCGCTTGTGACAAAGCAGTACACTGGTACTATAAAAATCCCCTAGTGTACTGCAACTAGCGATCGCCATATATTAGTTATCAACAGCAATTCTAAAGGTAAAAAGCAACCAGTCGCAAAAATAATTTGCGCTTGGCAAGCAAATTTGCAATTGATGTGATAGTCTTTTTATATGGGGAATCAAGACAGCGAAAGCAGAGTCATGCCGTCAAAGACCAGACTTTCGCCTTGGCAGATGCAATGTTTAAATCCGCTACGGCTTTTTGAAACCAACAGACAAAGCCAATGAAGCAGGATAGTGACCTCCGTAATAACTTGAAGTCCATTAGAACTCGCTTAGGCATGAGCCAACAAGATTTGGCTAACATCGCTAGTGTGACTCGTCAGACAATTAGTGGTGTAGAGTCGGGACAATATGCTCCCTCAGTTGCCATAACACTTCGCTTGGCTAAAGCGCTTGGCTGTCAAGTAGAGGATCTATTCTGGTTAGAGCGAGATTTACCTGAAGTTGAAGCAGTTCTTGCCAAGCCTGTCCCTAATGGTCAGCAACTGCGAGTTAGCATGGCTCGTGTAGGAGGACAATGGATAGCTTATCCCTTGATTGGTAAGGATGCTTTTCGCCAAGACATGATTCCGGCTGACGGTGAAGCAGTTGCGGTGAGCCACCCCGTTGCGGGGGTTCCCCCCGTTGTAGGGAGTGGCGAACCCGTAAGGGTGGACGGGTTCCCCGGCATAAGCAAACTGCTGAACCCGAAGGGTGAAGGTACTAGCCAAAAAGGTACAAATAAAGTTCGAGTCAGGCTACTAGACGATAATCTCGACACACTTCACAACACCGTTGTGATTGCTGGTTGTGCCCCTGTGATTTCACTATGGGCAAGAGCCACCGAACGCTGGCATCCCCAACTGCGAGTCCAATATAACTTCGCCAATAGCATGGCTGCATTGCACAGTTTATGCAGAGGTGAGGCGCACATTGCTGGGATGCATCTGTATGATCCTGAAACTGGTGAGTATAATACTCCCTTTGTTCGAGATGTTTTGGCTGGGAGGGAAGCAGTTCTGATTACCCTTGGTGTCTGGGAGGAGGGACTTTTATTAAAGTCAGGGAACCCAATGGGAATTAGAACAGTTAGTGACTTAGTTGCTGGGGGAGCGACTATTGTTAACCGCGAAATAGGTTCTGGTAGTCGGATGCTTTTGGAACAAACACTCAAAAACGAACAGATACCGTTCGATGCTGTTCAGGGCTTTGACAATATACTCAAAAGTCACCAAGATGTTGCCCAAGCTGTAGTCGGAGGAGTTGCCGATGCTGGGATGAGTACGGCATCTATAGCTACCGCTTTTGGGCTGGGATTTATCCCTTTACATCAGTCACGATATGATTTGGTGATTCTCAAGGAATATTTAGAAGAAGCATCAGTACAGCAGTTACTCAGTACTTTGGGACATCGGATGGTTCACTCCCAATTTGAAATTCTTGGCGGTTACGATATCAGCAAAATTGGGGAAGTTGTAGCGACTGTTTAGAGTGGATTGCAATGGTTGGTTGTGTGATTTAGGGAAACTTGGCGTAAATTTAAATCCTGCTGCAACCACTCTTTAGGTATGAGCAACCTTCAGAGGATTACAACAACTGATAATGCTCAATTCGTAATTCGGATTTCAATTTGAGTTTCCGGCTTGGAATCTGTAGCTTTCTTTTTTCCAATTGGTATTACTACCGCCAGAGAAATCATTTGAGTGAGCGGATGGTAATACTTGCAATATTTTTTGAGTGATGTCTTATTGCTCTAGCCATTAGTCAGAAAAAACAATGACTAATGACCAACGAAAACTGACCACAACTTGAATATGTTCTTTCTTCGGACTCTTTTTGCTGTAGAACGAGCACCTCCAACGACGTTCTACATAAGGTCACTGCTGTAATTTTACAGCGCGATCGCCTCATAAACCGACAGACCCAGCAAACAAACAATTACAGGATTAATCATCATGTCCGACGGAAAAATTAGACAAATTGCTTTCTACGGTAAAGGTGGTATCGGTAAATCTACTACCTCCCAAAATACCCTCGCCTCGATGGCGGAAAAGGGTCAACGCATCTTAATTGTGGGTTGCGACCCCAAGGCTGACTCTACCCGATTGATTCTGCACTGTAAAGCCCAAACCACCGTGTTACACTTAGCTGCTGAACGGGGCGCTGTAGAAGATATCGAACTCGAAGAAGTCGTAATCACTGGCTTCCGGGATATCAGATGCGTAGAATCAGGGGGGCCAGAACCTGGTGTAGGTTGCGCCGGTCGGGGTATCATCACCGCCATCAACTTCCTCGAAGAAAACGGCGCTTACTCAGATGTAGATTTCGTATCCTACGACGTATTGGGCGACGTGGTGTGCGGTGGTTTCGCTATGCCAATTCGTGAAGGTAAAGCCCAAGAAATCTACATCGTTACCTCCGGTGAAATGATGGCGATGTTTGCAGCTAACAATATCGCTCGTGGCGTTCTCAAATATGCTCACACTGGTGGCGTGCGTTTGGGTGGTCTGATTTGTAACAGCCGTCAAACTGATCGGGAAGACGAACTGATTAGCACTCTAGCAGCCAGATTGAATACCCACATGATTCACTTCGTCCCGCGTGACAATATCGTGCAACACGCCGAACTGCGCCGGATGACCGTGAATGAGTATGCACCTGACAGTAAACAAGCTAATGAATACCGCACATTAGCGGACAAGATTATCGGCAATACAAATCTTACCGTTCCCACACCCATCGAGATGGATGAGCTAGAAGATTTGTTGATTGAGTTCGGCATCCTTGAAAGTGAAGAAAATGCTGCAAAAATGATTAGCCAAGCAGATGCTGCTAAAAAGCTAGAAGACGCTCAAGGCGAAGCACTAGAAGCAGTGAAAAAAGGAAACGTAGAAATAGTTTCCGGTAGCTAGAAGAAGTCAGGTTCTTATTTAGACTTCGGTGCTAAATACAGAGTAAATATCAGGTGGGCAAAAATAGCCCACCCTTTCATCAATCCTTTAAAATGGAGGTAATCCAATAGCCGATCTTAACTTTTGTTTGTTTCCAATTCACCGTGCTAACACTAATCTATTAAGGTCTAGACAGCAACATTAATACTTTAATAGTCTAGTTCGTGTTTTTGTTTTCTCCTTCTCTAACCTAGTTGGTGTTTATGTTTTAGGGAATGGAAAACTATTTTTCTTATTCCCTTTTATTCCATCCTTTAGATACACGGTTAATAAATGAAAATCATATCAAAGCCTTTTGAAATTCACTTAACACCTAATAACTTCTACCTATTGTCACCAAACAAATGAATCCCACCCCAGAAAAAATTAACGATTCGCTCAGTGACTTCAATTCTGAAAATGCTCCTCAGCAGCAGAAACTGCATAAAAAAAAGTCCTCCACACAATTACCACAACCTGGAACTACTCAAGGGAGTTGCGCTTTTGATAGTGCAATGATTACTCTAGTACCAATCACTGACGCTGCTCATGTAGTCCACGGGTCAAGTGGCTGTGCTGCCAGTATTTGGGGAAGTTACAGCAGTCTTTCTTCTAATTCGATGCTGTACAAGATACGTTTTACCAGCGACATCGATGAGAACGATATCATCTTCGGTGGAGCCAAAAAGCTGTACAAAGGCATTTTAGAATTAGAAAGACGCTACAAACCTGCGGCGGTATTTGTTTACTCCACTTGCATTACCGCCTTGATTGGGGATGATATCGAAGGAGTTTGCAAAAATGCCACCGAGAAAACAGGAATACCCACTATCCCTGTACATTGTCCTGGCTTTATTGGGAACCAAAATTTAGGCAACCGTGTTGCTGGTGAAGCGTTGCTAGAACACGTTATTGGAACAGCTGAGCCAGACACTAGTACATCCTATGACATCAACCTAATTGGTGAACATAACATCGCAGGTGCAATATGGAACGTTCTACCCTTATTGGAGAAATTAGGTATTAGAGTTTTGGCAAAAATTACAGGCGATGCTATCTATAAAGAAGTTTGTTATGCCCATTGTGCCAAGCTGAACGTGCTACTCTCCTCCAAAGCACTAATTAACATGGCAAAAAGCATGGAGAAAAAATATGGCATTCCCTATATTGAAGAGTCTGTTTATGGCATAGAGCAAATCAATCAGTGTTTAAGGAATATTGCCGTAAAGTT
Source organism: Nostoc sp. NMS7 (assembly GCF_017115085.1). Lineage (GTDB taxonomy): Bacteria > Cyanobacteriota > Cyanobacteriia > Cyanobacteriales > Nostocaceae > Nostoc. Next base: position 42,545 of record NZ_JABXKJ010000030.1, on the reverse strand, counting down.
AGGTAATCCTGATTTGCAGTCACGTACAGAAAAGCTAATTGTAGAAGAAACTGCTGCAATAGATGAAAAACTCTCTCTGTATATCACTCGATTACAATGTAAGCGCATTATCCTTTCTATTGGAAGTTTCAAGAGTTGGTTGATTATCTTTGCGGCTCAGAAATTGGGGATGGAAGTTATTGCTATTCTTACTAAGAATAATAGTGAGGAAGATAAAATTAGAGTCAAAAGTTTGCTGGGTCAGGATGGCATAATTCTAGAACAAAATAGTCCTGAAGAAATCCTCCAGATAATTAACGAAAATCAAGCTGATATGTTAATTGCTGATAAACGCCATCAAGACACCTCTCTTATGCCTAGGATTCCATTCCTAGATATTAATCAAGAACGCAACCATCCTTATGCAGGCTATATAGGAATCTTAGAGGTAGCACGAGAACTATATGCCGCTTTTTACAACCCTGTGTGGGAGCAAGTATACCAGCCAGCCCCGTGGGAGGGAGATGGGGGAGATGAGGGAGATAGGGGAGATGGGGGAGATGGGGGAGAAATTACTTCCTCATCCCCCTCATCTTCTCAAGAGGAGGAAATCTAATGGCGATTATTAGCGTTACGAGTACATCAGTTGCAGTTAATCCCCTGAAGCAAAGCCAAACTGTAGGTGCAGTTTTAGCCTTTTTGGGATTGAAGGGAATCATGCCTTTATTACACGGTTCTCAAGGCTGTACTGCTTTGACTAAGGCAGTATTAGTACAACATTTCCGTCAGACGATTCCCCTTTCTAGTACGGCGATGACAGAAGTTGCAACCATTTTGGGTGGCGAGGAAAGAGTTGAACAAGCAATCTTGACTTTAGTGCAGAGATCCAAACCAGAAATTATCGGTCTTTGTAGCACTGGACTCGTGGAAACCAGAGGTGATGACATGGGGCGCTTTGTTAAGGAGATTCGCCACCGTCACCCAGAACTAGATTATCTACCAATTGTGCTTGTCTCGACACCAGATTTCAAAGGTACATTACAAGATGGCTTTGCTGGTGCAGTTGAAAGCATAGTCAGGGAAATCCCCCAAAAAAGTTCTAAGCAAGACGCTTCTCCCACACAAATCACTATTTTGGCGAGTTCTGCCTTCACACCAGGGGATGTACAGGAAATTAAAGAGATTGTAACTTCCTTTGGACTTGTACCTATTGTTGTACCTGACCTTTCTGGCGTACTAGATGGTTCTATAGAAAATTCCTCTAGTGCGATTACAGCTAATGGCACAAATGCAGCACAGTTGCGCTCAATTGGCAGTTCTGTATTCACTTTGGCGCTAGGTGATAGTATGCGGCGTGCAGCGCAAATTTTGGAGCAGAGATTCAATATACCTTATGAGGTATTTGGTGAACTGACGGGACTAGCAGCAGTAGATAAATTCCTGCAAGTATTGACGGATATCAGTGGTGTCAGTGTCCCGGAGAAATACCGCCGTCAACGCCGTCAGTTGCAATTTGTGATGTTGGAGAATCACTTTTACTTTGGTTGCAAACGAGTTTCTTTGGCGTTGGAACCAGATTTACTTTGGTCAACAGTTGCTTTTTTGCGATCGCTAGGAGTTGAGATTCACTCAGCAGTGACAACAACACGCTTTCCTCTGTTAGAAAAACTTCCGATTCCTAGCGTTACTATCGGCGATTTGGAAGACTTTGAACACCTGGCGGTTGGATCTGATTTGCTAATTACCAACTCTCATGGAGTTGCGATCGCTCAACGCTTAAAAATTCCTCTCTATCGTCAAGGGATTCCCATTTTTGACCGCTTAGATCATGGTCAGTTCACCAAGGTTGGCTATCGAGGTACTATGCAGCTTTTATTTGATATTGGCAACCTGTTTTTAGAAGAGGAAACGAAGGTTAAGCATTAATACAGACGAAATTCTAACTGTTTATGACAATTTTACCAATATTATTGGTAAAATGTATCACTAGATACAATCTTGCCGATTAAGTTCAGCTTTGATAGTTACTGAAAAGCCGTATACGTCCATTAGTGAATATACCAACCAATGTCAGCAAGCTAGGCGCGAGCTTCTACATTGACTCAACTTAAGTCTTTTTCATGAATCCAACACAGCTAAAAAAAACAACTGCCAAAGCGAGTCGTGTTACAAGAAAACTTCGCTGCCGTTTTGACCTTAGAGAATCTGTCATTACACCATATGCGCTCACTTGGTTTGAGGTGATTGGCTACACAGTTTTATTAGAGCCAGATATTGCTTTGGGTAAGCATCAGATCGGGCGGAGTAGTTATAGTGATGTGGTTTTGTATCAGCGCCTTTATAGTGCTTTGCAGAAAATTAACCCGAAAAAGCCTGATGAGGCGATCGCCGCAGCTATCGAGCAGGTTACTTGCATTCCGAGTTCCAACTTGCTGGAAAATAACCGTCGTTTTCACAAATTATTGACCAATGGTGTGGAAGTTGAATACCTATATAACGAAGAAATAGTTCATGACTTTGTGTCGCTCATTGATACGTCTAATCTATTGAACAATGATTGGTTAGCTATTCATCCTTTGACTGTAGTTGAAGGGAGTTATGCTCACTGTCCTGATGTAGTTGTCTTTATCAATGGTTTACCCTTGGCAGTTATTGTCTCGATTCAGCCAAGTGATAAACAGGCGACTTTCAAAGAAGGTAAAGAGCGAATTCAGACCTACATTGAACAAATACCAAAGCTGTTTGACTACAATACATTCCTAGTTATTACTTATGGAAGTCGGGCACGAGTTGGTACATTAACCTCAGACTGGCAGGAGTTTTTACCCTGGCGCACGATTGATGGAGAAGATTTTCCTGCCAAGGGCGTAACTGAACTAGAGGTGATGATTCAAGGCATTTTTGACAAACGGCGTTTCCTAGAGCAAGTATTGCACTTGATAGTGTTTGAGGAGAACGAAACCAGCATTAGTAAAAAATTGCTTCGCCGACCTTTTTGTACTATACAGTACCCGAAAAAATCTTCGTGCTAAGGCTAGTAAATGCTGAGTTATCAGTAATTAGTAGAAACCTAAATCACAATTAAAAATTCCCAATTGCTACTTTCAGTATGAAAGTTATTAACTATGAACACAAGTTGGTATGAACAAGAGCTAGTCAAAGAATTCAAAACGGTTATTGCTCATTCTTTCCCACAAGTGGAGGAATTGCTAAAACACTGTCATGTTAAACTTATCGAGTCTTATTGGGGAAGACCTCGTGTTCACTTTCTGCCATACTTCACTATTTATTGCCCTGACAATTTGATTGCTGCTGTCAAAGCCCAGATATCTATACTTAGGGAAGTAGCAGAATATGCGGGATTAGTTGAAGTGGTCTGCCTAAATGCTACGCATCTGCTGCGAGATCCGATGTCGAAGGTAAAGCAGACAGATCCTCGTTTGTGGTTAGAACTGCAATGGCTTGCAACCCAAGAACAAGAATACTTGCTATGAAAACCCGACTTCTTTTCTGCAACTACGAAAATAGTTGTCGCGCCATCTGCTCAAAGATAGCGTAATTAAAACACGGAGAAAGCTTGTATTTTTTGACTAAATAATTCCCAATTCCTAATTATTGATGATGAATAAGTCCCCCCTTCCCGCAGATGATTTGCCTCCAACTGGAGCACCTATACTTAACGAGTTATTCTACAGGCAATTAGAAGAAGCTACTTGCAGGCGATTTTATCAAGCCTGCGGCCCAATTATGCGAGTCTTACTATCAAATTGTCACTGGTATTTCAAGATAAATACTAGTCCTCTGATGTTAGTCATTATCTGCTATGACATAGAAAGTTATCTGCATATTGTCGATGCTATTCCCCAGTTCATCAAAAAGTTGAAGCAGTTTTCCAACAAAGCCAAAATTCAGCTTTTTTCACCAGATCATAAAGGAGAAGCTTGGGAAATGGAGATTGAAGAAACATCAGATGATCAAACCTAGCCAAGTAGGTGAATAGGCGAAAATTTGGTATTAACCAAGGCAGTAGTGTTTCACATTTTTTCGTGCTAACCCCTTATAAGCTGTTCCACAGCAGCCAAAGGGGGCAGACGTAATTGCTATTTGAGTTGGGAGCAAGAAAAGCAACTAATCGATCGCTGCTAAGAATTTTACCTTTTCTTGGTGACATTCAGTTCAGAAATACGAGTTAGAATCACCTTGCTTGATCAATTTCTTTTCATCTCCTGGTTCTGCTTCTACAGGTAAGAATCCACCTGCCTGCATTTTCCATAACCTGTAGTAAGCACCACGGCGTGCCAACAGTTTGGCATGAGTACCATCTTCGACAATGCGACCTTGCTCAAATACCAAAATGCGGTCTAGATCTGCGATCGTAGATAATCGATGAGCCACTACGATGACCGTTTTTCCATTCATCACCGAGTCTAAGGTATCTTGGATCGCTTTTTCGGTGATGGAATCGAGGCTAGAGGTGGCTTCATCCAAAATCAGGATTGGTGCATCTTTGAGGATCACCCGTGCGATCGCAATCCGTTGTCTTTGCCCTCCAGACAATTTGATACCGCGTTCACCTACCAGAGAATCATAACCTTCTTTAATCTGAGCGATGAAATCGTGAGCATAAGCTTTGCGTGCCGCCTCCATCACTTCTTCATCGGTGGCATCCAGTCGTCCATAACGAATATTTTCCATCAATGTCCGATGGAACAGAGACGGATCTTGCGGAATCAAGCTAATTTGGGAGTGTAGGGCATCTTGAGTCATATCTTGAATATCCACCCCATCAATCAGAATCTCTCCCGATTGTGGATCGAATAGACGCAAAATTAAATTGACGAAGCTGGATTTTCCAGAACCAGAGAAGCCAACCAGTCCGACACGCTGGCCTGGTTGGATAGTGATCGAAAGGTTGTCGAATACTTTTTTCCCAAGCGAGTAGCTAAAATTCACTTGGCGAAACTCAATTTGTCCCTGAGTGATGGAATGGGCGATCGCATTATCCCGATCGATGATCTCATGAGGTTGAATGATAGTGAAGACACCATTGGCAATATTGCCGATATGTTCAAAAAATTCCAGAAAGCGTCTACTTAAATTCCGGGCTTCACTGATGATCAACAGTGACAAACTGGTAGCAACCACGAAGTCAGCAGTAGCGATCGTCCCCTGGCTCCAAAGTGAGAGTGAGTAATATAAAGTGCCAATTTTCAGGATTGCTGCTGAGATAAACTGAAACCAGCGAATTCGCTCCGAGTACCAGTTGGACTTTCTTACGTCTTTGAGTTCGCGCCTTAATTGTTCCTTCAAATAGCCTCGTTCAAAACCCAACTGAGCAAACAGTCGGCTACTATTGAGATTTGTTACTGCGTCTACAATGATACCAGTTGTCTCACTTCTGGCGGCTGCGGCTTTGCGGGAATAAATTCGGCAGCGAGTTGCCAGCCAGAAGGAAATACTCACGAAAAGAACTGCCCACACACCCACGAATGCAGCAAGCGGAGGATAGGCGCGATACAGTAACATCGTGGCAACGGTATACACGATAATTACTGGCATAAATTCACTAATCAGCATTTGCATTGTTTGGGTAACACCCAAAGAAGTTTCGCCGATGCGATGTGCCAATGACCCAGCAAAACTGCTGCTCAAGTAGCGGTGGGAATGATGCTGCAAGTAGGCATATAGGGATCGGACGATGTGCTGTCGGTGGATCGGATGAAGGATTGTCTGCAAGAGTCCAGCCGCTCGCCCGAATATCACTTCACCCACACTCAACGCGGTGAACAACATCAGGGGTTGGCTTACGGTATCAAAAATGGACTTGCTGCCCCCCGTCGATCGCGTCACGCTCCGAATGATCTCACCAATGGCATAAGGCAACATGATGCCACAGGTTGCGTGTATTACCTCCAGAATCACCGCTATCACGTACCACCACCGGAAATCACTGACAAAATGATAAATGAACCTGAAGGTCGTATCAGGCAAGTTGGGTGCATCAGCAGCACGTTGAAAGTATTGGGATTTTCTGGATTTTTTCGTCATGAAAGTCGCTTTGTAAGCATCATGTTATACCAATTCGTAATTCGTAATTAAGAAGTTTTCATTAGCTTAATGAACTACTAGACCATAATTTCTGGCGGTGTGATTGCAGCATATACATCAGGCGCAAGTAAGGCATCGTGAATGTTGATTTTCTTCGGTATGACACCTTCTTGAAAGAATAAATCTGCTACACGCTGTTGTTCGGCTATCAGTGCCGGACTTAAGCCTCTGCGTCCTGCGAAAGTGCGACGAGACATTATCCTGGCGGCCACATCTTCATCGAGCTTTTGTGTGGCGATCATCAATTTTTTCACTTCATTTCGATTCGCATCTGCCCACTTATCTAGAGCGTTAAGTTCTTCAATGATAATTTTGAGTAAGCCAGGGTTTTCTTCGGCAAACTTCCTCCCAGCAATATAATAGGCACCAGGAGAATCTAACCCAACAGAATCTCTAAGGACGCGAATTCGACCCATCTTTTGAGCGATCGCATAGTATGGATCTGATGTCATCCAAACGGGAATTTTACCTTGGAGAAAAGCAGCCGATGCCTCAACAGTTGCCATACTTTTGATTTTAATATCTTTGATGGTCAAACCGATAGACTGCAAAGCTCTAAGAATAAAATAGTGCGATGCCGAGCCTTTTTGAAAATAAACTTCTTGCCCCTTAATATCCTCAAATTTCTGAAGGGGAGACTCTGGAGGTACAGCAATCACACTACTTGTTCCTGTTTTTTCGGTTTTTTGTGTCCCGACGACATAAACAAGGTCTGAACCAGCGACTTGGGCAAAAATTGGTGGCGTTTCTCCTACTGATCCGACATCAACTCTTTTCGCAGCCATGCCTTCCATGAGTTGAGGCCCTTGGACAAATTGCGCCCATTCCACCTTGATCCCCAGTGGTTCCAAGCGTTTCTCTAAAACTTGCCGATTTCTGAAGAGATCCCCAGCACTCTGATAACCCATGCGGAGAATTTTAGTTTTTATACCAAGGGAAATCGAATTGCCAGTAATACTCGCTACATTCTGTTGGCTTTGTTGGTTACAACTTCCCAACAAATATGCCATAGAAAAACCGCCCAGACTAGATGTAGCGACATTTAGAAAACGACGGCGTTTAATCATAGTTGTTTGATAGATAAAATAGTTTGGATTGGAAAGGTTAAAATTTGCAAAACTAACGCAGAGAATCTCCCCGGCGATATTCGGCGGTGATGTCGTCTAGCTTTTGTTTCAAACTGTCGTCGAGTTTTAGTTCTACAGCCTTAAGGGTGTCAACAAGTTGTTCTGGACGACTAGCACCAATAATGGGGGCAGTAATTATCGGATTAGCCAGCACCCAAGCCACAGCTAAGGTCGTGAGTGACAATCCAGCCAAATCCGCTACTGTACTTAATTCCTCGACAGTATTGAACTCGCGATCGCGCCAGTAGCGTTCTTGATAACGTTCTGCGGCAATCCCCAGAGTAAAACGAGTGCCTGCGGTGGGGCCTTGAGTGAGGCTATGTTTGCCAGTGAGTAGACCACCCGCCAAGGGATTGTAAGAAATTACACCCAATCCTTCTTCTTTGGCTAGGGGTAATAGTTCTCGCTCAATTTCACGGAACAACAAATTGTAGCGGGGTTGAATCGAGACGAAACGAGTTAAATTTTGCACATCCGCACGACCCAAGGCGCGAGCGAGTCGGTAAGCTAAAAAGTTAGAAACCCCGATGTAGCGTACCTTACCAGCACGTACTACCGTGTCCAGAGCTTCTAAGGTTTCATCGAGAGGGGTTGAGGCATCGTCAGAGTGCAATTGGTACAGGTCAACATAATCAGTTCCCAGTCGTCTAAGGGAAGCATCGATCGCATCAAGAATATGTTTGCGCGAAGCACCCTGATCCCAAGGCGCAGTCCCGACTCGTCCCACACACTTAGTAGCGATGATAAAATGTTCGCGTTTGCCTTTGAGCCAGCGCCCAATAATTTCTTCAGTGCTTCCAGCAGTAGGCAGTCCACCCCCAAGAGGATAAACGTCAGCTGTATCAAGAAAGTTGATGCCAGCATCGGCGGCGGTGTCGAGGATATGTCTGGAAGTTTTTTCGTCTGTCTGCAAGCCGAAGGTCATAGTGCCAAGACAGAGGCGGGAAACGGTTAAACCGGTTTGACCGAGTTTAGTTGTTGGTAATGTCATGGGGGTTTTCGTTGTTGATTAAAAAAGCAGAATTCCGAAACTAGGCTTCTTCGGTACAGATTGCGATCGCAGATTAGTCAGGCTGTATTGCCTTACCCCACTAAACTCGTTTAAATGGCTTGCCCGTTTGTTTATTAGACCTCTTGCAAAAGTCCCTAACACCCCACCCCACAAGGGCAGGGCTGTTTCATTCACCAAAGAGCATTGCTAAAGTTACGGTGTATACATAAGTCATTGAATTACCCAAAAATCTTGAAAAACCTCACCCTCACTTTACCTAAAGGTAAATCTTTCCCTCTCCTTACTAAGGAGAGGGACAGGTTTTGCGTAGCAGAACCAGGGTGAGGTTTTGATTTATGCAAGAGGTCTATTCAATATTTCATAATGTTTTAGCTCTACATCTTTCCAGTCAGATAACAGGTCTATTAGACAACTAGGGGGGTTTTGCGACGGCTCAATGAAACCAACCACTGTTGCAGTTTCGGGTCACTATACACTTCATCGGCAATAAAATGATCGCCTTCAGGTAGTACAGTAAAATCTACTGTTCCCCCCAGTCCGCGCAAGCTATCGACAATCTGCTGTGTATCTTCAATCGGTAGTTTTTCGTCCTTGCCACCTTGGAATATTTGGATGGGAATTTCCTTTAGTGCAGCTAGTTGGCTTGCTTCTAATGTCTTGGGTACACGCCCTGATACTGCTACCAGACCAGCGAAGCGATCAGGGTGAGAAGCGGCGATATGCCATGCTCCAGCTGTACCTAAGCTGAACCCAGATAAAATTATCCGGGACGGATCGATGGGTTGGGAGGCGATGAGATCATCGAGCAAAGCAATCACATCCAACTCTCGGTCTACCCAGGTTTGTCCTTCAGGCAACTGGGGGGCGGCAAAGATATAAGGTAAGGAACTGGAAGAATCCACGAAACGAGGTAAACCCCATTTCAGCAGCACATTTATATCTGTACCGCGATCGCGTGCGCCGTGTAGAAACAATACCAGGGGCGCGGGTTGCTTAATAGTGTCTGAGATAGTCGAGAGGAGATAAGGCAAGGAACCATTGCTGGTGTTAAAAGAGCGGTATTCGACAGACATAGTTGTGACTCCTAAACTTTGGGAAAGTTAGCGGGATCGAGTCTTATCCGAAACGTATTGGCATTGCTCCCGCTTGACACAGTACTAGATTCAACTAACTGGCACTTTCTGTTCCCATACTGCATTTGCATAGAGCGAGGTATCAAAATCTGGTGCAACGTTGTCGCTGGTAATACGGGCTTCATGCAGCGCCCAATCAGCAAAGAACAAGTCATCGCTAATACGTCCTACCACTGCTGGTACGTCGCGTCGAATGCTGGGTATGTCACCAATTGGCAGTCCAAAACTGACGAAGCCAGATGGGTTGAAAACATGGATATCCTTCAAGTAAGGTGCGCTACCGGGGACTTTCTCTTGGTATTCATGGGCGCTACCAAGGTAAGGATAAACACTTAATTCTTCGTCGCGCTGATTGGCTGGTGGTTCGTAGCGATCGCTCCACTGGGCAATATGATCGGCAAAGTCGGCAAGTTCAGGCCGCGCCGCCGGATCAACGAAGTAGCCAGTACCAGCGATCGCAAAATCGAACTCGAAAACATCGTCGTTCACCTGCGCGACGATGCGGCCGTCTTGTTCCTGGGCTGATCTCCAGGTTGCGGATAGGTGCAGGTGGAAGTTCGGGAATGCGATCGCCCGTTCAATTGCGTCGGTTGGTGGTGTGGAGCCGAACTGACGATAACGCCAAGCCTGGAACCAGCGATCGGCATCAGGTATTTGGTAATAGCTGTTGTAAGCACCAGGATAACCACGCACGCGAATTACCGGCAGTGATGCGATCTCTGACCGTCGTGAGAACAAGTGTACTGCTTTGGCTCCCGATTCCAGGGCTACCCCAGCAGCATCGAAGGCCGACGCCGCAGCCCCCAGCACCGCTACAGTTTTGCCTCGCAGTGCATTGAAGTCGATGGCATCGGCGGTATGTGCGGATAAAATGCGTGGTAAAGCAGTTAACACTGATGGCACGTATGGACCACCAGCACCGACAAAACCATTGCCCAGAATAATTTTGCGGGTAGTTTCCACCTGGGGGATACCGTTCACTTCTAGATGCAGGCGAAAGAAACCTTCAGCAGGTTCAATCCGTACCAGCTTCGTTTGGTAACGCACTGGAATTTCTAGAAACTGCCGATACCAATTGAGGTATTCAACCCACAGCAAGCGAGGAATGCGGTCAATCGCCGCGTAAGCCTCAGCACCATATCGCGCCTCATACCAAGCCTGAAATGACAACCCCTGAATACCCAGTTCCGGTCCTGGCAGATTCTTGGGCGTGCGTAGCTTGTTCATCCGCGCCCGATTTAGCCATACACCAGCATGGGCTTCATCTTCGGCCTCATCGATAATTGTCACCCGGCCGATACCAGCTCGTCGCAGTGCAAAGGCAAAGGTAATACCTGTACCACTACCACCAACTATCGTCACATTATGGTCAACATCAGCATGGTCGGGTACCCAGTCATCAGGATAGGGGCCAAGTAGGCGTAACGCCTCACGCGCACCAAAATTAGGGTCAGTTGTTGTTGTCATGTCAATCTTCTCGGGTAAAAGGCTATGCGTATATCCTTTGTTGCTGAGGAATGAGATGGAGAGGAGCAAGGAAGTTATTCCCTGATCTCCTCTTAATCTTTTACGCCGTTACCAAACTCTTATCGGCTTGTGGAGATTCGATGTTAGCTACCTTAGATTCAACCGCCGTACCCTTGAAGAAGTCGGGATTAGCTTGAGTATAAAACTTGTAAGGATTATTGAATACATAAGCCTTAAAGTCCGCTTCCGAAATTACACCTTCTTGCACCAAATCCCAGCTTTCCGCTAGTGGGTCGGTCAAATCTGGCACATCCCAGTGACCAACATCTGAGGAATAAATGGCGTTGATTTTCACACCCAAGGGATTGGCTTTGTCGTTGAATGCAGCTGCTATGGTGCGATCGTCGGACTCGGAACCAAAGAAGAAACTGTTTACCCAGCGATCGCGGATATCTTCAATTGTTTCAATGCCGGCGGCGGCAAAATCTTCTAGTTCGCTACCAACGGGTGAGCGGCTATGACGGTTGAAGGAAGAACCCAAGACACTTTTTGTCAGTTCTTCTTTGCTCAGGGAATGTCCTTGAGTAATTTCGCCGCCGAAGCGCTCAAATAACTCGAACAACTCATCAGAATTTGTCAGTTCTGGGTTGTAGTTTTGCAGTCCTTTAAGATTGCGCTTAGAGAAACGATCTACTAAATGAATGTAGACGTGAGCGCCCCAATCTGCACCACCTTCAAGCATACCTACGCGCAACTGTGGGAAACGTTTGGTAACACCACCAAAAAACAGTGCTTTGGCAAATGCTTGCGAGCCATCGCCGAAGTGACCGATATGGTTGTTCATGTAGTTACTGATCGAGGAGCGTCCAGTCCAACCCTGACTGCCGTAATGGGTCGTAACGGGTACACCTAATTCAACAGCCTTCGCCCAGAATGGATCGTAGTCGTATTCACTATCTAATCCGTAAAAGTCAATGTAAGAGGCATACTTGGCGATTTCAGGGTATTGATCTGCTGGATATTTATCAGCGATCGCCTTAATTGGCCGTTTCACACCACCAGGAATATTTGCCACTTTCAGTCCCAGTGTTTTCACTGCAAACTCTAGCTCCTCAACCGCTTCTTGAGGATTACCCATCGGGATACCAGCTACAGGTGTGAGGCGATCGCTATATTTCCGGTACAAGTCAGCATGATAGTGATTGACCGCCCGTTGCAGTGCTTGACGGTTCTCTTTACTTGCTCCAGCTGGTGCCAAAACATTATTCGGAAATAGTACCGAATAATCTGACCCCTGCTCCCCTTGACGCTCATAGAACAGTTCAGGAAGAGTGTAAGTAGCGAGATCCAAAGTATTCCGGGTTACTCTAGCCCACCAAGGCGATCGAATTGTGCGGTTGTATTGGCGTTCTTCTGGAGTTTGTTGATACCAGTCTTTACCATTACTCTTGGAATTGAGACGAGAATCTTCCGCCTTGCGTAATTCATCTACGAGTTTCGAGCCACCGTATTTAGCAATGTAATCCTCAAGCGCCGGAGTGAAATCATTGGTATGAACATCAGTGTCAATTATCGGATAATTGAGGTTTGCTTTGATGGCGGCGGAACGGGAAGTTTTTAATCTGCTATATTCAGTCATGTTTTTTTCCTTGAATAAATGACAGAACTAGTGCTGATAAATGAGTTATGTTAGCGATAGCGGGGCGTTTAGCCCGTGCTGAGTACAACGACGCATTTGAAGTGCTACTTGGTAATTTATTGGATTGAAAGCCCAATAAAACCCGGAAATTTCTAGGCGACTTCTCGCATCTAGATAACTCAGCAAAGACAATTACTACAACGGAAAGAACCCATAACGCACTGGCTCACCAAAGGAGTGTCTACAGCACTCCCAACTCACTACTCTTTTGATCAGGACTTACGCTTGTTGTTTGTAGTAAGGACTTTAGTCCTGATTTTGTTCAAGTAGCGTCTGCAAGAGAAGACTTTAGTCCTCTCTTCGAGACGCTACGCGAACACTACGAACTCAAAAGAATATGCGGCGTTGCGTAAGCCCTATTTATTTACGCCAACACCAATCTCTCATCCACTTGTTTAGCGGCAAATTGATTACCCGGACGACGCAGCCCCAGGTTTTCCCTCAAGGTAGTACCTTCGTATTCAGTACGGAACAGTCCGCGTTTCTGGAGGATGGGAACAACTAGGTTAACGAAGTCATCTAACCCTGTAGGCAGGATTGGTGGCATGATATTAAAACCATCTGCTGCACCATTGTTGAACCATTCCTCTAACTGGTCGGCAATGCTTTCGGGAGTACCAAGGATAGTACGATGACCTCTGGCGGTAGCAAGAGCCAGATATAACTGACGCAGCGTCAGAGTGCCACGAGTAGCTAAATCCTTGACTAATTTCAGACGACTTTTATTATTATTGGTATCACTGGGTAGTTCGGGAGTTACATCATCTAAAGAATATTTCGACAGATCCACACCTTTGTAATAGTTCTTTAAAATACCCCAAGCTACATCAGGATGAATCAGCGATTGCAGAAATTCGTATTTCTCTTGGGCTTCTTCTTCAGTCCGGCCAATGATTGGGAAAGCCCCAGGCATGATTTTTAGATCGTCTGAAGAGCGTCCATATTTCGCCAACCTACCTTTGACATCAGCGTAAAATTCCTGAGCATCGGCTAGAGTTTGATTGGCAGTGAAAATCACCTCAGCAGTACGCGCAGCTAAATCCCGTCCAGCTTCCGATGCTCCAGCCTGCACAATCACCGGATAACCTTGAGGTGGACGACCAACGTTCAAGGGGCCTTTGACAGAAAAATGTTTACCCTTGTGGTTGAGTATATGTAGTTTATTCGAGTCAAAATAGATACCAGATTCTCTGTCACGGATGAAAGCATCGTCTTCCCAGCTATCCCAGAGTCCTTTGACGACTTCTACAAACTCTTCCGCACGTTCATAACGTTGGCTATGTTCCGGGTGATGCTCAAGACCGAAATTAAGTGCGGCATTTTCGTTACCCGTGGTGACTACATTCCACCCCGCCCGGCCTTTACTCAAGTGATCCAATGAGGCAAACTTACGTGCCAGGGTGTAAGGTTCTTCATAGGTAGTCGAGGCGGTGGAAATGAAGCCAATGTTTTGAGTTACAGAGGACAAGGCGGAAAAAAGTGTCACTGGCTCGAAATGGACAAGTTTACCGTTGCGTCTCTGGGTTTCGGCATCGCCACCCCAAACTCCTGGGCTGTCCGCCAAAAAAACTGCATCGAACAAGCCACGTTCGGCGGTTTGGGTAATTTCTTTGTAATGCTCGAAATTAAAACCCGCATCTATTTGTGCATCTGGATGTCGCCAAGCAGAAACATGATGTCCAGTGGCTTGAATAAATGCTCCTAAACGAAACTTACGTGTTTTGCTCATCTACTTTTCTCTTTTTTGGATAGCTAGTACCGTAAGGCGGAAGTCGTCTTGAAAAGTTTGCTCAACGGGGGGAACCCCCCCACGCAACTTTTCGCAAAAATCAAAATGAATACAAGTTAATGCTTCCAAACTACTTGGATTGTTGCTGTGAGTTCTTCTGTAAAGTGACCAGAAGGCTCAACTGCTAGTAATGCTTCTTTGATATCTGCTTCAAATTCTTCGGCTTTGTCGCCATAGAAAATTTTCAGAGAAAAGGCTGTAGTGTATAAGTAGCCAAGATAGCTAGAGACTGTCCAAGATTTTTCAAATGGCACTTCATATAATTCTTGGCGAGCAAATTTTGAATTGGCAATTACGACTTCGTGGGGCGGATCAACTGGTTTACGAATGCCTTGTCCTCGTTGTCCAGTTCGTCGCTCCTCACCTAACCATTTTTTCACTACTTTTATGGCAGCTTGTTTCCAGGGTAAAGAACTTATCCAAGGATTATCACCTGTATTGAGCAATGCTACAGCTCCATCATCTGCCAGCAATTCATAAAGGCGTTCAAGTACGAGTTCGCGTTCCATCCAGTGAAAGGCTCTGCCAATGGTAGCTAGTTTAAATGTTCCCAAACTAGGGTTAATCAGTTCTGCTCCTTGTTCTAGCCAAGTGATATTATTTGCTCTTACGGCTGCTGCTTGACGTTGCGCTTCCTTGAGCATATCTGGATCGGGATCAATAGCAACTACTTCTTGAAATTTGGTGCTAAGGGGAATGGCAATTAAACCTGGACCAGTACCCAAATCAAGAAGTCTTCCTTGACCATTGAGATTAAATATTTCAGTTAGTTTTTCAAATACAGCAGCCGAGTATTTAGTTCTGTATTGAGCGTAGACTTCAGCTGCACCCTCAAATAATGTTGGGTCGTAGGTAGAAAGTGTTTTCAGTTGGGTCATAAGTTGGTTTTTTGGTGAATCAATCTCTACTTGAGTACTAGGGATTAGGCATTGGGAAAATTATTCTGAATATTTCCCTAGTCTCTACCGGTAGGACAAATTTAGAAATCAGGAATTGTAGTACAAGGATGCCGATGTTCTTACCAAGTTTGTTTGAACCACTTAGAACATTGATACGGCGTTTCACTACTACTTGCATCAGGTACACGATTAATCTTTGCCTGATCAATATTTTTCTGTAGCTCTGGCTAAGTAGTGAGTCGGTAAATGAAACGCTGTAGTTTATTTCTTGTAAACTACAATAACTTGATTGATTTATCGTAGTTTAATCATGTAACAAAGCTTTACACATTTACGCGGAAAATGCAAGTTAATTTCCGAATTTGGTATACAGGTATGGAAGTATAAGAAATATAGAGGTTGATGAAATGTGATTATTTCGTTGGTTTAATTTGCCTCCCCACTTTCGGACTACGCAAGTAAGTTCAAAAAGCAAAGCAAATTACTATACTATCTTCAGTAGTAACTTGTGTTGCCCACTACAACTATCTTCGTGAATAAGTGCAAAAATTATAGTGTACTTATACCTTTGTTAATCAGTTAGCTGATGCTGATAATGACGCAACTATCATTAATGGTGCGCTTACCTTTGGTTTTCCAGACTTGTTTAAAGAAGGCAATATCGGTGGGATCATCGTTGGTGTACCAACCTAAAGTTACTAGTAATAATTATCGCCCCACACCCGGAGCCGCCTTTTGAGAAGATCCAGATACTTCTGTACATTTAGAGGCTTTCTATACCTTCCGAGTGAATGACAATATTCGGTGCATCCCAAGTTGTTGAACATAATGATGCCAACGATCCGATTTGGGTGGGTTCTCACCGCACTACCTTTACTTTCTAGTCAGCAACTCACAACAAAATCCCATAGCCAAAGCTGAAAAAGGAATATTCCCCACTCCCTATTCTGGGGAGTTGCTTTTTACTTAATTTCGTGTAAGATGTTTTTAATCTACGGTAATTCACTCGATCTATAGTAGTTTGAAGAATAAATACCCGAACGACAAGCTAATTTTTTGGGTTTATCCTCCATTTCCATTACTTTCTGCCCCTGTCTCGGTCAAACATACATAACACCAAACCTATTCAGTCCTATTGACGAAATAGCCGTTAATGAGAACTTCATAAAACAACTAATTGGTAGCTTATGACTATTACTCTCAAAAAGACCAAAAGCGGCAAAAAAGCCTTAGAAGTATTATACAACAACAAATACGCTGATAACATCATCCCTTGGATAGTACCTTTTATAGTGCTACTAATTTGGGAAATTGCTTCCAGAACTGGTTTGCTTTCCACCAGAATTCTTCCAGCACCAAGTAGTGTAGTTTTTACGGCATTTAGGTTAGCCTCAACTGGAGAGCTTTTCCGACACATGGGAATCAGTGCCGCACGCGCTATATCTGGTTTTATCGTTGGCGGCGGAATTGGCTTTATTTTGGGAATACTCACTGGGCTTTCTCGCATTGCAGAACAATTGTTAGATAGTTCCTTGCAAATGCTGCGTACTATTCCTAACTTGGCATTAATTCCCCTAGTAATTTTATGGTTTGGAATTGGTGATCAAGCGAGATTATTTCTAGTTTCTATAGGTGTCTTTTTCCCAATTTACCTTAATACCTATCATGGAATTCGGAGTGTAGATCCTCAACTTATTGAAATGGGCAGAGTTTATGGCTTAAAAACATCGCAGCTTTTGTGGCAAATTGTTTTCCCAGGAGCTTTGTCTTCAATTTTGATTGGTGTCCGCTTTTCCTTGGGTATTATGTGGCTATCCTTAATTGTAGCCGAACAAATTGCCGCAGATTCCGGCATTGGCTATATGGCAATGAACGCCCGTGAGTTTATGCAAACAGACGTTGTAGTGTTAAGTATTGTCATTTATGCACTGTTAGGTAAACTAGCAAATTCCATCGCCAATGCTCTAGAAAACAAATTTTTATCATGGAATCCCAATTACACATCGGCTGGGTAAAAGCTCAGGTAAAAAGTTAAACAATTGTTTAACTTTTTAGGTTGATTAATTCATTGTAAAAACTCCAAGTTGTCAATACCTTAATAACTCGAAAATATCTAAAAAAAGGAAAGATCCAGATGGTTTCAAATATACAAGGTTCACAACTAAATATTTTAGGTTTAAGCAAAGTTTTTGGAAATAAAACTGTCTTAAGCTCATTAAATCTAGAAGTAGCAGCAGGAGAATTTATTGCTCTTGTGGGGCGTAGTGGTTGCGGTAAAAGTACCTTATTGCGCCTAGTGTCTGGATTAGATAAACCCACTACAGGCGGCATATTATTAGATGGAGAACCACTACGTAAGCTTAGTCATTCTGTAAGAGTGATGTTTCAAGACCCCCGGTTACTACCTTGGAAAAGTGTGATAGATAATGTGGGTCTGGGTTTGCAAGAAAATTGGTATGCAAAAGCTGCGCGGGTATTAGAACAAGTCGGACTCAAAGATAGAGCTGATGAATGGCCGTATGTACTATCTGGAGGACAACGACAACGGGTAGCATTGGCCAGAGCCTTGGCTAGTCAACCACATCTATTACTACTTGATGAGCCTTTAGGAGCATTGGATGCGTTAACTCGCTTAGAAATGCAACATTTAATCGAAGATTTGTGGCAACAGAGAGGCTTTACGGCGTTTTTAGTCACCCATGATGTAGAAGAAGCTGTGGCCCTGGCAGACAGAGTGATAGTAATTGAAGAGGGACGGGTTGCGTTAGATTTACCTGTAAAATTGTCGCGTCCACGAGACAGAGCTAGTGAAGTATTTGTAAATATCAGAGAAGCAGTACTAGAACAAGTTATGAATAATCAAGGCACTCACGCACATCAATTATTGCAAATGAGTCATTAATACTCTAGCTTTAAGTGGATATCTCATCTAGTCAAAAAGACAGATATTCACTTAGGTTTTTTGTGCCATGACTGTAGACATACTTTTTCGGATCTTGCATTTGCGGCTTATCTATGTGAATATTCTATCAGCAAAATACGGTAAATTGCCCAATTTCTCGTAGTATTGATATTGCTTGTATTTAAATGTACGTATGTTCAATAAGTATTTACCACACCGACTGATGAAGATTGTCAGCAGCTTTCTTCAGAATTATGAAATATCCAGAATTGGCATATTTGCCTTATTCTTTACCTGTGGGTTAAGTTTGACTCTTGTAATATCTGCGTGTTCTGCCAACAATACAGGTAACTCTGTAGCAACACAGACAGCAACTCAAGGTGTGGTAGTTCGTATTGGCTATCAAAAAGCGGCGACTATTCTCAGTGCTCTCAAAAACCGAGGTAATTTAGCGCAAACTTTAACGACTGCTGGTGCTTCGGTGAAATGGGCAGAATTTCCCGCAGGTCCACCTATGCTAGAAGCAATGAACGCAGGTAGTATCGACTTTGGCTATACAGGTGAATCACCACCAATATTTGCCCAAGCCGGAGGTACTCCCTTGCTTTATGTTGCTTATGATCCTTGGAGTCCCAAAGCTGAAGCAATTATTGTATCGAAAGATTCACCAATTAAAACGGTTGCTGACCTGAAAGGGAAAAAATTAGCCTTTGCTAAAGGCTCGAACGCTAACTATCTTGTTGTCAAAGCTGTAGAAGCTGCTGGATTAAACTATAGTGACATTAAACCAGCACATCTAACACCAGCAGATGCCCGTGCAGCATTTACTGGTGGCAAGGTTGATGCTTGGGCAATTTGGGACCCCTACCTAGCAGCAGTTGAACACGACAAAGATGTAAGGATTTTAACAGATGCGACAAATTTAGCACCGAATCGGGGTTACTATCTTGCGCGTCAAGAGTTTGTTAATTCTCACCCAGATTTGTTGAAAACCCTGTTAGATGAAGTCAGTAAAGTAAACGAATGGGCAACAAACAATCCAGAAGAAGTTGCCAAGTTTTTAGAACCAGAATTAGGTATTCCCGCAGCCGCATTAGAAATTGCTGAAAAACGACGAAAGTATGGCGTTTTACCGCTAACAGATGAAGTAATCGCCCAACAACAAAACATTGCCGATACTTTTCACAAAATCAAGCTAGTTCCTAAGCAAATCCAAGTCAAAGATATCGTTTGGAACGGTAATAAATCTTAGAAGTTCCTCCTCACTCCCGTTCGGCTACGCTCACGGCAAGCCTACTGGGTACGCTCACGGTAAGCCTACTCCCTACTCCCAAAAGCTTATGGACATCAACACCCAACAAATAAAAACTGATGTACTTGTCATTGGTGGCGGTACAGCCGGAACAATGGCTGGAATTAAAGCCAAACAAGCGAATCCCGATGCAGAGGTGCTGATTTTAGAAAAGGCTAACATCCGACGGAGTGGTGCGATCGCAATGGGTATGGATGGAGTGAATACCGCAGTCATTCCCGGCCATTCTACACCAGAACAATACGTGCGCGAAATCACCCTTGCTAATGATGGCATTGTTAACCAAAAAGCCGTTTATCAAACAGGCAAATTAGGTTATGAGGTAATCCAAGAATTAGAAAGCTGGGGTGTGAAATTTCAAAAAGATGCCCAAGGCAACTATGACTTAAAACAAGTGCATCGTGTGGGTAAATATGTCTTACCCATGCCAGAAGGTAAAGACCTCAAAACAATTCTTACCCGCCAAGTTAAACGCCACAAAGTCAAAGTGACAAATCGCGTCATGGCAACGCGGGTGTTAGTCAAAGCAGGACGTGCAATTGGTGCAGTAGGATTTGATGTCAGAAACGGTGATTATATTGTCATTCAAGCGAAAGCCGTTATCTTATGTACAGGTGCTTGTGGCAGATTAGGATTACCTGCTTCTGGCTATCTCTACGGCACTTATGAAAATCCTACCAATGCTGGAGATGGCTATTCAATGGCTTATCATGCCGGAGCAGAACTCAGTAATATTGAATGCTTTCAAGTTAATCCTTTAATCAAAGATTATAATGGTCCCGCCTGTGCTTATGTCGCCGGGCCTTTTGGCGCTCATACTGCTAACGCCGAAGGAAATCGCTTCATTAGTTGTGACTATTGGAGTGGTCAAATGATGTTGGAAATCTGGAAAGAATTAAATTCTGGTAAGGGGCCAGTCCAACTTAAAATGACCCATCTTGATGAAGATACAATCGCTGAAATCGAATCCATATTGTGGGCGAATGAACGACCGAGTAGAGAACGTTTTCATCAAGGTAGAAATGAAGATTACCGCACTCACGGCGTAGAGATGCACATTTCCGAAATTGGCTTATGTAGCGGTCATAGTGCTTCTGGTGTGTGGGTGAATGAAAATGCTCAAACAACCATTCCAGGTTTATATGCGGCTGGAGACATGGCCAGCGTTCCCCATAATTACATGATTGGGGCATTTGTTTTTGGTCGCATAGCCGGAACTCATGCCATTGAATATATCCAAGATTTAGATTTTATCGAACCAGATACGGATTTTTTAGAAGCTGAAAAAGCTAGAATATATGCTCCGCTAACACGTCCCAATGGTGTACCTCACACCCAGGTAGAATACAAATTAAGACGCTTAGTTAATGATTATCTGCAACCACCAAAATCAGGCAACAAAATCGAGATTGGTTTAAAACATTTTCTTCAATATCAACAAACATTAGATATAATGGGCGCTCGTGACCCTCATGAATTGATGCGTAGTCTAGAAGTTCATTTTATTCGTGACTGTGCAGAAATGGCAGCCAGAGCATCATTGTATCGTCAAGAAACTCGCTGGGGTCTTTATCATTACCGCTTAGATTATCCAGAAAAGAATGATGATGAATGGTTTTGTCATGTCAATTTAAAGAAAGATGAATTAGAGCAAATGGTATTGTTTAAGCGTCCTGTAGATCCTTACATTGTGGAAGTAGATACAGTCAAAGAATTATACAATGTAGCTGTGAGTTAAGATACTCAAGATGAATTCTAAACAAGCCTTTACAGTAATTGAGTCATTTAACCGTTCAAAATACGGAGATCCACAACAAGGAGATGATTTTCTTGTTGTCAATCAAAATTTTGTAGCTGTCTTAGATGGTGCTACTGATATATCTGGCGCTCGCTATAACGGTATTTCTTCTGGCAGATTGCTTCCGCGCGCGTAATTCAGAAAATCAAAGTCAATTATCAAGTGAGGGATTCTTGGTAAATTCAGACAAAATTATTTCTCGTTATTGGATTGATGTGTAAAATCATAACTTGAGGATAACGTAAAAAATGAGTTATGGCGCGATAATTTTTGACCTCGATAATACACTGTTGAATTTTGAGCTATGTGAACGCCAAGCTATTCTTGGAGCGCTGGAAGCTTGTGGAATTTCTTTAGACTTACATGGAATAAATGAAACTAGTTTTCTTCAAGTATATGAAACTTATAATTCCAAGCATTGGAGACAGCGAGAAACTTTTTCTCCTGGTGAGTTGATAGAGATGTCTTACCGAAGTACACTTGCTCAATTAGATATACAAACAGATCAAATCAGCAATCTTAGTAAAAATTTCTGGGATATTTTTAATCATTCTGCTGTAATAGAACCTGATGTAAATAAAGTACTAGCTGCTCTCGCAGGTAGTTATCGTTTGGCTGTCATCACTAACGGTTTTGTATCAGCACAAATACCGAGAATGCAAGCTGCGGGAATCGAGCATTTTTTTGAGGAAGTTGTCGTTTCTGAAGCAATTGGTTTTGCTAAACCATCTCCTGAAATATTTCATCATACGTTATCTAGATTAGATTTAACGCCAGCACAAGTACTTTACGTAGGAGATTCTCTCACTCATGACTATGCAGGAGCAATGCAAGTCAATATTGATTTTTGCTATTACAACCGAAAAAACCAAGTTTTACCACAAGAAGTGCAACCAAAATTTCTAATAAACGAACTCTTAAAATTGCTAGAATTGCTTAGTTAACAGATTTTTGATTTATTGATTTAGAACTTAAATATTTTTTTAATCTTATTTTTAGGAATTTTATAATAAATATGTCTATTTATAATTCAATTGGTCAACAATATTCAAAAACTCGCGTTCCTGATATCCGTATTGTCAATAAATTAATTGATTTACTCAATTTACCCAAAGGTAGCATTATGGCTGATATTGGCGCTGGTACTGGTGGTTACAGTCTAGCGCTAGCTAATAAAGGATTTCTTGTTAATGCTGTTGAACCTTCTGTAGTTATGCAAAAACAAGCAGTAGAACATCAGCAAATTAAGTGGTTTACTGGCTATGCAGAAAATTTACCTCTACCAGATAAGTCTGTTGATGCTGTTGTAAGTATCTTGGCAATTCATCACTTTTATCATCTCGAAAAAGCTTTTCAGGAAATGCACAGAATAATTAGAGATGGGGCAATAATTTTGTTAACTTTTGATATTAGATTATCTCAGAAGATATGGCTTTATGATTATTTTCCGTTTTTGTGGGAAGATGCGTTACGATTTTTACCACTTAACCAACAGGTTAATTTAATTCAGAGTAATACTAAAAGGCGTGTTGAAGCCATACCCCTTTTGTTACCATACGATTTATCTGATTTATTCGCAGCAGCAGGCTGGAGACGACCAGGGTTATATCTTCAACCAGAAGTGCGTGCAGGAATATCATCTTTTGCATTAGCAAATCAAGATTTAATTGAGCAAGGAGTAAAGTTACTTGCAGCAGATTTAAGTAGTGGAGAATGGAGCAAAAAATATGGTGATATTCATAATTTGACAGAGATTGATATAGGCTATTGTTTTATCCGTGCAACGCTGGATAACTAAATAATTGTAATTTAAAATTAAATTAAATTATGACAAATAAAGTTAGTGTAGGTGAGAAAATTAAAATTAGACAAGCTGAGATTAAAGATGTAGAGAGAATTGCTAGTCTTTGCGAACAACTTGAATATTCTGTGACAAATCAACAAATAGAGCAGCGCCTTACTAAAATTAAAAATAACGATGCTCATATTGTGTATGTTGCCACTGGAGAAGATGAATATGTAATTGGTTGGGCGCACGCTCATATTTGTGACTCAATAGTTATTCCGACTCCAGCGATTATTTTGGGATTAGTTGTAGATAAAGATTATCGTCATAGTGGAATTGGACGTTTTTTGATGCAGCAAATTGAACACTGGGCTTCTCTGGCTGAATGTGATAGTGTTTTATTACGTTCTAATATTAAACGCAAAGAAGCTCACTTGTTTTATGAGAAAATTGGCTATACCAATATCAAAGAATCATTTACTTTTCATAAAAAATTGCTTTAGTGAAAAATATGCAGTTAATTAATACATTTACCACTCACCGTTTGCTTGCTGATCGTCTGCAATTTAAACATTTGAATGAACTTCATCGTATGCATCAAGACCCGCAAGTTATGGCAACTTTGGGCGGTATTCGTTCTGATGAAGAAACACGGCTTTTTATTCTAAATAATTTGAATCATTGGCAGCGTTATGGATTCGGATTATGGGTATTTCGAGACAAAATTAACAATCAGTTTGTTGGCCGTGCTGGTCTTCGGAATACTGATGTAGAAGGTAACGATGAAGTAGAATTAGCTTACGCTCTAATAGCTAAATTCTGGGCTAAAGGGTTAGCGACAGAGATGGGTGAGGAAATATTGAAAATTGGTTTTGAACTACTGAAGTTTCCAGAGATAGTTTGCTTTACTTTAACGACTAACAAAGCGTCACAAAGAGTTATGGAAAAGTTGGGGTTTCAATATGAGCGTGAGATTATCCACGCAAGTTTACCCCATTTATTTTACCGCTTAAAAGTTTAAGTACAAAATAATCGTTTTATGGCTTTAATAAATCAAAGAATAGATGTTCCTGTGATCGTTGTACTAAATTCCCTTTTTGTTGCTGCGATCGCTCTCTCCTGTAGGTTGGGTGGAACGTAGTGGAACCCAACACATGATATCGGGAAAACAGAAAATATTTATATTATAATAATCTCTAAAGTTTTTGATAAAATTAATGCTAAACCTATTTTATATATTTAATGACTCGCTAAGATTAATATCGCTTGATGTTGGGTTACGGCGCAATATAAATTGTTCATTTTGTCGCCAAGATAGTAACTTGCGCCTCCACCCAACCTACAATAACTACGAATAGTTGCGATAGTGCGATCGCTATCTCCTGTAGGTTGGGTGGAACGTAGTGGAACCCAACACATGATATCGGTAAAACAAAAAATATTTATATTATAATAATCTCTAAAGTTTTTGATAAAATTAATGATAAACCTATTTTATATATTTAATGACTCGCTAAGATTAATATCGCTTGATGTTGGGTTACGGCGCAATATAAATTGTTCATTTTGTCGCCAAGATAGTAACTTGCGCCTCCACCCAACCTACAATAACTACGAATAGATTATTCATTTCCTACATCTTCGGGAAATTCTATCTCTATTCCTGAACCCCAATCTATATCGTAAATTCCTTTGTTTACATACAAAATGAAACTTGAATAATTCCAATCTTTAGGTGCTTTAACATATCCATGCTTGACCGGATTATAATGAATATAATCAACATGATGAATGAAATCAATTTCGTCTTTAATTTGATGTTCCCAAAATCTGCGTTGCCAAATAGCTTTTTCACCTTTCTTTCGACGTGATACAGAGATTTTTCCTTGATATTGAATATCACAATGATGGGTAAAATAATTTTTTATTAATCGCCAACGATCCGAAAAATCACTATCCCCTAGTGCTAACGTCCAAATACAGTGTATGTGGTTTGGTAATATGACAATGGCATCTACAATAAATGGAGATTTGCTCATTACTTCTCTGAATGCTTGTCTTAATAGCTGAATATTCTCTGTATTACAAAGAAATTCCCGGCGGTTATGAGTAACAACGGTAAAGAAAAATGTACCTCCTTCTATCTTGGCTCTGCGATATTCCATAATGCCTATAAACAACCTACAATCGTGAGATAATTCATGCAAGCTTACCCCATTTATTTTACCGTTTAGCAGTTTCAGTACAAAATCATGGAGTTATTTTATGGCTTTAATCAATCAGAGAATAGATGTTCCTGTCATCGTTGATGAATCGAAATGTCTAGAAAAATGCACAGCTTGTATTGAAGTTTGTCCCTTGGATGTATTGGCAAAAAATCCAGAAACAGGCAAAGCTTACATGAAATATGATGAGTGTTGGTTTTGTCTGCCTTGTGAAAAAGAATGTCCAACCAATGCAATTACAGTACAAATTCCCTTTTTGTTACGTTAACTATCTGTGATAAAAATTAATGAATGATGACCTCAAGCATTGGCTAGAAATGTTGCGATCGCATGATATAGATGACCGGATAGTAGCTGTGAAAACCTTACAGCATCTAGGCGATGAAGAAACAATCGATGCTTTAATCATCGCTTTAAAAGATGAAAATACTACGGTTCAAAAAATAGCGATCGCTGCCATTTGGGAAATTGCCAATCCTGTTGCAATCCCGGCTTTAATTGAATGCCTCAGTTCAACAGATGCAGATATTCGCACTGAAGCCGCATCAGCATTAAACGAGTTAATCACACAAGAGGAATTATTACTTTTACTAGATAAACTACAAAGTAATGATGTAAATCTTCAATTAAATATTTTAGTGCTTTTGCGGAAAATACATGACATTCAATTTTTACCCGACATTTTACCATTTTTAGAATCAAAAAATCCTGAGTTAAGAGAAGCAGCCGTTACGACACTGCGATATATCAATCAACTCGAAAAATGTCCACAAGCTTTAAATTTAATCTTTGATCAAGAGGCAAGTGTACGTCGTGCTACTGCTTTAACTTTAGAACATTTACAAGATGCAGAGGTGATTACAATACTTTGTCAAGCACTCACAAATGATAGTGACTGGCAAGTTCGCCGGAATGCAGCTAAATCTCTGGCTATTCATGCAAATAATCAAGCAATTTCAGCGTTAGAAATAGCTTTAAATGATCAACATTGGCAAGTGCGGAAATCAGCAGCACAAGCTTTGCAAAAAATTCCAGATATTCAAGTTATGCCAAGATTAATTCAAGCATTAACAGATGAATATGCAGATGTCCGCAAAGAAGCCGCGATCGCACTTGGAAATTTAGCTCACCCCGACGTTATTAACCCCCTACAACAAGCCTTAGATGATCCTGACAAAGAAGTGTCCATCCAAGCGCAACGGGCAATTCAGAAGATTCAAACAGATAGAATAGTATCAAGGGAGCAGTAAATAAATAAGGGAAAGCGTAATGGACAATCCATTTCCTGGAATGAATCCGTATTTGGAACAGCCTGAACTTTGGCATCAAGTTCACAATCGTTTGATTGTAGCGATCGCTGATGACTAATATCTAACCAATAATTTCCCTTTTAATATCCAAAAGATATGACTACAGACCATCAGCAAGAAGTCATCCAACTACTCAAACAAATCATTGAACCTACCTTAAAAAATGACATCGTTAGTTTGGGAATGATCCGAAACTTACGCATAGTTGATGACTATATTTACTTACGGTTATATATTGGTTCTCATCAGCACCAATTACAGCCAGAAATTCAATCTAAATTATCATCTCTATCTTGGTGTAAAAAAACTTATATTCAAATTTGTACAATTCCCGGTGTTAAAACAACTCTTGGAGTTTCTAGTGGTAAAGGTGGTGTGGGCAAATCCACAACAGCCGTCAATATAGCCGCAGCTTTAAAATTACAAGGTGCAAAAGTAGGACTATTAGATGCTGATGTCTATGGCCCCAATGTTCCCCAAATGTTAGGTTTGGGACAAGCTGAGATTCAAGTGATTAATACTCCCACAGGTGATAAGTTTTTGCCCCTAGAAGCTCAGGGAATAAAACTAATGTCGGTGGGTTTACTTGCAGAAGCAAATCGTCCTTTGGCATGGCGAGGGCCTGTATTGCATAAAATTATTACGCAATTTTTGCAAGATGTGGAATGGGGTGAATTAGATTATTTATTGATAGATTTACCTCCCGGTACAGGTGATGCTCAAATTACAATTATCCAAGAAAGCCCAATTTGTGGAGTCATTTTAGTGACAACTCCTCAACAAGTGGCTGTTGCAGATGTACGACGTAATATATATATGTTTCGCCAAGTCAGTGTTCCTGTCCTTGGCATCATTGAAAATATGAGTTATTTAATTTGCGGTGATTGTGGTTCACGCACACCGATTTTTGGTAGTGGTGGCGGCGAACAACTGGCCGCAGAATTACAAGCGCCTCTGTTGGGACAAATTCCCATTGATCCCGGCATTTGTAGCGCTAGTGATACTGGAAATCCGATTGCGATAAGCGAGTATACTTCACCAGCAAAAGAGATTTTTACACAAATAGCTACTTCTTTAAATACTACTTTTACGTTACACAATCAAACTACGCAGCTTGACCAAGCTTAGTAGCTTCAGGAACTTCAATCAATTGCCATGTTTTGACCAAATAAGGCAAAAGTAAAAAGTGAGCCAGCGCGGTTTTAGGGGTTTCCACACCAGTTGCTTTAGTTTGATGCAGTTTCGTCGGAAAGAGCATTAATAATTTCTCTCAGGGGGCGATCGCGATCGCACTCTTCTGGTGTTTCCTTACCCAAAGATGTATCTTTCACCAAGCGGTAAACGTCGGCGGCTCCGTAAAAAATCCGCTCAGTCAGACCTAACTCTTGAAAGGTTTCAGCAATTTCTTCCATTTCTCCTATCCAACGATGTGCTTTTGGTGTCATGGATGGAATGGAACGGGTGAGAATCGCAGCAAGTTCTGGTTGGCTACTAGATACTTCCTCCCATAGTGGCTCATCCAAACCTAAACGATGGGCAGCAATCAGTAATTCTGTACTAATCGCCGTTAGTCCTTTGGTGAGGGCAGCGTAAGACATTTTTAACCCAGAAGCTTGACCAATTTCATCGCCAATCACTCGTATATCTAACCCATAATCCCGCAGTTGTTGGAATTCATCGGTCTGTTTTCCTGAAGCATAAATGCGTGTGCGGCCGGGAACTCTCGGCGGTGGGCCAATAATTGAAGCATCTACAAAAGTTGCCCCAGATGATTCAATCAGTTGGGCAATACGTTTTACTTTTTGGGGTGCAACTGCATTGCAATCAACGTAGAGAATTTGTTTCCTCACATTGGCTATAACCTCAGCTACTTGCTTTGCTGCTTCTGTTGCGGCGGCGGGGACTAGAACTGATAGCACTACATCAGATTCAATTACCAGTTGTGTGAGAGAACCTACATCTTGGATGTTACCTGCGGCGGCTAATTGCCGAGTTCTAGGACTGCGATCGTCTAGGGCGGCAATGGTTTTCAATCCATTTTGATTGAGAACGGCTGCGATCGCCTGTCCCATGTCACCCGGACTTAAAATACCAACAGTTTGGATTTGCATGGAAAGCTTGATTGTTACCTGTATTCAGCTTTTGACTAATACGCTGATTTTGGTGATTGAGTTATGAGATAAACTACGGTAAATTGATAGAGTTGCCGTAACTGCTCTAACTAGCAACTTACCATACATCATTCCCAGAAAGCAAGCTATTTAATAGTCAATGGTGCTTGGGGAGTGGGAACAGCTTTATTATTTAGTTGGTTTGGGAGGAGGCAAGTATTGCAGTGAAGGCAGTAATCAGACTAGGTAATCAAAATGATGCTCTACAAATGCTGGCAATTTATGCGCCAATTGTCTGGGAAACTGCAATTTCTTTTGAAGTAGAACCACCCAGTGAAACAGAGTTTCAACAGCGTATCAAGAGCTATCAACAGCAGATGCCTTGGCTAGTTTGCGAAATTAATCAAGAGGTTGTAGGCTACGCCTATGCTAGACCCTACCATACCCGTGCTGCTTACCAATGGTCTGTGGAATCCTCTGTGTACGTCAGTGCTAATTATCGCAGAAAAGGAATTGCTAAAGCTTTGTATACTTCTCTGTTGAAATTGCTGCGCCTCCAAGGATTTTATAACGTTGTTGCTGCGATCGCTTTACCCAATCAACCCAGTGTAGCTGTACATGAGGCTGTTGGTTTTTCACCTATGGGTGTCTTGCGTCGAGTTGGCTATAAATTTGGTCAGTGGCATGATATAGGTTTGTGGCAATTATCTTTACAACCAGAGTCATCTTTCTTGACTGATGGCGACATTACCACACAATCTGTAAATCCACCTGTTTCTCTAGCAGAAATACAAAAATCACCTCTTTGGAATGAAGCTTTAATGAGTGGATTGTTGCTACTTCGAGTTTAATTAATACAAATTTTCAAACGTTAAATATCACGTTATTGAATTGGACAAAGCAAATTTTTTTAAGCAAGGTTAAATTGATGGAAGGTTTTATAAAATGCTCTGAAACCGAAATAGTGAAAAGCGAAATAGCAAAGCAAATTTATGCAGTTTCACATCTAGTTGGGTCGTTTCAACTTCGCTCTGGACGAATATCAAACGAATACTTTGATAAGTATCAGTTTGAGGCAGATCCAATTTTACTTAATGCTGTTGTTAGGCAAATGATTACTCTCATTCCAAGTGATATTGAAGTACTTGCAGGTCTCGAACTTGGTGGCATTTCGATAGTGACACTCTTATCACAGTACTCTGGTTTACCTACTGCGTTCGTGAGAAAAGAAGCGAAAAAATATGGAACTTCCCGATTAGCTGAAGGTGTAGAGATTAATCATCGGAAGGTGCTAATTGTAGAAGATGTAGTAACTTCTGGTGGTCAAATTATTATCTCAGCCAATCAACTGCGTCAACTTGGCGCTCAAATTGATTACGCTATTTGTGTAATTGATAGAGAAGAAAGTGCTGTTGATAAACTTTTAGCTGAAGGGATCACACTGTTTTCTCTGCTCAAGCGGAGTGATTTTCCTAATTAATATTTAGGTCATGTAAAAAGTGCTGTTACTGTTACTGAAAGAAGAATTATGACTCAAGAACTATGGACAGAAGTTGATCGTTACATCACTGATTTGCTAATACCTTCTGACCCTGTGTTAGATGCTGCTCTTCAGGCTAGTGATGCAGCTGGTTTACCACCACATAATGTTTCGCCGAACCAAGGTAAACTGCTCATGCTATTAGCTTTAATCCATAAGACGCGGACTATTCTGGAAATTGGTACCTTAGGCGGCTACAGCACAATTTGGTTAGCCAGAGCATTGCCATCTGACGGTCATTTGATCACCCTAGAGTCAAATCCCAAGCACGCCCAAGTTGCCCGCGAGAATATAAACCGCGCTGGTCTGGCTCATCTTGTCGAGGTGCGTGTTGGGCGGGCAATAGAGACACTGCCGCAACTGGCTAAGGAGGGATACAATCCATTTGACCTAATTTTTATTGACGCAGACAAGCCAAGCAACCCAGAATATTTTGCGTGGGCGTTAAAGCTTTCCCGGCGGGGTAGCCTGATTATCGCTGATAACGTTGTACGCAATGGATCTGTAATTGAGGCGAACAGCGATGATCCTAGTGTTCAAGGAGTACGTCGTTTTAATGAGTTACTCGCACATGAACCGCGTGTGAGTGCAACTGCAATCCAGACTGTAGGCAACAAAGGGTATGACGGTTTTGCGATCGCACTTGTTACGTCTGACAATTAGCAACGTATTCCGGTGTTGCTGAATCAAGGGATGATTCTTGTGGGGTGGGCATCTTGCCCGCCCCAAAATACAAGGGACGGGCAAGATGCCCATCCCACAAAACTAGCAAAATCATCCCGCAAATATGCAACGCCCGTATTCCAAACTGATTAACTAAGCCATAGTTTCAGTAAATCTATTCAAACCGAAATATGTCAAACATTGCTGATTTTTCTGCTTCTCAACTGTTATCGCTATATAGCGATCGCCAGTTATCACCAGTTGCAGCAACTAAAGCTGCCCTAGAACGGATCAATACTTACAATAGCTCAGTTAACGCCTTTGCGATCGTAGATGAAAAGACTGCTCTGGCTGAAGCCCAAGCCTCAGAAGTCCGTTGGCTAAATGGAAATCCCTGTGGCTTAGTGGATGGTATACCTTTTACCGTCAAGGATTTACTATTAACCAAGGGTTTACCAACGCGCCGAGGGAGTAAAGCGATAATCTCCCATCAACCTTGGGAAGAAAATGCACCTGCGGTGTCTCGTCTGCGAGAACAGGGAGCAGTTTTATTAGGAAAAACCACAACCTCTGAATTTGGTTGGAAGGGTGTCACCGACAGTCCACTTACTGGTATCACCCGCAATCCTTGGAATACAGATTTGACTCCTGGAGGAAGTAGCGGAGGTGCTGCTGTCGCTGCTGCATTGGGCATGGGAACACTGCATCTTGGTACAGATGGTGGTGGATCATCAAGAACACCGGCGGCGTTAACAGGTGTGTTTGGTTTCAAACCGACTTTTGGACGTGTTTCTGGCTATCCATCAGCCCATACTGGCTCATTGTTTCATATTGGCGTTTTGGTTCGCACCGTCACTGATGCCGCACTCACATTAAATGTCATCGCCCATTCTGATGTGCGTGATTGGTATGCTTTACCAGATGACAAACAAGACTATACATCTGATTTAGACAGGGGTGTAGCCGGATTGAAAATTGCTTACAGTCCCAACTTTGGCTACGCTGAGGTTGATTCAGAAGTAGCTGCTTTAGTTAAAGCCGCAGTTGATGTTTTTGCTAAACTCGGTGCGATTGTCGAAGAATTTGATCCAGGTTTTGTAAATCCTCGCCCCATTTTTCAAACCTTTTGGCAAGCTGGCGCAGCTAAGTTATTGCGTGGCTTTAGTCCAGAACAACAAGCTGTAATTGAAGAAGGTTTGCAAGCTACAGCCAAAGAAGGCGATCGCCTCAGCTTAGTAGAATATCTCAACGCCCAAGATGCCCGTGAAGCATTGGGACGGCAAATGCAAAGATTTCATCAAAACTATGATTTATTACTTACTCCCACCTTACCGATAGCTGCTTTTCCCGTTGGACAAAATCGACCTCAATCATTTATTGATCATCAGCACCGAGATTGGACACCTTTTACATATCCTTTCAACCTTACACAACAACCTGCTGCATCTTTACCTTGTGGCTTCACCAAAAAAGGTTTGCCTGTTGGTATACAAATTGTTGCTGCAAAATATCAAGATTTACTAGTCTTGCAAGCAGCTAAAGCTTATGAAAGTGTTTTTCCTTTCATCATGCCTGCAAACTGCCATCCAAATTTTACAACCCACATTCCGCAAATGTGACTCATATCATTAGTAATTTTGATAAATTAACCCAGAATGTCACTACTAAATACTCAATTAATTTGATTTGGCAGGTGTTTGAGTAATTATGTCGATAATTTCTTGCGGGGATTTGTCTTCAATCGTCGCTAATAAATTTATAGCTTTTTTGAGTAGGCGATCGCTATCTTCAAAGGTGTTTTGACTCGGTAACACAAGCTGGATGGGATCACCTGCGTCATCTTTGTCACCTTGAAATACCAACAAACGTGGATTAGGATGATTTACTGCTTGCCATCCTTGTTGCTGGAGGTAGCTGACGACATCAGTTATGTGGAGAGGATGGGTTTGTGATTCCTCTGTTGAAATTTTTTGTACCATCACCACTCTCCTGTTTTGACCTTCTCTATTAAATCTAGCAACTATTCTGGAGTTAAGCGTTGTTGTCGAGGGATTTTGATTCTAACACTTTGGCGATTGGTGGTTGGTTTGCCGCTTATGTATTCCCAATAACAACTTCCACGCAGACGCATTTCATCCTCATCGTATGTTAACCATTGGGATGAATCTGGAGCTAAGGCAAATAGGATGAGGATACAAGGTACAGCCATCCGAAAATTGCGGCGAATGACTAAATCATTGTAAGTTTTGGCTTCCAAATCGTAGGTAATAGTGTTATTATCTCGCTGCCATTGGGTTGAAGCTTTTAGTTGAAAACTGAGCGAAAAACCTGATTCTACCCGTCGATTGTTACGGATAGTAATTTCATCAAAGTTACCATCTACTCCATAATCATATTCGCGGATAGAAAGATTTAAGCCTGCTTTACCTGCGACTGCTCGGATATAGGCTCGACTTAATCATTTAAGAATATGGGGTTCGGTTAACACAAAATTACAAAAGCTCAATGTAGTTCTACATAATACCTGAAGATTGTTGAAAGTTAATTACTAACTCATTTAAAGCTTCTGTATCAATCAAAAAGCCATCGTGACCGTAAATTGATTTCAGCAAACCTAGTTGAGCATGAGGAATTAAATCTGCTAGTTCTTGTTGTTCTATCGGCGGATAAAGAATATCAGAATCAATAGCAACAACTAAAGCCGGTTGTTTAATGCTTTGCAAAACAGATTTATAGTCTTGACCTTGAGCAATATCATGACTATCCATTGCTTGGGTGAGAGTGATGTAAGTATTGGCATCAAATTTCTGTACTAGCTTTTGACCATGATGTTGTAAGTAGCTAGCGATCGCAAATTGGTCAGCAGAAGCATCATATTGTCGTCCAAAACGTTCTGTAAAGGTCTGCCAAGAACGGTAAGCACTCATCGCCATCATCCGCGCTACAGCTAATCCTTGGTTTGGTGGCTGTTCTGGTGTGTAGTCACCCCCAAGCCAATTGGGATCGGCATAGATAGCCTGTCTTTGGGCTTCACTCAACCCAATACACCAAGCTGAATGTCTACCGGAAGTGGCAATGGGTGCGATCGTTTGCACGATTTCTGGATATAATAACGCCCACTCTAATACCTGCATCCCACCAAGTGACCCACCAATTACTAGCTGTAAAGATTTAATTCCCAGATATTTAATCAGTGCAGCTTGTAAGTGAACCATATCCCGAATCGTAATCGCTGGAAATGATCCGCCATAACGGATTCCTGTTTGGGGATTGATGCTAGTTGCTCCCGTAGTGCCGTAACAACTGCCCAAAATATTGCTGCATACAATAAAATTGCGATCACTATCCAGTGCTTTTTTTGAACCTAACAAACCTTCCCACCAGTCATCTGCATCAGCCGAACCAGTTAAAGCATGACAAATTAGCACTCCATTATCGCCTTCCAAGTTTAACTTTCCCCAAGTTCGATAAGCGACCTGAACCCCAGTTAAAACTTCCTCTCCTTCTAACTCAAATGGTATCGGCAAATGATAATACTGAGTTTGTGGTGAAATGAAGTGCTGATAATTCATCTAATACTAACTGAGGAGACAATAAATTCAAAATTCAAAATTTTAGATTTGGGGAACATGAGGGAGAGACCAATGACCAATACTTCTCTTCTTAGGCTGCGCCAACGACTTCTCTACAAGACGCTGTTCGCGTTTGCTCAGTACAAGTGACCAATGACCAATGACCAATGACTAATGACCAATGACTAATGACTAATGACTAACCTATTGAAATGCTTGCTCAAAATCTTCTTTGATATCGTCAATGTGTTCAATTCCCACTGATACACGCACTAAATCAGGTGTCACACCGGCGGAAAGTTGTTCTGTATCACTTAGTTGTTGATGGGTTGTGGAAGCAGGATGAATAACCAGGGTTTTAGCATCCCCAACGTTTGCTAAATGACTTGCCAATTTGACATGATTAATAAAGGTTTTACCCGCTTCTAGTCCGCCCTTGATCCCAAAATTTAAGACTCCGCCAAATCCGTGTCTGAGATATTTTTTGGCTCGCTCATGAGCAGGGTGATGGGGAAGTCCTGGATAATTTACCCATGCTACTTGTGGTTGCTTTTCTAACCACTGGGCTAATTCTAAAGCGTTGCTCACATGGCGGTCTACACGCAGAGAAAGAGTCTCTAATCCCTGTAATAACAGAAAGGCATTAAATGGACTCAATGAGGGGCCAAAATCCCTTAACCCTTCTACTCTGGCACGGATAATGAAGGCAATATTACCAAATTGACTACCTACACCAAATACTTCTTGAAAATTCAGCCCATGATAACCGGGGGATGGTTCAGTAAAGACGGGAAATTTGCCATTACCCCAGTCAAATTTCCCAGAATCGACAATTACGCCACCGATAGAAGTGCCGTGACCACCAATCCACTTAGTTGCAGATTCGACTACAATATCTGCACCGTGTTCAATTGGTCGAGCCAGATATCCGCCAGCCCCAAAGGTATTATCAACAATCAGGGGAATTCCATTTTCATGAGCAATTTGGGCTAAGGCAACAAAGTCGGGAATATTGTATTGGGGATTGCCAATAGTTTCCACATACAATGCTTTTGTGCGATCGTCGATCGCCTGACGAAAATTTTCTACCTCGTCTCCTTCGACAAATTTGACATTTATACCTAAACGTGGTAGAGCAACTTTAAATTGGTTATAGGTTCCCCCATATAAAAAACTGGTGGAAACAATATTATCCCCAGCTTGAGCGATCGTAGTTAAAGCCAAGAACTGCGCCGCCTGACCACTAGAGGTAGCTAAGGCTGCTACACCCCCCTCTAAAGCAGCAATTCGCTTTTCAAATACATCCGTTGTCGGATTCATGATCCGCGTGTAGATATTGCCAAACTCTTGCAGGGCAAACAACCGCGCCCCATGATCCGCATCGTCAAAAACGTATGACGTTGTTTGATAAATCGGTACAGCGCGGGCATTAGTTCCTACAGCTGGTTCTTGTCCTGCATGGACTTGCAATGTTTCAAAGCGATATTTTTCAGACATAGAGAATTATTGCTAGCAAAGATATTTTGACAAACAATGATAAATCTATCGACTTTTAGTATATTAACATTCCTGCGTCAAGTCCCCATCTGCTGAGTTATCCTTCTGAGGAGCATCTTACCTTTGCAAATATACCAGTCTCTTAGAAATCGCGGTTCATCATTATCCCAATTACAAATTACGAATTAATTAAACGCGTCCCCACATTAAAATGCGTTTGTAAGGGAAAAAGAAAGGTTGCTCATCTTCCAACTTCTCAAATAACTTTTTCCTATACCGTTCTACAAATCGTTCATAAGTCTGGATATCTAACCGCGACTCGTATGCCGTTAATAGCGTGCCACGATACCACTCAACTACAGATTCTCGTGACGGTAGAACATGACCATAAATCTGAAGTTTTACTTCCTGCTTCATAAACCCCAGTTTATACAGCAGTTTTGCATAATTTACTGGGGTAAGTACCTCCAATCGCCGCACATATTCCCCCAATTCTTGACTAAAATCCTTGGCTGTTTCAAGTGCTAACTGATGTACTGGTTCATCGTCCATCGTTGGGATTTGTATAGCCAGTTGTCCACCCGGACGTAACTTGCGGCGTAATTTTTCAAATAAAGCTTCGTGTCCTGTTAACCATTGCAAAGCGGCATTAGAAAAAACTAAATCAAACTCTCCTTCTCCTGGGTTATCCTCTATTTTTCCTTGCTCAAATCGTAGACCGTTACCTTCATATTGACGTGCTTTTTGCAGCATATTTTCAGAAGCATCTATTCCCAGAGTTTCTTGTGCTGCTAGTGTATCGTGCAGATATTTCGTTAACTTTCCCGTTCCAGATCCTAAATCCAGAACTCGTAAGTTTTCTTGCCGATGCACCATGTCTACCAAATCGTAAAATGGGCGACTTCTTTGGGATTGAAACCGTTCATATAATTCTGGATTCCATTTATCTGGCATTTTGTAACTCTACCTCCTCAATACACAACTTCCTAAAGCTGCCACAGTCATATTTTTCTCTTTTTTGGATAGTTGGATTAGTAAATATAATTAGCAGCTATTAATTAAATTGTAATTTGCCAAGCTTTTTTAAGGTTAAAAATAATGAGTTAATATGTAATGCTTGCAATAAAGTACCGCTTTCAATTAATTCTATAATTTTTTGTAAAGGCAACAGCAACACATCGATTTGTTCTGTATTATCCAAATTTAAATCAATGGATAGATAAAATTGGCAACTGTTTCACGTTCGAGCCAGCCTTGCTTACGGTAAAATTCCCGTTGATAAGATTCTCGCTCTTTGTGGTTTAGCAACATGAGTCCTGAACATTCTCGGATTTTTGCCTCTGATATGACGGTTGCTAGCAGAGTTTTGCCGATACCTTGACCACGAGCAGTTTTTTGGATGAATAACTCCGAAATATAACCTTGAAGTTTGGGACGAAATGGGCAAGGTAGCCAATGAACAGTAATGTATCCGATCAGCGAAAAACGGTCTTTGATTGGAGGGCCAATACACCAATGTAATTCATCAGCATCGGGTGGTCTATGACCGAGTTCAGATAAAGCAAACTGAATGCAGCGAGTAATGCCAGGCTTGGGATCTGTCAAAGTCCCATCTAAATCAAACAGAATAGTTGAGGCGGACATAATTCGTAATTCGTAATTCGTAATTAATAACACTCTTAATTACTCTCTGCACCTCTGCGTTTCTGCGTGAGATAAAAAATAAATATTGTGCATCTGAAAACAAAACTCGCACAGTAACGTTTTGAAAATAATTGTTAATTTTTAATTATTATCCAAAGAACAAATAACTCGTAATTTAAATCTTAACTACGAATTACTAATTATCTTTAGGAGTCTGGTTTCGTCGCTTGCAGGGAAGGTTGCCCAGAAAACTCATCATACCATTGTGCAAGTTTGGGGTAGCTTAATCGCCATTGCAGTTCAGGCAGACGGCTCTCTAGCCCCAGCGCTGATGCGAGGGTGATATGAGCAAGTTTAGGAGTTTGGTCGAATTTCTCAGAAATCTTCTCAAAGTAGTCCAAGATTCTTAAAGCACGCGATCGCTCTAATTCGATTATTCCTGATGATTGCTCAGTTGAAGAACGCCGTAACTCCCGTACCCAGACAGCAATACCATCTATGAACCCACTAGCTATACCTTCAAGTTGCTGTAAAAAGCCATCAGAAACATCAGCAACTAATTTGATTTTGGGATTGAATTGATTTAAATAAACGCATATTATGCGTGTTTCACTCAAAATAAATCCGTCATCAGTTGCTAGTGTTGGGACTTTACCTGTGGGGTTGTAATTCAGTAGCTCACTATTCGGATCTCGTACAGTGACTTTTTGCATTTCGATCTGCTCACTGAGATTCAGTTCTAGTGAAGCTATTCTTGCTATGCGTGCATACGGTGAGTTAGGTGTATAGAAGAGTTTCATAAAAAAGTGCGATCGTCATTAGATATTGGGTTCAAATGTTTATCGTTTTAACATTTGAAAAAATCTGGTAAATCAATTAGAAAATATTTGAAAGATATTTTAGTAGCATCTACTAGTTTGTCAAGTTCAAATGGATGGATAAATAAGTTCTTAGTAAGGATTAAAGTCCTTACTAATCGCCCAATCCGCCTCGGTGTCATACGGTTCGTACAGGAAATCTATACCGCCTAGTCCCTCATCTGCCTTTCTGCTACTCATTCTCCTATTTACAGTGTGTCTTAATTACGTTCGTTTGTTCGTGTAGCGTCCAGTTGGCGCATGCAGCCTCTCGTAGAGAAGCGGAGCGTAGCCCATTACGAATTAGGATGATTTGCTCTAAAGAAGAGAATCGGTTCTGCCAAATTATTGTTTTTCAATAAAGCATTGGCATACTGCACAGGATTAGATTCTGCAAAGTAGATTCGTTGTGCAGCATGGTATCGCTGACGATATAGACGAACTGCGTTTTCGTAAGACCCAAGCCGTGCTGCATCCCTCTCTACCCCACGCTGTTCGGCCACCTCAAAATCTGTATCTATATAGATACGATAGTCAAAGTAAGAGACAATCTCTGGTCGTAGCAGAAAACTGGCAGCAAAAAGAAAAATATCTCCAGGATTGGCTTTATTAGGTGTCTCTTCCACTGGAGCATCTGTTTCCAAGTCGAACCCACGTGCCTGATAGATTAAATTACCCCCAGGCGCGAGTGGTTCAAGCACAAGCTTTTTAAGGAGCGGATAGTTGTAGGCATCAAAATAGTAGCCTTTAGCCGACTCACGACCTCGGCGATGGCGCAGGTGACTTGGGTTATGGAAATCATCCACTGCAATGTGAACAGAACTTCTTCCACGTCTGGTTAATATCTGCGCTAGCTCCTGTGCCAAAGTAGATTTCCCACTTGCAGTAATGCCTGTCACCGCTACTTGCAGAACACGAGAAGGCAGAGCCTCAGCACGCTCCATTAAAGTATCCGCTATTGTTTCCAAAACAGTAGCACGTGTATCACCCATGTATCGCTCCCATGACCAAGTATGGAACTTGCAGTTTACTACCAATGAAAGTTTGGAATCTTCTACTTCATAGAGATTGTCTACCTGGTATTTTATTTTTACGCGAGTCCCTATTACGCAGTTACTGCCTCACGTCGG
Source organism: Nostoc sp. NMS7 (assembly GCF_017115085.1). Classification (GTDB taxonomy): domain Bacteria; phylum Cyanobacteriota; class Cyanobacteriia; order Cyanobacteriales; family Nostocaceae; genus Nostoc. The sequence continues at coordinate 2,985 of NZ_JABXKJ010000030.1, read as the reverse complement.
TTATATGCAGAGGAGTCTCCCTTGATGGCTTCACTTTGTTTACCATCAATACCAACGGGAATATCACCAACAATAGTTACTCGTTGAACGTGGCGAGGTTGATTGCCGTAGTCTGCGATCGCATAATGTTGAGTAGCACGATTATCCCAGAAAGCAACATCGCCAACTTTCCAGCGCCACCGGACTGTGTTCTCAGGACGTGTAATGTAAGCTTGGAACAATTTCACGATTTCATCGGATTCATTCTGGGATAAACCACGCAGGCGGCGCACGAACCCACCAATAAATAACCCACGTTCACCGGATTCAGGATGGACGCGGACAACTGGATGCAGGGTTTCGTATACAGTGGAGGTAAAAACAGCCCGATGCTCTAAAACTTCTTTTGGTAAGTCAATTGTAGCTGCTGCATAATCGTAAGCGTTGCTGTGTACTGCCCAAAGTTGGTCAGCAAGATTACGTAGGTGAGTTGGTAAATCTTCGTAAGCAGTCACGGAGTTTGCCCAAATAGTATCACCTCCTGATGGTGGGATGACCAACGCCCGTAAAACGGAACCAAGGGGGGGACGGTCTACAAATGTGACATCAGTGTGCCAGTTATTGGCGCGACTCACAGTCTTGCCATAATTCAGGTCAAGAACTTCGGGGTTTTCTGGCAATGAGGGAACAGTGGGATGGGCTGTAGTGACTTCCCCAAAGCGACGGGCAAAGGCTACTTGTCCTTGAGCATCAAGGTTCTGCTCTCGGAAGAAGATAACTTTGTGTTTAACTAAAGCTTTACGGATATCGCTGATGATTTCGTTGCTGAGGTTACTGCTCAAGTCAACACCGATGATTTTTGCACCGATACATCCGGCAATTGATTTGATGTCAAAGTGTTGGGAAGTCATGGTAGTTACTCCAAGTTAAATAAGATTGTGGATTTGTCTCACGCAGAGAGTAAGAGGAAGCTTTTGCTATCTATGCGGGGTAAAAGACGAATGTTCGTAGTTCGATGCTTTCTCGTGGGGGAGCGTTGGCTGGGCTGGTCGGGTCTTCAAAGGCTGTATGGGCTGCAAAACGTGCGTGTCCGTCTTCTGCGGAGTCGAAACACTTGATAAATAGTGCCTCATCTCTGTGCATTTGTGGGAAGTAGAACCATTTATGTTTGGAGTTATACGTGACTCCATAAGTTTCACCGATGCGATCGCGGTACACAAGATCGCCAGCTACAATGTCTGTGGGTGCGATACTTTGCGCGTCACACACTGCTAATGGTGACTCTTGAATTGGTGTTGCGATCGATCGCCAAACATTAATGATGGCAAATCGCTGTTGCAATAGTGTATCAATTTCATCATTATCTATGCCTTGCGCTGCTAGTTCCAAACGGGCGCGAGTATAGCCAGATTTGGCAGTGAAGTCGTTATGTACACGCTTGGCAGGTTCTTTAATATTATTCTCACCTGGACTGGACTTACCAGCGTTACGCAGGGTGTGATCGAATATTACTACCTTAGTTGCACCTGTCACCTCTTTTAATAATTGCTCGGCTTCTGGGTAGTAGAGGCGGCGAACTTCGTCTTCGTTATAAAAGTCGCGCACATTAGTACGATGTCCAGTAAACGCAAAACCTTCTTTATCTAACGAGATGTTCTCTGAGATCGAACGAGCGTTGTAGATGGGTAGTTTGTACGTCTGATAAGTTGCATTAGTGCGAGGAATCCCGGCTGGCGGTTCGTAGGTATAGTTAACGGGTTTTTCTGCCATTGGAATCAGGTAACTGAGGTTAGCCTCTACGTATGGCAGTTCTTGGGAAATCGGTCTATCTAGAACTTGGTTATTTAAGCTCATAAGTTATCCCATTTTGGATTTTGGTTAATTTTTGGTCAATACTCAACAGTTAATGATTCACTCCCATCACCACAGCCCTGTGTCCTATTTTTCTGCTGCACCAACGGGAATCGGTTCACCGAGAACTTTGGCGAATCTTTGCAAATAGAAGTCTACAGGATTTTCTACTGCTTGAATTGAGGAGCGATCGCGTACCAGATTCCACCATGTCTGCAAACGAGGTGTTTCTGCTGGTAGTGTGAATTTGCGGAAGTGTTCTAAGACTGGTAAACGTTCAAACCAAGGATAGAAGCTGATATCAACTAGGCTAAACTGATCTCCTAATAAGTAATCACCTTTGCCTAATCCTTCTTGTTCAATATATAGAAGTGCTTCTGTGAACTCTTTTCGTCCTTGTTCTTGTTCTTGGCTATCTTTACCGCGCAGAAATTTGTTAAAAGCTGGGACAAACCGAGTATTGGCGTAGTCTATCCAGATACGAGCGATCGCTTTAGCTGCGGGATCGCGGGGTAACAATGGTGGTTCTGGAAAAACCTCATCTAGATATTCATTGATAATGGCGGACTCATAAATTTCAACATCTCCATGTTTGATAGCTGGAACTTTGCCATAGCGCGAAATCTGCGTGTACCCATCTGGTTTATTTTGTAAGTCAATTTCTATCGGGGTGAAGTCAATGCCTTTTTCCAGTAAGACTACACGAGTCCGTTGAGAGAAGGTAGAGGCTTTGGCGAAGTACAGTTGTATGTTGCTCATGAAATCTTTTCCTTGTAATTATCGTGAATGCAGACTATTTGAGATTGCACAACTCCAACTCAAGCAATAAGACAGATGTGTTGATTACTCCAGTTAAATAATTGACTGGTAGGTATCTACGTCACTTACATGACATATTACTGTTTATCGGTTAGTTTACCGTATTTTAAAAATTATACAGTCTTTCTGAGAATATGTATACCTAATTATTAGTGTAACTAAATAAATATATAGAGATAATCAGGCTTGTCAAAAAGAGGTATTATTACCAGACAAAAGCTATTTTCAGGTAAATAGACCACGCGGTAGAGCCACAGAAAAAGCTCATTGGTGTCAACTTCAGCTAGAAATCGCTTGTTGACTTCCACGCCCGCCCAGAAATAAATTTCTTTGGCT
>NZ_JABXKJ010000231.1 GCF_017115085.1 Nostoc sp. NMS7 | reverse complement strand
GGGCATTGGGCATTGGGCATTGGGCATTGGGCATTGGGCATTGGGCATTGGGCATAAAGTTATTCCCCCTCATCCCCCTTGTCCCCCTTGTCTCCCTCATCCCCCTCATCCCCCCATTCCCCATTCCCCACTCCCCTCCTAATTTGAGCAACAAATTGCACTCCTAACGTGATATTGGTATTACAGCGACTCAATCTCTATCTATCAGTTAACAAGCATTATGGGTTTTGCAGACCTATCAATCGCAGAGATAGCAGCCGACTACAGCATTCCTGTAGAAAAAGTGTTTTCTCTGTGCAACCAACTGGGAATCGCCTACAAACACCAAAAGACCCGTTTGGCGTTAGAAGATGCAAAGGCAATTATTTCCCAAATATCGACTGAAACACGCCCAAAAGGTACTAGCGACTTGGAGGGTGATAACGAGGTCACTTAAAGGGTTATCTCGGAGCTTTGGCTAATCACTGATACCTAATGACACAGAACATGAGTCATTAGTAATTAGCAGCTTGGAGATTGAGAATCGCGTTCTTAGCTGTGTTGAGCGTCAAAATCTTTAAGGGGAAACATGTTTAAAAGACTAATTGGCGTTGTTGTGGTTACTGTTTTACTCTCGTTTCAGTTGCTTGTCGGTAGCGCGACAGCAGTGGAACTGGACGAAGCTACCCGAACAGTGCCATTAAATACTCAAGGTGATACCACTGTACTCAGCCTTAAACAAGTCAAAGAAGGCAAACGCTTATTTAATTTCGCTTGCGCCCAATGTCATGCTGGGGGAGTTACTAAAACAAACCAGAACGTGGGACTTGCTCCAGAGGATCTAGCACTGGCAAAACCCAACCGTAACAACGTTGAAGGCTTGGTGGATTACCTGAAAAATCCCACTACTTACGACGGGGAAGAAGAGATTTCCGAAATTCACCCCAGTATCAAAAGCGCAGATATTTTCACAACAATGCGAAATCTGACTGATGACAACTTGGAGGCGATCGCCGGTCATATTCTCTTACAACCCAAAATCGTTGGCACTAAGTGGGGAGGCGGAAAAATCTATTACTAAATCCCGGAACTGAGTCATTGGGAATAGGGAATAGAGAATAGGGTATAGGGCATAGGGAAGAATTCAGTCCCAATTCCCTACTCCCCACTCCCATTCGGCTACGCTCACGGCAAGCCCATTCCCCATTCCCAAATTTTCACCAAAGTTTAGCTGCTTTCGTTTTCACAGCAGCACAAAATGTTCCTGGTTGGAGACAAAAAATTTGGGGAAAATCAGGATATTCCTAAAGAAAAAATAAAAATCTCTGATTTTAATCTTTACCTTAATTCACACGCTTTTTGTGCTATGTCAGTCGATTATTTATTACTGACTGCACAGCTTTTTGCAATAAATTGCTCCCCATCCTGAAAAAAAAATGTATCTATGACAGATTGTCATATTTGGCGTTGATTTTATTTAAAATGAGAAAGGAATAAAAAATTGTTTGTTAGGAGAGAGCCATGAAATTGATTTCGGCAAGCTGGCGACGTTTTAGTTTAGCTGTATTGACAATCCTTTTAGTTGTTAGCAGCTTCGCTGTTTTTACTCCCAGCGCTGCGGCTGAAACTTACCAGGTGAAATTGGGTAGCGATAAAGGAATGCTCGCATTTGAACCGAAAAAGTTGACCATTAAAGCAGGCGACACAGTTGAATGGGTAAACAACAAAGTTCCTCCCCATAATGTTGTGTTTGATGCTGCTAAAAACCCCACCAAGAGCGCCGATTTAGCGAAATCTCTGTCTCATAAGAAGTTGCTTATGAGTCCTGGTCAAAAGGAAACAACCACTTTCCCAGCAGACGCAGCTGCTGGTGACTACACCTTCTACTGTGAACCTCACCGTGGTGCTGGCATGATTGGTACAATCACTGTCGAAGGCTAGAAACACCCTTATTTGATTGACACAAGATGATTTCTCAGTCAAATTAGTTCATAGCAACACGCCACTTGAGTGACGCCCACAATGGATAAATAGCGGTAACGAGTCTTATCCCCGCCTAAGACGCTGAGTAACCTGTGGCAATGGAGGGGTGAACTCGTTACCGCCACTTTTGATCAAATTTGACTTAATCGGGGACGAATCGCGTTTATACTCTTGCTGGAGGCTTGTTGCGAGGAAATTTTCTTGAGAATACTTTTATTTATCCTATTGTTAGCGATCGCCCTATTCAAATTGACATTCATTAGTCCAGCACTAGCTGCCGAAACATCCACTGGTGCTAAAATTTTCCAGGCTAACTGCGCTTCTTGCCATATAGGTGGCGGTAACATCCTGATTAGCCAGAAAAACTTGAAAAAGGAAGCATTATCAAAGTACTTAGAAAATTATGATCGCGACTCAATCCAGGCGATTATCCACCAAGTGCAAAATGGTAAAAATGCCATGCCTGCCTTTAAAAGCAAGTTAAGTCAGGAGGAGATTCTGGAGGTAGCTGCTTACGTTTTTCAGAATGCAGAACAAGGCTGGTTAAAGTAGCTATAATGTCATACTTGTTGTGGCTTGGGTGAGATGCCCAAGCCACAACACTAGAGAATTTATTTATTGTAAATAGCTAAATGTATTTATTAGGTATAAGCTTCTAACGAACTTCAAAGTTGTTATATATATAGCCTTTCCTAATCACATGAGTTACATCTTAGCCCCCTCCTCGCTTGCGGGGAGGGGGTTGGGGGTGGGGTTCTTGTACCTCACTCAACTCAGAACCGCTATATATGATATAACGAACTAGCGATCGCCAGTTCGTCAACTACTAAAAAGGATACTTCAAAGACGAATGATAAATTTACAATTTTTATCATTCATCGCTTTTAGCTTGTTTCTCAATCCAAAATCACCAGTGGGTGATTATTTTTCTGAATTAGAGTTTTGTCTGTCTTGCTTCACTTCGCGCAACTGTTCTACTAATTTTTGCTTCGATTCAGCAGAGGGTGTAGACTGACTATTATTGACTCTCGGCAGCAATAACAGATCGGAAGTAGTAGCTGCCGATGAAGGCGTGATCTGGTTATTTCTGATTCGCAGATCAGGTAATGGTTTAAAAGTAGCTATTGGTGAAGGCGTAAGCTGATTGCTATTGATTCTTGGTACAGATAATAATGAGGGCTTTTGTTCTTGAGTAGTTCCAGTAATGTTACTAATGTTGTTTTGGAAAACAAGGTTAAATGGATAGGAACTTATCTGTTTATCTCCCTTGGGGGATTGCTTGTTGAAGTATTCCCTTGCTTTAACAAGCAATTCCGGGGAAACTAACTTGTCTTGAAACTTAATATCTAAGACTTTACCATCACGATCTACCACTAATACACCCAAAACAGCACCTTCAAGATTTGGCTTATCCGTGGGTAATGTTTGACGGATGACTGGTTTTTGTTGAGTGTTAGGATATTCTTGCTGGACTTCCTTTCGCAGGTTTGCGTAGGAGTCTAGCTGTGCTATCGCCAGTTCACTTCCTTTTCCTGATAAACTGGGTGTCCTGAGCGTCCTTCCCCTAGCTTGGGTTAAGTTATTCCCAGACATGGGAGCTTGTTTTAGAGAATTTATCAGCCGATTTTGACCAATTCTAGACGCATCATTACCCGGTTGCGTCATCTGTAAACTTCTATTTCCCTGTGCTGTTGCAATCGGGCTAATGTCAGGTAAGTTTGAAGGTTGGGCATTTTGCAGAATATCATCAGGTATTTTCTGCGACTGCAATTGTGGCAACCTATTTAGAGCTAGTGGCTTAGATGGCTCGTATTTGGTGGCACTATTATTAAAACGAGGAACTGATGGAGAGAATTTGGCGTTGCTATTGAGAGGAACTGATGGAGAGAATTTGGCGCTGCTATTAAATTTAGAACTGTCAACTTTTGAGGCATCAAATTGCAAATTTTCACTAGGAATCATCCGCAAAGACTGCCTTGTAGGCAAGGAAGAAACCCGATAGGTATTCGGTGATAGGGGTAGCGGGGGCACTACTAGTTGACTCGATGGCGGTGGTGCCAATGGGGACAATCCAGTTTGAGCGCTAAGGTTTGGAGGAGAAAGTGCCACTAGTGGAGGTAATTTTTGTAAAGCAACTTGGGGTGTGCTTTGCGGCAAACGGTTTTGATCGGCTTGGCTCAATTCCAAAAGTCCGACTGTTTTGGATGATGCTGTTTCTTGGGGTTTGCTAGAATCCATAGGCATCAATGGCACAATCATGGCGATCGCACCGTGGATGCCAAGAGAGGCTATAGCTGCGATCCCAATTGGCTGGCTTAAGATTTCTGGTATATTTTTCAGCAGGGAGACGTAAGACATAACTGTTATCGTTCACTCGGCTCAGTTGCAGTTTACTAGCGATTTTCTCTTGATTGCAATATCTTGCAAAAGATGCGTCCCTCTAAGGAAATAATAACTTCCTATGCTGGCAATCAAAACGCCAAAATTGCCATTTATTCAAGTTTTTAATTGATCAATGACGCTCTATCATATCTTCAAATTTCAGCTTGCTAAAAATTATTACTTTTGATTTTTTATTTGATGACGCACACAATTAGATTTAATATCTGGGATATTTATAAACTTTAAGTAAACACACAAGTTTGAGTACATCACAAAATCTGCTGAACTTGCCTAGTTTTTCTACTGTTTTCCAGTCAACTAAGCTTCTGTGGCAGATAGTACACTTGCTTGTCCCAGACTAGTCACTATGTGAAAATACTATCACATTAGCAGCCCCGAAAACTGTTGCAAATTGTACAATTTTGTTGACATTCTAGCCCTAAACCCCACTAAAGCTATTTAGGTTTTGATAAAAGGAGTCAGTCAGGCGATCGCAATTCTAGCTTCTAAATCTGACTACTTCTTCCTCAAAAAAGTTCAAACCTTCAATCATTGCATCCCAAATTCAAAATGCCCTTACCGACAGTTATTTTACCTGGATATCTAGAAACCGCCATCGCTTACCGCCAACTAGAACAATCCCTACAACAGTTAGATTTCCCCACAGTTACAGTCCCACTGCGACGGCGTGACTGGCTACCCAGTATTGGAGGAAGACCAGTAACCCGGATTCTGCAACAACTCGATCGCACAATCAAGGATACATTGCAGCAACATAATGCTACTCAAATTAACTTGATTGGTCACTCAGCCGGAGGTTGGATATCCCGCATCTACATGGGAGAAAAGCCCTATTTAGCAGGCGGTGATCTCAAACCATTCCTTTGGAAAGCGCATCCCCTGATTGCGACTCTCATCACCTTGGGTACACCCCATATTAGCCAAGAACGCTGGACGCGCTCCAATCTAGATTTTGTCACGAATAACTACCCAGGAGCTTTTTACAAAAACGTTCGTTACGTTTGTGTGGCTGGCAAAACTATCTTTGGAGAAAGGCGGCGCGGTAGCTGGTTAGCTTACAGTAGTTACCAACTAACCTGTGGGAAGGGTAACACTTGGGGAGATGGAATCACACCCATTGAAGCTGCTCATTTGCAGGGAGCAGAAAATCTGGTGATTGAAGGTGTGAGGCATTCTCCCAGAAGTCCGGGGATTTGGTATGGTTCAGCAGAACCCTTAAAAGCTTGGGTGCAATATTTGATTTAAAAAACTTGCTCTTTTTCTGATAAATGCAACATTTATTAATATTTCTTAGCTAAAATTGTAATAAGAATTAATACTTAGTTAAGAACAGGAGGGGTGAGCCATGCAAAGCACCCAATTCGATAAGATTTTGCGACGAATAGCGACGATATTATCAGTCGTGATTTTGACTCTGTGCTTAATTTATGTATCTACCGGAGTTTTGCTTGCTTTTTATTATGAACCGACAGCAGGCGGAGCTTATAACTCCTTAAAAATGATTAACACACAACTGCCATACGGCTGGTTGTTTCGCAGAGCCTATGATATTGCTGGTAATGCGGTAATTGCGATCGCCTTAATTCAAATTGTGGTGATGTTTTTAGGTCGGCAATTTCGCAAGAGTTGGCTGACTGCTTGGATTAGTGGGATTTTGTTGACCCTAAGTGCGATCGGGCTGGATTGGACAGCGATGATTTTAGATTGGACTCAGGAAGGATACTGGCGTTTTAGCATTGAGCTAGGAACCATCGAAGCTATTCCTTTTATTGGTGGACAACTGCGCGAGATCCTGACTGGCGGTGGAGCCATTAACACAACTACCGTCGAACACCTTTACACGATACACAGTTATCTAATTTCGGTGGTGACGCTAATTCTGGCGATCGTAAATTTATCGGCTTTAGTGTGGCAGGAATGGCAAATGTATCAAGCGGAGTTAGGGGTTGGAGTTAGGAGTTAGGAGAGACGCGATTAATCGCGTCTGTACAGGAGTTAGAGATTTTCAACAAATAAATTACTACTACTTGTGGGGTGGGCAGCGTTCGATGGTTCCTGAGCTTGCCTGCCCTGAGCCTGTCGTACCACTTCGTGGAAGCAAGCTACGCGTAGCGTCTCGTAGAGAAGGGTCAAAGGACTGAGCGCTCACGCCGAAGTCTTGCCCGCCTTGGGCTTATAGATTTTTCCTTCAATCCAAAATCCCAGCTGCGACCAAAAATCTAAAATTGAGCCAGGGATAGGTCTTCAACCTCTGGTAACTTTTCTAGAGAGAGGGGAGTCGATTGGGTGGCACCAGATAAGCGTTTTAACAGGCTAGGTCTGGGATCATGCAACAGATAAATGATGCGATCGCCAACTTCCCAGTCTTGGTTAGCTGGCATTACCTGTAAGCTTTCTTCTCGTTCTACCAATAGTGGTATTAATACCCCAGTCCGAATCATTTCTTGGATGCGATCGCATTGAGTGGAAAATTCCGACTCATTTAGTGTGGTTGTTCCCAACTTGACTCGCCCATCATTCAGATATTCATTCCAAGTTTTAATCGCTAAGTCTGGGATAAAAGCTTGATTAACTTTATTACTAACCGAGGTAGTCGCTTGCGGATCACGCGGGAAAACAGCTAAGACACGCGGCGGCTTAAATTCCTCAGCTGCGCGTTGAGCCAAAACAAAATTCACCTCGCCATTACTTGTCATCGCCAAAAAAGTGCCCATAGAAGCAAGTCCTGCCTCTTCCAAAACCGCAGCATCCAGCGCACTGCTGGCAATAACCCGCAGATTTTGCGCCTGGGCTTGCACAAGACATTGAGGGTCAGTATCAATCATCACCACGTTTTCTTCCCGTTCTTGAAAGAATCGCGCAATCAAAAGACTCAAGGGATTACAACCCACAATCACTGCCCCAGTTGCCTCTTTGGAGGTGATTTGCAGCCATTTAGCAACCCAGCCAGCAGTTAATCCTTGGCAGACAACAGTCATGATAATTGTCAGGAAAACTAAAGCTTTGATAGAATCACCGCCGTTAATGCCGCGCTGTGTCAGTGAAATCGCAAAAAAAGAAGCTACGGAGGCGGCAACAATTCCTCTCGGAGCAACCCAGCTTAAAAATAATTTCTGTCGCCAGTTTAAGTGACTGTTCCAGGTACACAACAGAATATTAATTGGGCGAACGACAAACATTAATACCAAAACGGTGAATAAACCACCCCAATCCAAAGCAAACACACTCGCAATCGATAGGTCAGCAGCTAATAAGATAAATAGCACCGAGACGCTGAGAATTGTTAGCTGACCCTTAAAACTCCGTAACAAACGTTCTTCTGGGACTGAGGAGTTAGCAAAGACTGCTCCTGCAACTACTGTTGTCATTACTCCCGATTCACTGCGGATCATTTGCGATAAGGCAAACAGGCTCCAAAGTATCGCCAACACCACTAGGTTTTTTAGCTCGAATGACAGAAAATCAGCGCGTTTGAAAATCAAACTCATCAGATAACCGCCAGCACCACCAATTGCCGCACCAACAGCCAGACGTATAAGTAAACCAACGATCGCATTGATCGGGTCAGTATCGCCGCTCAAAATCGTATCGAGGACAACGAAGGCGAGGATAGCCCCTACAGGGTCAATTAAAACCCCTTCTCCTTCTAAAAGTGTTGCCACTTGCCGATCGACATTGATTTGTTTGAGCAAAGGGCCAACGACGGTTGGACCTGTAACCACAACTATGGAAGCATAGAGAAAAGCTATCTTCCAGGGAAACTCACCCAGCCAGTGGGCTGCCATACTCCCACCAAGCAATGTGATCAGCGTTCCCAGAGTCACAAGCAATTGCAGGCTGACTGAAACTCTACCTAACTCTCGCAGATCCAAGTTAAGTCCGCCTTCAAACAAAATTATTGCCGTTGCTAGGGCGACAATCACTTCTAGTCCAGTGCCTAGCAAATGCGGATGTAACAGTCCTAAACCATCAGAGCCAAACAGAATACCCAATAGCAATAACAAGACGATGCTGGGTATGCGAAAGTATGCAGCCAGCACCTGAGCGCTAATGCCTGCAAGGACAGCGATCGCCATTTGTAGGGTGATTTCAAAAGATGCTTCCATGTTGTAGATTTTGAGTGATTTATTTCAAAATCTTTTGTAAAAAACCGTAGATATTAACTCTACAGGGTACAACATCATACCCTTTGTCCCTTGCTGAATTCAGCGCTTTTTCTATCTGAGCGCGTCTGGAAGTTCTCAGCACCGAGCGCGCTCGCATGCGGCTTCCCAGATAAGCATCTACGGAATTTTCTTTGTGTCTCCATATCTTTCTATCCTCTTCAAGCTTTTGCTTCCACCCAGTTTAGCTGCCACAAACTTTTTTTGGCAAAACCTGTTGACAACAGCCAGGAAATTCGTTATATTATAAAAGGTCTGAGTCCGATGCCCCCATCGTCTAGAGGCCTAGGACACCTCCCTTTCACGGAGGTAACGGGGATTCGAATTCCCCTGGGGGTACTTAAAATAAATAAAAAGCTCTTGCTTTTTTACTCAAAATCTAGGAAGTAAAACTATCATTTAGGATTTCCTCTGAATAATAGTTTAACTACACACAACCTCATTTGCTGGCTAACTCTTCTACACGTTGATAAATAGCCAGAAGATTTAATCGTAAATCTTTGCTCAGGCAATTTTCAATGATTGCCACTGGCATAGTGCGTTTAGGCCAAACTTGAATTGTATAGGAGAGATTTGTTCCTATATACTCACCGAGGGAATAAGGTTCTAAGCACCAGCTACCAGAAAAGGCTTTAAAATCTCCCTCAACCATAGAGAAATTAATTTCTTTAGGGAAGAATTCTTCCAGATCCAGAACTACCCGCGCACAAAAGTTGAAATTCAGTAAGCGCTGGGAGCCTACTTGCTCCAGTCGAATACCACCCTTGGGATGCTCGATTAGACGACTCTTGGCAAGATTAGGGATGAAGTTAGGTAAAGCTTCATAATCTGTCAGAACCTTCCAGATTTCTGCCACTGGGTGGGGAATTTGGACTTTAGCAGTAATTTGCCGCTGCCGCTCTGCTATTTTCTCAATTTCAACTTCTACCTTAGCTGACAGAGGAAATGCATGAGAAGGTAAATCTTCCTCTAGCTTGGTGTTATCAGTGTGAGAATGGAAATCCGGGTTCTCTGTGATGTTCTGTTTTTTAGTCACTTTCAGAATTATGGTTTGCTTTCGTCAGAAAATTGCGGCAGACTCAGGGTAAAGCAAATTTCGCTCTGTTCAGAATCCGAGATTGAGAGACTTTCAACAGCGATCGCTCCATTCAAATGCTGCACTAAAGACTTGACTAGAGCAAGTCCCAAGCCAGTTCCTGGAGTCCAGCGTCCTTTTCCGCGACGGAACTTGTCAAAGATGTAGGTGGCTTCTTCTTCGGAAATAGCACGTCCTATATTCGTTACCTTCATGATAACTTGATCAATTTGCTGATCAACTCGATGAGAGGCGTGTAAGTGGACGATGGTATCATGCTCTGAGTATTTACAAGCATTAGTTAACAACTCTTGGAGAATGCGGTCAAAACTCTCCAGTTCAGTTTGCAGTTTTAGCGAATCCTCTGGTAAATCTACAGAAATCTTTAATCCCTTCTCTGCGAGTTTTTTCTCAAAAGATGCTGCTATATCCTGAATTCTAGTATTTAAATCTATAAATTTTAATTGTGGGGCTTCATGGGGCGACTCTAGCTTTTGGAGTGTCAACAAGTCATTAATCAAGTTGATTTCCTTTGAACATTCCTGCTCTAGAATCTCCAGGTATTTAACCTGACGCTCTGGTGCTATTCCTGGCAAACGTAAGTTCCGAATTGACATCAGCATATTTGTCAGGGGATAACGCAAGCGATCGCTCATGTTGCTCAAAAATTCATCTTTGAGTTCGTTAAGTTTTCGCAGTTGCTCAACATACTGGCGTGTTCTTTCATGCAATTTTTGCTGGAGTTTCAGACTACTACTGAGTTCCGCCGTCCGCTGCTCTACCAAAGTTTGCACTTGGCGCAATGTCTGTGACTGAATTATGGCGTTACTCACTTGGGCACAAACCATTTCCACAAGATTTACTTCTGCTGGTTGCCAAGTGCGAATCACAGCTTGCTGTAGCACCAAAAATCCTAAAATTTTACCTTGACTTTGTAATGGCACTAACAGTACCGCAGGCAATTCCTCTATTGCAAATAATCGAGCAGCTGTCGAGGTATCGTTTTGGTCTGTATAGTTAGCGAAAATTACTGGTTTTCCAGAATCCATGAAGGCACGCTGGCATAAACTACAGTCTGAAACCAAGAAAGACTTATCTAAGGTGTCTAGTTTACTACTGCGGGAACTTTGCGTTTCCCTAGCCCATTCACCGGTCACCGTAGCTTTAGCTTTCGGAATTTGTTTTTTAGCTTGAGCCCTAGATGGTGGATCTGTATATTTTAGTTGTATAAGCAAACCCCGATCTGCCTGTAGACATTCGGCAGTCGAGTCGATAACTAACTGGAGCATTTGACTATGCTCCAAGTTGCTACGACTTAGTAGAGTTAATTTCTTGATCAAGTTTTGATACTGATTGCTTTTTTGCAGATACTGCTCTTGATCAGCAATTAGCTGGGCTTGTGCCACTACCGAAAAAGCGATCGCGCAAGCTAACTCTACTTCTCTGAGCAATTGTTTTTCTGATTCACTCCAATCATAAGGTTGGAATTTAATCAGACTAACCACCCCATTATTATTGCCACCAAATCGCGTGGGAATTGCCAAAACTGCTTTTATCGGTAGTGGCAAATATTGACAGCCAATTACCAGACTGTTGTGAATCAGGGAAATGTCTTCAATAATCAATGGTTGGGCAGCACATTGCAGCACTGGCGACTGCATAAGCAACTGTTCCATTGAAAACATCTTTTCTGGTGGCAACCCTAAATACTCATCAGCACACCAATTAGTAGTAGTCGCATCCTCGGATGTCTTATCGGTTACTGAAACCAAGCAGCAACAATCTACTTGAAAGACAACTCCTAACAATTGGGCAATATCTTGCAGCATCAATGCTGTCGCCGAGCTATTGACAATAATTTGGTTAATCTTTTGTACTAACTGGCTGGCAGATTCTTCCTGATGCTGCATCAGCTTCCCTTGGTAAGGTTGTAGTGGAACTGTCTCATCGACGTAATGTGGCGGCGACGATAAAGGCTTTTTCATTCTTGGCACGCCCTCGGATAATAACACCATTGTTTTTGCACCCAACCTCTTGGCATATTCTTCACTGTTAGCTATGTTGTTACACCTTGATAATTAATAAATCTTGTATGAGTACTTTCTCTCACCTGTTATAGCCGATTTCTATCTCAGATGGCCAAGTCCCCACTGGATCAAGCAAATTGCTACAGTGGTACATAAGTAATAGAATCCTTAAGATATCCTATAACTGCTTCAGTTAGCTTATTTTTGACTGCTATATATTGAAATAATTTCTTAACTTTATCCTATCTGTAAGATATACATAAACCGTAATTTCTCTGGATTTTCAGGAAAACTGCCGTGAATTTAATGTAAAATTACTTAATTCATTTAATTTATTTCATAAATTTTTGTTAATTTTTTTTTTGAAATTAGTAGGTTCAACAAGCTACTCTTTAATCTCCGTAACTCTCAGTAAAATATTCATAAAACTTAAATTTTGAATGCAGCCCAATTATTATTACTAATAACTGAGCTGCATTGCCTAAATATAAGACTATCCAGCCAAGCTCTCGACACTCAGAGGAACCATATCGCCATTCCTGGTCAGTCCTAACAACATCGGTTGTTGAGGTTGAATTAGTTGACCTGTGAGTACACAGCGTTCTTCTTGCCAAGCTGTGGCAGCTATGCTAGCTCGAATGTCGGTTCGGGAAAATCGAGGCTTCCACTCACCTGATTTTTGCTGGACATAATTCCAAAGGATATCTCGGATCAGAGCTTGATATCCCTGATTCCCAGCTATTTCTTTGAGCTTATCTTTGAGTTCCCGCTCTAGGCGGATGCTGGTAACTTCCATATCGGTGGTTGGGGTGCGAGCGATCGTATGCATCACTTTTTCTCCTTAAAGGTATAGACAGGACAGTAATACAAGTGTAGTATGTTTAAAGGAATGTTTAATAGGTGAAATTTTCTGTGAAATCCATTTACCCCATCTCTAGATATTTGTGCGCTACCAATTGCCGAGCCGGTTGGGAATCGGCTGCTATGGGAGTGGAGTATTTATTTATGGGCGATGGTAGCCGAAATCATGGGCAAATCACAGAGGGTAATTATGATTTTAGACATCTCAGCATTAATGCGTTGATTGCAAAACCACAACTAGATCAAAAAAGCGGGGGGTACAGGCAAAGAAATACTGTACCAATATGAGACCAGAAAATTTTCCGGTCAATTCTAACCCCCGCTTCACCGAAAGGAAGCGGGGGTTTTTTTATCAGGAGTGAAGCTGTGACGATATCTTCCAGGCGCGGCGCGATCGCAATGCAAGTGTTAGAGCAATCTGTGGTGGTGTTTTCGCAAAATTACTTGCCACTGTGTCAGGTGAATATCAAGCGGGCGATTGTGCTGTTAGTAAGCAACAAAGCCCAACCTCTGGGTTTTACCACAGAAGGCGGCTGGCGAGTTCGCTCACCCAGTTTGGTAATTGAGGTACCAAAACACATTCGCTTGACAATCACTTCCAATGAGCGGATGTGGAAAGTTCCGCCAGTGAATCGCCGGGAAGTGTTGCGACGAGACCATCACAGTTGCCAATATTGCGGTAGCGGCAAACATCTAACGCTAGATCATGTGATGCCACGTTCTAAAGGCGGTTCTCACACTTGGGATAACGTAGTCGCAGCTTGTGAAAGATGTAACTCCCGTAAAGGCGATTGCACCCTGTTTGAAGCTGGTATGCAACTGCGTACCAAGCCAAAAGCACCAATTCACCCCGCGATTTCTTTTGCTGAACAGTTTTGGATAGATATGCAAGGAAGCCTGGAATAACAGGAGAGCATAAGGAATGCTGAAATTAACTTACACTGAAAGTAGCTTTGATTTGGAATGTGTCACTCTGTCACTTGAAGAATGGGTAGCACAGCGAGTAATTTTATCCCTGCGAGTTGGGCAAGGTTTGTGCATTGAACCCAATACCGCTTCCTTTTTGCTTCCTGTTGATTTGCCAGGAGTAGAAATACTCAGGGCTGAGGTAAAAAGAGATGACAGAGGAATCATTGCCCTCTGTGCCTGCGATGCCGAATATATGGAAGTCACCCTGCGGGGTTCTTGGCTATCTGATAGTTATAAGGATGCTGTAGGTGTGTTTGTCACCACTATCAGCGATCGCGCTGAGTTCTTTTTGCACAAACTTTGGCAGGAAGCTCAAGAGAGCAGTGCTTCTGTGATGAGCGAATAAACTAGTAGGGTGAGTAGAATTTCTCACCCTTTATTGCCCCATTTTTAAAAGTTCGGGAATTGTCACAAATCGGTAGCCTTGCTGTTTGAGTCCGCTAATGATTTGTGGCAATGCTTCTATAGTTCTGTGGCGATCGCCGCCACCATCATGCATCAAAACAATAGAACCTGGTTTTGCGCCTTTCAGGACATTATTTACAAATGCCTGCGGTTTGGCGTGAGGGTCAGTATCGGCTGAAGTTAGTGACCACATAATTACAGCGTCCTTCTGGCTTTTGGCGTAAGCGGCTAGTCCATTGTTTAAAACGCCTCCAGGAGGACGAAACAGAGCAGTTTTGACTCCTGTAGTTTTGTATATCAGGTCAGCTGTGCGATCAATTTCACTCTTGGCTGTGGCTTCATCCATTCGCCGATACCAATGATGCCAAGTATGGTTGCCAATGGCGTGTCCCTCGGCTACCTCACGCTTGGCTAGGTCAGGATTTGCTTGCAAAGCTTGTCCTACCCAAAAGAATGTCACCTTAACATCATTTTGCTTCAGGATATCCAGCATTTCTAGGGTTGTCTTTGGCCAGGGACCATCATCAATGCCTAGAGCAATAACCTTCTCGTCGTTCCTGGGTTTCACCTGATAAACTGTTTTTCCCTGAAATTTAGCTGGGACTGTAAAGGTAAGGTTTTCTACTTTGGCTGATGGCGGTAGCTGGGCATTAATTTGGCCTTTTGCTGGATGATCTGGAACTTGTGCAGCATGGATTTTCCTTAAAGGCTGGTTCAACCCCAATTGTGGGGAGGTGCCTGGAGCCATACTACAAGCTGTAATACAAGAGGCGATCGCAACAACACTAATTATCTTTTGTCGCTTGAGGTAGTTGTCTGTCACGTCAGGCTTTTAAATACTCACCCAATCATAACTGTAGTTTGACTTTTCAGAGGAGTTAGCAAGTTCAAATCTAAGTGCAGCAGCTTTTACAGACAATTTCAAAAAAACTTTCTGAAACCCCTTGACACCTCTTGTAGTATTTTGTATTATTTTGTATTGAGGCGAAAGACAAAGCTTCGCAAAGTTATGTTGTACATCCAACTAAAGGACAGGCGTTGAAATAAACCAAAGTCCCCAGTCAACAAAGCTGTTTTTACTTGCAAACTTAGATGGTTTGCACTCATGAAAACCACTGAATACATCCGTAATACACAATAGGGTTGCTACCTAGAGTTTCGGTTGTTTTCCTCAGAGTTTCTAACAGTTAAAAGTAATTTTTCTGAACCTTGAAAACTGAATAAGAAATAGGCAAGTTCACCAAAAATCGGGGTGTAGCTCAATTGGATTTTGGATTGCAGATTTTAGATTAAAAAATTTAATTTAAAATCTAAAATTCGATAAATTGTGCCCTCGTGGACGAATGGTTAAGTCATTGCTCTTTCAAAGCAAAGATGCGAGTTCAATTCTCGTCGGGGGAATGATTATGGGTCGGTGGCCGAGTCTGGCTGAAGGCGACAGTCTGTAAAACTGTTCTTTTTTGCACGCAGGTTCAAATCCAGTCAGGGGTATTGGTGAATATGCGGGGATGGAGCAACGGTGGCTCGTCAGGCTCATAACCTGAACATCGGCAGGCTCAATTCTTGCCTCCGTCACCAAAAACAGTGCTGGTGTAGCTCAATTGGATAGAGCGCCTGTTTTGCAAGCAGGAGGTTATGGGTTCAAGTCCCATTGATTCCACTGATGGTATCTGAAGCGAAAGTGGTCGAGGCGCTGGTTTGTGGAACCAGTCATAGCGGGTTCAAGTCCCGTCAGATACCCCTGAATGGAAGATGCTGCTTGCTGAATGGACGGCAACTGGTCTTGAAAACCAGGGTACAGCAAACTGTAGGGGTACCCTACGGGAAGCAAGCTACGATTCCTGCATCTCCCTCTTTTCCACCTGAAGCCGAAAAGTGAGGCACTGTGCTGATAACACAGAGATAGGAGGGGCAGTACCTCTCAGGTGGATTTATATCTAGTGCTTGTATTACAAAAATTGCAATGTAATACGCTCGCACTTGCCCATTTCTTTATTTAAATTAACTAGGGTGGTTGGCATAACGGCTGTACATCGGGCTTTTAACCCGCAGAAATAGGTTCGATCCCTCTACCACCCACTAAACAATTCAAAATTAAGAATTAGCTAATATATAACTTGAATGCACGTTGGGTTATGAATAGGAACTAGCGATCGCTAGTTGAGCATGTTGCAATAATATATCTTTATCCAAAGGATGTATGGGATATTGCGGTGTTAGTGCCAGTAGTTTCTCAATTCTTTCTCTGGCTGCCTCCACTACTGATTCATCTAAGCTACCCTTACTAAGAGAATCGGCAAAATCTTCAGCAATCTGATATGTTCTTTCAATAGATGATGAGTTGATATTGCGCGAGACAATAAACAGGTCGCAGCCTGCATGAATTGACTGCGCCACAGTACCAGCTTTCATAAACATCTCTGAGATCGCTTTCATATCCAAATCGTCAGATACAACTACTCCATCAAAGCCAAGTTCCTCTCTAAGTATGGTTTTGAGGATAGCCTGAGAAAGGGTTGCAGGTACATCAGCATCTATCTTAGGAAATAAGATATGGGCAGTCATGATTAAAGGAATCTGTACTTCGATTAGGGCTTTGAAAGGTATAAGTTCTCGAAGTCGCAGGTCTTCTAGGGTTAAATTAAGTATTGGTAGCTCAATGTGAGAGTCTTTGCTGGTGTCTCCATGTCCGGGGAAGTGCTTGGCGCATCCCAAAATTCCTGAATCTCGAAGTCCAAGGTAGTAGTCACGGGCACGTTGATCTGCAGTTTCGGGAGTGTTACCAAAGGCGCGAGTCCCAATGACGGGGTTGTGGGGATGGGAAAAAATATCTGCTACAGGTGCCCAAGATAAATTGATTCCCAGTGATTTTAGTTCTACTGCTGTGGCTTTTGCTACTTCGTAGGCGTGCGATCGCAGCAACAAGGCATGAGGAAAGCGGGTAATTGGCAGTGGTGTACGAATTACACGACCTCCTTCATGATCGAGGGTAATCAACATTGAATCACGTTCAGTATATTTTCGTATCTGGCTGTTCAAATCCTTGAAGCTTTCTAGCCAAACCTGATATGGGGTGCCATCCAGAAAGTTCTTCGCAAAAAAGATCACCCCAATTGGTTTGAATTCAGTGAGTGCGCGTTTATCATCATCGCTTAATGTAGTACCTGAAATACCTAGAATCAGATGATGTCCAAAGCGCCTTAGCTCCTGCGATACACCCATAATCTTTTACCTATAAGTTGTGCGTTAAACAACTGAGTTGTTCAACTTTGAGGACATAAACCTTTATCGTATATCCTTATGGGGAATGGGGAGCTTTCAAAGGTAGGTTTTTTATTCTCGTTCCCATGCTCAGTATGGGAATATATAGGGGCTGCTGCCTAAGAGAATTAAGCCAAAATGTTCAGCATAATTACTGACGCTGCCAGAGATTAGTTTTCCTGCAAAAGCATTTTTGCGATCACATTCTGCTATTTCAATAGGTCAAAATTATTGGCAATAGCTGCTAAATATTTAACAGTTAAAATACTTAAAAAAGAATATAGGTTGTCTTGATTTTTACATGATTGATATATTCACCGAAGAAAAATATATCGGAAATCAACTTCCATAGCAAGGAGTCCCCCACCAAATCTGTACTCAGGTCAGTGGCGGGTAGTTTACCTAGCAGTCTTTAACCAATAGCCCAGACATTTCCAAGAGAGCAAATACACAGATTAGCAAAGAAATCAACTACTTTCAGACAACATTTGAGATTACTTATTTTCAGTCAAAGGAATTACTTTTGTTTCCCTAAATCTCCTGCATATAAATCTAGATGAAATACTCGCCGCAAATCCATTGCCAATAATGGTATTGGCAATTTGATTGGGTAGGTGCGCCTAGGTAAAATTTCCTTTGGCAAAAGTTTTTTGGAGAAGCGATCGCCTAATAACTGCCAAATGTAACAGATTGCAACGTATAATGAGAACGACAAAACCAGTTAAGAAATATTGAAGGGCATTAAGGTTAAATGCGAGTAGCGATCGCGGGTGCTGGTCTAGCAGGACTTTCCTGCGCGAAATATCTCACAGACGCAGGTCACACTCCCATTGTCTTGGAAAGCCGGGACGTACTGGGTGGTCTAGTTGCGGCGTGGAAAGACTCTGACGGCGACTGGTACGAAACCGGGTTACACGCCTTTTTTGGGGCATATCCCAATATGCTGCAATTGCTCAAGGAGTTGGGCATTGAGGACAGACTCCAGTGGAAACAGCATACGTTGATTTTTAATCAACCAGACAAGCCTGGGACACTCTCACGTTTTGATGTTCCAGATATTCCATCTCCCTTCAACGTGATTGCGTCGATTCTTCGCAACAAAGATATGTTGACTTGGGAGCAGAAGATTCGATTTGCAATTGGCCTACTTCCAGCAGTGGTTCGGGGTCAAAAGTATGTTGAAGACATGGACAAATACAGCTTCTTAGAGTGGTTGAAAAGGCAAGGTGTTGACGAGCGGGTAACTAGTGACGTTTTTATCGCCGCATGTAAAGCGCTCACCTTTATCAATCCCGATGAAGTTTCGGCAACGATTCTGTTAACTGCACTGAATCGCTTTCTCCAAGAACGATATGGCTCCAAGATTGCATTTTTGGATGGTTCGCCCACAGAACGGCTATGCAGCCCAATCGTCGATTACATCACAGAACGTGGTGGGGAAGTGCGGTTGAATGCCCCCTTGAAAGAGATATTGCTGAACGCCGATGGCACGGTGAAAGCATACTTGATTCGGGGGTTAAATGGGGCAGAAGATGAAATTTTCACGGCTGATGTCTATGTATCTGCCATGTCCGTTGACCCTTTGAAAATCATGTTGCCTAATTCTTGGAAGCAAATTGAGTTTTTCAAGAAGCTAGAAGGATTGGAAGGAGTGCCAGTGATTAACCTGCATCTGTGGTTTGACCGGAAACTTACAGAAATTGATCACTTGTTATTTTCGCGATCGCCCCTCCTGAGCGTTTATGCTGATATGAGCAATACCTGCCGTGAATACGCCAACCCCAATCGCTCGATGCTGGAATTAGTTCTAGCCCCGGCAAAAGATTGGATTGCCAAATCCGATGAGGAAATTGTGGCTGCAACAATTGCCGAGTTAGAAAAACTCTTCCCCGACCACTTTGGGGGAGATAATCCAGCCACGTTGCTGAAATCCCATGTGGTGAAAACGCCGCGTTCAGTTTACAAAGCGACCCCTGGTCGTCAACAGTACCGTCCCGCACAAGTTACGCCCATTGCCAACTTCTATCTTGCCGGAAGTTACACCATGCAACGCTACTTAGGCAGTATGGAAGGTGCCGTACTTTCTGGTAAGCTGACAGCGCAGGCAATTTCTGAGGCTCTCCCGGTAGCAAATTCCTCAAACCTGCAAACGCTCACCCGACCGCCCGCAACGAATGCTGCAACTGCCTGATTCCCCCCCGCGCATGAAAACGCTGGTCTCTGTAGACGAGTCCTACAACCTTTGTCGGCATCTCACAGCAAAGTATGCCAAGACTTTTTATCTGGGTACTTTGCTGATGAGTCCGGTAAAACGTCAATCTATTTGGTCAATTTACGCTTGGTGTCGCCGTACAGATGAATTGGTGGATGGACCCGCATCTGCTATTACCACGCCAGAAACCCTAGACCTATGGGAACAGCAGCTGGAATCGATTTTTGCGGGACGCCCATTAGAAAATTACGATGTCGCTTTAGTTGATACCCTCCAGCGCTTTCCGATGGACATTCAGCCCTTTCGGGATATGATTGCCGGTCAGCGCATGGATTTATATCGCAGTCGTTATGAAACCTTTGAGGAATTATACCTCTACTGTTACCGCGTCGCTGGCACTGTTGGCTTAATGTCAACAGCAGTTATGGGTGTGAATAGCACCATATACACAGCTCCGTGGCATCAGGACAAACAACCTTATGTTCCCACAGAAGAAGCGATCGCTCTGGGAATTGCCAATCAACTCACCAACATCCTGCGGGATGTGGGAGAAGATGCCAAACGTGGACGGATTTACATTCCCCTTGAGGACTTGGCAAAATTCAACTACACCGAGCAAGATTTCTTCAAAGGTGTGGTAGATGAGCGTTGGCGGGCGCTGATGCGCTTTCAAATTGACCGGGCCCGCCAATTCTATAGCACATCCGACCAGGGAATTACTTATTTAGCACCGGACGCCCGTTGGCCTGTGTGGGCAGCGTCAATGCTATACGGACAGATTTTGGAGGTGATTGAACGCAACAATTACGATGTATTCAGCCAGAGGGCTTACGTTCCCCAGTGGAAAAAGTTACGCACTTTGCCCGTAGCTTGGATGCGATCGCAAGTCCTTTAAAAAATTAGTCATTTGTCCCTAGTACTTTGTCAAGTTGGTAATGAAGAGTTTGTAGTAACCACTTTAGTGCTTAGAAAATAAGGACTAAAGTCCTGACTACGAATTTGCTTACCCATCAATTTAAACTTGACAGACTACTAGTCCTTAGTCGTTAGTCTTTTATAAATAACCAATGACAAATGACTATTGACTCTCCCAAACAAACCTGTTAACATTATTATTCGTGAGTCAGGAGAGGTGGCTGAGTGGTCGAAAGCGGCAGATTGCTAATCTGTTGTACGGCAGGTAACTCCGTACCGAGGGTTCGAATCCCTCCCTCTCCGTTTTCCAGCCTTTCTTACACAGAGTATCTTCGGTGTAAGAAAATAATTACTAATGCCGAGGCAAACACTTTTACTCCCAAAGATGGATGATATGATTTATCCTTTGGAGCCTTGATCAGATCCAGCTAAATTACAAATCTAGTTTGAATCTTACTTTTAGGCTGCTAAATATCTGAGGAGTGAAAGTAAACTATGCGAAATATTAACGCGGTCTTAACCTTTAGTATAGCGACCCTAGCAACTGGGTTCCTAGTAGGGGCTTGTGGTGATAGTAGTACCCCCAATAGCGCAGCTAACAACGGAAGTAGCGCTACCCCAGCATCAAACTCAACTACCACAAGCAGTGCTAAAGGGCTAAAAATTGGTTCCCTGCTACCGTCAACAGGCGACTTGGCTTCTGTGGGACAGCAAATGCTAGGTTCTGTACCTTTACTCGTCGATACGGTCAACGCTTGCGGTGGGGTGAATGGCGAACCTGTAACCTTGGTGCAAGTAGACGACCAAACCGATCCAAGAGCTGGTGCTGCTGGGATGACCAAACTAGCAACTTTAGATAAAGTGGCAGGTGTAGTTGGCTCCTTTGCCAGTAGCGTTTCTAGTGCAGCAGTCTCCATTGCCACGCCGAATAAAGTCATGCTGGTTTCCCCTGGTAGTACCAGTCCCATATTTACCGAAAAGGCTCAAAAAGGCGACTTTAAAGGCTTTTGGGCGCGAACAGCCCCTCCCGATACCTACCAAGCACTAGCTTTAGCTCAATTTGCTAGGAAAAAAGGTTTCAAGCGAGTTTCTACAGTTGTGATTAATAACGACTATGGCGTGGGCTTTGAAAAAGCATTTGTGCAAACTTTTGAAAAATTGGGTGGAACTATAGTTAATAAAGATAAGCCTGTTCGCTACGACGCGAAAGCCCAGACATTTGATACAGAGGCGGCTGCTGCTTTTGCTGGTAAGCCAGATGCTGTCCTGGCTGTACTGTACGCTGAAACTGGTAGTTTGTTCCTGAAAGCTGCCTATCAACAAGGTGTGGCCAAGGGTGTGCAAATTCTGCTGACTGATGGGGTGAAATCACCTACTTTCCCCGAACAAGTTGGCAAAGATAGTGATGGTAAATATATTTTAACTGGAGCGATCGGTACAGTACCTGGTTCCAATGGTAAAGCACTAGAAGCTTTTAACAAGCTGTGGAAGGATAAAAAAGGTGGTGCGCCAGGGGAATACGCTCCTCAAGCTTGGGATGCGGCTGCTTTATTGACGTTGGCAGCCCAAGCTGCTAAGGAAAATACAGGCGTTGGTATAGCCAGCAAAATCCGTGAAGTTGCTGATGGGCCTGGCACAGAAGTTACCGATGTCTGCGAGGGACTGAAGTTACTTAAAGATGGTAAGAAGATTAACTACCAAGGAGCCAGTGGCAACGTAGATGTTGATGCTAACGGCGATGTCGTCGGTGTTTACGATGTTTGGACAGTCGGAGACGATGGCAAAATCAAGGTAATTGATAAAGTTACCCCTAAGTAGAAAGTTGGGAATTAGGAGTTATGAGTGAAACATTACTAACTCCTAACTCCTAACTCTTAACTCCTAACTCTTAAAGCCCAGTGAAGTTGTAACCAACTCCGAACAACAACCCCACATCAGTTTGATCAAAAAATCCGGCATTCACAGCAGCCGTTGCAGTGAATTGAGGAGTTAGAGGCACATCAATGCCACCAGTTACCAAAAAGGCAAATTGCGAATTATCACCAGTTTTGTAAGCTCCACCCACTCCGATGTAAGGTGCGATCGCTAACGGTTCGCTAAAAGCATCTGCTGACTTGAAGGAAAAATCGTAGGTAATCGGAACTAGAATTGTGGTGTTGTCGCCAAATACGGCTGAGGGTCGCACAGATATAGAGTTTGTCAGTCCGATTTTGCTGACTACCGCGAAGTTACCATCACCCAAAGATGAGTTCCCACCACCACTCAAACCAATGTTAGCAGCGACACCAATATAGCTGCTGCCGCCACGGGTAGTTCTACCTAAATCAATATCCGATTGCGCCACTCTGGGAGCAGATGGTTGAGAAGTAGTTTCAGAAGTAGTTTGAGAAGTCGGTTGTACAAACTCAGAAGTGAGCATTGCAGATGAGGTTGCCACTGTACCTGGAACAGGTGTAGGCATTACACTGGCATTTTCCTGTATCCCAGCGTTAGGCAACTGCTGTACTTTAGTTAAATTTGTGACTGTAAATGTTTCAGTTGTTTCTGTAGAGAGATTTTGGCTTGCAGTGTCTAGTTCTGTAGTAAACTCGTTGGGAGACGCTACGGTTGCGGAAGGGTCGGTTAAAGGCTGACTGCTCACCTTGTCCACTGTCTGGGCACTTGCAGATAAGCCGCTACTCAGGACTGCAAGAGCAGCTATACTAGGCAACCAAAAAACACCTTTACGAAGGAAAATAGTATTCACATTCACTCCTAAAACAATATTGCCACGAAAAATAAAGGGTTTGTTGAGTTAATTCAACAAATTCGGGCAATACTCAAAATTTAACACCAAAAAATCGGTTTTTGCATCCTGATTTTGCTGGATTTATCTACTTAATATTTACCAGGAAAAAATTAAATACTATATCCTGAATATCCGAAATTTGACAGATGAGAAAAATTCTCTGGGCTTTAAGCAAAGAGTCTATTTGTTGAGGAGGTCATCAGGATTGCGAAAACTTTTCAGGACTTACGCATTGACAAGAAATACCAAATATGTATCATGTGAAAAACCACATCTTTCGTAGGGGTAAAGCATACTAAACCCCTACAGCATCGTCTATTTATGCGATGCTGTACTAGGAATTGCGCTTTGTAACCCTAAAAGTTGATTGTGAAGTGATATTACGAAGCTTGCAAAAATATTTAGAAATTGTCTACAAGGCAAACATGGTTCTAAGGTAGAACCTATTAGGAGAGACTTGAGGCAAATGTGATGAACGAAAATGATATTCAAAAGTATCGGTTTGTCTGTACCCTGACTTTCGGTGATATCTACGGTCAAATAATTGTTTGGTTGATTACAATTACCCTAAGTTTGGCTTCAGCCTTGGCGCTAATGGGTGCCAAGCGACCCGTCTACGCTTTAGCAACTGCGGGTCTCGTCGTTCTGCTATCGCTACCTTTCTTGTTGTTTGCCTTTGTCACTACCTTATTAAATCATATTGAAGTTATCCCTATAGGGCCTGGAACCAAAATGGAACCCATGCCAGGTAACGTGTCTCAGCAACAACCTGTACAAGCAACTAGCTAAAGAGTTAGGAGTTAGCAGCAGAGACGCGATTAATCGCGTCTGTACAGGAGTTAGGAGTTATAAGTGAAGACCTAAGTCTTAATTTTTAACTTTTCACTCCTAATTTCAAAATTTGTAATCACATCCCTGTCTATAGGCAGGGAATTTTTTTGTAAAGATGCCAGGGCAACGATCGCAACCCACTGCCTAATTAATCACAATCACGTCTCTACAATAGAACAGCAGTGGTTTGCAGTCGGGGGCTAATTATGCTGGAACACGATGTGATTATTGTCGGGGGTGGATTGGCAGGATGTCGCGCTGCTGTGGAAATTGCCCGGATTGACCCCAGTTTAAATATTGCTGTGGTTGCCAAAACTCACCCAATTCGTTCCCACTCGGTGGCGGCTCAAGGTGGTATGGCTGCATCGCTGAAAAATGTTGATTCTGAAGATAGTTGGGAAGCACATGCTTTTGATACTGTCAAGGGTTCTGATTACTTGGCAGACCAAGACGCTGTGGCAATTCTCGCCCAAGAAGCGCCAGATGTGGTAATTGACTTGGAACACATGGGCGTTTTGTTCTCTCGCTTATCCGATGGGCGCATTGCCCAACGGGCTTTTGGTGGACATTCTCACAATCGCACTTGCTACGCGGCTGATAAGACCGGTCACGCGATTTTGCACGAATTGGTGAACAATTTGCGGCGTTATGGGGTGCAAGTTTATGAAGAATGGTATGTGATGCGTCTGATTTTAGAAGAAAATGAGGCGAAGGGTGTGGTAATGTTCCATCTTTTGGATGGACAGATTCAGGTGGTGCGAGCCAAGGCGGTGATGTTTGCCACAGGTGGCTATGGTCGCGTTTATAACACTACCTCTAATGATTACGCTTCTTCTGGTGATGGTTTGGCAATGACTGCGATCGCAGGTTTGCCCCTGGAAGATATGGAATTTGTCCAATTTCACCCCACTGGCTTATATCCGGTAGGGGTGCTGATTTCGGAAGCGGTACGGGGAGAAGGGGCGTATCTGATTAATAGTAAAGGCGATCGCTTTATGGCCAACTATGCACCCAGTCGCATGGAACTGGCTCCTCGTGATATTACCTCACGAGCGATCGCTTACGAAATTCGCGCCGGTCGTGGTATTCATCTCGACGGTAGTCCTGGTGGACGATTTGTTTATCTGGATCTGCGTCACATGGGCAAAGAAAAAATTATGAGTCGCGTTCCCTTCTGTTGGGAAGAAGCACACCGTTTAGTAGGTGTTGACGCGGTAACTCAACCGATGCCAGTCCGTCCGACAATTCACTATTGTATGGGTGGTATCCCAGTTAATACTGATGGTCAAGTCCGCAGTAGTGGTGATGGTTTAGTTAATGCTTTCTTTGCTGCGGGTGAAACATCTTGTGTTTCCGTACATGGTGCGAATCGCTTGGGGAGTAATTCTCTACTAGAGTGTGTAGTTTATGGTAAGCGGACTGGGGCTGCGATCGCACAATTTGTGCAAAAACGGAAGTTGCCCTCTGTGGATGAGCAACGCTATGTAACAGAAGCCCAGCAACAAATTCAAGCTTTGCTAAAACAACCAGGGCAGTACCGGATTAACCAAGTCCGTCAAGCCTTCCAGGATTGTATGACGGAGTACTGTGGCGTTTTCCGCACTGAGGCATTAATGAGTGAAGGGTTACACAAATTAGAACAAATACAACAACAATATCCGCAAATTTATTTAGATGACAAAGGTAGTTGCTGGAATACGGAACTTGTGGAGGCTTTGGAATTGCGAAGTTTGATGGTAGTAGGGCAGACTATTTTGGCATCAGCCCTGAATCGCCAGGAAAGTCGTGGCGCTCATTTCCGCGAAGATTATTCCCAGCGAGATGATACCAACTTTCTGAAACACACAATGGCTTACTATTCACCAGCCGGAATTGACATTCAATATCGACCGGTGGCGATTACCATGTTTGAGCCAAAAGAGCGGAAGTATTAAATTTTAACTAAAGGGTGAAATAGAGAATTTCATCCTTTATAACTTTATTTTTTTCAGGGAATTTGACAGAGTGTTTGACAATTACACAAGGAATATGTAGGTTTAAACATTCGACAAGAGTTGATTTTTGATTACAGGTTATGCAATATGGGAAACGAGCTAAAGCTTTCTAATAATCGTAGAGATGCAATTGCTACTTCTATACATCAAACAGTTCAGGCATTTTCCGATAGACTTCCTGGTAAAGTTAATGGTCTATGCCTATACTATGCAGGTCTTGGTATGGACGTTTGTACAGTTGTATATCAGAAGGTAAGTAAAGATGAAACTCTTTATTACTCTCTTCAAGGAGGTAGTATTTCTGTAAGAGTAGCATCTGATAGCGAAGACGTAAGCAAAGGAGTAAATTTTGGGGCAATAAACCCATCTTTTAAAACTGGAAGTTACCATTGTTGGATTGTTGGTTTGTGTAAAGAAAGCCAAGTAATCACCCCTTTTGAGTTTATCGATTTCACTAGTAAGCATTACAAATCAAACTCTCTAGAGCAGGGACATAGCTGGGGAAGGACTGATATTGGTGATTATTTATGGTTAGACCAAGATCATATGGAGAAGTATGGAGTCTCATTTGATTGTGATAAAAATATAACTCAACAAGCTATAAAAGCGTGGTCAGATATTAGCTTTAAGGATGCAATGCTTTGTCAGGCAATACAAAACTATAAATCAATAATTCAATAATTCAATCAATATGACGAGAAAAATTTTACATTGTGATAGGGTGTGAAATGTTTACGCTTAGTTATTAATTCACATTGAAGATTCAACCCAAGATGATTGTACGAACATCTAAATACTGTGAGTTGCGTTTAACCTAACTTTGAGCCTATAATTTTCTAATTATATGTGGCTGGCTGGTGTCTATGCCTTCCAAGTGTCTTGGGTATTAGGGTTCTTCTAGAGGTACTCAAGGGTGTTTCAACAGTGCAGGATTGGGCCTCGTTGTTCGTGAACATCAAGGAGGGTCTTATGATTGCACCTGTTGTCTATGTGACAGTCGGTTCATGCGGAGTAGCGTTACTGCGGAGATCGAACGGCGATTTACTCTAAAG
Source organism: Nostoc sp. NMS7 (assembly GCF_017115085.1). GTDB lineage: Bacteria > Cyanobacteriota > Cyanobacteriia > Cyanobacteriales > Nostocaceae > Nostoc. The sequence goes on along the minus strand of NZ_JABXKJ010000231.1, from coordinate 173,034 downwards.
TGTACTGTGAGCATCGTGAGTCTGAAAGAGGTTCCTTGCCCTCTTACCCTGAGTGGCGCTATGGGGGTTCAATTCCCCCACTCCGCATTTCTCGTAGTCTATAGAGTCGGTAGATTAACTCAAGCAACAGCGAAACCTAACCTTATCAGCCTTGGTATTTGTGTCGCACTGCACCCTTTCTGATAAGCTACGGTTGGTGTGTTTCTAGGAATTGTTTACTTGCCAACACAGAAACAATCGGATACAGCGATATTCCTTTGTCAGTTACTTTCTAATCTGTATCAGTCCATCCAGGTTTTCCGCTACGACCAAAAGTTGAAAACGCTTTATATTCAAGCTGGTTTAAACGATGAGATTGCAGTCATAATTGATCAATATGGGAATAGGAAATTTGTTGTATGATGCAGAACCTAAACCAGATGACCAATATTGAACTTAAACGATATCTTTCAGAACATAGAAATGAGGAAGAAGCGTTTCGGGCTGCATTGCAAGTTTTGATGAATCGTTGTGACTCCGCTACACAACACCCTTATCCTTTCGATCTTGACAATCCTGAGAGCGAGGTAGAAGCTCTTTTAAAAGAAAAACTCAATCGAACTGAGTGATTGCCTATCGTCTATAGTTTAGATTGAGTCTTAGATGAATAGGCTAGGTGAAACATTGAAGTAATCACCAAGGATTTTGGCTTGTGCCTTGCTAATTGAACGTTTACCATTGACAACCTCAGACACCACACCACTCGATCCAATAACCCCTACCAAGTCAGCTTGACGAGTTCCACTTGCTTCCATGATGTGTTGAAGTATCTCATAAGGCGCAGATAGATCCATCGGGTAGTTTTGTGCCTCATATACTTCAATTAACTTCACCAGCAACTTGTGTAAAACTCGCTCCTCCTGAGTGCGATTCTTCGCAAAGGTTAAACGCTCTGCCACTACCAGCAGACGTTCGTACTCCTCTTCCGTCTCAATTACCTTGGGAGCAACTTCAGCTAGCAGATTGCTATAAGCAGTTTTGTCAAAAGTAAAAGTCATTTTTCCATTTGCCTTTATCGTATTCAGTATGTGTAAGAAAGTATTTGTAGTAAACTACCTGGTCTTCATAATCAATACCGACAATTAGGCGATAATTATTACCCTTGACATTGAAAATAGTGAAGTTACCAACCGCTTCAGCATCCCGGTAAATCTTACGAACGTCCTCCAAATTCTGCCATTCCGCCTTCTTCACAGTTGCATACCAGTCGTCGATCTGCTTCTTGACATCGAGATATTGAGCGGTATCAGTGTGAAGGTTGCGAATTGCAATTAGATGCATTTGTTTCTAGCTTTTTTGTCATATATTCTCAATGAAAAATCAATTATATTTAAATTCTCTCAAAATGAGAGTAAGCAGTCAAGAGTAGTTATTACTTGGAGTACAGGTTAGTTGAGCCTAATACAACATTGAAAAAGCTGGTGACAATAGTGGCTCACTGGTGTGAGATCCTAGAGATAGTCAATAAAAGCTGAAGAGAATGGAACAACATCAGAAGCCAACGGTTGTAATTACGGGTACATCGTCGGGGGTGGGTTTGTATGCTGCGAAAGCGCTTGCTGAAAGGGGATGGTATGTAGTGCTGGCCTGTCGGGACTTGGCGAAGGCGCAAAAAGCTGCCCAAGATGTGGAAATACCCTATAACAGTTATACCAGTATGCATATCGACCTTGGCTCCTTGGAAAGCGTTCGACAGTTTGTGAAGAACTTCCGATCAAGTGGAAAGTCCCTAGATGCTTTAGTGTGCAACGCCGCAATTTATATGCCCTTATTAAAAGAGCCGTTGCGAAGCCCAGAAGGTTACGAGTTAAGCGTTGCCACAAATCACCTGGGACATTTCCTATTGTGCAACCTGATGTTAGACGATCTCAAGAAATCATCATCTTCAGAGCCTAGGCTGGTAATTTTAGGAACTGTCACTCATAATCCAGACGAGCTGGGTGGGAAAATCCCACCGCGTCCTGACTTGGGCGATTTGCAGGGCTTCGCAGAAGGGTTTAAAGACCCAATTTCGATGATTGATGGTAAGAAATTTGAACCAGTCAAAGCTTACAAAGACAGCAAGGTTTGCAACGTGCTGACTATGAGGGAACTGCATCAGCGCTATCACGAGTCAACCGGTATCGTCTTCAATTCTCTCTATCCCGGATGTGTTGCAGAAACGCCGCTATTCCGAAACCACTATCCTTTGTTTCAGAAAATCTTCCCATTATTCCAGAAGTACATCACTGGAGGATATGTGTCTCAGGAGTTGGCGGGAGAACGGGTTGCTGCCGTGGTTGCCGATCCTGAGTACAATCAATCTGGTGCCTATTGGAGTTGGGGAAATCGCCAGAAGAAAGATGGCAAATCCTTTGTGCAAAAAGTCTCTCCTCAAGCCCGTGATGACGAAAAAGCCCAGCGGATGTGGGAATTAAGCGCAAAGTTGGTTGGACTTGCCTGATGGAACAAGATTTGGCGTTACTCTTGTGCATGATTCATCGCTCCAATTTTTTGAATGAATTGGCATTATGTGCAGGTAAACAATGTTTGAGGTGATTATTACGTCACCTCTGACTTTATTGATACCTTTATTTATGATATAAAAAATCAAATTATACTTTTTCGTAATCCGATGCAGCAAAAACTTAATTTATAGGTAAGCAAAAGGAGAAAAAATTTATGACGTACTGCATCAATCCAGATTGTTCGCAACGAGAAAATCCCGATAATTGTGCAGTATGTGAAAACTGTACAACACCACTTATACTGCAAAACCGTTACCGAATTAAGCATCCTTTGCAAATTAATAAATATAGCTGCAAAGTTGCCCAAAAGTTGGTGAAATATCCAGATTTACTAGCCGTTTTGGGTCATTACAGCAGCGAAGCGACCAAACAAGCCCTATCAATTTATACCAAAGCAGGGGTAGTTTTAGTTTCTGCAACCAGCACCTCAGATAATCTCAAAAGTCCTTTTTTCTTCCGTACCGTCCCCAGCGATCGCATGGCATCCCATAAACGATATTAACTCCTTGTTTGTACACCAAGCTCAAACCCTCTGGAAAATCGATCCAACTGATATTACCTGGCCAACCGCCACCAGCTACGACGCAGTATTGGTCTTAAGCAAAGCCTTGACGCTACATCACACCCGCATCGGCATTCAGAAAACACTTGCAATGCCTCAATTCTCCGTTACAGGGGCAACGGGAGTTATTCAATTTCAGGGGAGCGATCGCCACAATGGCAAAATGACAATAGTTACACTGCACCCCAATTGTCATTCTAAGGGTTTTATGCTTACAGTCAGCGATCGCCTTCTGGTCTGTTATTAAACTGATATAATCTGCTCTATGTTTGATAATGTCTGCAAGTTTCTCGCCGAGTCATTTTCCAGCGACTTTGCAACTTGGCTACTCGGTGAACCAATAACTCTCACCGAACTGAGTCCTTCTGAATTATCTCTCGAACCCATCCGCGCCGATGCACTAATTTTGTTGCAGTCGGATGAAATTATCCTCCATCTCGAATTCCAAACCGCACCTAAAGCCGATATTCCTTTTCGGATGAATGATTATCGCTTACGGGCATATCGAAAATTTCCCCATAAGCGAATGCGTCAGGTGGTAATTTATCTAAAACCAACTGATTCTGAGTTAGTTTATCAAACAGAATTTGTTCTAGAAAACAGCCTGCACAGATTTGAAGTCATCCGACTTTGGGAACAGCCAACCGAAGTATTTTTCAATTCTCCGGGTTTACTACCGTTTGCAGCTTTAAGTCAAACCAACGATCAAACGCGAACTTTAGAAGAAGTTGCTCAAGTTATTGAAGCACTCAACGACACCAGAATCCGTAGTAATATTGCGGCATCAACAGCAGTAAAAGCTTAGGGTTAGTATTAAATAAAGACGTGATTAAAAGAATATTGATAGATGTGGTTCAAATATATGAAAACTGCTGTAACAAAAGAATTTTAGATTTAAGATTGGAGACTACTAAATCACCAATCTTTAATCCAAAATCCCTTCTCCCAAGGGGAGACGCTGCGCGAACGGGTTCAGCAGCTGCTCATGGGGGAAATCCCCTGTTCCCGGGCTGCTTCACCAAAATCTAAAATCCAAAATTGCGATGATGCCTTACCTAGCCAAGATTTTATTGTATCCAGTTAAGTCACTGGATGGTGTTGAAGTTGAGAACGCTAGAGTTCTTGCCAGTGGCGCACTACAGCATGACCGCGAGTTTGCCATTATTGACGAACGAGGTAGATTTGTCAATGGCAAGCGTTATGCTAAAATTCATTTACTAAGGGCGCAATTTGCACTTTTAAATAGAACTATCTCGTTGCAAATCCCAGGCGACGACTTACAAAAAATTTTTCATTTGGATGAGGAACGGCAAGGATTAGAAGCAACTTTGAGTGATTATTTTGAGCTTGCTGTCACATTGGGACAAAACTCTCTGATGGGTTTTCCTGACGATACATTTTCACTTGGCCCAACAGTAATTAGTACGGCAACGTTGGCAGAAGTAGCTTCTTGGTTTCCGGGTTTAAGTGTAAATGAAATGCGCCGTCGAATGCGTGCTAACATCGAGATTGGTGGTGTACCAGCATTTTGGGAAGATCAACTATTTAGTGAACAAGGTGATTTAGTCTCCTTTCGAGTGGGAGATGTGCATTTGTTTGGGGTTAACTCATGTCAGCGTTGTATAGTGCCAACACGCGATTCTTACTTAGGGAAAGCTTACCCAAACTTTCAAAAAATATTTGCAACCCAGCGACAAGCAACTCTGCCAAATTGGGTTGCTTCATCGCCTTTTAATCACTTTTACAGATTGAGTGTCAATACTCAATTACCCCCTTCCTCAGCCGGAAAAGTTTTACAACTCGGCGATGAGGTTGACATACTTTTACATTAAAAATTCAAAATCAAAAATAAGTATTTTGGTGAAATTGATCAACAAATTTTGGGGGGATTTCAAAGAAACATTTACTATCCTCAATAATTATACGCTTATGCATCTGTTGAATAATGCTATTGATGCAATAGAAGAGGGAGTGGGGAATCAATCTTCTACTCCCCAAATTCGGATTCATGCAGAGGTGATAGACTTGAATATGGTTAACAATTGCGATCGCTGATAATGGTACTGGGATAGAAGAGTCGTTGCGATCGCATTTATTTGACCCATTTTTTACGACAAAATCTGTAGGCAAAGGTAGTGGGCTAGGATTATCCATCAGCCATCAGATTATCGTGCAAAAACACCGAGGAAATATTACCTACACCTCATCGGTTGGACAAGGAGCAGAGTTTGCGATCGAAATTCCCATAGAGCAATCTGAGCCTTAAGTAAGAACATCTCGTTCCCATAAGTAGGTAAGTCGGGAATATTCATAACTAAACCACGTCTATCTTGAAACCTGTAGTTCTTCGGTGATGAAAAAGATTTGCCCTCATCCCCCAACCCCGAATCCCAGATTTGGGATTCGGGGAGCCAGAATTTCAAAGTCCCTCTCCCAGATTTGGGAGAGGGATTTAGGGTGAGGGCGAAAACTACGCCTATAAACTTAGATGAAGTTTATATTAAGAAATATAAGGGACAAAACTCTCTTTGAGCAGTACGAGCGATCGCTTGTGTTAATTGTTCTTGAGTTTGAGGTCAAAATTGGATATTTTTTTACTTGGAAGTCCCTTAATTAGGAAATCAGGATTTTTTCTTGATTACACACTACTATTTTTAGTCGCATAAACGCATAATAGAAATGTGACTGATTTGTTCGCCCCTTTACAATCTCTCAAACAAGGTGACTGGTTCAAGCTGATCTGCGGAGCCAGCTTCCAGCATTTGCCGGCAGTCAGAAGTTTAACGTTAGCCTATACTTTGGCGGGCGCTGACTGCATAGATGTCGCAGCTGATCCAGCAGTGATTGCATCGGCGCAAGCAGCGCTGCAAGTAGCCAGAACTCTTGCTAAGGATGCCCAAAAGCGAGGCTTTGACTACAAAGGCAACTCACCCTTTTTGATGGTCAGCCTGAACGATGGAGAAGATCCTCATTTTCGGAAAGCAGAATTTAATCCTACTGAGTGTCCTACAGACTGCCCTAGACCCTGTGAACGGATTTGTCCGGCACAAGCAATCGTGTTTAACAGTATAAAAGAAGAATTTTCAGGAGTACTATCACAAAAGTGCTACGGCTGCGGTCGTTGTATACCAGTTTGTCCATCTGGTATAATTTATACAAGTTCATATATATCAACGCCGGGAGCGATCGCGCCATTGGTAATGTCAACGGGAGTTGATGCCGTAGAAATCCATACAAAAGTTGGGCGGTTGGCAGAATTTGAGCAATTATGGCAAGCAATTTCACCGTGGGCTGATCAACTAAAGTTACTAGCTATCAGCTGTCCCGATGGCGAGGGGATGACTGACTACCTGAGAGCAGTATATGACCTGATTGCCCCACTCAAGAGTGCTTTAATTTGGCAAACCGACGGTCGTCCCATGAGTGGGGATATCGGCGATGGGACCACAATAGCTGCGGTGAAATTAGGGCAAAAAGTTTTGGCAGCTAAGTTACCGGGATATGTGCAGTTAGCAGGCGGCACTAATAGCTATACCGTTGCTAAGTTAAAGGCGATGGGACTGCTGAAGGGAGGAGGACAAGGGGGACAAGGAGGACAAGGGGGAATTTCTCCCTTGTCTCCCCCCTCTCCCTTGTCCCCCCCCTCCTCCATCTCTGGTGTCGCCTACGGTAGCTACGCCCGTGTACTGCTGTCACCGATTCTCGAACAGTTAGAGAATAAGGAGGTAAGTAACACCAATATTAAAGCGACTGGTAGCCTAGAAGAAGATGATACATTACTTTGGCAAGCTGTAGAACTTGCCCATTCTCTCGTTTCCCAGATCAAATCACAGCAGGAGCGTTAATCGCTCGTTCTTTGAAAATTACCCAGGGCGGGTTCTCCTGCACGCAAATGTCCTCGCTATCTCTAAAAACGTCACCATAGAAAGCATGACGATTACAGACGATCTCCAAAAGTTATTAGACATTTTGCCCGAAGACCTGCAACAAGCACTAGAGAGTCATCCCAAACGAGATAGTTTAGTAGAAGTGGTTTTGGATTTAGGTCGTCGCCCAGAGGCTCGCTTTCCTAATCAAGCGGAGTATCTGAGCGAAGTACCTGTTACTCAAGAACAGATAGATGATTGCATTCAACGAGTCGGAATCTTTGGCGGAGATAATCGGGCAGGAATTGAGCAAACTTTGCATCGGATCAGCGCCATCCGCAACCGCACAGGTAAGATTATTGGCTTGACGTGTCGTGTTGGTCGGGCGGTATTCGGAACCATTGGGATGATCCGCGATTTGGTAGAAACTGGTAAATCGATTCTCATGCTGGGGCGTCCAGGTGTGGGTAAAACTACTGCTTTACGGGAAATAGCCCGTGTTTTGGCGGATGAACTGCATAAGCGAGTGGTGATTATTGACACCTCCAACGAAATCGCTGGGGATGGTGATGTTGCCCACCCCGCCATTGGTCGCGCTCGGCGGATGCAAGTGGCTCATCCAGAACAACAGCATCAGGTGATGATTGAGGCAGTGGAAAACCATATGCCAGAAGTGATCATTATTGATGAAATTGGCACGGAACTGGAAGCTTTAGCCGCTCGTACCATTGCGGAACGGGGTGTACAGTTGGTAGGTACTGCCCACGGGAATCAGATCGAAAATCTGATTAAAAACCCTACCCTGGCTGATTTAGTTGGGGGTATCCAAGCTGTGACTCTGGGAGACGATGAAGCTAGACGGCGAGGCTCTCAAAAGACTGTTTTGGAGCGTAAAGCCCCTCCTACCTTTGAAATTGCTGTGGAAATGTTGGAACGGCAGCGTTGGACAGTACACGAAAGTGTTGCTGACACAGTAGATAATTTGTTGCGAGGTCGTCAGCCTACCCCACAAACGAGAAGCGTTGATGATCACGGCAAAGTCGCTGTTACAAGGCAGTTAGCTGTTGTCAACGGTCGCGGTGGACAGCTAGCGACAGTGGAGGAATCTTTTCCACAGGCGCGACAGTCTAATGGCTCTAATGGCTGGCGTTCATCTGGACAAATGGTCGCACTACCGCAATTGCCTGTAGAGCGCGTGACTGGGCGGAGTGAGTTTGATCGCTTGCTGGATGAATCCTTCAATTATTCTGAGAGCATTGATTTGGATGCTGCTATCAGACAGCCAGGGCCAAATGGTGAAGATTTGCCACTGCACGTTTACCCTTATGGGGTTAGCCGCCACCAACTGGAACAGGTAATTAGTGTGCTAACTTTGCCCGTGGTATTGACAAAAGACATAGATAGTGCTGATGCAATTTTAGCACTGCGATCGCACGTCAAAAACCACGCCAAATTACGCCAAATGGCCAAAGCCCGTCATGTACCTATTCACATGATTAAGTCCAGCACCATTCCCCAAATTACACGAGGTTTGCGGCGGTTGCTGAACATCGACGATCCAGAGATGGCCGATGACTTAGAACTGCAACTGTTTTTGCACAATGGTAGCGATGATGAGATGGATGCCTTGGAAGAAGCTAGACTTGCAGTTGAGCAAATTGTGATTCCGAAAGGACAGCCAGTCGAGTTATTGCCGCGTTCTCCCCAAGTCCGTAAAATGCAACATGAGTTGGTAGAACATTATCGCCTCAAGTCGCATAGTTTTGGCGAAGAACCAAATAGAAGATTGCGGATTTATCCGGCGTAACCTCACCCCCAACCCCTCTCCAGATTGCGGAGAGGGGATTTAATGGAGATTCAATAAGTATTTGTTCGACTTGAGGAATTGTGTTCATGAGCCTTTTAGTAATGATGTCTGGGTCAGTTAATGATAATCTCAAGGTGACTAAGCTTGGTTGATTGTAGCCTCCCAAGGCTAGCAGCATAGAAAAATCTAAATCTTGAGTTATAACAACTCTATTTTCCTGGCGGGCAAATTCTAAGATTTCCAAATCGGATGTAGTTGCAGGCAAAACATCAGAGACTCGAATAATATCCCATCCTTTCCCTTGCAACGCAGCTACAGTCTGAGGTGAAATGTTCATGTCTGCTAGTAGCCTGATATCATTCACAGGTGTTCCTCAAGCTGTTAGGACTATCTGAATTTGATCGGAAACAACCCAAGCGGCGTATTTGAGTGCCTGTTGAATATCTTCAGCTTCTAGTTCTGGATAGGCTTGTAATACCTCTGCCACGGACTTACTATTTGCTAGCATCTTGAGGATGACACTAACAGTGATTCGCATACCCCGAATTGTCGGCTGCCCCAAGCAAATATTAGGATTAAGCGTGATGCGATCAAGTTTTTCCATGTTTCTCTGCGTGCAGCTGCCTTGCAGTTCAATGATAGTGCGTACACGCGCTAATTTATCTAGTTTAACCTGACCCCTTACCCCTGTTTGATGTGATGAAGAGGAGAATTATATCGCAATCCTAAATCACACGATCTGAGTCGAAAACCGCTACAAAATATCTGGCTGTTGTGCCTCACCTGTGCGATCGCACTTGCCGATCATTTAAATTAAGATCGCAATATCGGAAAATTCTGCGATTATTTGCTACTTTGAAACATGATGCAAATAATTGAAATTTCTCCATTCCAAGCATTTCGCCGCAGTGTGGCAACGGTGATACAGGTAGTTCCAAAAGAGCTACGCTATGTGAGAATCCTGGCATTAGTGGGTGGTGCTGGCCCAGCGATCACTATTTGGCTAAAAAGCCTGCAAAAGCAGGCTCAGATATATTTCACACAAACGCGATACACTACTCTGGTAATTTATATTGCCCAACAATACGCTTGGCAAACTCTGGAACGTGCGCTTCTAATTTCTCTGGATGATTCCGCTTCACATACAAATAATTCCGAGTAAAGTGAGAATCAATGGAAAACCGCGCATATTCTAAACCCTTGGGCCCGATTTTTTCGATCACCACACCCATCAATTTTGCTGCCCACATCGGGAGGGTAACGCCTTTATCGTAAGCGGGAATACTTTGCTGTACAGCTTCCTTCCGGTTGCCTTTAGACATTACTGGCTGAGTGTCTAACTGGCCTTTGACCAAATCCAGCATTTCCTTACCAGTGTCATTTCTAACTACAATCCATTGCCAGCCGAAGGGTGCGCCCATGTAGCCAACTACTAAATCGGCTAGGGAGTTGACGTAATCAAAGCAACTCATACAGGATGGGGCAAAGACATCTTTGAGTTGGTTTGTTTTCAAGCCAAAGAAAGGTACTGTTTCTGATGAGCCATCCTCATGTTTGAAGTGAACCCGGAAGTCTTGCATGAATTCGTAATGCACAACTGTATCAGGCGATCGGCTGGTGGTTTCTAAGAATTTTTGCAGTCCGGCGCGGTTAACATTATCTACGCAGGGCGTACCCAAAACATACAGCTTTTCTAAACCAAGTTGTTTTTCTACGGCTCGTAATGCCTGAATTTGGCAACCAACACCAATCACTAATAGCCGCTTCATCCCCGATTTTTCTATCTGTTCCAACACGGAAAGATTCGGCGAAAGTGTTGGTTTATTTACCCGCGCTGCTAGTATTTCTTCTGGAGTCCGGGCGATAATAGGCATGGGTTGAAAGCGGTCTTCTTTGGTGTTTTGTACGCAGACGACACCTTCAACCAAGCCGCGATTGAGCATTTCAATGGCAATGCTGCTAACAATACCCGTCCATTGTGCGCCTTCAATGGGCTGCTGTTTCCGCGCCGCTATCATGTCTTGGTGAACACCAAAGTAGAGTTCATCGGGATTGTCGAGATGGCGCGATCGCGTGTGCGTTTCTGCTTCAAGTTCGCCTATCTGCTGATTAATAAAAGCGCAGGCTTCCTTGACATAGTGAATATAGTATGTATCGCATAGTCCGCACTCGCTACAGAGTTCTTTCGCAGGGCGGCGGCTGGTAGGTTTGATAGCTCTGGCTTTTTTGTGCTTGCTAGAATCAACTGAGGTCATATAAATTTTTTGTTTTATTTCAGGAATCGCTTTTATTACAATACCTTCACTGGCTATGAACTTCACGATAGAAATTGAACAAGAAGAGGATGGACGCTTTTTAGCTGAAGTGATTGGTTTTTCTGGTGTACTGGCTTATGGACAGACACGAGAAGAAGCAGTTGCTAGAGTTCAAGCATTAGCTCTGCGTATATTGGCAGATAAGCAAAGAACATGGGGAAGTAATGCACACCAGCACCTAGCGCCAGTGCAGCCCAAAAATTTGATGTTTTTAAGCAAATGGGCATCTTTTATTTCGAGCAACCTTCATTTCTTCAAGTAGTGTTGATGTACTTAGATATACTTGTGGAAATCGGTCATATTCTCTGAGCCAAGCACTAACTTTTGGATTAATCCAATTGATAAAACAATAAATATCACTATGTATATTGTCAAGTTGCAGGTAATTCCAAATTGGTTCATGGTGAAAATTGCGGTTACGTAACCAATGTATACTTTTTATTTTTGGTCGTATTTGTTTAATATTTAGCTCAGAAGATTTAGCATATTTGAATATTTGTTTACAAAAAGGACGCCATATCGTAATTTCATAATATTTTTTATCTATTAAGCTTTTCCAAAATCCAAAACTCAGTTCTGGAATTAAGTGATTTAAGTTATGATTGCATTTTTTCAGAACAGCGTTAACAGTCTCATCGTCATAACTATCTAATTGAATTTTTCCGTTATATAACCAATCATTACCGTGCTTAACTGATAATACGTTGTCGATTGTATTGCGTAGGGCAATCTCTAAAGTATGTAGACTTGGATATAGTGCCTCGCAAAGTTGAGTATTGATCTGACATATTCTGATGGCGTTGCCGTGATTACTATTTGCAGCGTTAAGATATGGTTTCATACGTGCGGCTGAAAAATTCATCACAATATCTTTTAGCTCATCATCTGTTAGTTTAGGCTGAGGCATTGACAACTATTATAATATTCGCTATATTATATTACGTAGACACCAGAACGTCCTATGTCTCGTACAACCGAGTTATGATCCTGGTGTAAAGGAATTTAATTTTGATCGTGTTTTTTAAATAAACCCCCTAAACTTTATAGATTTAGGGGGTTTTGTTATATGACAAAATTATTAATGTTTAGTTACAGGAGTTACCTAAACAATAGCTGAAACCCTGATTTTTAGGTAGGGGCAATTCATGAATTGCCCCTACAGCGTATAGTTTTGCGTAAGTACTCAGTTATTTACTATAAAGTTAGTATACATAAAGTTTTGAGAATATCCAGTAAAATAACTTAAAAGGTTACTTTTCTCAAGCTTCTATATTTGTATCTCTAGTTTTAGCTAAAACGCGGTTTTTTGTAGCGAGTGAACAACAAACATTGCTGTAAAGATTTAAGTCTGTTCTCAAAATGAATTCATACACTGAAACAGAATTCTTTGTTGGTGCTATTCCGTACCAAATGTATGTTCAATATTACCGGCCGAGTCAAGACCAAAATTCAGTTCCTATTGTGTTTTTGCATGGCGCCTTTCATACAGGTACTTGCTTTGTCAAAACACCCGATAATCGCCAAGGTTGGGCAGCATATCTGGTAGAAAAAGGCTACCCAACCTATATTGTTGACTGGCCAGGGCATGGTCGGTCGGGCTTTGTTCCAGACTTCCCGCTGATGTCATATCAACGGGTAATCAATGCTACAGTGGCGCTACTCCAACAGATTGGCCCGGCTGTGATTCTTACCCACAGTATGTCTGGTGTCGTTGGTTGGCAGACGGCACAAACTCATCCCAAACTTGTTAAAGCTATTATAGGCATTGCACCAAGTCCACCAGCCAATCTATTACCAATTATCACAAAAAACTCTTCTTTGGCTTTTCCCGAAGATCGTCCACGTATCCAGTCGCGTGAAAATACTAAAAAGTATTTCACCAATTCAGATACTTTTCCGCAAGAGGCTTTTGAGAATTACTTTTGCAGTTTGGTTGCTGAGAGTGGGCGGATTAGCAACGAATGCAGAAATGTTGAAGGACGAGGGCTTTATATTTGCGACCCTCAGATACTATTTGATATTCCCATATGTGTGATTACAGGCGACCAAGACCCGCGCCATCCTCGTGAAACAGATGCAGAAACTGCAAAATACTTTCGGGGTGATTTTTTTTGGCTTCCTGATGTTGGACTCCCTGGCCACGGTCATCTGCAAATGCTTGAACACGGTAACTTAGCGATCGCTGACCTGTTTATCAATTGGCTAAAGAGCAAAGGTTTATAGTTGAAGGCATTTCACGGTATTTGGAAAACCTCTCTTCTTCATCTCTCTCCTTGAAGGAGAGAGACTTTGAATTTTCCCCCTTCCCGTGTCGGGAAGGGGGCTAGGGGGTTATGTCTTTCGTCGGCTTTTCCATATGATCTGAATTGTCAACCAATTAATCAAGCTTATAAAGAATTCCAGGAGCAGTTAAACGCTCACAAATATATTAACTTTGATAAATAAGTTACCAACTGAATTAAACTAATAGCATAATGTCTGATGACAAGCTACTCTCAGTAGGGTAAAATATATAACTCTTCAGAAGTATTGATATCTTAAATTTTTCAAGCAGTTATCTTGCATATTCTGATAAAAAGTTATAAATTATTAGATTATGGGGAATAATCTGACATCTTAGTGTCAAAAACTAATCCTGCTCAAGTAAATATACTGCAACCAGTTTTAACTTCACGCAAACTTTAAACAGTACTGAAGATATGTTTTTGTTTGGTAAAGCAAATATTCCAAACATGAAAGGGAATAATAAATAATTTAAAAATATATCTTGTGTGACTGTTTTGAAGAATCATATTACTGCTGGCGTTGAAGAACAACAAATTTAACCAAAAGAGTAATCGATTATAAACAAATTAACTAACAATAAAGCTGCATAATTGTCAGCATGTTTATTCATTGTTAGTTGATTAATGTTTCTCTCAATTATATTTGCTATTCAAAGAATCGTTTTTGCTATGCTGAGAGTAGCAAAAATAATAAATGAAGACACATCTACCGCAAATTCACAACCCTTATGGAGTTATTCTGGCGATGCACATAAACGAATTGGAAACTACTGAAAATTTAAAAGAAGTGGAAGAAGCTTGGCTAGCGCTAGAAAAGTCAATTCTCTACTATCAAGGACGCCCCGTTGGGACGGTAGCCGCTTATGATGCATCTGTAGAGGCGCTTAATTATGACCAGTGCTTTATCCGGGATTTTGTCTCTTCAGGTCTAATTTTTCTGATCAAAGGTAGAACAGATATTGTTCGCAATTTCTTAGAAGAAACCTTAAAGTTACAGCCTAAAGAAAGAGCATTAGATGCCTATAAGCCGGGACGAGGATTAATCCCAGCTAGCTTTAAAGTTGTATCAGAAAATGGGCAAGAATATTTAGAAGCAGATTTTGGTGAACATGCGATCGCTAGAGTTACACCTGTAGATTCTTGTCTCTGGTGGATTATTTTATTGCGTGCTTATGTAGTCGCTACAGATGATTTTTCTCTAGCCTATAAACCTGAATTCCAAAATGGGATCAGGTTAATCATGGAAATCTGCTTGGCGAATCGTTTTGATATGTACCCAACGCTGTTGGTTCCAGATGGTGCTTGTATGATTGACCGTCGTATGGGCATTTATGGGCATCCTCTAGAACTACAAGTTCTTTTTTACACGGCATTGCGGGCATCTCGTGAACTGCTAATTTGTCAAGGAAATTCTGATATTGTTGAAGCGATTGATAATCGGTTGCCTCTTTTATGCGCTCATATTCGCCAGCATTATTGGATAGATATTAATCGTTTGAATGCAATTTATCGCTTCAAAAGTGAAGAATATGGCAAGGGTGCTGTTAATCTGTTCAACATATATGTAGATTCTGTTCCCTATTATGAATTAGATAAGTGGCTGCCCAAAAAAGGTGGTTATCTAGCAGGTAATGTCGGTCCGTCGCAGTTAGATACTCGCTTCTTTTCACTCGGAAATTTAATGGCAATTATTTCAGACTTAGCCACCGAAGAACAATCACAAGCGATTATGACTCTGATTGAGGAACGATGGGATGACTTGGTGGGAGATATGCCAATGAAAATTTGTTTCCCAGCTTTGCAAAATGAAGAGTACAGAATTGTAACTGGATGTGACCCCAAAAATATACCCTGGTCGTATCATAATGCTGGTAGTTGGCCAGTTTTAATGTGGATGTTAGCGGCGGCGGCTGTGAAAACTAACAAAACAAGTCTGGCACAAAAGGCTATTGAAATTGCTCGACCACGCCTGATAGCAGATGAATGGCCAGAATATTACGATGGTAAGAAAGGGCGACTGATTGGGAAACAAGCTAGGAAATATCAAACTTGGACAATTACTGGGTTCTTATTAGCAAAAGAACTGATGGCAAACCACAGTTATTTACCATTAATCAGCTTTGGAAAATTACCAGCAGAACAAGTTTCTAGAGCATGTGAGTTTGAAATCGCCACTGTAGACCCGTATCTGACTCGATAGGAAGTTGGGAGAGACGCGATTAATCGCATCTGTACAGGAGTTAGAATACAAAAGCTTTCTGACTCCTGATTCTTGTTTCCATGACAAACGCCCGTCAACTAGCTTTTATCGCCTTGCGAGATGTTCATAAGGGGGCTTATGCTGATGTTGCCCTAGATAGAGTGCTGCAAAAAGTTAATTTGGCTGATTGCGATCGCCGCTTGCTGACAGAATTGATTTATGGGAGTGTCAGAAGGCAGCGCACTCTTGATACTCTCATTGATCAACTCGCTAAAAAGAAATCTGATCAACAACCACAAGACCTCCGCACTATCTTACATCTGGGCTTCTACCAACTGCGCTATCAAGAGCGTATTCCCGCTTCAGCTGCTGTTAATACCACCGTCCAACTCGCTAAAGAAAATGGTTTTTCTGGACTCACAGGTTTTGTTAACGGTTTATTACGCCAGTATATCCGCCTTGCAGAGAAGATAAAAACAGATCCGTTACAACTTCCAGAAAACCCAGTGGAACGCTTGGGCATTTTACACAGCTTTCCTGACTGGATGATTCAAGTTTGGTTAGAACAATTGGGTTTAGCCGAGACAGAACAACTGTGTGAATGGATGAACCAATCACCAACAATTGACTTACGAATCAACCCACTTTGCACTTCAATTGAAGAAGTTGAGGCGGCTTTACAATCTGCTGGTATTTTGGTGAGACGGATTCCTCATTTAACCCAAGCTTTACGATTGATTGGTAGTGCTGGATCAATTCAAAAACTACCGGGTTTCAAAGAGGGTTGGTGGACTGTACAAGATAGTAGCGCCCAATTGGTAGGTCATTTACTTGACCCCCAACCAGGTGAGGTGGTAATTGATGCTTGTGCTGCACCAGGGGGTAAAACAACCCATATCGCTGAGTTAATGGCAGATAAAGGGAAAATTTGGGCTTGCGATCGCACTGCTTCTCGTCTTCGCAAACTCCAAGAAAATTCTCAACGGCTGAATTTACAATCTATTCAAATTTGCACTGGCGACAGTCGTCATTTTAGCCAATTTCAAAACACCGCAGACCGCGTATTACTCGATGCTCCATGTTCTGGGTTAGGAACCATGCACCGTCATGCTGATGCACGTTGGCGACAGACACCAGAATCTGTTCGAGAACTTTCGGTGCTGCAAAAGGAATTGATAACACATACATCTACTTTTGTCAAGCTGGGTGGTGTACTACTTTATGCTACCTGTACATTGCATCCAGCAGAAAATGAACAAGTGATTTCGGCATTTTTAGCTGAGTCACCTGATTGGCAAATTGAGTCTGCCAAAGGTTTTGAGTTTGCTGATTCTGCCCATAGCACGCCTCAAGGTTGGTTTAAAGTTTGGCCCCATCGACAGGATATGGATGGCTTTTTTATGGTGCGCTTAAGAAAAACCAATAATTCCGCGTGAATACTGTTTGGGATTGTACGATTTTGTGGACGACTGAATCTACCAGAGGAGTCAGCAATGGTTTCCCCTTCCAATGTAAAAAACTTAGTTAAAATCCTGATTGGAGCAGCCTGGATTGATGGTAAAATCCAGCCAGAAGAACGGCAATATCTGCGCGAAATAGCTCAAGCAAAGGGTTTGGCTAACGATCCAGAAATTAAGCCTTGGCTGTACGAATTAGTTCCTGTAGAGCCAAAAGAGTGCTATGACTGGGTGCGGGAGTATTTAGGCGATCGCCCCAGCCTTGAAGATTGTGAAAATCTGATTGAAGCCATCAGTGGCTTAATTTATAGCGATGGTGAAGTTGCCGTCGAAGAAGCTAGACTCCTGACGAAATTGCAGGATATAGCGAAGCCGAATCACTCAGATCAATCAGATCACAATCAGCTTCTTAAACAAATTCAAAAGCTTTACCGCCGTTGGGTTGAAGTGCAAAACTAACACTGAGTTATGAGTTGACAAGACGCGAAGAATCGCGTCTTTAGATGATTTTTAAGTTTGGTTATTTAACTCAGCACGGGCTAAACCCTAGCTATCCGCTAACATCACTAATCACTACTTTGACTTCGGTTCACCTAGACCCGGAGTTTCTTCTTTATCAACTTTCGGCACAAAATCAGGACGCTCTTTGCTTTCCCAACCTGCGGGGCGTTTCGAGTTGTACCAAGCTATTGAACCAATGGTTACAGCAGCAATAAAACCAACGACATATACCAAGGTGAAAGCGAAGGGAAAATGAGGAGCAGCATCTATGGCTGGTGCTGCTACTTGCATCAATAAATCCATGAGTATATTCTCCAAGATTATGCAACAGTATTTAATACACTATATATAAGATGAGCGTATCACCTAACATCCCCCCGGAGTTTAGTTTAAACAAGTTGATATTGCATGGGAAGAAACAGGGGGATGAGGGAGATGAGGGAGATGAGGGAGATGAGGGAGTTATTGAACAAATTTTTCCCATGCCCAATGCTTAAATCCCCGTCTGAAAATGTCTTTAATTTTCAATGCTACGGGAACGCTTAGAGCGAGTTTGCGAGTCTCATTTTGAATTTTGAAATTGTTATTACTGAGGAGGTCTAAGTCTATCTCGCCAGGATGGTTGTGGTGATGAAGAACCGGAACTATTTGCCGGAGGTAACTCTCGCGGAGTTCTTCGAGGCGGGGGAGAATCAGATTCGACTCTTCTAGTTCGCCGCCTTGGAGTAGATGATTCTGAGGAAGATTTATTGGAACTTGATTCTTCGCTGCGATCGCGCCTTCTCCGTCTTGGGGTATAATCGCTAGATTGCTGTTCATCTTCAGAATAGCTTCTCCTGCTTCTACGTCTTTTGGATGAGCCGCTATCCTCAGAATTAGAATTTCTCGAACTTTCCCCTTCTGAGTCATCATCAGAGGTAATAGAACGATTCAGTACTTGTTTAGGCTTGATGGCCTGGGCTTTGATGGTGCCTTTACGACCTTCTAAGTTTGGTCGTTTGGGAAACTTTTCTACAGGCATCCCCTCTGCCGCTTTTTCCATAAATTCGTGCCAAGTGTAAGCTGCACTGCCACTACTGCCGTCTGTGGGGTGGTTATCATCGTTACCTAGCCAGACCCCTGTCACCATCTGGGGAATGTACCCAATAAACCATAAATCGCGGGCTTCGTCAGAGGTGCCGGTTTTGCCAGCAACAGGTCTATTACCTAATTGTGCAGCACCACCAGTCCCCTCTTCGACGACGTTGCGTAGCATCCAAGTCATGATGGCGGCACTGTCAGCGTCAAGGGCGCGTTGAGACTTGAAATTAGCTGACCAGATAACTTTGCCTTGACGGTTGATGATCCGGCTAATACCATGAGGCTCTGTATGCAATCCTTGAGTTGCAAAACTGCCATAGGCGCTGGTCAACTCTAGGAGATTGACTTCATTTGAGCCGAGTGCTAAAGAGTAGGTGGGCTTAAGTTCAGATTTTATCCCCATATCATGGGCAAGTTTTATCGTTGGCGTAAATCCCACATCAATCAACACCTTTACCGCAATAATATTAACAGAGCGGGTGAGGGCATCGCGGATGGTCATTGAACCGTGGAAGTTTTCACTATAATTTTTTGGTTCATAGCCGTCTACGACAAAGGGTGCATCCTCGTAACTATCGTAGGGGCTTTTACCGCTAGCGATCGCAGTCGCATAGACAAACCCTTTAAATGTCGATCCTGGCTGCCGTTGTGCCTGAGTAACGTGATTAAACTGGTTATTACCAAAGTCTTTCCCCCCAACCATTGCTTTAATTTCACCGTTCCGGGGGTCAATGGCCACCATTGCTGCTTGCTTAAAGTTTTCCCAGCGTCCTTGATTTCGCAGTGTTTTCGCTACTGCCTCGTCTGCGACCTTCTGCCAAGTTGGGTTTAGTGTGGTTTCCACTACTAAACCTCCGCTTTTTAGCACATCCGGGGAAACGTACTTCGGCAATTCTTTTTCGATGTAGCTGGTAAAGTAGGGTGATTCTGCTTGCATTCGCTTAGGTAAACTGCTTTTGAGGGTTAATGGTTCCTGAAGCGCTGCCTGCCTTTGTTCTGCTGTAATCACTCCATCTTCTTGCATCCGTTGCAATACTAAGTCGCGCCGCCGTTTTGCCGCTACTGGATTCTTGTCTGGGGCGTACAAACTGGGGGCGGGAGCTAATCCAGCAATCGTTGCCATTTCCCCTAAAGAAAGCTGATCGGGTGATTTACTGAAGTATACCCAGGCTGCATCTGCCACACCATAAGCTCCAGATCCCAAATAAACCAGATTTAGGTAACGCTCTAAAATCTGATCTTTGGTTAATACTTGTTCCATTTTTTGTGCAAGGCGGACTTCCTTGAGTTTGCGCCAGATTGTCTGTTCTTGTTTCAAAAACAGAATCCGCGTTAGCTGTTGAGTAATGGTGCTACCACCTTCGACCACACCTTGCGATCGCAAATTATTCAAACCCGCTCTGACAATCCCTTGCGGATCAACTCCGTTGTGTTGTTTAAATCTTCTATCTTCTGAGGCGATGAAAGCTTTTTTTAAATTATCTGGTATTTGTTCCAGCTTTAACTCTTCTCTGGTCGCTTCACCTTGTTGTTTTAATATGGTGCCATCAGCAGCTTTGATCGTCAGTGTTTGCTCTCTCAACACGGCATTCAACTCCGCCTGATCTGGCAAAGTCCGATCTATTAAACTGACGCCGTAGATCAAGGCAACTATCCCACCACCTACACCCAAACCTGCCCAAAACCATAAGCGACGATAGAGTGGTTTACCGCCAGTTGACTGATTGACCTTAATCCTAGATCGGAAAATTTTCATTTTGCTCGGTAACTGCCTCGCCTACGCCAGATGTGTTGGTGGTTAGCTGCTCTCATTCGTTCCTCCTTGTCCAGAGTCACACAAATTAGTTGGTCTTCGCTTGAACTAGGAGGTAAGCTTCCCCACGTCAGTTCCTCGCTCAAAGTAGTAAAAACTATCTAACGCACCATCAATCATTGGGGTTAGCGCACTACGATTCTGTTAGTATAATATCCTATAAATAATTAACTAAATTAACCATAAAATAATGTTTTTTAGATTTCGTGAATTTAATTTTGTCAAAATCCTGTAATTATGATAAATATTAGCAAGATAAAAACTATTGACATTTTCTGCAATAGGTACAGCAAAGTATCCGCAAATACAGCCCGAAAACAGCTTATTTAAGGAGAGTGCAATGCCTGCTGCTGGCTACTCCAAAGCAAAGCCCAGACGAAGCGCCCTTGCCCTTGGTAGTAATATGGGCGATTCACAGACAATTTTAGAAGCAGCTATCGAGACTATAGCCCAAACCCCAGGTATTCTCTTAGAAGCCAGATCAAATTGGTACCAAACTAAAGCCGTCGGTCCACCACAGCCAGATTACCTAAATGGCTGCGTCACATTGCAGGTAGAAATCACAGCCCAGCAGTTATTAGAAATTTTGTTAGGAATTGAGCAACAATTTGGGCGTGTGCGTCAGGAACGCTGGGGGCCACGAACCCTGGATTTAGATTTATTATTATATGATGACTTAATTATGGATACACCAAACCTCCAGATTCCCCACCCACGAATGTGCGATCGGGCTTTTGTGTTAATACCACTTGCAGAAATTGCTCCAGATTGGATGGAACCAGTTTCTGGGTGTGTTATTAAAGAACTGCTCAAACAGGTAGACTGTTCTGATGTACATTTATGGATGGGCAATTAAAAATACCATCCTTAAATCTAAAAGAAGGCTGATTTCACCTCAGTATTCACAGATAATCAGATTTTACTATGCCATTAGGTAGAGAATTACCACAACTGCTGAAACAACGCTTTTTTTATAAAGGACGCAAGTTTGATTTTGAAGTAAATCGCTTGCGTTTGCCGAATAAATCGGAAGGAGAATGGGAATGTATTCGTCATCCTGGTGGTGCTTTAGCTGTGCCAGTGACAGCAGAGGGTAAACTTGTACTCGTGCGCCAGTATCGTTTTGCAATTCAGGGACGGATATTAGAATTTCCGGCGGGAACTGTAGAACCAAATGAAGAACCTTTAGAGACAATACAGCGTGAAATCGCCGAAGAAACTGGCTATAGTGCCCAAAAATGGGACAAACTAGGCGAATTTTTTCTAGCTCCCGGCTATTCTGATGAGATTATCTATGCTTTTCTAGCACGAGATTTGTCAAAGCTGGAGACACCACCACCACAAGATAAAGACGAGGATATCGAAACTGTATTTTTAACTCCCGAAGAATTAGAGAAAGCTATTCTGGAAGGAGAGCCGATAGATGCTAAATCAATTTCTAGCTTTTTTCTGGCGCGTCCGTTTTTAGTTTAATATCAATATATTATTATAGAGTTAGCGATGCCTACGGTGCAGGTTTTGAATCTGCTGATGAAATAGATCGTTAACAGCGATTTGAGTCAATACGTTGAACATCTCCGTCATCGACTCATCCCTGGTAGTTTTAGCCTTTGAGAATCTTATATAAAGCGATAAATCGCTCACTACTAACAAAAGCTTTAGTATTGGAGTTCAAAAACAGGAAATTTCGGCTGAGGCATCTGAAGAGAAAAATGACAGATTTAACTCCAAATAGCACATTTTTAATAGCAGGAATTGTTTTTATAACGATTGCTGTCATTGGGCAATCTAAATTAGGTTTTATTGAAATTAATCCCGGTTGCTTTGGGAGATTTTTGGCTCTATTTATTGGTATTTCGAGCCTATTATATGCTTTGGGATTACTCAATTTTTCAGCCGAAACCCTTGACTTATTAAGAACTTCTCTGACAGAACAAATTAAACAGAGTATAAGTTCAATTAATGACCTTTTCCAAGGCTCGTAATTTATTTTTGAGTGTATTTCAATGCCTGGGAAAATATTACTAATAAATGAATCGGCTGTATTCTATGCAATTGAGAACCGCTATACATGAATACTCTCGTTAGCTATATTTAGTTGATTTTTTGCAGATTCTTAATTGTGAAGAAGATTTCATCATCAGCTATTCGACGATCATAATCAATGTTAATTTGAGTTGGATAGCCGATTATCGGATCATATTGTACAGTCAGATTTGCTGCTCTTTGAATCAGCGCATCTCTAATGATATTAAAGAGTTTAGGAATAGTATTGTATTTTTGGAATAATTGTGCATCTACTGGTTTACCAGTCTCTTTAGAAGTTATGGAAGTTGTGACACCATTCCGTACTTCAATAATCACTAGTTCTGTGGCTTTGGGGAAACAATAGCAACTTCTAGTGAATTCATAGCGATAGTTAGGGATTCTTTGCCGTCTCCATAATCGGTAATTAATCTTAAATTGTTCAAAGGTGAAATTAGTAGATGCTGGTGTTTGCGCTACCTGTATACGAGGTTGAGACATTACAGGTGCATTCAAACCCAAAGATGCCACTAAAATGGCACTAATTGCGATTGGCAAGCGCATATAAATCTATCCTTAACTCCAATTGCTCACTTTAACGCACTTCAATCTGATTGCGAAAACAGTGAAATTATTTGTGACACTCACTTTTTATAGTAGTACAGATTTTCCATTTGTTTCGCTACCACCCCGATTCATGGTTAGAGTCATGAATCTGATCTTGTGTCCAAAATCTGTATATGTAAATCTATCTTATTATGGACACGGCAACAAGCTTTCAGATCATTTATGATTAAAATCTTTTCGTCGTGTCTGTGCGTCAGCCTAAATAATAAGTTTTTAAGCGGATATAATATCACTCCTCAGTTATCAACTTTCTTTCTTCAGGGAGTAAAGTAGTTTCATCTTCAGGGCGTTCGTCAAAGACGTTGGCGAAGCGATCGCTATCTACAGATTTGGCTTGAGTTCCATAGGGCTTGATAATTAGACTGACGCCAATTGTCCAACCTAATGCAACCATCCAACCCGCGAGAATATCACTGGGAAAATGAACCCCCAGATAGAGACGACACCACGCAATAGCTATTACATATAAGCTGCCGAACATGAGAACCAACCAGCGCCAAGAGCTAGCCCAAGTTAAGAATAGCAAAATTGCTACCAAAGTTATACTCGTCATGGCATGAGCGCTGGGAAATGCAAAACTAGACTCAGGTGCAATGGACTGCCATAATTGTGGACGGACTCGATGCATTAATTCCTTTGCTGTGCGGTTGATGATAATGCTTCCGACTGAGGCGGTGAGTAAATAAGCTAGCGATCGCCAGCGTTTTTGAAGTAATAATATGAGTGCGATCGCACCTAAAATCGGTATCGCCGTCCAAGGCAATCCAATTGTAGCTAGCGTCACCGCTAAAACATCCAGCTGTGGGTTTAGTGTAGAATGAACTGCTAACAGAATAGGCACATCCCACGGTAAGCCAGCTTGATTCTGCCATATCTTCACTGTCAGGATTTCAAAGACCTGCAAAGGTAAATATACACCTATTAAGAGGAGTAAGAGCGATCGCCAACGCGCAATCAACAGGTTTTTGAGAAAAGAAACAGGTGATTGACTCTCTTTATAGGCTGTTTTCACTTTTTCCATATCTAACTTAAAAAGACTGATAAACGAATTCACTGATTACAATTTACTGGAATCTTGAGAAGTTCCACAATGTTTACAATACGACAAATGTTTATAAGTAAGATTATGACAGTTTTGGCATTCAATATATTGATTATAACCACAGTGCGGACAGTAAGTATCAATATCTCGAATTTTCTTGGCACAATTGACGCAGTGTGATTTTTGAACTCTGCTAGCTGCCTGGACTTTAGCATTAAAGACAAATTTTTGAAAAAACTGGATAATTCCAAAACCAATAATCGGAATCAGTAAGATATAAATATAACTGATCAGGAAAAGTAAACCACCAAAAATGGCGCTAATGATATCAAATAAAAATTTATAGGACTTACGCAAAAGTACACGCGGTAGGGGCAATTCATGAATTGCCCCTACCTGAAAATAAGGGTTTCGGCTATTGTTTGCGTAAGTCCTGAATTTAAATATTACACCTATTTGAAGAAATTCAAATATTTTAACGATTAGTGGGATAAAAAAGATAACTAGCAAATGCCAGCTAATTAGCGAGATGAGTCCATATCCTCTTCCTTGGGCAAATTTGTGAACTGATAAGGCAATGAGAATCAGTGGTATAAGAAAGAAGGACTGAAAAGCAAGCTGGATACTTGGATACCAAAATGATGCCTTTTTATAGCCTTTATCAACTTCCCGGAATTGATTGTCATCTTTAATAAAGGCTATAAAACTAATGCTTTCAGGTTTGGTAAGCAATTCATTTTTCAGAGTAGAATTTTCCTGTTTAAGGGTAGAAATTTGGCGATTATTTTGTTCTAATGCCTGTTTAGCTTTTTCAGCACTGACTTGATTAATTGATTGTTGACGATCCTGACCGGCAATTTTTTCTAAAAGCGTTGAGTCATATTGGGCTTTAATAGTGCGATCGTCTTGTTCAAGCCTACTGATTTTCGCTTGTTTCTGATCAATATTTTTGATGATTTGCTGCTTTTCAGAATTGTTAATCTTATCTTTATAATCGGCATATTGCAAGCACGTTTTAGAAACCTTACCCAGATGTCCTGCTTCGGCTTGTTGATAGTTTCGCTGAAAACTGAGTTGATTGTTCGTGTCAGATGGCAATGAAAGTCTAACAATTTCATAGTCTTTATCTTTAGTGGTTTTTGTCCGGTAATCTTGCCACTCTGAATAACATGGATAAGCCTTGTTCGGGCTGATATACCATCTGCTAATATCATCCAGTCCCGTAAAAACATTAATCAAGATAAAAATATCAATTAAAATAATCACAATCAAACTCACTTTATTCAGTGGTTCATTGTTGATTGTCCTTGATTTACTAAAAAATTGACTCAAAATTCGGCGGATTCTAGCAAACATATTTTCTTTTAAATAAATGGAAATTTAATCCGAATCAATTTTAGATGATCAGTACTTAGTAACTGGGCAAAAATACATTTCCTCATCTAAAGATTTGTTAACTGCTGACTTTTGAAAAAAAGATCCCCGACTTCTCAAAGAAGTCGGGGATCTGTGGCTAGGCTACGGTAAAAAATACCATGACTTTGGTAACAGTTGTGCGCTCCAACTAAAACCTACTTAGCTGCAAAGTAAGCTTCTAATGCCTCAGAACCACCAATTAATTTACCATCGATAAACACTTGGGGAACTGTTGCCGCACCTGTAACTGCTTTTAACGATCGCGTGGTGATATCCTTACCCAAGGTAATTTCTTCGTAGTTGATGCCATGTTCCTTGAGCATCGCCTTCGCACGCGCACAGAAGGGACAACCAACTTTCGCAAACAGAGAAACTACTTCCGGCTTCACTGCTTGGGGGTTGATGTATCTAAGCATTGTTTCGGCATCGGACACCTTAAAGGGATCTCCTGGCTCGTCTGGCTCAATAAACATCTGGTTAATTACACCATCTTTCACCAGCATAGAATAACGCCACGATCGCTTCCCAAACCCTAAGTCTGATTTATCTACCAGCATACCCATGCCTTCAGTAAATTCACCATTACCATCAGGAATTAGTGTGATATTTTCTGCTTCTTGATCCTTCGCCCATTCGTTCATCACAAAGGCATCATTCACAGAAATACAGATAATCTCATCAACACCATTTTCCTTGAAAACCTTAGCCAATTCGTTGTAGCCAGGGAGATGAGTTGATGAACAAGTTGGAGTATAAGCACCCGGTAAAGAGAAGACAACCACTGTCTTATCAGCAAACAATTCATCGGTTGTCACGTCCACCCAGTCGTTGTTATTGCGAGTATGGAAAGTGACATTCGGTACTCTTTGCCCTTTGCGATCGGTGAACATAATTTTGCTTGCCTTTAGTAATCAATTCCAGTCATAACCTATCATGGCAGAACTGGTTAAAACCCTACTTCGTCCCGCTACGCGCTTTCGTCCTTGGCGGTCACTGACTTGTGCTGAAGTGTACGCAAAACTAGTATTAAATATTCTTCCTGATTAAAACTCTATCCCTTTATGGGTAGAATATTCAGCAATTCTGACTCCTGAATTCTGACTCCTGGTTTATGACAAGCCCTTCATTACTGAGTTTAAGACAATCTCCGTTCCCGATGTCGGATCGCATGGGGAAGTTTGGACAATTGTCAAACGATTTGAGATTTGAGATTTGCGATCGCGCAGCATCTCGTAAAGAAGGCAGCTGGTTAAAAAAATTGACTTTGACAAAGAGTTAAGCCTTAACCCAAGCGTATTGGGCTTTAGCTGCTGTTTTTTCTTGACCTTGCAAAAGTTTACATTTATAACCCGTCAAAATCTGATAAGTATTTATTCTTATTTGTCCTGATAAATTCACATTCAATGAGTATATATTCCTGTTGGAAGCAAAAATTTAATCTTTTAAACTTCAATAAAGGTTACAAAAGTACAAATAGCTTCATATAATGTAACTAAAAGTGAGAGAGCAAATTGATTGTCAGAAGTGATGAATGCTATTGAATTTCCTTGGCTAACAGCCATAATCCTCTTACCCTTGGTGGCTGCCTTAGCCATCCCCCTAATCCCAGACAAGGAAGGTAGAACCATTCGGTGGTATGGTTTGGGAGTTGCGATCGCTGACTTTGCACTGATGATTTATGCCTTTTGGTATAAGTACGACTTCCAGAGTTCAAGACTCCAACTTGTAGAAAACTATCCTTGGGTACCACAGTTAGGTTTGCATTGGGCGGTGGGGGTTGATGGATTATCGATGCCCTTACTGCTTCTGACAGGTTTAATAAATACCCTCGCAATATTCGCGGCTTGGAAAGTTACCACCAAGCCGCGATTATTTTATGGTTTGATGTTAGCAATGTACAGCGCCCAGCTTGGCGTATTTGTCGCCCAGGATTTGCTGTTGTTCTTCCTGATGTGGGAAATCGAGTTAGTGCCGGTTTACCTGCTGATTTCCATCTGGGGAGGACAAAATCGCCGTTATGCGGCTACCAAATTCATTCTTTACACCGCCGCCGCATCAATATTTATCTTGATTGCCGGTTTTGCAATGGCATTCTCTGGAGATACCATCACCTTCGACATGGCAGCTCTGGGAATGAAAGAATACCCCAAAACCTTGGAATTGTTGGTTTATGCAGGTTTCTTGATAGCCTTCGGGGTGAAGTTACCGATTTTCCCTTTACACACTTGGCTACCTGATGCTCACGGTGAAGCATCAGCACCCGGTTCGATGATTTTGGCTGGTGTGTTGTTAAAAATGGGTGGTTATGCCGTCATCCGCTTCAATGTGGAAATGTTGCCCAATGCCCATGTGACTTTTGCGCCAGTGTTAGCGGTTTTGGGTGTAGTGAATATTGTCTACGGTGCTTGCTGTGCCTTTGCCCAAACCAATCTCAAACGCCGCTTGGCTTACTCTTCAATTGCCCACATGGGATTTGTGCTGATTGGGATTGCCTCCTACACAGAACTGGGTATTAGTGGTGCAGTGCTACAGATGGTTTCCCACGGCTTGATTGCTGCTAGCTTGTTCTTCCTGTCTGGCGTGACTTACGATCGCACCCACACCTTGATGATGGATAAAATGGGCGGTATGGCCAAAGTAATGCCCAAAACCTTTGCTCTGTTTACCATTGGTTCAATGGCTTCTCTCGCCTTACCCGGAATGAGTGGTTTTGTGGGTGAGTTGATGGTATTTCTCGGTATCGCCACCAGTGATGTTTACAGTTCCAGCTTCAAAGTTGTAGTCGTACTGCTGTCAGCCGTTGGCGTGATTTTGACACCAATTTATTTACTGTCGATGCTGCGTCAAGTGTTCTACGGTGAACAAAGTCAAGAGTTGCACTTGGATGCTGTAATATCTGATGTCAAACCCCGCGAAATATTTATTACCGCTTGTTTGCTGCTGCCAATCATCGGAATCGGGTTTTATCCCAAATTGGCAACGCAGACTTATGATGTAAAGGCAGTGGAATTAGCCGCCCATGCTCGTCAAGTTCTACCAGTTGTTGCTCATCAACAACCATCAAGTCTATACTCGCGTATCTTCTCTGCACCAACATTGGCTAATTCTCAATTTGAAAGTTCGATTAATATTTCTGAGTAAATTAACTTCCCATTCAGGGGGCTGTAACTAAATTCTAAATATTAGGGGAATAAAGGGGTGGTTACGAAACCACCCCTAAAATTTTGCCAAGATATATCCTGAAGACAGGTGAAGTCCCCAAAAATGAATATGAATACCAACTTACCTGTAGCCACAGAAATTATACCAATGGTCTTGCAATTGCAACCTGCGATGTCTACGACGGGCTACGCCTACGCACTAACCGAAGACCAGTTTTATGAATTTTGTCAGCTAAATCGCGACTTTCGCATCGAACGCAATGCTGTGGGAGAATTAGTGATTATGTCTCCAACAGATGCAGAAACTAGCCAACGTAACTTTGAAATTATTGGTCAGTTGGGTATTTGGACAAAGCAAGATGGTACAGGTGTAGGGTTTGGTTCCAGTGGTGGGTTTACTTTGCCGAATGGTGCGGTGCGATCTCCAGATGCGGCGTGGATAAAATGCGATCGCTGGGAAGCGATACCAGCAGAACTGCGAAAAAAGTTTGCACCGATTTGTCCTGAGTTTGTAATTGAATTGCGTTCTGAGAGCGATAACTTACGAATTTTGCAAGATAAGATGCAAGAGTATATTGATAATGGCACGCAACTTGGTTGGTTAATATAGCTGAGGATTGAAAGCAACCCAATCACTCTTAATTAATAGAGTTGAGTTAGAGTAATTTCAATCGCTAAACTTTTCGTAATTTAGGATATATCCAAAAGCTCAACAAACGGCTAACTCTAGGCATGACAATATAAGTCAACAGCAAAACCATTATAATGGTAATGATCAACGAAATAATCAAGGGTGGTAAACCACGAAGCAGAAGGACTAAGAACGTACTCAAAATATATGAACACAACATCCTCTAAAAGCGAAAGAGATGAAATGTTAAAGTGGTTGAATCGTAACCGCCAAATGTTATTAGATTTATATAAAAATCAATATATCGCTTACAACGCAAATGGAATAATTGCTCACAGCGAAAACTTACGCGAAGTTTTAGCATTAGGTAATGCTGCAAAACAGCCTTTTTTAATTTACCTAGTTCCCCGTCGCACTGCTTCTATAGAAATTTTACCAATTCGCTTCCGCACTGTCGCTCGACATGATTGGCAACCCAATTATAGTGTTATTTTAAAACACAAAGATATAGAATCTCACACAATAATGTTAGTAGATTCGGGTGCTGAATTAAGTTTAATTTCATTCAAAGTTGGTCAGGATTTAGGCTATGCTTTGGCTGATTCAGAATCAACTTTGTTGGCAGAAACTATAGGTGGCAGAGTTGAGTACGTTTTACGCAATGTCGAAATGACAATTGATGAACACAATTTTATTACTCCTGTAGCATGGTTACAAACCAACACAGGCGGAGAACAATTGCTTTTAGGGCGAGAAGTTGTATTTGATAAATTTAATATTGAATTTAGGCAAGCTGAGGAGCAAATTATTTTTACATGGCGTGAAGATTTGAAGTCATAAAAAAGTGGGCTAATCGCTAATTATACTATTGACTCAATAAAGTATATATTGGACTTTAAATTAAAATAACTAAATGATTATACCATAATCAAAAAATTCTAATTCTATCCATGCGCTGAGTCAGTCACTCAAAAAAACAGTAGACCTTAAGCTGTAGAAATAATTTGTAAGTTTATAGTGAGCTACTAACCTTGTTTCGTTAGTGGCTCAATTATTTTGCTAGATCAAATCAACACATAAAAGGTTTGGTATATGGATAAACTGGAAAATAGACATCAGACAAATCAATTTATTGCTGCAATAATATTAGAAGATAATTTGCACCATGCAGAACAACTAGCTGGGGAAGTCAGCAAACAAGATCAAGCCTTTTTTGCGGCTATTCAAGAAGTTGATAAAGTCCGTTATTTTTTAGCTACTCCTGAAAATATCTTGGGAAATACAAGCACAAAACACGGTGAAATAGCTGAACAAGTAGAAGTTGGTATTCGTAATGCTAAATCGCTCTTGAACTCTTCGACTCCTCGCGCCACATTTGACGGAGTTAGAAGAACAGCACCGGAAGATTATTTAATTAACGGGGTTCAGGTACAGTCTAAATTTATCAATGGTACTGGAAATACTCTGGATCATGTTCTCGACCACATGAAGAAATATGATAATTTTGGCAGAGATGGATCTTTTTATCATATCCCTAAAGACCAGTATGACACCATTCAAAAAATTTTGAATGGTGAAAATGTAGAAGGAATAACAACTCGTACTGCTCAAACAATAAAAGAAAAAGCTCATGAGATAGAACAGCTTTCTGTCCATCATTTTAATCAAACTATCCAACCTGCATCATCTAACTATTCAGATGTACAAATAGGTAAAGTCGATGATACGCTAGCTCGCCATGACAAAGAATTAAAGAGAGATAACGCAGAAATTAAAGACAGAATACGTACCGAATCTCAACCTAACATAACTGATTTTGGTCGGGTTGCCGTTAAAGGTACAGTTATAGGAGGTAGCATTAGATTTGCTACTAAAATTTATGGGAAATATAAGGAAGGAAAAAATGTTTTTAAAGGTGAGTTAACACTTGAAGATTGGAAAGAAATTGGTATAGATACAGCTACAGGTGCAACACTTAGTAGTATATCGGCGACGGCGATTTATGGTTTAACTAATTTTGCCCAAATGTCCGCTCCTTTAGCTGGTGCATTTGTCAGTGCTGGTATGGAAGTTGCCAGTTTAGTCAGAAGTTGGAATCGCGGAGAAATTTCTTCAGAAAAATTTGTAGAATTGAGTTTATTTGCTTGTGCAGATTCCGCAATGGTGGCAACTGGAGCAGCTATAGGACAAGCATTGATACCTATTCCTGTTGTTGGTGCGGTTATTGGTACAATTGCAGGTCGTATAGTTTCTGATTTCTGCAAAAATTTATTAGGAGAAAATGCAATCCTGTGCAAGCAAGTAGAACAATATTATCAAAACTTACTTGCTCAAATTGATCAGGATTACAAAACTACTATTGCTAATATTATCGCTACTTATGACAAATTGGGCGACCTAGCTAGAGCAGCTTTTGACCCTAAATTAAACCTAGAATTGAGATTGGAAGCTAGCATTAAACTAGCTGAGTCATATGGCGTTCCTGATTCAAATATTATTCACAATGTAGATGAGCTAGACTTATTTATATTTAGCTGAGTACGAGTAAAGAATAAAACATAAAAATCGGGACTGAGAAATAAAATCTCAGTCCCGATAAAAAAGCGGGTTAACCGCTATTTATATGGTTAACCCGTGCAGCTTTGGGAACGCGCAGAGAAATTGTTATTGCAATACCAACTTCACATTGGCGTTTTGCAGACCGCGTTGTTTTACTTCAGCCAAAGTTTTGTTAACTGCATACTTTTGGTTGATGGAGTTGATCAACTCGGTTTGGTTGTGCTTCTTAGCAACTCCCCACAAGTCAGCAATTAGGTCAAAGGAACCATCGCTGTTGCGAGACCAGCCGAGGTCATATTCGCCATCCAACATAGCAACGATGTCAGAACGGACACGCTGACCGTTATAACCACGGACATCAGCTTCAGTCTTTACGCTGATACCTAAGTCGCGCAAGGAAGCCTTGAGGATTTCGGCATCGGTGATCTTGGTACGCAGGGTGCTAAAGTGAGACATTTGGGTTTCCTCCAATGAGAAGATTGAGAAAAACGACAACGGTTTGTTTTCGGCGAAGCCGCGCTTATCAGGATGCGGCTTTTCTTATAACTGCTAGCATTGGGAGCTAGCCTTTCCCCCTGGGATGGCAGAGGAAAGCTTTTAAAACTCCATTCGCTGATATTCAGCTACGGAGGATGCTGCGGGGCGTGCGCGCTGTCTGGCCCAATCTCTCAGAGCCGTTACTTGTTCTTGCATCGTTCGAGACAGCGGCAATGTTGCCTTCAGTGCAGCAATAATATCTAGTTGGGTGAACTCCCGATCTTGGGCAAAAGCTTCATACATTGCCGCAACGATCGCTTGCTCAACTTCTGCCCCAGAAAAGCCGTCAGACATCTTAGCTAATTGCTCAAGATCAAATCGAGAGATGTCTTCACGGCGCTTGGTCAGATGAATATTGAAAATCTGCTGCCGTTCTTCCGGTGTTGGCAGATCGACAAAGAAAATCTCATCAAAGCGTCCTTTCCTCAAGAACTCCCCAGGTAAGCGTTCTACTCGGTTGGCAGTTGCCATCACGAACACTGGAGATTTCTTATCTTGCATCCATGTCAGGAAAGAACCGAAGATTCTACTGGAAGTCCCCCCATCAGAATCAGACGAACCTCCACTACCAGCAAAGGATTTATCCAATTCATCGATAAACAAAATCGCTGGGGAAATAGATTCTGCTGTTTTCAGGGCGTTTCGCAGATTTGCCTCACTTCGTCCCACCATTGAGCCGTCGTAGACTCGCCCCATATCTAACCGCAACAGTGGTAAACCCCACAGCCGGGAAGTAGTTTTGGCAATTAATGACTTACCGCAACCGGGAACTCCGAGAATTAACATCCCCTTTGGTTGAGGCAAACCATACTCTCTCGCTCTTTCTGTAAAGGCATTGGAGCGTTGCTTAAGCCATCTTTTTAACTCTTCTAAGCCACCTACAGCATCAATGGTTTCATCTTCTTCAATGTATTCTAAGATCCCATTGCGCCGAATTAGTTGCTTTTTCTCAGATAAAATGATATCTACTTCATCTTCCGTCAAACGCCCGGTAGTTACCTGTGCCTTCCGATAGACTTTCTCAGCTTCATCTTTAGTTAGACCCAAAGCGGCTCTGAGAAGCTTTTCTCTGGCTTCTGTTGTCACCCGCCGACCACGATTTTGCTCTATATGGAGAGTTAATACCTTATTTAACTCAGCCATATCTGGCAATGTAAAATCGAGAACGACAACTTCTTTTTCCAGTTCTATAGGTACTTGCTGCATCGGCGACATCAAAATGATATTCTTTTGCGTACCTTTAAAGCTGGCGATCGCATCACGCAACGATCTATTAGTTGCAGGCGCATCTATAAATGGATGTAAATCTTTAAGAATAAATATACTTGGTTCTTTCTGCCGAATTATCCACTCAATCGCCGCCTCTGGAGACACGGTATTATGTTGGGTGACATTCCGGGGTTGACCATACTCCACAATCCCGTGTGTTACTGTCCAAACAAATACTCGACGTAGGGGCTTTAACAACTGGGCGATCGTGGAAATTGCTTGCTCGGCCCGCTCTTCCTCGGAGGTAACAAGGTAGATTAAAGGGTATTGAGCTTGAATTAGGATATTGAGCTCTTCTTTCATACTTCGACCTACTTGAGACCTTATAGAGACAGTAGAGACATTGCTTCTGGTAAAAACAACCGAATCATCAATAATTCCGATCTATTTAGCAAGGAACTAACTCTTCCTCACCCTTGGGATTGGTTTCATCTTCATCCATCTCATCAATCGAAAGATGTTTTTGACCAATTACTCCTGGTTGATTGCCCAAAGCAATCAGTTCCCCATCACGTAAGACTAGTGAGCTATCACAAGTTGGACATGAATAAACTCTATGAGTCCGCCCATAAGAAGAATCTTCTACCTCCTCAACCAATTCTGAATTAGACAGGTAAAAAACAAGCGCCCGTTCGGCTAGTTCTGACATTGGTTCGGAATCGACTGCTGAACGAATCTTCAGTTTTCTGTGCAACTCTGGCGATAAATACAAAGTGACCTTTTGCTTAGTTTGCGTTTGCATATAACTCTTTAACGGTCTTACCCGGGTATGTATATCAAGTTATCCGTTCTTTTGTTGGTTGTCAAGACGGTAAAACGTTTTAACGCCAATTTTGTTACATTTGTTTACATTTGGAGCGGAAACGCTGTTTAATTGAGCGATAAATCGCTGACTACGAACCTCTGAAAATTAATCAGGACTTACGGATTCTAAGCCTGAAACCTTGATGGGAATTAGCGATCGCTAATTAACGATAAAGCAATGATTGCCTGACTTGGCTTATTTTTTCATTATTTGGAGCGTAAGCGGATTAAAGTTAAATACCTTTCCGGTTGTAAACAGCTGATATCCACAGGAGATGCCAGCGAATGACACTAGCATTGAAAAAAAAGTTAGCTCGTCGGCTGTCTGAGATGGACTGTAAATGAGTTGTGTGATAAAGCACTTATTCTCAGCTTCTTCTACCGGGAACTCAAAAGAGAATGGTAAATATGCTGAAAAGAATATTGAATTTTTAATGAGCGCTCTTTTGGTGCAGTTTCCCGATTCGGGAATAAATCGTAAATTGGGGAAGGTATTGATCTAAGTTTCTGGTATTTCTATAAAGTCAGTGACTTTGGCAAAATGTGTAATGTAAATGGCTACTGCTAAGAAAATTTGTAGTTTGGGGCGAAGAATTTATCGGTTTGCCGCCAGCGTTAGCGGAGCCATTGCCCTGTTTATAATTCTGTGGGGTTGTACTGCAAATGATTTTAACGCCGGGGCGATCGCCTGGAAAACTTATAGCAATTCCCGTTATGGCTTTGAATTTCTATATCCGAGTAACTGGACTTCTTTAGCAGCCCCAGCAAATGATGATGGAATCGCGTTTATTTCACTACAGGATAACTCAGTGCAAATTCAGGGGTGGGCAAGTCAGCAGCTACCAAATTCGATTGTTACAGACCAAGAGTCTATGAAAAAGATCAAACCTAACTTTCAGACTACCCAAGGAGTATCTGGGGTGCTGGTTGTAGAAGTTGATCAACGAGTAGGTTCGATGACACTAACGCTAACTCAGAGTCAAGTAAAATATTACTGGCAAGGACGAAGCAAGAGCCAAGAATTTCCAGATTACTATCGTTTGTTTTATTACATTGCCCAGCAGTATCGGATTTCTAAATCTTGAAATATGGGGCATTGGGCATGGGACATTGGGCATTGGTTATTCTCCTTATCTCCGCCATCTCCCTTATCTCTCCCATCTCCCCACTCCCCCAAAATTCATATCTCCTCCAGAATGATGAGTGAGATGGGACAGAAACCTGATAGATTTAGCTATCAGCGAGTAAAAACTGGTTAAGATGAAAGTCCTGGTTATTGGTGGCGATGGGTATTGCGGTTGGGCAACTGCTCTTTACCTTTCCAATCGAGGTTATGAAGTTGGAATTTTAGATAGTTTGGTGCGGCGGCACTGGGATAATGAACTAGGTGTCGAAACTCTCACGCCGATCGCACTAATTCAGCAACGTCTCCAGCGCTGGCAAGATTTGACTAGCAAATCTATCGACTTGTTCATCGGCGATATTACTAACTACGAATTTCTTCATAAAACGTTACATCAATTTCAGCCAAATGCCCTAGTGCATTTTGGTGAACAGCGTTCGGCTCCATTTTCGATGATTGACCGTGAACATGCAGTTCTTACCCAGGTCAATAATGTAGTTGGTACGTTGAACTTGTTGTACGCCATGCGGGAAGATTTCCCAGACTGTCATTTGGTGAAGTTGGGGACAATGGGTGAATACGGTACACCGAATATCGACATAGAAGAAGGGTATATCACCATTGAACACAATGGACGCAAGGATACCTTACCTTATCCCAAGCAGCCTGGTTCAATGTACCATTTAAGCAAAGTCCATGATAGTCATAACATCCACTTTGCTTGCCGGATTTGGGGATTGCGGGCAACTGATTTAAATCAGGGTGTAGTTTATGGCGTCTTAACCGAAGAAACGGGGATGGACGAATTATTGATTAATCGGCTGGATTACGATGGTGTGTTTGGTACGGCACTGAACCGCTTTTGTATTCAAGCAGCGATCGCACACCCCCTAACAGTCTATGGTAAAGGTGGGCAAACTCGTGGATTTTTGGATATTCGGGATACAGTCCGATGTGTGGAATTAGCGATCGCTAACCCTGCCGAGGCTGGTGAATTCCGCGTATTTAACCAATTTACCGAACAATTCAGCGTCGGCGAATTGGCATTGATGGTGAAAAAAGCTGGTAACGCTATGGGATTGAATGTAGAAATCAATCACCTAGATAATCCCAGAGTCGAGAAAGAAGAACATTACTTCAACGCTAAAAACACTAAATTGCTCGATTTAGGGTTACAGCCACACTTGCTCTCTGATTCTTTACTCGATTCTCTGTTAAACTTTGCCATCAAGTATCAGAAACGAGTTGATCACAAACAAATTATGCCGAAAGTCTCTTGGCACAGAAATTAGGGTAAACCCCAGTAAATCGTGGGTCTAAAAATGGTCGTCCTATTTTAGCACAATATGACGACCAATTAGTTATTATTTATCGAAACAGAATAAAGGCGTCAGTCGTCAGAATTCAGAATCAATTTTGACCGAAAAAGCGGACTTCGGTGTGAGCGCTACTTCTCTACGAGAGGCTGCACTTCGGCAAGGCTCAGTGACCACGCCAACGACAACGCTCAGTACAAGTCAGTCGAACCCTGAATAGACTCTTTTTAGACCCCTACCAAATCCTAGATTTGGTGGTCACCGAGCAACGCCGAAGTGTGGTCTTCAATCAGTGATGGGTCGGAATTCCCGACTGATAGCGTTCGCGCTTGCGTCTGGTAGAGAAGCGGTAGTTTAAACCCACGGAGGTGGGTTTTGCCTGTGTAGCCGCGACTTCCAGTCGCCTGGTGCAAGATATAAGCGACGGGAAGGGGTAAAATTCAAAGTCTCTCTCCTAAAAGGAGAGAGATGAAGAAGAGAGGTTTTCCAGATACCGTGAAAAGTCAGAATTGATTACAGCACGCGAGACAGTTTACTGTGTGTTTAATAGCAAAATGCACTCTGAAGCTGAGATTATCTGCCTGTACTGAATAGTTTTATATGAGAATTGCTCTATTTACGGAAACCTTTTTACCCAAGGTTGATGGCATTGTAACGCGCCTACGCCATACTGTTGATCATTTACAGCGCAGTGGTAATCAAGTGCTGGTGATTGCCCCTGATGGAGGCATCACAGAATACAAAGGCGCTAAAGTTTACGGCGTTACTGGCTTTCCTCTGCCATTGTATCCAGAATTGCAAATGGCATTACCCCGCCCAGCCATTGGTTATGTTTTAGAAGAGTTTAAGCCAGATGTTATTCATGTCGTAAATCCAGCAGTTTTGGGTTTAGCTGGCATATTCTATAGCAAAATCCTCAAAATACCCTTAGTGGCATCTTACCATACGCATTTACCCCAATATCTCCAACATTACGGCTTGGGGATGCTAGAAGGGCTTCTTTGGGAATTGCTGAAAGGCGCTCATAATCAAGCAGATTTGAATCTGTGTACCTCCACAGCTATGGTAGAGGAACTGACAGCACACGGTATTGAACGTGTAGATTTGTGGCAGCGTGGGGTGGATACAGAATTATTTCACCCCGATTTAGCTAGTGTAGAGATGCGATCGCGCTTATCGCAAAATCATCCAGAAAGTCCATTGCTACTTTACGTTGGGCGGCTTTCTGCTGAAAAAGAAATTGAGCGTATCAAACCAATTTTAGAGGCAATTCCCCAAGCGCGGTTGGCATTGGTTGGGGATGGTCCACACCGTCAAGCATTGCAAAAACACTTTGCTGACACAAACACTTATTTTGTTGGCTATCTTATGGGGCAAGAATTAGGTTCTGCCTTTGCAAGTGCTGATGCCTTTATGTTTCCTTCCCGTACAGAAACATTAGGCTTAGTACTACTAGAAGCGATGGCTGCTGGCTGTCCTGTAGTAGCAGCCCGTTCAGGGGGAATTCCCGATATTGTCACAGATGGAGTAAATGGATATCTTTTTGAGCCAACAGCAGATGTTCAAGGCGCGTTAGCTGCTACTGTTCGCCTCTTAGAACAAAAACAACAACGAGACATCATCCGTCAAAATGCTCGCCAGGAAGCAGAAAGTTGGGGTTGGACAGCTGCCACTAAGCAGCTACAAGATTACTATCAGAAGGTGATATTTTCTGAACAGTTGACAAAATAGGGGAGTGGGGACTGGGCAGGATTATTTCGTTTTCCCCTAAATGCCAAAATCCAAGAGTTTTTGTTTTACTATCATACTGGAGACTCGGCTTATTTATCGCGCAACTTCAAAACAAGCGATCGCCTGTTTTGAAGCCGCCAAATGCATTCAACCCCAAGACCAAGCTGTTGATATCCACCCAGAACGGGCGCATAATTATCAACAAAGGCCGCCCCAGAGTCTTGGGATGGTGTTTGGACAATGTTTACTAAGTAGTCATTGGGCATTGGGCATTGGGCATTGGTGATTCTCCCTCATCCCCCTCATCCTTGACCCTCCCCCTGGTCATCCTGAAACGGGTCTTCGCCAATTCTTAGCTCTTTTTTTGAGCGTTTCAACTGTTTCCATAAATCCTTTATTTGTTCATAAGCTTGACCTGGAGGCAGTTTTCCACCTGTTTCTAAGTTGCAAATGTAGCTTACTCGTTGGGCAAATTCCTGTAGATTTGCATTAAAAACCAAGTTTTCTGGCTTTACCTGACCGTAGTAGCGACCACGAGGAAACAGAAAATCATCCTTATTCACCATTTTGTTCTCCAATTTATTCAACTCCCCTTCTGTTTAAATCTCTAAAGCTGAATTACTAGCTAACCTAATCTTTAACTTCTCAGGATTTACGCAAACAATAGCCGAAAACAATGATTTTCTTCTTAGGGGCAATTCATGAATTGCCCCTACAGAGTGTAGTTTTGCGTAAGTCCTACTTGTGTCAGACTGGGAGAAATCAAATCATCCAACTCCTTTTCCAATCGGTGATGTAGGAATTGGTTAATTCAGATTTTGAGATTAGAAGATCATGCTTGTAATATTTATGTGATAAATATTACAAAAATTCCTGGTAAAGTAACTAGAGACAATATTTGATTTTCCTCCCGGTTGTCAATTTATCTCATCTTAATTTATGAAGTTCGGATTGTAATTAACTTCAGTGTAAAGCCTGAGTGACAAAATATACAAAACATTATCCTATTTTCTATAAAACTTTTAGTAAAAATGATTACTAACTTCTAACTCAAACTATTTAGGTAGACTTACTATAAACCAAAGCCAATTGTCCTCTGTTAAAAGTTAGAGATTCAGTTCGGAATCTTTGGCAACAGGTTGCCAAACCGCGTCTATCTTGAAACCTGTAGTTCTTCGGTGATCAAAAGGATTTGCCCTCATCCCCCAACCCCGAATCCCAGATTTGGGATTCGGGGAGCCAGAATTTCAAAGTCCCTCTCCCAGATTTGGGAGAGGGATTTAGGGTGAGGGCAAAAACTACGGTTATCAACATAGATCAGGTTTAAATTCTGTTACCAAGAAGAGGGCATTGGGTAAAACAGTTTTGAGTTCCAGTTGTGAGTAAAGAAGTAAGATTCCCCACTCAGCCCTTGGACGCGTGTGGCCAATTATCGGCAACCCGATGTCCTCTTAAATAATCACCAATGGCTAATAGTTAATAACTAAAGATAAAATGGTGAAGCCTCAAAGGACAACCTTTGGTTCATCGCCTAGAACTTTACCTGCCACCATGTCTGTTAATTCCAAGTTATACGAAGGCAAAGCGAAAATTCTCTATACAACGGACGATCCGGAAGTCTTGTTGGCTGATTTTAAAGACGATGCCACGGCGTTTAACGCCCAAAAGCGTGGCAGCATCCAAGGGAAAGGAAAAATTAATTGTAGCATTTCCAGCCAGCTTTTTAAACAGTTGGAGGCTTATGGTATAAAGACTCACTTTATCGACAGCCCTGCCCCGAATCAGATGCGGGTGAAGGCAGTAAAGATTTTACCCTTAGAAGTAGTGATTAGAAATATTGCTGCTGGCAGTCTGTGTCAACAAACAGGGTTAGCAGTGGGTACAATTCTGAAACAGCCTTTGGTTGAGTTTTATTACAAAAATGATCAGTTAGGAGATCCTTTGTTGACACGCGATCGCCTATACCTGCTAGAACTAGCTACTGCGGAACAAGTAGACGCAATTACCCATCTAGCATTGCAAATAAACGAATTTCTCCGTAACTTTTGGCAACGGTGCGGCATTATCCTAGTAGACTTCAAACTAGAGTTTGGTTTGGACTCACAACAGCAGTTGCTCTTGGCAGACGAAATTAGCCCCGACACCTGCCGGTTGTGGGATACCGCAGAAGAAGACTCAAACCGCCGGGTAATGGACAAAGACCGCTTTCGCCGAGACTTAGGAAATGTAGAGGATGCTTACCAAGAAGTTTTACAAAGAGTGCTAAAAGCAGTAGAGAGTAATAGTTAAGTGGGTAAAAATCAATTAAACTCGTGTGGATTGTCATTTGTCATTTGTCCTTTGTAAATAATGCCCAATGCCCAATGCCCAATGCCCAATGCCCAATGACTAATGACTAATTTGTAATGGTGTGTGTGGTCGTGAATAGGAATCATAAGTAAAATGCGTTTATCTCCCGTATTGCTGGCAGCAGTAGCAATTACAGTCCCTTTGGGCGGCTCACTGAGTGCAAATGCAGAAACCGCCAACAGTTCAAAACAGACAACAGAAGTTTTGACACTAGGAACAAATCAGCAGCCAGAAAAAGACACTGGTCAGCGTTACACTAGTGAGAGTTTAAAATCTCCACCTAATCCCACAGGGGTTACAGAGGCGAAATATCTACAATCCCCCTTTGTCACAGCTTACCCTGCCAATCGAGCCGCGATGGCTGCGGTGGTCACTGAGCCAAGTCGAAGTGCGGGCTACGCTGGAGCGACACCAAAGGTAATAGTACCAACCTCCACAACGCCAACAACTGCACAAACCCCTCAAATAATAAATCCCAACCCGACTCAACAGCCATCTCCCGCTCCAGTCATTCCACCCCCAGCTAGTCAACAACTAACACCTTCGCCAATTGATACTACTCCAGTTCCAGAAAATCTCAATCCACCGACAACGCAACCTTTATTACCCACAACTCCCGAACCATCAGCCGCTCCAGACATTCCACTCCCAGGTAGTCAACAACTAACACCTTTCCAAACTCCTGAGACTACTCCAGTCCCAGAAAATGTCAATCCACCGACAACGCAACCTTTATTACCCACAAGTCCCGAACCATCAAGCGCTCCAAACATTTCACCCCCAGCTACTCAACAACGAACACCTACCCCAAACCCAGGCGCGACTCCAAATCCGCAGAATGTTAACCCGCCGACAACTCCGGGAAATACTCAACCCAACCCAGCCCCAGAAGCCAATGACCCCCGCGTACTGGTGTCGGAAGTAGTAGTTAAATCCCAGACTGGGCAACTATCACCAGAACTAGAAGACCAAGTTTACAAAGTAATTCGCACCCAACCAGGAAGAACGACAACCCGCAGCCAACTGCAAGAAGATATTAACGCCATCTTTGGTACTGGCTTCTTCTCCAACGTCCAAGCAGCGCCAGAAGATACCCCCTTGGGAGTGCGAGTCAGCTTTGTTGTACAGCCTAACCCCGTCCTCACCAAGGTACAAGTAGAAGCCAATCCTGGCACTGGTGTTGCTTCCGTACTACCACTTAATACTGTAGATGAAGTTTTTCGCCAGCAGTATGGCAAAATCCTCAACTTGCGTGACTTGCAGGAAGGCATCAAGCAGTTAAACAAGCGGTATCAAGACCAAGGTTACGTGCTAGCCAATGTGATTGGATCGCCCCAAGTCTCTGAAAACGGAATTGTCACCTTGCAAATAGCAGAAGGGGTAGTAGAAAACATTAGAGTCCGGTTCCGCAATAAAGATGGTCAGGATACAGACGAGAAGGGACAACCGATTCGCGGACGAACGCAAAATTACATCATTACACGAGAATTGGAATTAAAGCCAGGACAAGTATTCAACCGCAATACAGTGCAAAAAGACCTACAGCGCGTGTATGGACTGGGACTGTTTGAAGATGTGAATGTCTCCCTTGACCCTGGTAGTGACCCTAGCAAGGTGGATGTAGTAGTGAATGTAGCTGAACGCGGTAGTGGTTCTATTGCGGCTGGGGCAGGGATTAGTTCTGCTAGTGGACTATTTGGCACAGTTAGCTATCAACAGCAAAACCTGAACGGTAGAAACCAAAAACTGGGTGCAGAAGTACAGGTGGGAGAGCGGGAACTGCTGTTTGACCTGCGGTATACAGACCCCTGGATCGCCGGAGATCCCCACCGGACTTCCTACACGGTCGATCTTTTTCGCCGCAGTTCCATTTCGTTGATTTTTGATGGCAAAGATCGGAATATTAGAACATTTGACCCAAATAATCCCACTAATACAGATTCTCAGGATACCCCTCGCATTCTCCGTCTCGGTGGTGGTGTCACCTTTACCCGTCCCCTGTCCTCCAACCCCTACAAAACTTCCGTATGGACAGCCTCAGCTGGTTTACAATATCAACGAGTTTCCGCCCGTGATGCCAATGGCAATCTCGTAAGAACAGGAGGGCTATTTAACAGTAATGGAAATCCTATCGACCAGAATGGAAATATTGTCACACAACCAACCACCACTCAATTAACCGAGTCTCCAGGAGGTCAAGACGATTTGTTGCTGTTTCAACTCGGCGTACAGCGCGATCTCCGTAATAACCCCTTGCAACCTACCAGTGGTTCTTATCTCCGCTTGGGAATCGATCAGTCAGTCCCTCTGGGACTAGGCAACATTTTACTCACCAGATTACGGGGTAGCTACAGCCAATATTTCCCCATCAAATTGATTAGCTTCTTCAAAAAAGGGGCACAAACTCTAGCATTTAACTTCCAAGCAGGAACAGTTCTCGGTGACTTGCCTCCCTACGAAGCTTTTACCCTTGGGGGTAGCAACTCCGTCCGGGGTTATGAAGAAGGAGGATTAAGTAGTGGACGCAGTTATGTGCAAGCATCAGTTGAATATCGGTTCCCAGTTTTTTCAGTAGTCAGCGGCGCACTATTTTTTGATGTTGGCAGTGACCTGGGTACTAGTACCCAGGCAGCTGAAATACTCAATAAGAACGGAAGTGGCTATGGCTATGGTCTTGGCGTTCGCGTCCAGTCTCCACTAGGGCCAATTCGGATTGACTACGGTATCAACGATAACGGTGATAGCAGGATTAATTTTGGTATTGGCGAAAGGTTTTAACCAGTTAGGAG
This sequence comes from Nostoc sp. NMS7, assembly GCF_017115085.1. GTDB lineage: Bacteria > Cyanobacteriota > Cyanobacteriia > Cyanobacteriales > Nostocaceae > Nostoc. The sequence continues at coordinate 129,223 of NZ_JABXKJ010000231.1, read as the reverse complement.
TTAGAAGTTAGGAGTTATGAGTTTTAATTCCTCATTCTTAACTCATAACTTTTTTGGATTAGCTTGCTAATTTTTACATTTACCTCAATACTGTTCCGATAAAGGGATTAATAAGATTTTTAGGGGAATATCAGGGATTTTACCAAAACAGACGATGAACAATACTAAAGGAAATATATTGAGTTTTCGGTTATGCAACAACACACTCTAGCAGCCCAAATCACTCAAACTGGGGTGGGATTGCATAGCGGTGTGAGTACCCAGGTGCGGATATTACCTGCTGATGCCGGAAGTGGACGCTACTTTGTGCGGGTGGATTTACCGGATTTGCCGATCATTCCAGCCCAAGTTGCCGCAGTTAGTCACACTGTTCTCTCAACTCAGTTGGGCAAGGGTGAGGTATATGTTCGCACGGTAGAGCATTTGTTGGCAGCGCTTTCGGGTATGGGCGTGGATAATGCCCGGATTGAAATTGATGGGCCAGAAGTTCCACTTTTGGATGGTTCAGCAAGTGTGTGGACAGCCAACATTACCCAAGTTGGTCTAGTATCACAACCTGTTAACAACCAAATTCCTTTGGCTATTACAGAACCAATATGGGTCTATCAAGGGGATGCCTTTGTATGTGCCCTCCCAGCACCAGAAACCCGCTTTAGTTACGGTATTGATTTTGACCTGCCCGCCATTGGTAATCAATGGCATAGTTGGTCACTAACTGCTGAACTAGAAAAAGCTTCTGCTAGCTTTGCTGCGGAAATTGCTCCTGCCCGGACTTTTGGGTTACTGGATCAAATTGAACACTTACAAAAAACAGGTTTAATTAAAGGTGGCAGTTTGGATAATGCACTCGTTTGTGGATCAGAAGGCTGGCTAAATCCACCATTGAGATTTGCAAATGAGCCAGTCCGTCATAAAATCTTGGATTTAGTCGGAGATTTAAGTTTACTAGGAACTTTTCCTACTGCTCATTTCTTAGCGTATAAAGCCAGTCATAATTTACACATTCAACTGGCTCAAAGAATTTTAGATTTGGGACTTTCCTGCGGAACGCTACGCGAACGCCTTCTCTCCGAGACGCTACGCGAACGCTCAGTCGAACGATTTTAGATTTTGGATTGGATCTAAAGCCTAAAATCCGGGATTATTAAGGCTTTGGATATACACCTGCCTACTCAACTTTCAGACGAAAAATCAACTACACGACCAATGTCAATTATCACTGAAGTAAATATCATCGATCCGACTACACCTACATCTATCGAACCACGGGCTATAAATGAGACTAAAATCAGTTCTGAGATTAAAACAACTTTCACATCTGAAGAAATTCAGAAATTACTACCCCACCGCTATCCATTTTTACTTGTAGACAAAATAATTGACTACGTTCCAGAAAAACGAGCTGTTGGCGTTAAAAATGTCACTATCAACGAACCCCATTTCCCAGGACATTTCCCTGGACGTCCACTGATGCCAGGGGTGCTAATTGTCGAAGCAATGGCACAAGTTGGGGGCATTGTTCTAACTCAAATGTCTCCCGGAGAAGGCGGGCTGTTTGTCTTCGCTGGTATCGATAAAGTCCGCTTTCGCCGCCAAGTCGTACCGGGAGATCAACTAGTAATGACGGTGGAACTGTTATGGGTAAAACAACGTCGTTTCGGTAAGATGCAAGGTCGTGCCGAAGTTGACGGTCAACTTGCTTGTGAAGGGGAATTAATGTTTTCTCTAGTTAGCTAAAAGTTTGCTTTTGTGGTCTGGGCATAGCCGTGAAATGCCCCTACTGAATCCTGAAAAAGGATCACAGTAAAAAAAAATCCACTATAGCATCTGATAATTTCTTGATTTTCGACGCCCTCTCTACGAGACGCACTCACAAACATATTTAACTTGCTTTGCCCGACACTTTCGTTCACTGAAATACTTCACGCTCAACAACGCCAGTTGCCTTGATGGGACAGCAGTCGGTATAACTCTCTTAACCAGGGTAACACGCTGCCTCATAAACCCCGTCCGGCGCTGGATTATCAAGACAGTTCTGGAGATTCACCCTTGAAAACGCTAATTCATCCAACTGCTGTAATTCATCCAAAATCGGAACTCCACCATACAGTGCAAGTCGGTGCCTATGCTGTGATTGGAGCGCATGTCAAAGTGGGACCTGAAACAATAATCGGCGCTCATGCAGTGCTAGAGGGACCTTGTGAAATTGGGGCGCAAAATCAGATTTTTACAGGTGCAGCCATCGGCATGGAACCCCAGGATCTGAAGTTTGTGGGAGAACCAACTTGGGTCAAAATTGGTGATAACAATTTGATTCGGGAGTACGTTACGATTAACCGCGCTACCGGTGCCGGTGAAGCGACGGTAATTGGTGATGGGAACTTGCTGATGGCTTATGTCCATGTGGCTCATAACTGCGTGATTGAAGACCAAGTAGTGATTGCTAACTCTGTGGCGTTGGCAGGTCATGTCCATATAGAGTCACGCGCTCGGCTGAGTGGGGTTTTAGGTGTCCATCAATTTGTGCATATTGGTAGACAGGCAATGGTGGGAGGCATGGCACGTATTGACCGAGATGTAGCCCCATATATGTTAGTGGAGGGAAATCCGGCGCGGGTACGAACCCTCAACCTTGTGGGACTTAAACGGTCTGGTATGGACTCAGCAGATTTGCTTATGCTGAAAAAAGCCTTCCGCATTCTCTACCGTTCTAATTTGTCTTTTAAGGATGCCTTGGAAGAACTGGAATTGTTAGGGGATAGCGAAAAATTGCAGCATCTGCGACGCTTCCTGTTACTTTCTCAGATGTCAGGAAGGCGTGGCTTGATTCCTGGTAAGGGGAAAAAAGGCGCGAGTGATGAATCGTGAGATGTTAGATATATCATGTCTGTCGAATTAACCATAATCAAAGCACCCCACCCCCAACCCCTCCCCGCAAGCGAGGAGGGGAGTAAGAGCGTAGCTGGCGGTCGACCCCCTCGATCAAATGAATCAATATTTACACCCGCAAGCGAGGAGGGGAGTAAGAGCGTAGCTGGCGGGGAGGGGTTCCGAGGAATTGTGGTTAATTGCTTAGACATCATAAATTATGAGTTATGAGTTGATGAATTAAATTTTTAACTCCTAACTCCTAACTCCTAACTCCTAATTTTTACTAATTACTAATTATCAAATGCGGATATTTATCAGCACTGGCGAAGTATCTGGCGATTTACAAGGATCGCTGCTAATTACGGCACTGAAGCGTCAAGCTGGGGCGATTGGGTTGGAATTAGAGATTGTGGCGCTGGGTGGCGAAAAAATGGTAGAGGCTGGGGCAACTCTGCTGGGCAATACCAGCAGTATTGGCTCAATGGGTATTCTAGAAGGGTTGCCTTATATTTTACCGACTCTCCAGGTGCAACGTCAGGCGATCGCTTCCCTAAAGCAAAATCCACCGGATTTGGTGGTGTTGATCGATTATATGACTCCCAATGTGGAAATCGGAACTTATATGAAACGGCACTTACCAGATGTGCCTGTGGTATATTACATCGCTCCCCAAGAGTGGGCTTGGTCAGTCAATTTGCGTAGAACTAACCGGATTGTCGGCTTTACAGACAAGCTGTTGGCAATCTTTCCCCAAGAAGCGCGTTACTTTCGGGAGAAAGGGGCAAAAGTTAGTTGGGTAGGACATCCTTTGGTTGACAGAATGCAAGACGCTCCTAGTCGGGAAGCAGCCCGTGCAACATTGGGGATTACACCAGAACAAATTGCGATCGCACTCCTCCCCGTCTCTCGCCACCAAGAACTAAAATATCTTTTACCAGTTATTTTTCAAGCTGCCCAGACTATTCAAGCTAAATTACCTGAAGTTCATTTTTGGATTCCCCTATCTCTGGAAGTCTATAGACAGCCAATTGAGGAAGCTGTTGAGCGTTACGGTTTGCGGGCTACAGTTCTATCAGGTCAACAAAAGGAAGTTTTTGCTGCTGCTGATTTAGGCATTAGCAAATCTGGTACTGTGAACCTGGAACTTGCCTTGTTCAATGTGCCGCAAGTTGTAGTTTACCGCCTAAGTTCTCTGACTGCTTGGATAGCTCGTAAAATCCTCAAAGGTTCTATAACCTTTGCATCGCCACCCAATTTAGTAGTGATGAAGCCGATTGTGCCAGAATTTTTACAAGAGCAAGCCACACCAGAGAATATTATCCAAGCGGCGATGGAACTGCTACTCAATCCGAGTCGCAGAGAGCAAACTTTGCTAGATTATCAGGAAATGCGGCAGTGTTTAGGAGAAATTGGGGTGTGCGATCGCGCTGCTCAAGAAATTTTGCAAATGCTACCGGGGAGTGGGCTTGCCGTGAGCGTAGCCGAATGGGAGTAGGCTTGCCGTGAGCGTAGCCGAATGGGAGTGGGGACTGGGAAAATTTTGTATATTTAATACGCGATATCCAATCCCAATCGCTTTAGAGGTGTCATGGCTGATGAGATGAGAAAACAACGAGCGATCGCAGTTGACTTATTTGCCGGCGCGGGTGGTATGACTCTTGGCTTTGAGCAAGCTGGTTTTGATGTGCTGGCTTCTGTGGAAATCGACCCGATCCACTGTGGAACACATGAGTTTAACTTTCCTTATTGCTCAGTGTTATGCAAAAGTGTTGTGGATACAACCGGGGAAGAAATTAGAAATCGGTCTAAGATTGGCGAGCGGGAAATTGATGTGGTAATTTGTGGCTCACCATGTCAAGGATTTTCCCTAATTGGTAAACGAATTGTTGATGATCCGCGAAACTCTTTGGTGTTTCACTTTCATCGGCTGGTTTTTGAGCTAAAACCGAAGTTCTTTGTGATGGAAAATGTTCGGGGGATCACAGTTGGCGAACATAAACAAATCCTCCAATCCTTAATTAGCGAGTTTAAAATTTACGGCTATCAAGTAGAAGAAAATTACCAAGTTCTCAACGCTGCAAATTACGGAGTACCACAGTCTCGTGAGAGATTATTTCTCATCGGCGCAAGGGAGGATGTAGAGTTACCAAAATACCCTCAGCCGATTACTAAACAAGCATTACCAAATAATTTAACTTCTAAAAAAATATCTGACATTCCATTGAGTCCTACAGTATGGGATGCAATTGGAGATTTACCGGAAATAGAAAAATATCCTGAGTTAATAACAAGAAATTGGGTTGTGGCAGAATACGGAAAACCTAGTAAATATGCTCTTGTTCTTCGCGGGCTAAAATGCCTAGACGATGATTATTCTTACAACCGTGAATATAATTTGCGAATACTTTCTTCAAGTTTAAGAACAAAACATTCTGCGGAAACTATTAAACGTTTTCAGGAGACTCAACAAGGCGAAAGAGAAAAAATTAGTCGTTTTTATAAGCTACATCCTGCTGGTGTCTGCAATACTTTAAGAGCCGGAACGGACAAGTTTAGGGGTTCTTTTACATCTCCTAGACCAATTCATCCAATTACGCCGCGCTGTATCACAGTTAGAGAAGCGGCAAGATTGCATTCTTACCCCGATTGGTTTAGATTTCATGTAACCAAATGGCACGGATTTCGGCAAGTTGGTAACTCTGTACCACCGCTACTAGCAAAGGCTGTGGCGGCGGAAATTATTCGCAGTTTAAATATTTCGCCTTTGAAGCCGAATTTGGGATACAAGTTGCCAGAGGAGAAGCTATTACAATTTAATATGTCGCAAGCGGCACAATATTATCAGCGTGACTTGTAAGTTGTAATATCTGCAAGATTTCACTATCTGAACCCTTGGTAAAACCTTTCAACTAATTAGACAGCCTCTCCACCACTACCTAGTGGTCTGTCAAATTCATTTTGACGGTTAGAGAGACGCGATTTATCGCCGTCTCTACAGAAAATTTATTCGTCAATTAGTTCTTGACAGACTACTAGTTTTTTCTTGAGTATCTCTTCCATTTCCCTCAAATCCTCGTTAGTTTGAGGGAATGGATATGTCGGACTATTAGGACTTCTCCGTTTGATTAATGCCTCAATCGCTTCATCATCTTCACGATGAGCTAAAATATATGCTCTCAGTTCTTGACGAGACATTTTGCTAAAGTCGGGCTTCGTCATCGTTAAACTCCCATTGACCATCCGAAAAAATTGATAGTTTGCGCTTGATTTGGGCATTTTTTATGGCGAACTGTACTAAGTCCAAGCGCGGAAGAATGTACTATCTTCCCAGATATTAGCAGTCCGCGCTGCGATCGCTGTCAATTCTTCCTTCTTAAGAGGCACAAAAGCCCGCGCTATCTTGACATTTTTTTCTAATTGTGCAATAGTCTGTGCAGCAATCACGCAACAGTGAACTCCAGGCTGAGACATTGTGTAACCTAAAGCTTGCTCCATACCTGTCAACCCACCTGATTTAAACAGCCGACCATAAGCCGGGACTTTCATCGCAATCACACCGACATTTTTTTCTTGAGCAACTGGTAGAACTACGGGGATAAATGGACGTGGGTGGTGTTTGTCGGCAGCATTCACCGGAATCAGTGTAGTGTGGAAAGGATAGCGGCGTAACCCTTCAGCAATCACTTGAGGGTCGTGATGTCCGGTAATACCTGCGAACCGCACCAATTTTTGTTGTATGGCTTCTTCCAAAGCTTTAATTGCGCCAGATGGACTAAAGATGGTGTCGAGTTCTTCGGAAAAAGAAACGTGATGCAACTGCCACAAATCGAGATAATCTGTATTGAGACGTTTAAGCGATCGCTCCAATTCTCGCCATGCAGCATCCCGATCTCTTTTATCAGTCTTGCTTGCTAGAAACAGCTTTGAGCGATGGGGTGGTAACACTTTGCCTAAATAATCTTCACTCGAACCATAAGTAGCGGCTGTATCAAAGTAGCGAATGCCAAGTTCTAGCGCTCTTTGAATAATTGCCGTAGCATCATCCTCTTTTCCTTCCCAGGATAGCGGCGTTTGTCCTGCTCCTCCTAACCCAAAGATCGGGAGTTTTACTTTTGTGCGTCCCAGCAGTCGTTCTGGCATACTTGCTGGCGGTGTTGCGATGTTGGTAGTATTTTCCTGAAAAGCATTAGTTGCCACAATACCTCCAGTCACAGCAATGCTGGTAATTAGGAAATTACGCCGTGTCTTTCCTTCTGTCATGGTTGGCTTCGGGGGCGAAATTACTTTTATTATAAATTCTAGCTAGCGAGAATTAATTTGATAAAGCAAAATTACTGATAGATCAGGAACACTCCCAAAGCGCTGATCATTAGTTAGAAAAGTAGAGCATTGAGTCAATAGTGCTATTGCTGCATGGATAGCATCTGGTAATTTGATGTTAATACGATCAATACTCCTTTTTCTAGTTTAGCTTTAAGGAGCGAGCGCTTTCCTTATTACCGACAGAATTTTTCTCAGCGTAGGTTAGATTTCTCTGATATTCTTTTATTTTTTGTTGAGCTACTACATAATTGGGGCTAGAAGATGGTACGTTTTTCATAAGTGCGATTGCAGATTTCCACTTACTCGTAACTATCTTCCAATCATCTGGAGATTTTGCTGATTGGGTTAGTTTGGCAGCACTGATTGCTTGATTAACAGCCTCTCGGAATCTATCAGTTTGAGGTGTGAGTGGTGTTGCAAATGGAGTTGGCGACATAACTTTAGAAGCTATAGACGTTAGTGCCTTTTCTTTCATTTTTGGAATTTTTGCTAATAAATATACTCCGATGGCAACCAAGGAAATTAGCATAATTATCAGCAGTTTTTTCTTTAAATTTTTAGGAGTTTGATAATGATATTCGGCTAGTGATTTTATGGGCAAATGCTGCGTTTTGCCTTTTCTCATTTGGCTTAGACCCGTATCACCACGCAATCTGTCAATTTCTAAATCTGTGTGATCAATACTGTAGCTCTTAGGTCTAGTTTGAAAGCTTTGGAGTATAACTTTCAGCTTTGGAATGAAGCGTTTTATTACTAAGTGTTCTAACTGGTATAGATATGCGGCAGTGAACATCCAAATCATGAACCAACGTTGACTTAAAAAATCATTATGTTCAATGCTGTAAAAAATTCCGTTTGTTGCACGTCCTGTTAAATGCCCAGCACAGCTATCTAAGTATTCCGGTATTTCATAGTAAAAGTTGCAACTAGAAAAAGCTAATTCCGAAAACATAGTTAGGATTAGCATAAAAGATAATCCCATTACGATTGTGCCATAGAAACCTGCCCATAAGCTATTCAAAGTAGGTATCCATTTAGGTAATTTATTAGCTGATTTAGGCTTTTGCCAAATAAACCAGAAAATATGGTAGATAAAGGCTAAGACAATTGTTGGTATTAATAAGCCGAATAAAACAGAAAATATTAATAATATAGGGCTGTTACCGAGAGCTGATATAAATACTCCAACCAGTCCAAATACTATTAAACGTGTGCCAGGAAATGCTATGGGAACTAGAATAATCGCCCTGAGAAAATCTTGGTTTTTTAATCCGCGTGCAGTATCGCCACTTAAGTTAATACAAATAGTTAGAGTTTGAGAATTACTAGAAGACTGTTCATTATCTAATGCTTCTTATTCAGCTTCTGCTATGGCTAAATCAAACTCTTGACTCCAAGCTGGAAACTCGCTATCCGTTTGTTGTCCATAAACTTTCACTATTTCAACAGATGCAGCCCCTAAAGCCCTTAACCCTTTGCGGACAAATGCAACTAAAATTTGCTGATTTGGTACTTCGGCAGATTCTAGCATTACCTCTAAGTAACCATCTTTGAAGGCAACTTTTGCAGTCATAGCTTTGGGATGTAAGTGGCGGTTCATCAAAGATGCGATCGCCTCGGTATCTCCCTATTTTGCAAGTTCCAGAATATTCGGCTGTGTCATAACGAGTAAAAGAGAAAATCTGGGAAAATAAACTTATATTCTCAGGATTCCCTCTTCACAGCCTTAAATAACATTCTGATGCAAGATATCAACTAACTAGGGTTAAAATATCTAGTATAAAGATAGTCTTTCATCGACTTTTGCAAAAAATATATTTTTCCGGCATCAATATCAAAAATTAGTGTTTATTTTCTTTGCTTGCCAAATTACCAGGATTTAGATCAATCAATTTTATTCCCAATTAAAACATGAAGATTTATCGAGATCATGCTTGGCCTTCGACGCTGGAGGAAGCCATAGTTATCCAAGAAAAGCTGGGAGATCAAGTAATTACTGAGGATCAATTTCAAGAACCTATCCAGTATGTTGCTGGTGTGGATATGGGTTTTGAAGCTGATGGAACAATTAGCCGTGCAGCTGTCGCAGTACTAAGTTTTCCTGATTTGCAAGTAGTTGAGACAAGCCTAGCACACCGTCCTACGACCTTTCCCTATATTCCTGGTTTCCTCTCATTTCGGGAAATTCCAGCTGTCCTCGATGCGCTGGAAAAGATTAAAACAATACCAGATATCATCCTGTGTGATGGTCAAGGAATTGCCCATCCCCGCAGATTAGGTATAGCTACCCATCTAGGATTACTTATAGATATGCCGACAATTGGTGTAGCCAAATCGTTGTTAGTAGGTAAGCATGGGGAATTGCCAGAAACAAAAGGCAGTCAGCAACCATTGATATATAAAGGCGAAACGATTGGGGCTGTTTTGCGATCGCGCACAGGAGTAAAACCTCTCTACATCTCCAGTGGTCATCGTATTAGTTTACCGACAGCGATTGACTATGTATTACGCTGCACGACAAAATATCGCCTGCCAGAAACTACACGCATTGCGGATAAATTAGCGTCGGCGAAATAAAGCGAAACCTCACCCCCAACGCCTCTCCGTGAGTTCGGAGAGGGGAGATAAAGCTTGTTGAAGTTTTTTCTAAATACTTGCTTGCAGCGACTCAATCGTATTAGGAATCGCACATAAACAAGTTGAAGTAGCTAACTAAATAGGCTCAAGTAGCGATCGCAGAATTTTTGGTCTCTGATATTGTGAGTTAAATCGGCGTTGAGAAACCGTATCTACACGGTGTAAGTCATCCTACTGCTAGGACTTTTTTGGTAAATTACCTGACTCTCTAAGCAGTATTTTTACGTTGATGACTTAAGGATAATCGTGGCGTTCAAGCTTTCAAATCCGTTATTAGACTTCTTGCATAAATCAAAAAAGAACCCCACCCCGCCTTTGACTTACGGCAAATTCTCCCCTAAGAGCCTGCTCTTAGGGACTTTTGCAAGAGGTCTATTATATACCAATAAGACAGCCAGGAGGTTTTGTCAGAAATCTTGTTAAAAGTAGGCAAACTTCTGCCACAGTCTACTAGTGTAGAATTCAAAAGTGTAAGTTAATTTTATAGATACAATGCTCAAAAACACCAGGAAATGTCCAATTGAGTACATAGTTACTGATGATGATGCCAGCCAATATCTCCGTCATTGTGCTGTGGCTGCTCTAATCCTAGTGGCGGCTTATGGTTTATTTGTAGCTGAATTTATCTCTAGTTGGATCTTATTTGCGATTGTAGCTGTTACACTGCCTCGTTGGGTTATTAGCGTACATGAACTTATTCATGTTAAAAACGACAAACAGATAAATAGGATAATTAGCTGTTTGGCTATTAGTCCTATTCCACTTTCTATTTTGACGCTAAGTTATCCACAAATTTGTGAGATTCATCTGGCTCATCATCGGAGTCCAGCAACAGAATTAGACCCAGATGCTTACCATATTCGAGGGAATTTTTTTGTTGTTATTCTCAACGCCTTGAGTGCGCCAGAACAAAGTTTTATTCGCTCACTACAAGTGAATGGATTTAATCTTCAACTAGGACTAGATTTGCTCATTAAGCTATTGATTTTAGGAATATTAGTTTTCTTAGGGGGAGAAAAATTCTTTTGGTTTTGGTTATTTATGCGAATTGTGTATGGGCTAGGGGATATAGTATTCTTTCGTCTTGTACATCACCAAAAAGGCAAATATGGGACATTTGAGATAAAATTTTCCAGTACTATTGAAACATGGGGAGAGCGAATTTTTGGGAAAACGGTGATTCAAGCAGCAATTAATCACGATGTACATCATCAAAATCCTGGTATTGCCGTACATCATCTAGCAACAGCGAGACCATACATTATGAATTTTCCTAGTAATGAATCCTAGAGTACCAATTAATCTGCAAACAACACCAATTAGACAGTCAGGGGGTAAACAGAATAAGCTTTTTAAGAGAAGCATATCACTAACGAATGCCTCCGACACGCTACACATCGCACCCTTTCTCCCAAAATCACACCAAATTCATCCAACATAACAGTTGTAGTTTAAATTTTAGCAGCGATCGCCTTTACACACCCAAATAATACTGCTCCGGCGTAGCCAGTCGTAGACATTGCGTAGCTGTTTTGAGTTCCAAACGCCAAATTTGAGGTTCAAAGGTGCAACTTTGAGGCTCAAAGGCTCAACTTCGAGGCTCAAAAGCTCAACTTCGAGCTTCCGAGGCTCAACTTCGAGGCTCAAAAGCTCAACTTTGAGGTTCAGAGGCTCAACTTTGAGGCTCAAAGGCTCAACTTTGAGGTTCAGAGGCTCAACTTTGAGGCTCAAAGGCTCAACTTTGAGGTTCAGAGGCTCAACTTTGAGGCTCAAAGGCTCAACTTTGAGGTTCAGAGGCTCAACTTTGAGGCTCAAAGGCTCAACTTTGAGGTTCAGAGGCTCAACTTCGAGGTTCAAAGGCAACCACTGCTTGTAAATGTTTCTATGCAAATGGTATTTCTACCCCAAAGAGAGGTGCTTTTCAAATAGAGACAAAGTAGAATTAAAAATAAACTTTACAAGCTGTTTATGCAATGGGCTAATTTTCTAGCCAAAGAAGCTGCTACTCATAGCTTATCTCTAAAGCAAACGGCAGCTTTTATAAAATATTTTAAGACTGAAAACTTAGGTAAAAGTGAAGCTAAACTTGCCAGCGAATTAAACGTTGATGTTGCTACTTTTAGAAACTCGATGGGTGAAGTATATGAAAAGTTCGCCCAGAATTATCCTGAGTTAGCTATTTCCAATAGTCGGGGCAAATTAGAAAAGTTACAAGCTTACCTGAAGGCGAAACATAATAGTGAATTAGATGTCCTCAAACCCTTGGCGGCGATGAAATTATTAAAATCGCTGGTGGTTCGGGAACGACTGCAACAAGAAGCTTGGGTTGCGAGAAGAATTTGTAAATTTTTGGGATATTTGCCTTTAGCATTAGAGTTAGTCGGGCGATATCTGGATAAAATGCCAGATTTGTCTCTGGAAACACTGCTGAAGCGGCTAGAGAAAAAGCGACTGGAACATGAAACAGTAGTCAATGCTAACTCATTGATAGATTATGAATCCGGTCTAGCTGAAGCTTTTGAATTGAGTTGGGAACAGTTGGATGAGAATGCACAAAGCTTTGGCTGTTTGCTAAGTTTGTGTGCCTTAGCTGACATTCCCTTATCTGTTAAGACGATAGAAGATGACAAACAACAACTTTGGGAAAAAGCCGTAGCCGATTTACTCGAATTGCATTTGCTACAACGGATAAGTAAAGAAATTTATCGTCTAAATCCACTGATTCGGCAACTTTTCCAAATGAAGTTGGATAAATCAAGTGAGGCGGATGAAGCAAAAACTAAATTTGCAGTGATGATGTTACAAGTAGCAAAGCTAATTCCGCAACAGCCTAACTCTGAAGATATTCTTAACCTCACTCCACATATCCCGCACATTACAGAAGTTGCAACCCACCTACCCCAGTATTTAGGTGATAAAAATTTAATCACTCTGTTTACTAAATTAACTTGGTTTTATCAAAGTCAAGGACTTTATCAGCAAGCAGAACTTTGGTTACAACAGTGTGTAGAACTGACTCAAAATCGTCTTGGTTTAGAACATTCCGATGTTGTTGCTAATCTGAACAATTTAGCAGGACTCTACGAATCTACAGGACGCTACAGCGAAGCTGAACCTTTATATCAGCAAGCTTTAGAACTGAGAAAACGTTTGCTGGGAGACAACCATCTTGATGTCGCCACTAGCCTGAACAATTTAGCATTGCTCTACGAATTTACAGGACATTACAGCAAAGCCGAACCCTTGCTTGAGCAAGCTTTAGAACTAAGAAAACGCCTACTGGGAGAAGAACATCCCGATGTCGCTACTAACGTCAGCTATTTAGCATTAATCTACGAATCTACAGGACGCTACAGCGAAGCCGAACCTTTGTATCAGCAAGCTTTAGAACTGTGGAAACGCCTAGTGGGAGATGAACATCCACATGTCGCCACTAGCCTGAACAATTTAGCAGCATTCTACTGTTATACAGGACGTTACAGCGAAGCCGAACCCTTGCTTGAGCAAGCTTTAGAACTGAGAAAACGCCTGTTGGGAAAAGAACATATCGATGTTGGCACTAGCCTGAACAATTTAGCCCAACTCTACGAATCTACAGGACGTTACAACAAAGCCGAACCCTTGTATCAGCAAGCTTTAGAACTGAGTAAACACCTGCTGGGACATAACCATCCCGATGTTGCTATTAGTCTGAACAATCTCGCAGCACTCTACCGTAATACAAGACGCTACAAGAAAGCCAAACCCCTGTTTGAGCAAGCTTTGAGAATTTGTGAACGGACTTTAGGTGTAAGTCATCCTACTACTATGACGGTTCGGGCAAATTATGCCAGCTTTTTAAGAGAAGCATATCACTAGCGATCGCCTCCAGCACGCTAGGCGATCGCACTCCCTCTCCCCCGTGGCGCTACGGTGTACACACAAGTCGAAGTAAACTAGCTCAATCAAAAGACCTCTCCCTGGTTTGACTACGCAAAACCGTCCCTCTCCGACGGGCGAGAGGGACAGACTTGAACTTGAGTTCAAGGCAGGGAGAGGTTTATTACCTGCGTGTATCAATATCATCACATAGATGCTTATCCTTCTCGCTCACATTGGGGTTGTTTTGCAAATAATCGCGCACCCAAGCACAACCCTTAACCATTAAATCATCTACATTCAAATTGAGATTCCACAGCTTCACCGTCTTGTCACGACTGGCAGAGGCAATGGTTTCACCGTCGGGGCTAAATGCCACGCTATTAATCAAATCGCTATGACCTTGGAGAGTTTGTAATAGTTGCCCCTTGCGATTCCACAGCTTCACCGTGTTGTCACCACTGGCAGAGGCAATGGTTTCACCGTCGGGGCTAAATGCCACGCCCAAAACCGAACTGCTATGACCTTGGAGAGTTTGTAACAGTTGCCCGTTGCGATTCCACAACTTTACCGTCTTGTCTAAACTGGCAGAGGCAATGGTTTGACCGTCGGGGCTAAATGCCACGCTATTAACCCAATCGCTATGACCTTGGAGAGTTTGTAACAGTTTCCCCTTGCGATTCCACAGCTTCACCGTGTTGTCACCACTGGCAGAGGCAATGGTTTGACCGTCGGGGCTAAATGCCACGCTAGAAAGCGCACTGCTATGACCTTGGAGAGTTTGTAACAGTTGCCCATTGCGATTCCACAGCTTCACCGTGTTGTCATTACTGGCAGAGGCAATGGTTTGACCGTCGGGGCTAAATACCACGCTATTAACCGAATCGCTATGACCTTGGAGAGTTTGTAACAGTTGCCCGTTGCGATTCCACAGCTTCACCGTCTTGTCTAAACTGGCAGAGGCAATGGTTTGACCGTCGGGGCTAAATGCCACGCTAAAAACCGAATCGCTATGACGTTGGAGAGTTTGTAAGAGTTGCCCCTTGCGATTCCACAACTTCACCGTCTTGTCAGAACTGGCAGAGGCAATGGTTTCACCGTCGGGGCTAAATGCCACGCTATTAACCAAATCGCTATGACCTTGGAGAGTTTGTAACAGTTGTCCCTTGCGATTCCACAGCTTCACCGTCTTGTCACGACTGGCAGAGGCAATGGTTTCACCGTCGGGGCTAAATGCCACGCCCCAAACCGAATCGCTATGACCTTCTAATCGGTTACGTTCCTTGACTCCATAAAGCACCTGCTGGAGTGTAGCTACTCCCAAAATGCGGGTATCTGGTTCTACATTTTTATTTGGTGTTTTAAGTCGTTTTCCTACCTTCAAGCCTGTTACTAAAGCATCAAGCTCTAAATTTGCTGCCAGCAGGTTTTGTGATTTGAGGCTATCGGCGATAATTTCGGCATTTATCCGACGTTTATCCGCTTCTGCTTTTGCGGCGATTGCTTCCTGTCCTTTTACCTTTGCCAAATCTCGTTGCTTTTCAGCGTCTGCCTGTCTGTCCTTAGCTAATTGTTCAGCAGTTTTTGTTTTATCAAGGGCTTTTTTTAAGTCTGTTCCCCTTTTTTCAGCTAATTGTTGTGCAGACTTTGCTTCCTGCTCTCCTTTTTTAGCTCTTTCACTTTCATGATTAGCAATCCGCTTTTGCTTTTCTGCCTCCCTGCCTTGTTCCTCTGCTTTTTTCTGCTGTGTTCGCGCATTTTCAGCCTGACGCTTTGCCTCATTGCGTTGAATTTCTGCTTCCCGACGCTGTTGTTTTTCTCTCTCGCTGGCATTTTGGGCAGTCAGACGTTCGCCATTCACATACACAGCCACTCCCGTCATCAAAACCGAAAATACTACCAGTACCGCCACATAAGGCAATGCAGGTTTAAGCTGCTGCCACCTATCCCGCAAGTTAAACGGCAAATGTTTATTAATCCACTTGTCATCAAAGACTTGCCGATAGATTTGATTCCGCACCCGCAAAACATTATTCTCCCGCCGCACCACCCCCGATAGCTTCAAGTGAGATTTAGCTAAAGACTGCTCCTCATCAACAACCGCCCGCTTACCCCAGCGAATCTCGCGGTAAATAGTCAAAACCTGCGGGTCTGGTGAGCGTTTAGTCAGCATATCCCGCACAAACTGCAAGTTATTATCTTGCTCACTCACCGCCCCAAAAAATGTGCTGCTAACGATCTTGTCTACATCAGACGCGATGAATCGCGTCTCTACAAATTCTGGATTCTTTGTTAACAATGCACCACAAAGACGCTGGGTTAAATATGGGTGTCCGCCTGTCCAGTTCAATACCCAGCGTAATATCTGGTTGGCCTCATTGCTGGGTAATGCCAATCCCTCAGCCAAGGGTAAAGCTTCCTCAACGGTAAAATCAGTTAAATCTACACGCTGTCCAATATTAAACGGTGTGCGCTTGGCATCGCGGATTAAATCACCCGGAGTCGCTACCCCCATTAAGACAAAAGAAAGCCGCCCAAACTCAGGATTAGTCCTTCAGCTTTTTGAGTGGAAAAGCTTGTCTAATTGCGAGTCAATCTTGTACAGAAGTTGGGTAATTCTGTGCTTTGTCATCCAAGGGCAGCTTTTCCCGATTTTGAGGATTAGCTGAATTAATCAGGATTTTATTCACAGCGCTATCAATTAAGTACACTCTACTACAGCGCAGTTGCAGGCAATTACTAGCACCACAAAAAATTGCTTACGGAGCTAAAAGACTCGTTCACGGAGTTCAAAGACTCGTTCACGGAGCTAAAAGACTCATTAACGGAGCTAAAAGACTCATTAACGGAGCTAAAAGACTCGTTCACGGAGCTAAAAGACTCATTAACGGAGCTAAAAGACTCGACGACGGAGTTCAAAGACTCATTAACGGAGCTAAAAGACTCGACGACGGAGCTAAAAGACTCGTTCACGGAGTTCAAAAACTCATTAGACACCTGACAATTCAGCTCATGTGATAAAAGCCCACGAAAGACCTAACCCCCTTCCCGACACGGGAAGGGGCAAAATTCAAAGTCTCTCTCCTACAAGGAGAGAGATGAAGAAGAGAGGTTTTCCAGATACCGTGAAAAATGAATGTAGAGACGTAGCAATGCTACGTCTCTACAAGAGTTCTGGATAATGTATATAGCGGTTCCCGACCTAGTGAGGTACATCATAGCCCCCTCTCGAAGAGCGGGGAGGGGGTTGGGGGTGGGGTTCTTGTACTCAACTCAACCGAGAACCGCTATATTTAATTTCTGGAGATGTTTATTAATAAACTTCAAAGACTCATTAATGGAGTTCAAGGAAATTAAACCCCACCTAAAACCCAAAAAAAGCCTGCATAGACAGGCTTTTTTTTACTAGCCACAGACCTTTAGTCTGTGGGCACTTTCATATTTTTGCAGGAGATTGGATAATTAATCTCAATCAACGTCTTTGACTGTCCTCTTCACTGCCTTGCCTGCATCCTCAGCTGTGCGCTGAACATTTTTACCAGCATCATCAGCCCCACGCTGAACATTTTTTGTCACGTCTTCGGCAGCATTCTGGGTATTACCCTTGAGATTTTCAATTCCTCGCTGAGTCCCCTTAACAACACCTTTGCGAACTTCTTCAGCTGAACTGCCGATATCTTCACCCAGGTTCTTCACTCTTTCACCAAAAGGTGTACCTTTTTGGTAATTTTCGCCATATTGCTCTCGACTGTCAATTCCCTTCTGCTCAATATTTTTTTGAGAATTTTTCGCTAGCCCATCACCTCTGTCATTCGCTGCCTTTTCATCTTGCGCTCTGGGATCTACATCACTAAAGTTATTTATCCCACCAGTAGGAGCAGAGAGAGGAGTATTTTTTGTGGGATCGTAGCGTTTGGAATAAGGTGATTGAGCGTCAGGTTTTGGTGGCTGTGTTGCTATTCCTGGATCACCACAAGCTTGTGTCAGAAATAAGAACATTCCTGCTAAAAAAACAGTTAAAACTTTCAAGGGACGAATGTTTTTCAGCCAAGTACCTATTTTTTTCATACTTCTACTCCTTGCATTTTTGTGACTAAGTTAAACTTCAACCAAGATGGCATTTAGAATCTATTTAAAATCTCAACCATTGAGACAAAATAATTGTTCTATCTGCCTACTGCTGGATTTTTTTGTAATTCCGGTCTGGCACCCGCTTCATCTGCCTTGTTTTTCAAAAAGCCGGAAGCTTCTTCAACAGCCTCTTTCACAGTCTCAATCCGCTCTTGAAACCGAGTTCCTAAATTTGGTTCATCCTGAATCAAACCACCTGCTTCCGGTTCTTCAAAGTCCTTATCTGTAATGATTGGCAGTTCTGCTTCTTTCTGGGCTTGACCTGCTGGTGTCTCGCCACCAGGATAAAGTATCTCAGATTCTCCCTTTGTAGCAATCAATAATTGCGAACTTGGTTGTAAGCTAGCTTGGTCGCGTCCCTGATTGGCCTTTGGGTTTGCTATTTTCGGATCGGTAGACATTCTGTAGTTGGTATACTTGTCTCCACCGTTCTTATAAGGATTGTTTGCTCCGCCAGCTTGTACAGCAGGATTTTGGGGATTTGCACCTTGAGTATTTGCCCCACTACAAGCAGTGTTAACTATCAACAGTAGTCCAGCGAAAAAGATAGTTAATATCTGGCGCAATCTTATTTTTTTCAAGAATACTCTTACAGTGTTCATGTAGTCCTCCTGACCAAAATATTCATAAGCTAATAGTTTGCTGAATCATTGGATTGGTCATGCAAATTATTGTGCTTGTTTTGCTTGCCGAATCTTTGATAACCTCTATCAAGGATATGAATAATAAAATTAACTTTACCTCTAGCGCAGGCCACATTTTAATTATGATTGATAGAATATTTTTATCTAACTCTAG
Source organism: Nostoc sp. NMS7 (assembly GCF_017115085.1). Taxonomy (GTDB): domain Bacteria; phylum Cyanobacteriota; class Cyanobacteriia; order Cyanobacteriales; family Nostocaceae; genus Nostoc. Next base: position 110,605 of record NZ_JABXKJ010000231.1, on the reverse strand, counting down.
GGAGATATAAAATAAAATCATATCCTTTTTGAAAAAAGAAATACATAGACCTGTTTAATAAATTCCGTGGGTTTAAGTAAGCAGCAAATTTTGTGGCTCTTTGTCAATTATCGTTACAAAACTTAATTAGGAATTAGGAATTACGAATTATTTTAATACTTCAAAAGCTTTGGATAGGTAGCTGATGTACTGTAATAGTTAAGGTATTCAGCCCTTGTTGCTCTCACCGTTAAATTACTAAATTGATGAAGCAATTTTTACGCTGGATAATTTTGGGCGGAACGCTGTTTTTTTTAGCTAGAGCTTTGAAGGATAATTGGATTGAGGTAACTGCTATCCGCATTCATGGGGTAGGATGGGCAATTATAGCGATCGCAACAGGCATCACTTTACTAGCACATACTTGGGCTGGCTGGATCTGGACTTGGATTTTACAAGAGTTAAATCAACCTGTATCATCTACCCAATTCATCCAAGTTTACCTAAAAACGAACATTGCTAAGTATTTACCAGGTAATATCTGGCATCACTACGGGCGAATTGTCGCCGCCAAAAATGCCAATGTTTCTGCAGGTGCAGCCACCTTAAGCGTTTTGCTAGAACCGTTACTCATGCTAGCGGCTGCTTTAATCATCATTGTCCTATGCAGTAGCCAATTTGCGGCAGCTAATACTACCGTTGTTATACAAATATTACAATTGCTGAGTTTAGCTGTAGTCCTTTGGGCGATTCATCCTTGGTTTTTAAACCCAGTTATTCGCTTTTTGTACAGATTCAAAGCAAAAAAGTCTGCTGTCAGCAGTGAGTCAACTGTTCCCTTCAGTCTTAAAAGCTATCCCCTACGACCTTTGTTGGGAGAATTGGGCTTTATGGGACTACGCGCCACTGGGTTTATATTAACTATGTCCGCGCTGGGTTCGTTGAATGTGAATCAAATTCCTTTGTTATTAGGGGCTTTTAGTTGCGCTTGGTTGTTAGGATTTATCATTCCGGGTGCGCCTGGTGGGTTAGGTGTGTTTGAAGCGACTGCGTATGAACTTTTACGACACCACTTTCCATCTGCCCTAGTATTTAGTGCGATCGCTCTATATCGCCTCATTAGTATTCTAGCTGAAACTGCGGGTGCTGCCTTCGCTTGGTTAGACGAACACCTCGCTAAATCGTGAATCAGGCGACACTCATTTTTGTCTATCTACCTTCATCTGTGAAAATACACGATAACCATCCAGATTTAACTGCGGATTACTGCTTTGTTCTTCCACCTTAATCAAGTTATATTCTACATTTTCTACATAGATTGCAAACGTGATATTAAAGACTTCCATAAAATTGATTACCCACTTACACTCATCTTCAGGATATTTTTCATAATAACGAATTAGATGAGCAATCCTAATTTCTAAATGCCTGCGGGAATTTCTGCAAATCAAAATAGTCTTTAGCAGTATAATCACCAATGTTAGAGAGTGACCTTGGGTAAGCAATAATATAAATAATGACGAAGGTTCCTTACCATTTTCTGTTGTCAAAGAATCAATCACTCGATTACAAGTTCTTAACAACAATTCTTTCGTGATAATTTCTTGACTAGAATCTTTTTTCCATAAGGATAAATTTTCTACGAACTTCCGCCGTAAAGTCTCGACTACTTCTTGATTATCTACAGAAAAAAATAGATATTTTTCTATACTTATTTTAAATTCTTCAAGAGTTTGCTCTTGAGTTTGCTTGATAAATATATTGGCAACATTTTCATGGCTAAACACACCCTTTTTTAAAACAATTGCTTTTATTAAATGCAGAACGTTATCTCCCAAAACACTGGGATTTGTGTAGCGTGTTGTGCTTGAGACGGTAGATTGAGAACGAGCAATATAGATTGCCAGTTGAAACTTAAATTTGTCTTTTATCTGTCTAGAAAGCTTTCTAGCAGCCTCTTGTTGCTCTCTGGGATTATTCTCATTAACAGATTGATCAATTAATAAATACGAAGTGTAGCGATTAGCCCAATGACCTTTAGATGATTCATCATGTTTACCAGCAAATAATTTTAGTTCTTGGTAGTCTTTGCTATTTATGAAATTGTCCAGCCAACGTTTACAGATATTTACATCTGGAAAATTCTTGCTCTTTACTTTCAGGCTTTCATTCGCAAATAAATTAACTAGTTCTTGGATATATTTGTCTTTTCTGTTAGTCGTCCAATTATTAACTATTATGTAGATACACCGCTTAAGTGTATTAGATAACTCTTGTTCGTTATCTTTTAAAAAAATGCTGTATATCCCAGGTATAGAATGGGCAGACTGTGAATTAAGACCGTCTATAAATAAACCTTTGAATTCCCGTAAAACATCGTCTGGCGACAATTTTTTAACAATTTCCACAAAGAAGCTATAAACCTCTTCTTGTGCCATTTGCACATTTGGCTGTCTAGATTTAGACGTAACAAAATGCGGATATTGCTGACTAATTGAGAAACTATTAGGGGTCATTCCAGTTCTCAGTACAAAAAGGCTTCCTGATCATATTATTACCAGCTTACCTTGGTGAACAGTAGCATCAATCTATTCTTCAGAGATTCAGTAATCTTTTTACACAAATTTGATAAACTCGGACTATAAATAAAGTATTAAACAGAAATTGTTTAATACTTCATGAAATACTCCAGTAAAATTATTTACTTATAAAAGACCATTTATAAAATAAATCACAAATAGGCTCTAAGTATCACAGCCAGTTGTGACTTTACCCATAACTTTGCCAAGACTAGAAGCATAAGCTTGCCGCACAAGGGTCTGTGAAGCTTGATATTGCGTCAAATAAATTATAACTTTTCTCTACCTTTGGAACCATAACTTTGCCGCGAGTCAGAATTGGAATCATAAGCTTGCCGCGAGTAATTATAAAATTTTATTTCTTTTGCCGGCCCATCGGAACACCTAATGCGGCAATATGCTCAAGATGCATTCAACCTCTTTGGTCTTAATCTTTTTTACTCAGGAACTGTTAGAAGTTTAGGTAGGCTACCCACGCCAGAAGAGTTACTACAACAACATTATCACGGTTTAGTAGTCAGTTATCAATGGCTCAGTTACTCCAACAACTCTAGCTTGCTGCTGAATAATTTGTCCCAAACTGTAGCTGGCAAAGTGTTTCTGATTCTTGACGAAGTTCACCATACTAGTTCGGACTTAGCTTTTGGTCAAGCTTGCGAAAGGGCGTTTCCAGATACGATTGTTTCTCACCGATTGATGACTTCTGGTACACCATTCCGTTCCGATAACAGAAGAATTTTGGGTAACTGGTTGACTTATACACCAGTAGAAGAGAACGCTTATCAGTGTATTCCTGACTTTCAGTATAGGTTGGCAGATGCCCTGAGCGACGAAATAATCCCTCCCTTTTCATTTGTAACTATGGAAGGAGAGTTTTCTTACCGTCGAGGTCGTGCTGTCTACAACGGTAGAACTTTTACTAACGCAACTAACGAGCAAGATTTAACTGATGCTTTAAATACAGCCATTGATGTTCAAGGTGGCTGGGTTAAAGAAGCAATTTTGTGGGCGCATGGACGGATGAAACTAGACCGAGCTAAAGGACTTCCTGAATGTGCGACTTATGTAAGAGTTCCCACGATTGCTGCGGCACGGCAAATGAAAGAACGCATTCGTAGTCTTACTGGTGAAGATGCCCTAGTAGTCGTGTCTAGGGACGATGATCCCAATTCAACTTCTAACTCTAGGTTAGGGCAAGACTCCAGTGAACAGATTGAACGGTTTGCAGCAGAAACTGGACACAGCGCGCGATCTTGGATTATTGGAGTGGGAATGTTGGGTGAAGGCGTTTCCATCAAACGGCTGAAATATCGCATTCATGCCACCAATATTCGTGCCACTCTGTCATTTATGCAAGATTTAGGGCGTTTATTACGTTGTTTCCCTGAAAATGCTCCTGAGCCAGTGGAAACACTAATTCCGGCTCATCCACAGTTGGTAGATTTAGCTATCAGTGCCTTAAATGAAATTGCTCACGTTGTAAGAGAAAGGGAAGAAAACGAAGGTAGGGAGAGTAGAGAGGGAACAGACGGAGAAGGAGATTCTCAGGGTAGTCAGCAACTAAATTCTAATTTTATGCCCATTGCTTCTACAGGGGAAATTGGAACTCACATTGTAGACGGCGAGGAAATTGAATCTGAATATGCAAATGTTGCTGAATGGATGATAGCAAATACAACTTTTGGGCGATATTGGCATAAAACTCCTGCCCACTTAGCGCAAATGCTAATGGAGGACAAGGGTTTATTTAACCTCTACCGCATGGAATATGAAAAGCTGGTAGATCAAATGTTAGCTGATCAAGGTTCTTCATCTACTGTTATTCCTGATGGATTTCCTTCCGAGTATGGGGACTATTTGCCCACTAAAAAAACTGCTTTTGCCCGTAGAGAAGCCGATACAAAAGTTAATCGCCTAGCCTACATCTTATACGGCAATGCCAGCAAAGAAGATAGGAAAGAAAGAGTCGCACAAATTCACTCCATAGCCAAACGTAGAAACTGCGTTAAAAACGATACTTTTATTGGACATGATCAAGCAGTCAGAGCTTTCTTTGTCTCGGATGGTATAGCTTCTGGGATTGGTAAGGATTTAGCTTTTGTTGACCAGATTCCTAACTTTATCAAAGAAATCATTGATAACAAGTTATGGGAGTGTCTTTATGTGGCAAAGGGAGTTGTTACCCCTTATTACTGCCGTTATACCAAAGGCTCAGATGCTGAAAATTTTCGGGCTTTTATTGCAGCTAAACGTCCAAATGGTTTAGAAACTAGCGTAGAGACGATAGACAGAGTTTTACAGGCTGACCAAGAAGTACAGCGTAAGTTTAGGGCAATTATCTATGAGTCTCGTCAAGGAGAACGGACGGATCTTGCTGATGAAACTTCTTACGGCGACCGTAAGAAGTTAGAAAGTGAGCTAAGTCCAACCCAACGAAGTGTAGTTAGAGCCGCAAATCTTGCCGCAGAAGCTATTCCAGTAATAGGAGAATTGCTAGATAGGTCACTTATTGCCATAGATGTAGCAGCATTACTAGGACGTGACATAAAAGACCCCAAAAACTTGACGGCAGAAGAACGAGAGTATGTAGACAAGCGGGATTTGATTGGGTTGAGAATTAATCAGTACATATATACTAACCAAATTCCTGAAGATGAGGATAGGGAACCAGCTTACAGTCGCGAACTCAATAATCACATCAAAGATTTGCTGGGGATTAAAGACCGTTCTAAATCTGTGCGGATGGATAATCCGAAAAAGGCTGCTGAGAAACTGCTTCAGTTTTATCAAGGAGATAAACTCAAAGAGCTGATTGACCGCTTAAGACAGGCGTTAGAACCATTACCTCAATTACCAGAAGCGGTAAGAGAACAATCTAATCAGAAAAACCAATTTACATTCTTCGAGAATCAACTGACAATTAGCAACAATGGGCTTACGGCTGAACAAGCTGAACCTTCTAAGGAAGACACACCTACCTCTCCTGCCTCTGAAACTCATTCACCTACCCTCAAGCCATCACAAGATATAGATCAGAACTCTGCACCAGCAGATTTGGAGAATTGGGAGTTGACCCCAGATGAACTGGCAAAACGCTTACAACGTAAACCACGTTCACTTCTAGAGATGTGGTACACAAAACCTGCTGAATTTCCTCAATGGTCACAAAAACGAGATCCTGATGGCATAGCTTTGGAACGCAGTGACAGGAAAAAAGGGCGTTCTTGGTTATTTATTCCAGTTCTAGAATCCAAACAAGAATAATTAAGTGCCAGGAAATATTCAATGCTATCAAAGACAGAATTTGATGCTTGGTGTTGTCGCCTGAATCTCTCTTCGCAAACACAAAATCTGATTGAAAAAATTCGCTCATCAGAACCATCTCGTCGGGTAGGAGGTGGACGCAAAAATGTTTCTGGGCTTATCCCAGTCGAAAAATGGGAGCTACTATTCAATTTGAGTCTCACCGTGTTGAACTTCCTACTATCTACGAATTTGAGCATGATGAGGAAGTTTTAGAGTTTTACGACCAACCCTCTCCAATCAAATTGGACTATCAAGGAAAAAATGGTCGAAACTTAGGGGTGTTGCATACACCAGACTTTTTCGTGATTAGAAGAGATTGTGCTGGTTGGGAGGAATGTAAAACCGAAGAGGAACTAAAAAAGCTAGCTGAAAAAAGTCCAAACCGCTATTTTTACGATTCTGAAAGTAGATGGCGCACTCCACCAGGAGAAAATTATGCACAACAGTTTGAGCTTTACTACCGCCTATGTGTAGACACTCAAATTAATTGGGTTATCCAGCGCAACGTAATTTTTTTGGAAGATTATTTTCGAGCCGAGTCTCTTCATTTAGAAACTGCAATCAACGCAGAAATTCAGCAGTTAGTATCAAGCTCACCAGGAATTTCCTTGGCTGAACTACTAAATCATGGGACACAAGCTAGTGCAGATGACATTTATGCTTTGATTGCCACAGAGCAATTATACGTTGATTTAAGTGTTGCGCCCTTAGCTGAACCAGAACGAGTTTGTGTTTTTTCCGACAAGCACACAGCTACTGCCTATGGTTTGATGCTAAAAACAACAACTTCATCAACTCCCATGAGTTTTTCTGCGATTAACCTTTCTATTGGGACATCAATATCTTGGGATGGCAAAGGCTTAAGTATTATTCATGTTGGAGACACTGAAGTTACTTTACAGGATGAACTTGAGCAATTAATTCAACTGAAAAAGAGTTTATTTTTAAATCTGGTTCAGCAAGCGAAAATAAAAAGCTTACAAAAATCTGAAACACCAGATATAAAAGCAGAATCTTGGGAGCAATTTTATAGAGCAAGCCCTGAAGACCAAGCAGAAGCCCTTCGCCGCTACAAAGTTATTGAACCATATTTAAATGGAAATCCACCTGAAAACGAAACAGTGTCAGAGAGGACTATTCGCCATTGGAAATTGAAGTATTTAGCAGCACAACAGCAGTACAGTTGTGGTTATGTCGGACTTCTCTCGCATCGCAGTGCTAAAGGCAACCGCACGCGAAAACTGCCAGAAGAAACCTTAGTGCTGATGGAAAAATTTATCCTTGATGACTATGAAACCCTCAAACAAAAGAAGATGTGGGAGGTACATGGTGCTTTAGTTAGGGTTTGCGAACAACAAGGTGCTATTGCTCCAAGCTATAAAGCGTTTACAAAAGAAATAAAGAAACGTTCCAGTTACGAACAAATCAAAAAACGCCAAGGTCGTCGGGCTGCATACAAGCAAGAAACTTTTTATTGGGAACTGAACAGGACAACCCCCAGACATGGCGATCGCCCATTTGAAATTGCTCACATTGACCACACAGAATTAGATGTTGAATTAGTGTGTTCCCGTACTGGTCGTTCATTGGGTAGACCTTGGGTAACTTTTTTGATAGATGCGTATTCCAGAAGATTCTTAGCTGTTTATTTGACTTTTGACTCGCCTTCATATCGTTCTTGCTTGATGGTGTTACGATTGTGCGTTCAACGCCATAACCGTTTACCACAGATAATTGTGGTAGATAACGGTGCAGAATTTCATAGCGTTTATTTTGAAACGCTATTAGCTACTTTTGAATGTACGAAAGTTTTTTGGCATTTTAAATTTTTAATGGGGGTGGAGGGACTTGAACCCACACGACCTTTTAGGGTCAACGGATTTTCATTCTTCCGCAGTTTTCACTGCTACCTGATGGCAATAGCCAGCTCAGGTTTTAAGAATTGGACTCTCCCTTTACCCTCGACTTAACGTTAGGGTAGCTCCCGTCGGGTCTCTGCACCTTCCGAATAGTTAGGAGTGAGGAGTTAGGAGTTTTAATTTACTCACTACTCAGTACTCATTACTCACGACTTTTTCGGCTTGGCTCAGGATTGCCATGTCTGTTGTCAGATTTAGGTTTCCCTGAGTTTGAGAGCTTCCACTTGAGGGATTTCTCCTCCAAGGCTCAGTTATCTAAGTCCGTAGCGTCTACCATTCCGCCACACCCCCGTTAGTGTTTGGCAACTAGTATAACTAGTTATTTTTTCGAGGCAGTAAATACCTCCTCATCTATTCCACCATCAATTGTGTCTTTTGTCCAACTAGATTGAAAATATTTTTTCCAGAGTTGGAAGTTTTCCTTGTTTGGTCATAATCAATCTGGATGAGTTTTCGATCTTGTTTGCCAGTAGATTTGCGATTATAGCATAAATTCTATCTTTTATCAGTCAATCTGGACATAAATGAGGAATTCTGGCACAGTAATGTTGAAAGCATTTAAGACTAGACTTTCCTGAGTCTGGCTCTTCAGCCTATGATGGAAAACAGATGCTTAAGACTTGAAAGTTATGATTGTCGCCCTGCTGTATCTGATTTTGGCTGGAGCTTACCTTTTGGTAATCCCGATTGCTGTTTTGCTGTACCTGAAGCAGCGTTGGTTTGTAGCTACATCCATTGAGCGTGTCTTCATGTACTTTTTGGTGTTTTTCTTCTTTCCGGGTCTGTTGGTTCTATCGCCGTTTGTAAATTTTCGACCCCAACGGCGACAACTTGAAGTTTAACGAAATTGGTAGGTCATAATTCTCATGCGACGGATTGACGCTATTGGAATTGGCTTGGGTGTTTTTATTGCTGGCGGCTTGGCATATCTAGGATTGCAGCTAGTCGGTTTGGATAATCAGAAAGCTGGTATATGGAGCCAAGTCTTACTATTCAGTGGGTTAGTTGGCTGGTTAGCTACCTATTTTTTCCGGGCAATGGGACAAAAAATGACCTACCATCAACAGCGCGAACAGTATGAGCAAGACTTTCTGCAAAAGCGGCTAGAAGAGCTTACTCCCGAAGAACTAGCACGAATTCAAGCTGAAATAGAACAAGAAGAGCAATCTCAGGTGTAAAGTTATCATTGATGAGTCAAAAGTCCAAATCTAGATTTGGACTTTTGACTATTGACATTTGACTCTTGATACTTTATCAAATGACTGCGATTTCTGATTGCTTTGAAACTCTTGGGCGCAATCGTGAGTGCGCTCTGATCCCGTTTATCACTGCTGGCGATCCAGATTTAGAAACAACAGCAAAAGCTTTGGAGATTCTAGATCGTAGTGGAGCCGACATAATTGAACTAGGTATACCCTACTCCGATCCTCTGGCAGATGGGCCAGTGATTCAAGCTGCTGCTACCCGCGCCCTGCAAAGGGGAACGAAATTGGAGCAGGTGCTGGAAATGCTGCAAGGGATTACTCCCAAATTGCGATCGCCCATTGTCTTATTTACCTATTACAATCCAATTCTGCACCGGGGGATTGAAAAATTTCTCTCTTCAGTCGCGGCGGCTGGGGTTGCGGGATTGGTAGTCCCAGATTTGCCCTTGGAAGAAGCCGCCGGGTTGCTCCAACCAGCTAGTGAGATGGGAATTGACCTAATCTTGTTGGTCGCTCCCACCAGTTCTGCCCAACGGATAAAAACGATCGCTCGTTCCTCCCAAGGATTTATTTATTTAGTCAGTGTCACAGGGGTAACAGGAATGCGATCGCAACTGGAAAACCGCGTCTCCGATTTACTTAAAGAAATTCGTAGTGTTACTGATAAACCTATTGGTGTCGGCTTTGGGATCTCCGAAGCTGCACAAGCGCGTCAGGTAAGGGAGTGGGGCGCAGATGCCGTGATCGTAGGTAGCGCTTTTGTGAAACGGTTAGCCCAAGATACCCCAGAGCAAGGACTAAATGCGATCGCCGAATTTTGCCAAAGTCTCAAAGCAGCCATCAAGACTACCAACACCAGCATAAATACTCCTCTTGATGAGACGGGGAAAGTAGATTAAAAAAGTATAACAGTGTAGTTTTTCTATCCTTGTTTGCTAGACAATTTGACCATTATGGTCTTGAATATTAACATCAGATATCAAGATGTAAAAAACTAGCTGATATAGTCGCTTATAGTTCGAGTATTATGTGAAATCAAGTAGGCAGAAATTATGAGTGTGAGAGTGAGTCAGTCACAAATGATTATAGTTACGTCGCAATTGAGGAGCAAAGGCGATGAGTGAGAGTATGGCATTTATCGGCGGGGTTGCCGTAGCTGGGCTGGCGGCTCTCGTATTGCTCAAAGGAACAAATACCCCCCTACAACCTAACTTTGCTGTTGCTTCCCAAATGCCTGGGACTGTAGTAGCGCCCGGAATGCAGCCACAAATGTATCCTTACAGCCCTTATGGGCAACCAGTGTATCCCGCTCAGGTTCAGCCAACGACTGCTGCCAGTTCTGACCAGCGTCTGGAGATGGAGAAGTTGAACACGCAGATGCAGCTAGAGCGTTTAAAAAACGACAATGAACAGCTCAAGGAACAGCTAAAGCAGCAAAATCAACAAATCCAAGGACAAGTCCAAAATTTCAATACTCAGCAGCAGTGGCAATTAGCCCAGCAGAATAACCAACAAAAAGCAGCAGCATTCCAACCGCTAAATCCTTGGTGGTCTTCACCCATGCTTTGGGCTGTGGGAGGCGCAACTCTCACTATTGGTGGTGGTGTTGTCGTTGCTGGGGTATTAGCTTTATTTTCACCACGGCAGCGTCCAGCCCGTACTGTACAAGTGATTCACCCTTACCAAGGAAATACGCCGTCCTTGGTTCCAGTGCGACGCGCTGAGTTTCTGCCTGCTTCTCGCATGGAAGCAAGACGAGTTGAAGCCCAAGAATACGACGAAATGCATTAATAGGGAAAATAAAATCATAGATGGACACAGATGCACACAGATAATTCATCTGTGTGCATCTGTAGTTTAAAATCATCAACAATGCGTAGACAAATCACCATTGCTCACTCAATATTGTCTATCACAAGTATTTTTGCCTTTCCTTCAACTTACCGCAGTCTGCGATCGCTGCACACAATAATATTGAGTAACTAGTTGCCAGTGCAAAGAGATGTCAGGATAAGCGTAGTTTGACGACATCACACGCTTGGGGCTTGGGGGCGTTTAAGCAGCAACTCAACTACACATAGAAAGTTGTATACAAGTAATCATGTAGAGGTGTAATTTAAGGTGAGATCGCTGTGGGATTAACGGCAGTAATTTTTGAGTAACGGGCAAAATCACTAATATTAAACGTAAGGATATGGGTCAGTCCATGCACTAGCATTGCTGCAACCAGTCGTGTATCATGCACCTTGACCCCCGACACCCTATAATCGACAACTAAACGCCGCCATTGTGTATGAACTGCTGCACTATCAGGCAAAACATTGAAGTACCGCTCTATCACTTGTGCCCTCTGGTCTGTCTCCTCAATTGATAAGCCAAAACCGCTCCGTGCCGTTGTAGGTCGCGTACATACATTCCAAAATTCTCCCAAAATTTGTGATGTGTAACAGATTTCTTCTCCCTTTTGCAGTAAAGAGTAGATGGCATCACGAACCAAAATATGATTTGGATCTGAAGGAGAAATGAACCGTAATAGGATGTTTGTATCTGCCATGAAAAGCATCAGTCATGATTCCCATAAATGCTTTCACGAGTAAAGGATTCTGGCGGTAAAACTGGTATTTGTTCCGCTCCTTGAGCTAATAATTCCATGTCCGCTTTCCATTGTTGTGAGTCAAAAGTACGCTTTGTACCAAACTCTGCAAATGTATGTTTATGTCCGTGTGATGTGCCAAAGATATCCCTTTCAATCAAATCACGGATATACGCTGCTCTGTCGCCTCCAAAGTGCCTCACTCGCTCATCAATCAGCCTTAGTAGAGGTTTGCTTATTCCAGTAACCTCAATTTTGTTATTGTCCATGTTGTTTCTCATTTCCATAGTTATAGAACTTACACATTGACAAATGAGGTAAAAAATGCCTTAAGAAAATTAGTAACCAGTAAACACTCGTAACTGTTAAAAGCCGCTTTTGGGAGTTTCTGTAGGATTAGGATTCTCTGTAGTGGCAGGTTGGTTAGTATCGGGAAGTTTATGTTGGGTACTCTTCTGATTATCTTGATTTTCTAGTTTAGATAGTGCCTGCTTTGCCAGATTTTCGGCTGCTTGTTTAAATACTGGTTCGATTCTATTTCGCCAATATTGAGTATTAGGCAACTTTTCTGGATGGTTTTTATAATCTAAAACTTTATCCCATTTCCCATCATCCAGGGCTTTGTTGATCTCATTAGATATCGCCTCTGCCTTAGCCCAATCTTGCTGCCACTGGGCAATTACTTTACCTGTCTCTTTGATACCAGAAGCAGCATTTGCCGGAACCGATTTTAAAAGTGCGATCGCACCAATTATATCTCCTGATTCATACTTCTGTCTTGCTTGTTCTATAATATTGGCACTGTGATCACTAGGCTGCGATCGCTCTAATTTCCCCCCATCGGTAGTTGACCCCTCCGGCTTTTCTGGTAGGGGAGTTGATACATTCCTCAATTTTGGTTGTGGCTTGGGAATTGGTCGAGTTGCAATCAGGGTATCATCATCTACTGTCTTAGTTGCAATTCCCTTTTCGCGCAGGCAAGAACCCCATTCTTGATTATTGGCTATGACATCCGAGTATGCCCAAGCCAAACGACCAGATTTAAGTTTAACTTCTATCCAACCTCGTTTTGTTCGCTTGCCAGTTACCTCGAAACTGGTGTTATCGGTAACAGTTTGCAAAACATTATCAGAATTTATCGAACTAGGTTCAGAACGGATATTAGAATTTCCGACGACAACAGCCGAGCATTTGTTTACTAAGGCGGTATCCTTACCTGTAAGATTAGCAGCTAAATTTTTCATATTGGGAGCTACATTTGCTACCAAGGCAGCCCCACCACCTGCCAATAATATGGCAATTAATATCGGCCATGGGTCAGATTTGCTAGAGTCTTTATGGGTAGGTTTGACAAGATTCGCTGGTGCAACTGCAACCGTTTGCAGCCGAGATACTTGAGGCTGGGATTTGGCTGCTTGGTAACTGGAATTTTTGGCGGATTCTTGAGGTTTGGAAAGTGCAGGGATAGGATTAATGCTGTCTTTACATGCTTGCAGTGCTTCCGTGGCGTTTTGGTAGCGGTCTTTGAAGTGATAATGCACCATCTTGGACAACACTCCCGCCAGTCGATAGTTCACGGTTACTGATTGCTGCCAAATGATTTCGCCCGTTTCCGGGTCTTCTTGCAATTCTGTTGCCGATAATCCTGTTAATGCTTGAATGGCGATGATGCCGAGGGAATAGATATCACTGTTAGGACGGGGTTTACCTTGCCCTTGTTCTGTGGGCATATAGCCAGGAGTGCCAATAACTACCGTAGCCGAAGGTTGTCCGCCCACTGTTACCAGCTGTGTACGCAGTTGCTTCACTGCCCCAAAGTCTACTAAAACTAACTTATTATCTGAGGCGCGACGGATGATATTATCCGGTTTGATGTCGCGGTGAATCACGCCTTGGCGATGGACAAATTCGAGAATTTCCAGAACTTCTTGTAACAGTTGAAATACTCGGCTTTCACTCCAGCGCTTACCAGGTATAAGTTCCTCAGCTAGAGTATGTCCTTCAATATATTCTTGTACTAAATAAAATTCTTGGTTATCGTCAAAGTATGCTAGCAGCCTGGGTATTTGGTCATGGTTGCCCAGTTTTTCTAAGGTTTCGGCTTCGCTGTTGAATAGGCGTTTAGCAGTATCAAAAACTCTGGGGTCAGTTCCGGGTTTGAGGTGCTTGACAACGCAGATGGGATTGCCTGGCCGCCTAGTATCTTGGGCAATGTAGGTTTGACCAAATCCTCCCATAGCGAGGACTCGAATTACTTGGTAACGATGGTCTAGTAGCTTGCCGATCATATTCCCTCCCCAGAGTTATTACCTAATTTTCCAGCTAGTAATAAATATCTCCAAATTTTCTTCAATGAAATCCGCTATCTTGAGAAAAGATTTAGATTAAAAACGCAGCTTTTTAATAAACGTAGACTGTTTATTTTTCTTTTAGTGTCCCTGTTTACTACCAATGCCACCGAAAATAACAAATCCAGTTGCATGGCAGCAGGCTGAAATCCTCATGCAACCTGCTTTCATTCGCGTTATCGACAATATCCGCAAGCTGCTTGATGAATCTTCCTGGACGGGAACTTACCACGATGTCCTGATTTGGCCGGCTAGCACCACTGATGAAATTAAACTATTGGTGACTGAACTGTTGCAAGCGATGGAAACTGCAACGCCGCAAGAAGCAGATGAAATCAGAGAGACTCTTACGCGTCTGCCTGTGCCCCATCCAGGATATCATCTACGTTTGGAGCGTCAACAGCAACAAGCGAGTATCGATTTGTGGGAAGTGTGTTATCAAGTGTGTTTTCTGGAATACACCGCACAGGAGGAAGCTGCTGATATTGATACTAGTTTAATTGATGAATTGGGTGAAGTCGATTGGTTGCGTTTGGATGCTAAGACAAAGGAGTTAGTTGAGCAAGCGTTTGCTAAATTGCCAGAGGGTTGAAGCTCTTAGTACAGAACACCACAAAAAGGGTATGGAATTTAATCATTCGTAGGTTGGGTAGAACTTAAGTGTTACCCAACATCAAGTCTGAATATTTCTGAACCCCTTTTACGGTGACGTGTACTTAGAATAGAATTCTGGCGCTTTACTTAATAGTTTCTACTGGCTTGCAAGTATTTAAAGATTCTTCAATTTAGTTTTCAGATATATAGATTTTCAGTTGAATGCTTTCTTTCAAGCTGCTAAGGTAAGCTAGCAGCGCATAAATGAAAATCACAATTCCGACCATTTCCAAAAACTCTTCAACAAATATGCTAATTAACGTTATTAGAGTGCGTCGCCCAAAATCTACTCTCAAAAGTCCACCCACCATTTCCATACCTAAGCCTCCACCTACATAAACAACTGCGGCAATCAGAAATAAATAGCGAGTCTTTAGAGGAAGATGGAGCAAAAATTTGAGATATTTAAATGCAAAAACTACCACTAAAACAGCACCAGGGATAACCCAGGTTTGGAAAAATATAGGATTGAGATGAAGCGATTGTCGCACTGACGGAATGATCAAAATCTCGTGAAAACTAAATGCTTCATCCAAACTCAAATAGAAAAATATCAAATATAGAGTTTTCCAGTAAACAAAATAGCGATCTTTCGTCTTAATAGCGCTAATTACTTTAAGTAATCCCGAACAAAATAATAGAGAGAATGAAGAATACCAAGCAGGAATATTCAATTCTCCATCTAGGCTAAATAGTTCGTAAAACCACTTGGTAGTTGGGAAGGGAAACTTCCAGAGCCAGAAATAGCCACTTAGAACGCCTGCTAAGGTGAGGCACAGAACTGTAACACTTAAACGTCGAGCAATTGTTTTAGCATTGAGATGAATTGGGAACTCCACACTATGGCTTGATAGTTGCTGCATACAAATATTGAGCTAATTTTCTCTATTTATATCTAACTCACTTTTAGTATCATACATATTTATTGTCCCATTTTGGAGTAGTATCTAGCCCTCTTTTACCCTTTGTCATTTTCTTCTGATTGTAGTACTTGGATATTATATAGAAGATAAAATAGTACGCATAGTAGTATTAGGTAAAACGGAGCGATTGAAGGATATATGCCAGAAATGAACTTAGATGAAATTAAACTTAAAGAACTGTTGAAAACAGCAATTGTTGAACTACTTCAAGAGCAAAAAGAAGTACTTGATGATTTATTCGCAGAAATTATGGAAGATATAGCCCAATACGGTTCAGTTAAGGCTAAAAAGCTGATTAGTGATGTGAAATTTCGGAGCTTCTACTCGTTGTCCAGTACCTCTGTGTTGAGGCTTTTTAGAGCAAAACTTTGATACAGGTTTTTTGACGACTCTGGGATTAATACGGTGAACACGTTCAGGTAACAACGTATCTAAAATCTCGACAATTAACCAATCGAAAAAAAGGGAAATTCTTCTGGCTGTAAGTCTTGGAACTTAGGAATAGCACGGCGAATAACCCGTAATGTACCTGTAAAACTCAAGCGTAATGGTGGAACACCAGCAGTAGTTGCAGCTTGAAACATTAACACTCGTACTGACCAATGACCTAACAACCAACCAAAAATTTCTTGTACTACTTCTGGTGGCTTTTGAGAACGAACATGAGTTTTACGCCCTAACAGATGAATTTTTAACTCATCAAGGGTATTTTCGACTTCCCATCGTTGATAATATTCTTTGGCTAACAGTTCTGCCGGAAATTTTTCAATGTCTAATAAGCTAGTAATTAAGCGATACGTAAGTTGTTCAGTCGGGTTTTGAGGATGCTCAATTGTGTATTCAATAACTCTCACCATGATTGGTTGACACCCCTTTTTCCGCAATCTTCCTGAAGGATTAATCCAGGATAAATAGGAGCCGTCTTCTAAAGGTTTTTCTACTAAAAATTTCACATTAGCGGGGATTCTTCCTAAATAGTCACAGCCCTTGGATACGGTTTTGTGTACCATTTCATAGGAATGTAAACCTCTATCCCACATCAACAACATTCCTGATTCTACAGAGCGTAATAATTTTAAAGCTCGAACCCGTTCTCCCATACGATAGGGACACATTAATGCATCAAATATAATGTGCGTTCCTGCTTCTACCAAGATGACTAATCTCAATGAGTGGAAATGCTGCCATTGTTCCGGGACGGCTACTTGGACGACCAAACACTCTGGCGTTTTCTTCGCTATCTGGCACATCAAAACAGCTACCATCGATTACTACTACTCGTAATCCATTCAAAAATGCTCCTAATGTTTCATCCGTTGCTATTGGTTTTACTAGTTGATGAAATAATTGACTCATCACTCTTGCTCCCAATCTTTGTCGAGCTTGTGTAATTGCTGATTTACAAGGTACTCGCCAATATTTCCCAACCTTTACCCATGCCTCAGAAAGGCCATCAATAAGCAGATGGTAACTATTATCGCATCAGAATTGGAGGCTACAGAGTTGGAATTGGACTATCAGAGGGTGCAGTGCTTTTTATAAGAGTATTGCACAGGAGAGATGTTTATAGGTACTTTCGGTAATTTAAGCGATCGCCTTAAGCATAACTATTTTCACTCCCAATAGGGTTAGGCTTGCTCAAAATGGTTCTATTTCCTTCTTTTTAAGGGGGAGCTTTAAGGACTATGCACCTTAACCAAATTAGATTCGGCTAACTTGTTCTAAAATTTGCTCCGGCGTAGCCCAACCTAGGCATCGCCCGGTTTTTTCGATACTTTCCAGGTTAAGAACTTAAGTGCATTAGTAAAAGTAAGAAAAGAATATGCGGAGGAGCTTTGTTTTTGGCTGCGGTATATCCCCGTATTTTTACTATTACTCTACACAGTAATTAATTACCAGAATAGAAAGTATACAAATCATAAAAATACTCAAATAGATGGGATCGCTAACAAAGCAAGAGCAAGTAAGTCAAACTCAAGAAATTTTATTACATCGCATTGCCAGTCGTATCCGGCAATCTTTAGAACTGCAAGAAATTTTGTCGGCGACAGTTGCAGAAGTACGCTCGTTTCTAGACACTGATCGCGTCAAAATTTATCAGTTTCAACCCGATGGTCATGGATTAGTCATTGCTGAATCGATTCAGTCAGGTCGGTTGCCGCCTCTTGTGGGGTTACATTTCCCTACAGATGACATCCCACCCTATGCCCGTGAACTGTTTGTCCGAGCCCGCCAGCGAAGTATCGTTAATTTGACAACACACGAAATTGGGATCAGTCCTCTCTATTGCTCAGAAACAGGCAACCTCTTAGACCAGCAAGATATTCGCTATCGTCCCGTCGATCCTTGTTATGTAGAATATTTGACGGGAATGGGCGTAAAGTCTTCAGTAGTAGTACCGATTGTTTTAAAAAGCAAGGAAACAGGGAAAGATTTATTACCTTCTCTGGAGCAATCATCTCAATTATGGGGACTATTGGTATCTCACCATTCAGAAGCGCGAGTGGTGACAGAACAGGAATTATTATTAATTCAGTCGGTGGTCGATCAGCTGGCGATCGCCATATCGCAATCGATTTTACTCAGCCAAGTGCGAGAGCAAGCCCGTCAAGAAGCAATTATTAATCAAGTTACCGAGCAACTGCATACTACGCCTACTGTCCAACTGCAAGCTGCCCTTGAAGAAACAGTCGCTGCCTTTCAAGGCTCTGGAGGACGAGTCTACTTGCTGCCAGATGGCGAACTAACAACAGAAATCTACACTTGTGGGATACAGCCTAGTCAACTTGATATCGGACAAGATAGACCGATTGAGGAGCATCGATTGTGGCAGAAATATCTTTATTCCGCCACTGTCTCATCCCCCGATTATCCAGAAAAGCAAAAGAACAAAACATGGTCAGTGAATTGGATGAGAGCAGTTTACGCTTTGACTCCTCCACCTAACGAACTCAGTTGTGACTCAAATTTGTGGGCGATCGGCGATCTTTATAAAGAACCCTTATTGCGATCGCTCGCCCCCAGCTTCCAAGCAACGCAAATTCGGGCTTTGTTGATTATCCCTCTACAGCATGGTGCCACCGTCGTTGGGTGTTTAACCATCTTCCGAGATCAGGTAGATACTGAAACTATTTGGGCAGGCTGTGTTGATACCGATTCTCGCCAACTGATGCCGCGTCAGTCATTTGCAGCATGGCGCGAACTGAAAACCGGGCAAGCCCAGCAGTGGACAGAATCAGAAGTTAAGCTGGCGCAAGCATTAGGCGAACGCTTTGCAACGGCAGTAAAGCAGTATCGACTTTACCAACAAGTGCAAGCCCTGAATACAAACCTAGAGCAACAAGTGCGCGATCGCACCGCCGAACTGCAACAGACTAATACCGATTTGCAATGCTCGACTATTGAGCTACAGCGCTCGATAGAACGGCAGCAAGCTCTGGCTCGGATCATTGCTAAGATGCGACAGTCGCTGGACGTTAGTACTATTTTCCGAACCACGACTAAGGAAGTTTGCCAATTACTTAAGAGCGATCGCTTAAGTGTCTATCGTTTTAATACCGACTGGGGAGGTGAATTTGTGAGTGATTATGAATCTGCAAATCCCCAATGGCAGAGAAATGGTAAGCTGGCAGTAGGCACCGTGTGGGACGACACATACTTACAGGAAACCCAAGGCGGACGCTACCGCAATAATGAAACTTCTGTAGTTGATGATATCCATAGCGTCGGATTTACCCAGTGCCACCTTGAGATACTTGAACAATTTGATGTCAAAGCCTTCATGATTGCGCCGATTTTTGTGGGGCAAGAACTATGGGGTTTATTGGGAGCCTATCAACATTCAAGCCCTCGGCATTGGGAAGCTTTAGAAGTTGAGTTTTTCACCCAAATAGCAACTCAGCTGGGAGTGGCGTTGCAACAAGCTGAGTACTTAGAACAAGTGCGATCGCAAACCAGACAATTGGCGCTTGTGGCAGAGCAACAGCAAACTTTAGCCAGTGTAATTACCAAAGTTCGGGAATCACTGGACTTGAACGCGATTTTTGAAACCACAACCCAAGAACTCCGCCGAGTACTCAATGCCGATCGTGTTGTGGTCTTTCGTTTCTATTCTGAATCTAACCATAACGGCGGCGAAGTCATTGCAGAAGATGTTGCATCGCGTTTCCCATCGACCTTAACGGCGAAGGTGTACGATCACTGCTTAGGTGAGAAGTATACTAAGAAATTCTCCCAAGGCTACATTCATGCAGTCACTGATATTTATAACAGCGAGTTAGACGATTGTTATATTTCGATGCTGTCTCGCTTCCAAGTCAGGGCAAACTTAGTAATTCCCATGATCAAGCAAGGGCAGCTATGGGGTTTACTGTGTATTCATCAATGCCAAAAATCCCGTGAGTGGCAAGAATCTGAAATTGAATTTGTGAGCCAAATTGCCTCTCAGTTAGGAGTTGCTTTACAACACGCAGTACTGCTCAACCACACACAGCAGCAAGCTAGCCAACTTTCCGAAGCACTTGAACATTTGCAGCAAACTCAAGCTCATCTACTTCAGACTGAAAAGATGTCGAGTCTGGGATTACTAGTAGCAGGGGTTGCCCATGAAATTAATAATCCAGTCACTTTTATCTCCGGCAATCTCATTCATCTTCATGAATATACGCAAAACTTGATTGAGATGCTTAATGTCTATCAACAGGTATATCCTGAACCTAATCTGGAAATTCAA
This sequence comes from Nostoc sp. NMS7, assembly GCF_017115085.1. GTDB lineage: Bacteria > Cyanobacteriota > Cyanobacteriia > Cyanobacteriales > Nostocaceae > Nostoc. The sequence continues at coordinate 90,367 of NZ_JABXKJ010000231.1, read as the reverse complement.
CGACAAGCAAAATTAGCAGATTTAGAATTCATCGTTGAAGATTTGCCTAAACTGTTTTCTTCGCTGACACTAGGTGCTGAACGAATTAGTGAAATTGTTCTTTCCTTACGAAATTTTTCTCGTCTCGACCAAGCCGAGGTAAAACCTGTTGATATTCGTGAGGGACTCGATAGCACTCTATTAATATTGCAGCATCGTCTTAAGGCTAATTCATTGCATTCAGGCGTTAAGATTGTCAGACAGTACGGCGAGTTACCGCTTGTAGAGTGTTTTGCTGGACAACTTAACCAAGTGTTTATGAACCTGTTAGCAAATGCGCTCGATGCGCTGGAGGATTTATGCGGTCAGTCTGCGACATCAGGTGCAAATAAACACCATCCTCTGATCACTATCAAAACACAGATGATTGCAGATGATTGGGTGCAAATCTCGATTAAGGATAATGGAGTCGGCATGGCAAAAGAGCTACAGGCTAGGCTATTCGATCCATTTTTCACAACAAAGCCTGTCGGTCAAGGTACAGGTTTGGGACTCTCAATTAGTTACCAAATTGTAGAAAAGCACGGAGGCAAATTAGAGTGTCTATCCCAACCTAGTGAGGGGGCTGAGTTTGTGATTGAAATTCCAATTAAACAATCTGAGGTGAAAGTAGCAAACCTCCGAGGCGATACAGAAGGAATTTACAAAGCTGATTGTTACGTCCGTTCTCATTAAATATATCGGAATTGATTATACGCTACAAGAAAACCGGAGGTGCATTGAAGCCGTAAACCCTTATTTGTTAAGATTTTCAGTGCAACAACATTGAAACAGGGCAACTCTCCATCACCATGCCAACATCTACAATCGACACTAAAGACACAGCAGCTATCCAAGCCGCAAAAGAAGCAGTTGCTATATGCGATCGCACCTCCTGGGGACGCATCAAAGTTTCTGGGGACGATCGCCTCAATTTCTTGCACAACCAAAGTACTAACAATTTCCAAATACTCAAGCCAGGACAAGGTTGTGATACGGTTTTTGTCACTTCCACAGCTAGAACAATTGATTTAGTAACCGCCTACGTTAAAGAAGATGCAGTAATCCTGCTAGTTTCACCCAACCGTCGCCAGTTTCTCATGGAATGGCTGGATAAATATATTTTCTTTGCCGACAAGGTGGAATTATCTGATATCACAGAAGACACCAACACCTTCAGCCTCATTGGCCCAGGAAGCGACGCTGTTTTAGAAAAGTTGGGTATTGGCGAACTCATCGGACAACCTCATGGGAGTCACAAAGTATACACGATTGCTCCCGCCGAGGGAGTGCAAATTGCTGTGGGTAGTGGGTTAGCGGCTCCCGGATACACCTTAACTTTCCCCTATACTGATAAAGCAACAGTGTGGAACAAATTGTTAGAAGCTGGGGCGGTAGAGATGAGCGATCGCGCTTGGGATGCCTTGCGAATCTTACAAGGCCGCCCCGCCCCAGATGCTGAACTCACAGATGATTACAATCCTCTGGAAGTCGGTTTGTGGCAAACAATTTCTTTTAATAAAGGTTGCTATATTGGGCAAGAAACCATCGCCAGATTAAATACATATAAAGGTGTAAAACAACACCTTTTGGGTATACGGCTCAGTGCCCCTGCGTCAGTTGGCAGTGCGATCGCAGTTGGAGATGAAAAGGTTGGCAAACTTACCAGTTACACAGAAACCTCTGATGGTTATTTTGGACTAGGTTACATTCGCAGCAAAGCTGGTGGCGTGGGCTTGAAAGTCCAAGTGGGAGAAACCGACGGTGAAGTAGTCGAAATCCCCTTTGTTTCTCACGAGTACCCATAAACAATTCAAAGAAAAATATTTTCCTCTTTATCCCTAGTGCCGTAACAAAATTCATCTACCCAAGAAGCTATACTACGGGCATTAGTGGTTGCTAGATTCGCTTTGTTCTTAATATCTTCTGGTTGAATATTCGGATGCTTGCCGTTGCTTTTAACCTCAGTAGTAATTGCTAGCGATCGCACTGGTTTACCATTACTGTTAATCTCAGTGGTAATTGCCAATGATGCATCCACAGGGATTCGGGCAGATGGGGCGTTACTTTTAATCTCAGTAGCTAATGCCATAGATGGCATATTTTTGGCTTTGCTGTTAAACTCACTAGTCATTGTCGCCGATCCTCTTGAAGGTAACTGACCAGAGTGCCAGCGTACTGGTTGAGATTCCCTTAGCAAACCGGAGGATGGCGTTTTTACCGGAGTATCTGGAGCAATTTTAGTTGCAGCAACTACCAACTCCGGTTTGTGTGTGCGAACTACCTCAGTTGTAGCTGTAATCGATGGCACAAGTTCATCGGCGCGTGAGAAGTTAGAATCTAGAGTCTTGGCAAGAGAATGAAGCGCAATTTTGCTGGCAGTTACAGCCGATGAGAGATGTTTATCCTCAGAATGATTCTCATCTGGCGGTTCGCTCTCAACTTGGCTTGTAGCCATAGAATGTGCTGATTTTATTAAACCTAACTCTTCATCAGGATTGAAATTAAGACCTAAAGCGGCGACTATTTTATCTGGATCGTTATTCAGCTCTACCATAAAAGAAAGTATTTCATCAAACTGGGGTTCCAAAACAGACAGTGTTGCCAAAATAAAACCGGACAAAGGACGCCGCAGACCATCGTAAGTAGCCCAAATTCGCATTTTGACCAGCCAGGGAATATTTTGCTGGTAGTAAATCAGCCAGTTTTGTTTTAAGGATTGACGCAGATGTTGGATATTCATTGGATGCCTCATTTCAGTCAACAAGATTGTAGACCTATATATTGTTAACTAATTTCATTTCTGAGGATGAAACCGATAATAAAGCATCTATTTGACACCTAGCAAATACTCTTCTATTAGTAAAGATACTTCATCGGGTTGAACGCTGCTATACCAGACCATATCAGGTAATATCAGCACCATCGGTCCATTCCCACATTCTCCTAAACAGCTGCTAGCCGTTACCATTACATCAGGGATTGACAAAGCTGCAAAAGCTGCTAATACCTTAGCCGCCCCTTGCTTTTTGCAAGTACGATTTTGACAAACCCGCACACATCTAGGAGAAGGTTGGTCTATTACCGTGAAGTTTGATGGTTGAGTTATATTGGTCATCTGTTCTTTATCCTTTGTTCTTGATCATTTGTCAAAAGTCGGAAGCTTGCTAATGACCAAGGACTAATGACTAATGACTAATGACTAATGACTAATGACTAATCTATTGAAAGTCCTTTTGATGCTAGCCATTCCGGGTTGAATATCCGCGACTGATACCGGGAACCACTATCACACAAGATGGTGACAATGGTATGTCCTGGGCCTAACTGCTTCGCTAGAGCAACAGCTGCGGCAACATTAATACCCGTTGAACCGCCCATTAACAGCCCATCTTTTCTCAATAGTTGGTAAACTACCCGTAAAGCTTCTTTGTCATCGATTTGGATTGCATCATCAGCAGGTGCGCCTTCCATATTGGCTGTGACACGACCGTTACCGATGCCTTCGGTGATCGAATTTCCTTCTATTTTGATTTCCCCGGTTTTGATATAGCTATAAAGTCCACTACCCAGAGGATCGGCAACAACGCATTTAATCGCCGGATTTTGTTCTTTTAAGTACAATGTCACCCCAGCAAAAGTACCACCAGTACCAGTTGCAGTTGTCCAGGCATCTATTTTACCATCTGTCTGCATCCAAATTTCCGGCCCTGTAGCTTCGTAGTGAGCGCGGCGGTTGGCTAAGTTATCAAACTGATTTGCCCAAATGGCATTTTCCAACTCAGCAGCGACTCTGCCAGATAGCTTGACATAGTTGTTCGGGTCTTTGTAAGGTACAGCAGGAACGGGACGGACTTCTGCTCCTAGTGCTATCAGTGCGTCTATTTTTTCTTGTGACTGGGTATCGGGAATGATAATTAGGCATTTGTAGCCTTTGGCGTTGCAAATATGTGCTAGTCCAATGCCAGTATTACCAGCAGTTCCTTCTACAACGGTGCCACCAGGTTTGAGTAGACCTTTCTCTTCAGCATCTTCGATGATATAAAGTGCGGCGCGGTCTTTGACGGAACCGCCAGGATTGAGAAATTCTGCTTTACCAAGGATTTCACACCCGGTTTCTTCACTGAAGCTGTTTAAGCGAATCAGAGGTGTGTTGCCAACAGCGCCGACGAAGCCATTTTTAATATCCATTTTAACTGTACCTGTGTGAGCATCTATAAAAATTTTGGCTGATAGCGGTGGCATGATTTACAGCATTTGAAATTTAAGCTTTCGATTCAAACTCCGGGATGTCTGCTCCGATTATGATGTTGCGTAGCGTTTCCTATGGGTAAATCACGACTTTTGTGATCTGGCACAATTACCTGAAGCTGTCGCTCAATATTTCGCCATTTGCGATGACTACCTTTTTGAGAGATTAGCTCAAACCCGTAACGTTGCAAAATGCTCTCAACTTCATCAGCATTCATCCGTCGGGTACGGCTCATCCCACAATAACCTCGGATGTAAGCGCACCAGGTGCTAGGTCGATGTTATCAGGCTGAAGATAAAGTGCGTAGACGCAAAGCGGCTTGTCGTTAGACATCGCCTCACGAATATTTTCTAAGGCTTCTTGCTCTGTTTCTCCTGCTGAGACACAGCCTGGTAACTCTGGGCACCAAACAGCCCAGTCACCTGTTTCTGGATCTGGTTCAAGAATTACACGCCACTTCATTAAATATCTCCTTGGTTTGATTCTATTATTTTTCATGAATAACAATAAAGCTAGGGATTTGATCACGCCTCTCTGCGTAATAGCTATTCAGATTAACAAATATTATTTTGACACTACCAAACTTTACTCATATTCAAAATAAACCCAGGCAATACCGATTCACCGCTAACAGTTGCAGGATTTTCCAGACATTCTTCTGGCACACCGGGACGATAAATGTAGACTCGGCGATGCTTGCGGTCAATTAGCAAGCCTAGCTGTATTCCTGGCTCTCTCATATATTCCTCCATTTTCTCTTTCAAGGGTTTGAGATTATCAGAAGGCGACCTTAGTTCAACTAGAAAATCTGGACAGATGGGGGCAAACCTTTGCTGTTGTTCTGGCGAGAGAGCATTCCACCGTTCTAGTTTAATCCAGGAAGCATCAGGCGATCTATCTGCACCTGTTGATAACTTAAATCCGGTGCTGGAGTCAAAACAAATACCTGTAGTATCTTTTTCTGTCCAAACATATAACTGACCAGCTACGTTGAAATTACGATTACCTGTCTCTGAACCAGTGGGCGGCATAATTGATATTTCTCCAAATTGATTCCGCTCAATGCGTAAGTCACGATTCACCTGACAAAAGTCAAAAAACTGCTCGTCTGTCATTTGCATTGAGGGAGGAATTTGCACAACTAAAGGGGATGAAAGCATGATGATTTCCTCTAGGTTTTGCTGTCTACCCGACTGGCTTTTATTTCTTATTCTCACGCAATTCATTAACTAAATTCCTGCTGGCATTCAAGCTTAATAGTGGAAATAGTCGTTTTCGCTACAATTTTCGGGAAAGCGGTTGCATTTTATGGTAGCTAACTTTCAGTTTAAGTTTAGCAGATAATGAAAATTAAAATAGTAATTTTACTGGGGTTAAAGAATATTGATGTAATTTAGTATACTGCATGATTCACCAGTGAATGCTGACATCATTTCATTAGCCTCAGTGCTGGCTGGGTTTATTATTGTTGCTGCGCTGGGGTGGATGTCTTACAAATTATTTTTTGAATCCCAAAAAACCAATCTTTAATAAAGGTGTAACTATGATGAGTGATCAGGTCGTAAGTGACAGATTTATCCAAGATTTAGAGCGTGTTGCTCAAGTGCGATCGCAGATTTCTGTATGTTTGAGTAAACTTGCTGAAACAATTGATAAAGCTGAGTTGGCTGGAGACTATTCATCAGGAAAACTCAGTTTAGAACGAGATATTGAAGATATTACTGTAGCTAGTAAAAACCTCCGCGAAGGTGTATTTCGCCTTTTTGTCTTGGGCGATATGAAACGGGGAAAAAGCACGTTTATCAATGCCTTAATTGGTGAAAACTTATTACCGAGCGATGTTAACCCTTGTACCGCAGTCTTAACAGTTTTACGTTATGGGCCAGAAAAGAAAGTTACTATTCATTTTAATGATGGTAAAAGTCCACAACAACTAGATTTTCAGAACTTTAAATACAAATATACCATTGATCCGGGTGAAGCTAAAAAACTAGAGCAGGAGAAAAAACAAGCTTTTCCTGATGTTGATTATGCAGTAGTTGAGTATCCTTTAACGCTATTAGAGAAGGGAATTGAAATTGTCGATAGTCCAGGATTAAATGATACAGAAGCGCGAAACGAATTATCTTTGGGTTATGTAAATAATTGCCATGCAATTCTGTTTGTGATGAGAGCTTCTCAACCTTGTACCTTGGGTGAGCGTCGCTACCTAGAAAATTATATCAAAGGTCGAGGATTGACGGTTTTCTTCTTAGTTAATGCTTGGGATCAGGTGCGGGAATCATTGATTGATCCTGATGATGTAGAAGAATTAAAAGGATCTGAGGAGAGATTACGGCAAGTATTTAATGCGAATTTAGCAGAATATTGTTCTGTAGAAGGTCAGAATATTTATGATGAACGCGTGTTTGAGCTTTCGTCAATTCAAGCACTCAGACGACGGTTGAAAAATCCCCAAGCTGATTTAGAGGGGACTGGCTTTCCGAAGTTTATGAGTTCGCTTAATACTTTTCTTACCAGAGAACGTGCGATCGCAGAACTCCGTCAAGTCAGAACCTTAGCTAGACAAGCTTGCAATCATATCCGCGAAGCAGTTGCTAGACGTATACCATTACTTGACCAAGATGTAAATGAATTAAAAAAACGAATTGATTCAGTGGAACCAGAGTTTAACAAACTCACAGGTATTCGGAATGAATTTCAAAAAGAAATTATCAATACAAGAGAGACTCAAGCAAGAACGATTTCCGAATCTTTTCCCAGCTACGTTTTAAACTTAGGTAATACCTTTGAAAACGATTTCTTACGCTATCAGCCGGAATTAAATCTATTTGATTTCCTTAGTAGCGGTAAACGAGAAGCATTTAACACTGCACTACAAAAAGCCTTTGAGCAATATATCACTGATAAATCTGCTGCTTGGACATTAACTGCTGAAAAAGATATCAATGTAGCTTTTAGAGAACTTTCTCGCAGTGCTGCACAATATGGCGCATCTTACAGTCAAGTCACAGATGAAATAACAGAAAAGCTGACTGGACAAGATGTAAAAGTAAATACGACTACCACTGCTGAAGATAATAACTCTCCCGGCTGGGCAAAATGGGCAATGGGATTGTTATCACTGTCCAAGGGAAATCTTGCTGGTTTCGCACTAGCTGGCGCTGGATTTGATTGGAAAAATATCTTGTTAAACTACTTCACTGTAATTGGTGTTGGCGGCATAATTACAGCAGTGACAGGTATTTTCCTTGGGCCAATTGGGTTTGCGCTGCTAGGTTTGGGAGTAGGATTTTTGCAAGCAGATCAAGCGCGTAAAGGGTTAGTTAAAACTGCTAAAAAAGAGTTAGTTAAACACCTACCCCAAGTAGCACATGAGCAATCTCAGGTTGTATACAATGCGGTGAAAGAATGTTTTGACTCTTACGATAGAGAAGTGAGTAAGCGGATTAACGATGATATTGTATCTCGTAAATCTGAATTAGATAATCTCCTCAAGCATAAACAAACCCGCGAAATAAATCGTGAGAGTGAGTTCAAACGTTTAAAAACCTTACAGGAAGATGTAATAGCTCAGTTGCAAAAAATTGAGGCTGCGTATAGCAATTTATTAGCTTACTATAGCTGATATTTCTCATTACTTTCGACTCTCGACTCTCGTTCCCAGCTAAAAGCTGGGAATGCCTACTAGGAGGCTCTGCTGCCTCCGATAATAAGAATGTGAGGCGGTATAGCCGTTCTCGGTTAAGTGAGGTATAAGAACCCCACCCCCAAACCCCCTCCCCGCTCTTCGAGAGGGGGCTATGATGTACCTCATCTGATTAGGAAACGCTATAGCCCTAATTATCTGCATTACCAGTCTCCGACTGGAAACGAGGGAATATGGAACAACAATATGAAAGTTATAGGGATTTAGCAGATTCTCTGAAATCTGCATCTGCGTTACTGAATTTAGAACGCAAATCGCAACTGCATCAAGATATAATTACCATTTGCAATCATCTGGTTAATCCTAGCTTTCGGATTGCAGTATTTGGCCCCTTTAATCATGGCAAATCTACCTTGCTGAATGCGATACTGGGGAATCGTACTTTACCAATTGATTTAATTCCCACCACAGGCGCGGCTATTACTATCAAGTATGGCTCTGATGTGCGAACTCGCATCATGTTGGTAGATGGTACAGAAATCTTCCGCAGTGGCACAGAAGTTTTACAGCAATTTGCAATTCTTGATGGCAATAGGCAGATGCGAAAAGATGTTGCATCGGTAGAAGTTTTTTGTCCGCATCCGTTTTTAGAAACAGGTGTAGAATTGCTCGATTTACCGGGAACAAATGATCGAGATGAACAAGATAATTTAGTCCGAGAACAACTTTTAAGTGCAGATTTAGTTATCCAATTATTAGATGCACGTAAGTTAATGACTTTGAGTGAGCGGGAAAATTTACGAGATTGGCTATTAGATCGCGGCATTAAAACAGTTATATTTGTTGCCAATTTTATGAACTTACTCGAACCCGACGAGCAAAAACAAGTTCAAAATCGCCTGCGCTTTGTTGCGGAAAGCTTTCGATCCGAATTGCCTCCAGGTTTTAGTAATTTATATCGCGTTGATGCTTTACCTGCCTTAAGAGCCAGATTAAAAGGCGATGTTGCTGCTGCCAATAGTAGCGGGTTAGTGGCTTTTGAAACAGCTTTGCAAAATATTATGGGTATTTTGCAACCAAATCGTGGTAGTGTGCGTTTGCCAAGAGTGGAAGCGATCGCTTCTCAAATCCAATTCTCATTAAAAGCTAAAATTGACCCGATTGCTATTGAAATAAAATCCTTTGATGATAAACAAAATACTAAAATTGAAATTAAACAAAAGGCTGCTAACTTAATTTATAAAGGTTTTACTACTAGCTTGGAAGAGTTACGTGATTGGCTAACATTACCCAAGCTTCTCACAAAATATCAAGCTGATGCGGCAGTTGCATTAGCAGAAAATAACTTTAAAAATTGGCAAACAAATATTTTTCAAAAAGACCTAAGTCAATTGCAATTTGCTACGGTGAAGTGGCTTGATCAAGCTTACGAATTTTTCCAAGAAGAACGACCACAGGATTTATTAATTCCCTTTCCTAGCGAACCACAAGTAATATTACCCTCAAAGCCAAGCAATACTGATGATTTGAGTGAACCTGCTTCCATCGCTGTTGGTGGTGGTATTGGGTGGTTTTTAGGCGGCCCAGTTGGTGCTGCTGTCGTCGGAAGTATTTCTTATTTGTTAAACAAGAATATCCAGACAAAAGACGAACAATTGGCAAAGGAATCTTATCATCAGCAAGTTGCTAAACTTTGTATAACTGCAATTGAAGATTATTTTTCTCGCTTCAGCAGTCAAGCCTTATCAATTTTGAATGAATATGAGCAGAAATCCGAAAAAGTAATTTGCTTTGAATTTAGTCAAGAGCCACTGGAAATTACTAATAAACGTGAAATTTTGCAGCCGTTACAAAACAGTTTTAATCAATTGTTACGAGAGTTAGAAAAAGTCAAAATACTCTCAAATCATCAACCTTATAAAGAAATACTAAAATACAGCAATACCAATAGAAAATATTCGCCACAACCAAAGAGAGTTAGAACTTCCCCTCAAAAAGATCCTGGTGTTAAGCAACAACCGGAAAATATAGCTAAGAATAGTCAGACAAGGGTAAAATCTGTTTCTCCACGTCCAGAAGAGGTGGAGGCGAAATTTCGTGATTGGGAACTCAATGAGGAAATAGGGCGAATGAAAGCAGAGATGCAATCGCCTGATTCTCAAACTGGCAAGAAGCAAAATCCAACTCAAAGCAACAAAGCGCCCAATCAACCAAAAACCCAGACGGAAAAAGATAAAATTACTCGCGCCTACAGCATTTTAGGATTGCAAGCAAATGCTTCTTTGGCTGAGGTAAAGCAGGCTTATCGAACTTTAGTAAAAAAATGGCATCCAGATTTGTTTGTTGGTAAGCCGCAACTGCTAAAACAAGCACAAGAGAAAATGCTCTTACTTAATGAAGCTTACACAATTTTAAGTGAGAAATGAAAATCAGATCCCCGACTTCTCAAACAAGTCGGGGATCTTTAGATTTCATCCTAATTTCATTTCTGGCTGCAAAGCTAAGAAGTAAATATAGAATTAGGAAACTGTTAGGTGAGATTTATGCAACTGCTATCTTTAAGGAATGGTTTTTTGGCGTTAACCTTGACTGCGATCGCCTCTGCGGGTGGATTAATTACAGCCTGTACCAATACTGCTTCCCAGAAGGAAAGCCAAGTCCCAAACGCAACTGCTACCAATGCTAGCGACAAGCAACAGATGAACCACGGTAGTAGCATGAATCACAGCATGCGAATGGATTTAGGCCCAGCCGATGCTAATTTTGATTTACGGTTTCTCGATGCTATGATACCTCACCATCAAGGGGCTGTGGAAATGGCTAAAGAAGCGCAGCAGAAATCAAAACGTCCTGAAATCAAAAAACTAGCAGACACTATCATCAAATCGCAAAACCAAGAAATCACTCAGATGAAGCACTGGCGACAAGCTTGGTATCCCAAGGCGGGAGATAAACCAATGGCTTATGACAGTCAAATGGGTCACATGATGGAAATGTCGTCTGACCAAATGAAAACTATGATGATGAGTCAGAACTTAGGTGCAGCTGATGCTGAATTTGATCTGCGCTTTATCAATGCGATGATTCCTCACCATGAAGGGGCTGTAACAATGGCGCAAGATACCTTAAGTAAGTCTAAGCGCCCTGAAATTAAGCAATTAGCCCAAGAAATTATCAAAGCACAAAATATAGAGATTAAGCAAATGCAGCAGTGGCGAAAAGCCTGGTACAACCAATAATTCGTAATGTACAAAATGGCAACGCCTATCAGCCTGTTGAAGTTACTTTAGGTCAAACCTCTGGGGATATGGTTGAGGTTAAAACTTTTTTGTAACCCACGAGGTGGGTAAAGTATCGTGTAGACGCGGTTAGAAACCGCCGATTTCAGGTTAAGTTGACACGGATGAGCAATGCTTGAAAGCGCCTAACGCACCGCTATAGAACACTGCTATTTAATCAACCGCGATCGCTCCACCACAACATATTACTGTTCTTCAGCTTTTTGCTGAAGGAGCGATCGCCAATCTTCAATCGCCTTTTCTGTCCACAGCCAATTTTTAGCTAATTTATCTACCTGGAAATTTCCTGGATCAGACTTGAGAACCAATTGTCGCAACTTAATCGCTTCATTCAGATATTGTATCTGCTTACTATTAGGTTGACTAAGTGCAGATTTATACATTCCCAGAGCTAAACCAGCATAGGAAGTTAAAGCATCTTGAGGCGCTGCTGTCTTTCTAGATGTTGAATTTGTCTTCTGTTCTTTGAGAGCTAAATTCAAAGCCTTGAACCAAGAATCATTGGCTCGATTCAGATTGCCTTCTGTGTAGTAGGCAAATCCCAAAGCGTTATTATACAAAAGCGATTCTGGTTTAGCTTTTGCAGCAGTTTCCCAATAACGGCGGACATCATCGACGCTATAGTTCTTGTCTCCAGTTTGGATAGATTGCCAAGCTATTCGTCCCTTGTAAAAGTTCACAGATGGATCATCAGCTTGTTTATTTGGAATCAGTTTCAGGGCAGTTTCAGCCGCAGCCAGTGCCCCACGATTGAGTAGTTCTTCTACAGCTAACAACCCACCTTGCAAATCTCCCTGGCTCATTTTTTCCGTAGCGGTGGCGGTGACAATTCCAGTTGGTGCTGTCTGTAAGTCGATATTTCGCGGCTTTTGACCTAGAGACTCAGTAGGAATTTCTGGTATGTTAGGCAGAGTTACTTTCGGTCGATTTTGCCACCAATTTAAAGCGATCGCAGCTGCTAACGCACTGATTCCCACAATGCCCACAATCGGCCACAGCTTGCGGCGTCGAGTACGATTTCTTGGTGGGGCTGATTGCGATGCCTGGGTTGGGCTACGCCTATGGGAAAAATCAGCAGAATTTTGCCGATTTCCTTCAAAGTTGCCAGCAGCTTCAGATGGCGGTGCTGGGGCTTCTCCCCACAAATCTGCTCCCTGTTGCAAAGAAGCAATTTCCTCTGAAACCTGTTTTTGCTGAAGACTATTTTGGTGAATTTGTTGATCCAATTCAGTTGGAGCTTTTGGGTTATCTAGCTGACGAAACAAATCCGAAACTATCGCAGAATCTTCTGCATAGCTTGGGTCATCATACTCAATTTCGTCAACGAGATCGCCCCAAGTATCTTCACTTAGCCAGTCCAACCCAGAAGAGTCACGCGCCAAACCAGAAGGAATCATTTCCTCCATTCCTAAAGACATCTCGGAATCATCTGCCATATCAGAGTACATCATCGAAGTTACCCCTAAAGGCGAACTATACTGATTCAGCGACTCCGCACTTTCGGATAACTCAGTTTCCTGACTCAAGAAACCGTCAAATTCTGGCTGGAGATATAAAATCGGTAATGCCCAATACATCTGGTGAGAACTATATGCAGAAATTAATCCTTGACGCACCCGACTTACGCACAAATCTACTGGATATCCCTGACTCAAGTTGCGGTAAAATAATTGTGTGAGCGTCAACGCCACTTCATCAGGAATCCGTTCTGACATCGCCAAGACGCTTCTAATTCCCCGCTTCACCAGACTTTCTGCCAAATTTCGTTCGCCAGTATCTCCAGAGGCATCGGACGCAGCTGTGTATGCCCCCAAGCAGGAGTTAAACACTGCCATTTGGATGTTATTGTTGACGAGCAAACCTGCTAAATCGTCCCCAGTTAAGATTTCTGTTAAGCCAGTTCTGCGACTAGCAAGATAAATTTCTCCGCCATTAGATCCGAAGTTACTATGACCAGAGTAGTGTAGAACGTGGTATCTACCTTGTTCTAGAGCTTGCGTCAGTTCTTCCCGTCCTGGTTGGTCTAAGACAGTGAGTTCAATTTCTGGGAAGCGATTGCTACCTTCAGCAAGTCGTGGTATACGGTGAAGTTCCGCTTGCAGTTTAATCGCTTCCTGTTTTTGTAAGTCAAGGTGGACTTGATCCGAGGGAGAAGCAATTACCATCAACACTTTCACCCCACCTTCTTCTCGTGGTGTGGGCATATTTGGCGTAGGCGTAGCCCCCCGCAGGGATCGCATTCGGGAAGCCCCCAAAACTCCACTTTGGAAGCGAGAAAAAGCCACATAAGGCCCAGTAGCTAGGGGGCGATCGCCTGCGTGCATCACTTCCCAAGGCAGACGAGCTAATCTAGTGTCTTTTAGCCCCAAGCGTAACCGTAGTACTTGTTGGTGATTTTGGGCAATACCTTGGGCAGTAATCCAACTATCTCTGAGAGTCCCTTGAAATAGAGCAGTATAAAATTGTTGACCCAACGCCACCAAGTTAACAGAATTTCTGGCGATATCGCTTTCATTCCCGCCAGAGGCGAATATATCTCCCTGCAACACCGAATTCAACGGATCATTCATCAAATGCCCAGCAGCCATCAACCACTCAGCTACAGGCCAAGTCACCAGTTCTTCTGCCAATGGCACCCCAGGCGCGACTTGTTCCGTCCGCACCAAATAGTCATTTTGCCCTACAGGAGTTACCGAAATGTGGAATTCCTGGGTCACAGCTTCTCCTGTCCGCCTCCTAAATCTGGTTTGAAACGCGAAAGTTTCAAGTCGATTTTTCGCTCCCTTTGATAACTTAGATGCATCCCACCCCTGAATGTTTCTGATTCTAGTTATTTTGCTTTTTCTGCCATTACAACTTTATCCGGATCGGATTACTTGGGACTAGAACATTTAATTGGTAGATGCACCTTGATCTTCAACTCCCCTAGTTGGCTAACACCCACTGGGGGTTTTTTTCAATTTTGGCAAACAACAGCAACTTCTGACGCAGATATTCTCTAGCAGAAAATAGTGCTTAATTCTAGAATACTTGATTAATAGATGGATGTACCTTGATCTTTAACTCCCCTAATTCAGTTAATGTTCACTCTTGTTTTTTTGAGACACGACAACAATCAATTTTCTAGTAAATTTATCCGGAGCATGGTGGTTAAACCGAGAACATTTAATTGGTAGATGCACCCTGATAACTAGCTCCCCTCGTTGGCTAACGCCCACTGGGGGTTTTTTTATGACTCAATAAGTACAAAACTTACGCACTAAAAACCTGAAACCTATATCTAAATAAGCCCACACCATTGCTTCTCCTGTTCCAAGATGCTCTCGCTAGCAAGCTTTAAGAGTCCGAGAGAAGTCGGGAAACCCTTTCAGTAGTTCCTACCCTGACACACCCATTTTTTCAGGTAGCGCACCGATCATTTAATTGGTAGGTCTGTCCTGATAACTCAGGGCTATTTCATTCTAAACAGAAACCGCCCAGAACTGAAGTTCAGGGCTAATAGCTAAAGTCCGTTACAAACGGACTATAACCTATAACCTTTTCTTAGTCGTCTTTAGACGACTTTCGCTATTAGACTCAGAATTCATTCTGAGGCGGACTAGATGAGAATGAAATAGCCCTGCCTGATAACTAACCCCTCTGAGGTTTTTCTCTGATAAACAATAACAACTTCAACCTCTGCTAATTTATCCGGTAGCTACCCATTTACTTTAGAAAAGATTCTTGGTAGATGCACCCTGATAACTAACTCCCCTGGTTGGCTAACACTGACTGGGGATTTTTCTAGTTGCGTCACAGCCCGTCATAGACATCGCCATCAACCCTGATTTAGCTCATTTTCTCCGGAAGATACTGGCTGTCCCTAGAAAAGATTATTGGTAGATGCACCCTGATAACTCACTCCCCTAGTAGGTTAACACCAACTGGGGTTTTTTTATTTAAAAAAATAATTGAACTTTGTACAAATTCATCCGGAGTATGATGTTCAACCTAAGAACATTTAATTGGTAGATGCACCCTGATAACTAACTCCCCTGGTTGGCTAACACTGACTGGGGGTTTTTTTATGCGTATACGGGTAGCTGTGAGGGGGTCGCAGTCTTCTCCCAAGGGGAGACGCTAAGAGCGATGGCGGTTCCCGTCGATTGCGATAGCGAAGCGTTAGCGAGTCTTCTCCCAAGGGGAGACGCCAAGGGCGAACGAGCGTCACCCCCGAACCCGTTGGCGCAGCCTCTCGTAGAGAAGGGCTTGTCGTTAAATATCGCCCTCGCATTTCCTGCCCACATAACTCGAATGCACCACTACTCTTACTACTGCTGGTAGACTTTAAATATCCTCCTGTTGCCAGGATAGAGTATAACTTGCTCACGCAATCCCTGAATCGCTTTCTTTTTATTGTGAGCTAGAGATGCCACACTAAAATGATTCCTATGATATTTAATCACATTCTTAATTTTTTTTCTATATTTTGACTAGATCATATTTTTCGTTCCCAGGTTCAGCTTGGGAAAGCAGTACTGGAAGCTCCGCCTCTCAAAAAATTGCCTTCTCTTTAGTAGGGAAGGAGAAAAAGATACTTGATCAGGATTTCAGGCTGAAGTTGACACTAATCACCAGCTATATGGTAATATTTCATGGCATTATGCTAAAAAACTTTGCCTAGAATTAAAGAGTCGCCAACCCATGAGTTTAGCTGTAATTAAGTTCTCTTCAGAAGAGTGCGGCATCTGCCACAAAATGTCTTTTTATGACAAAAAGGTGGCTGAAGAACTGGGTTTAGAATTTATCGATGTAAAAATGCAGGATACAGCTGCTTACCGCAAGTATCGCAAGATTTTATTAACTCAGTATCCCGATAAATCAGAAATGGGATGGCCTACTTACATCCTCTGCAATTCTCCAGAAGGGGAATTTCAGATTGTGGGTGAGGTAAAAGGAGGTCATCCCAAAGGGGAGTTTAGAAGCCGTCTTCAAGAGGTTCTGAATTCCACAGCTAATCAGAACTAACTAATTACCTCAAAAGATTTGACCTCCAAAACAGGGCCAATCATGGCAGTAGTCATGATATCTTCACGCACCTGTCCTTTAACTTTTGCTTTTTGTCCGGCTTTGAGTAAGTCTTTTTCAGCCCCTCTGAGGATTTCGTAAGTAACGCCCTCTTCTGTGACTAAAGCCCATGCGCCTGTGCCAATATCACGGCGTTCGATTGTACCTGTAAGTGTAATGCTCATAAGAAGTGGGGAGTGGGGAGTGGGGAGTTAGGAGTTAGGAGAGACGCGATTAATCGCGTCTGTACAGGAGTTAGGAGTTATAAAAATTCATGCCCCATGCCCCATGCCCAACTCCCAATTTATGCTATTTTTTCTTCGTTTTTCAATGCTAAACGAGCAAGTCCATAACAGATTATGGCATTACCGATGAGGAACAGGCGTGCTAAGTTACCACTTCCCAATCCCCAAACAGCCGGATCGAAAAACGCACTTATAGTTAAGCACGCTGCTACACCTAAAGTTGAACCAATGGCAAACCATTTCCAACTAGGATGTCCCAGCAACAATGCCATTAAGACAATGGGAATCAGTACGCTAGCAAACAGGGGATTGAACGCATCAGTTCCCTGGAGGCTATTGCCTAGTTCGGGAATTGAACTGCCCAAAACCCGGAAAGGCCACTGGGGAAGGTCAAATATATAAATTCCCTTGAGGAAGAATAAGCCAGAACTGCCAGCAATTAAGCCACTGGATAAAGACCAACTCCAAGTGAAGGGGAAGTAAACCCGTAAAAACCAAGCTAGCAGATAGGAACCAACTACCATTAAAATCTTGGGTAACAGTGCGATCGCACCACCATCAATCCAAAAGCCGGGGTTAAGATAGCCGTTATCGCGTAACCACCGAAAGAAATCTGGGAAACTGATTTGTCCCCCAAAGGCTAGTTTAACTGCTGCTTCTGCATTCAGGTGTCCAGCGCCATAATAGTTCAAACCATCATCCTGGATAACTCGCGCTGACTGCTTCAGGACTTTTAAAACTTCATCTGGTTCTTTGATGCCAGCAGCTTTGATTAATGCCGCAACACCGGCAACGTGGGGAGAAGCCATGCTTGTACCCTGGAAGCCCAGAAATACGCCTTCGCCCTTTTCGTCGATAGTTTCTTGGAGAATCTTACCAGCTTCACTACCACCAGGAGCAGAGATATCTACCCCAGCACCAAAGTTAGAATAAGGCGCTCTTTCCCCATCTGGGCCAATTGCCGAAACGCCGATGACGTAGGGATAACGGGCTGGATAGCTTGCCCCATTGGTGTTTTCATTCCCGGCTGCGGCAATAATAACTACACCTTTTCTATGGGCATACTCGATCGCTTCTTTCATCAATTTGCTTTCACCACCACCACCCAAGCTCATATTAATCACATCTGCGCCTTTATCAGTAGCAAATTTAATCGCTTCGGCAATATCGGCAACAGTACCGCCACCATACGAACTGAGTACTTTCAGGGGCATCAGACTGGCTTCATAGGCAATTCCAGCGACGCCATATTTATTATTTGTGGCTTGGGCAATAGTTCCGGCAACATGGGTACCGTGGCCGTTATCGTCTGTGGCTTCTTCTCGGTCGTTAACAAAATCATAGCCTTTGACGAATTTTGTCTCATACAAGTCCCGCACCTTGGTAATCCCAGTGTCAATCACTGCAACTGTGATGCCACTGCCTTTGGTTTGACTCCATGCGCCTTCAATACCGATTTGGTGCAAGTTCCACTGCTTGCTGTAATATTGGTCATTGGGGCCAGTTAATGAGGGACTTGCTTGATCATCTTCTTGCGGTCTTAAAAATTCTCCCAGCCAAGCTGGTTGACCGGGTTGTGGAATCTTTCTGTAGATATAATTTGGTTCAATAAATTCTGTAACTTGGGCAAATTGAGATTTTTTCAGTTCTTGGAGTCGCTGCTGATCGCCTTTGACAATATACACATGATCTTTTTCGGAAAACTTGTTGTCTAATTGGGGTGTAAGGTTGTATTGTTTAGCGATCGCTTGTAAATTCTGTTCCACCACAATTGATGGAATATCTTCCCGAAAATCAAGCAAAATCGTCTCAAACTCTCCTTTAGCTGCCAGTCCCTGGAAATTCAGGAAACCAAACATCGCAGCTCCCAGCCCCATGACAAACAAGCATAATAATATAAGCTTTCTCATATTAAGTCATCACCGCTTTTTGCCAGTTTGCTCACTACCATAACTTATTTCCATCCTTTATTGGTAGATTTTGCACTTTTAGTTACAAGTTTCACTCAGGACTTTTTAAACGATGGAACGTGGTCTTTTATGGTTGCCCTTGTTAGTAACGTTTTTCTGGTTGGCTTGGCAAGGCTCGAAGGAGTATCAAAAAGTTGAAGCCTATCGCGCTTGGGCAGAGCAATTTGAACGGGCTAAGTATGATATTTATTCAGTATTAGGTCAAAAAGGCAACAATCTAACTTGGGGAAAACCCACGCCTAAAGGGCCGATTAAACTAGAAACATTCTCTTTGCTTGATGTCAAACAAATTTATCTTTTAGTAGATGACAAACAAGTAGATTTTGAAAGTATACCGGAGAAAGGTCGTTCTATAGAGTTAGAATTTCTATTTTCCGAATCTATTAACTCAGTGCGGGTTCCGTTTACAGAAATCCCTTTGGCTGCGGAATGGGGTAAGTTTTTGCAGAGGGTATTACAAGACTTGCGATCGCAACCACAGCAGTAGTTAAACGAAACTACAACTTCCAGATGATCCGGCTATTTCTGATCAAAAAGTAGGGGCACAAATATATTGCGCCCCGATGTCTGTGATCTATTTAATTGAAAGTCGATTCATGTTTGGATTACACTTGGACTCAGTTAACCCGACCCAACTATCTATGCTTGAATGATGAAGTCGGAAGCAGTAAGAGTGGGCGCACCGGTAAGTTGTGCAAATTGACCACCACTGCCAAAACCAGCAGCGCTACCATTTTGATTGTATAGTAACTGCCCACTCAGAGGGTCGTAGACAATTACGGCATTGCTAAGGGCCCCTAAACTGCTGATTTGAAAATCACTAGCGTTACTAAAACCCGTTCCGCCAGCAGAAGCAAGGGCACTAAAAGTGGTCTTACTCAGCAGAATTTTATCACCTTGAGAGTGATTGAAGTCAGCGATCGTATCAATACCCACAGTAGCGGTAGTAAAGGCAGTATTGGTGTCGTAGAGGAAAGAGTCAGCACCTTGTCCACCGACAAGAAGATCATTGCCTTGTCCACCGACGAGAGTGTCATTGCCTACTCCACCAATCAGAAGATCATCACCAGTACCACCCCGCAGCAGGTCGTCACCACCATTGCCATCAATGGTGTCATTACCACCTTGACCATTAATCACATCGTTGGAACTGTAAAAACCGCTGATGTTATTGTTCAAGTCATTAAGGAACGTGACGCTATTTGCAGTGGAAATATACGGTTGAGTGGAGTTGGCATTAATCACATCAATGCTTTTGGTAACACTGGCTTCTCCGTCAAATAGGATATTACCGACGGCAGGTCTTGTTGTCGATGCGGCTAAGTTGTCTAGGTTTTCTAAGTTAAAGTTTTGCAGAGTGACTTTGGTATTAGCCACATCTTCAAAGGTGACTTCTAAATCGTTGCCATTTTGAGTTAATTGCAGATTTTTCGCAGTCAAGTCAGCCCCAATAAATTGCAAAGTGTCTATTTTGGCAATCACCGCAGCGGAAGGGTTGTTATTAGTACCTACACCGCCAAAGTCCGTGATGATGTAATTGCTATTGCCTTCTTGGGCAATAAAGGTGTCATTGCCGGCTGTGCCATTGATAACTTGAATTTTGGGTTTAACTGTGCCACTAATCGCAAAGTCAAAGGGGCTTTCATTACTATCGTTGTTGTTTAAACTGAGGCTGCCACCATAGGTGCCGGGTGTAGTGGTGTTGAGTCCCACCGATATGCTGGTGGAAGCATTAGCAGCCACACTCGTCGGAAGAGTACCGACCAAACTAAATCCGTTGGGAAGTTGGAGATTAGTCAGGTTGAGTGCGGCTGTACCGGTGTTCTGAATCGTAAAGGTTTTGGTCAGGGTGTTACCAACAGTGACATCGCCAAAGTTAATCGCAGTAGTGCTGCCATCTGCAATATCAACGGTGCCATCGAGAACTTGAATTTCCGGGGATAAAACAGGTTTAACTGTGCCACTAATTGCAAAGTCAAAGGGGCTTTCATTACTATCGTTGTTGTTTAAACTGAGGCTGCCACTATAGCTACCTGGTGTAGTGGTGTTGAGTGCCACCGATATGGTGGTGGAAGCATTGGTAGCCACGCTCGTTGGAAGAGTACCGACCAAACTAAATCCGTCAGGAAGTTTCAGATTACTCAGGTTGAGTGTAGCTGTACCAATGTTCTGAATCGTAAAGGTTTTAATCAGGGTGCTACCAACAGTGACATCACCAAAGTTAATCGCAGTAGTGCTGCCATCTGCAATGTCAACGGTGCCATTGAGAACTTGAATTTCCGGGACGGTAATGCCGGGGGCTTCGTATGCACCAATATCAATCACTGCGGTGCCATTACCATCGCCATCCTGGGGAATATTCGTACTGATGCCATTGAAGGTATTGGAACCAGCATCGATGGCAGCACTTCCAGGTTTGAGCGCAAAATTCCCGTGGGCTGCATCAACAAATTGGGGATCTTGACCCAATATATTCTGCAACCCTGTGGCATTTAAATTATCTGAAGCTTGGAATACATTCGAGTTATAAACAAGGTTGTGGTCAAAGTTGACATTTGTAGAATAGTTAAGAACATTAGCCGCTTGATTGTCGCTGGCATACATGATATTGTTCCCGACTCTAACATTCTCTGAGTAATTGACTTTAATCTCTCCGGTGTTAGCGACAACCCGACTATTTTGGTAAACTGTATTGTTGACAATATCTACATTTTTCGCTGCATAAGCGTTAATGCCAGAGTTGCCATTGTTGTAGACTATATTATTCGCAATTAAGGTTTTACCTAGATAAGGTGTTCCATCTTTACTCTGATTAGTAGTATCAAGCATAATCCCATGTCCTTCAGTGATTTTGCCTGCGACACTCCACGGAACCAGACTTTGATTATCGTAGACAATATTGTCTCGAATAATCATTTTGTAATCAGTCGTATTGTTATCAAAGTTAAAAGTGCGATTAAAACCCAATCCCTGATCACCATAAGGTGAATACCAAGCGTTACCAGACACAATATTTTTCTCAAATGTGATGTAGTCTGAATCCATAGCTCCGATGCCTCCACCGGGAAAGTTACGGACTGTGTTACCAGAGATCACAATGTGATGAGAATTAGTACCGCCTACTCCTTGTCCATTTTTCCAGCTTTTAATTTCAATTCCACTGGAATTAGTTAAGGGGTTGTTGAGATTATCCTTCTGTTGTAAGGCATATTGTAGAGTGATGTTTTCCCGATTGCCTTCTAGATCAAGTCCTTCAACCCGGACGTAGGAGGAACTGAATATATTAATGCCACTTCCGGTCGTTTTTATCGTTGGCGTAGCCCCGGGATAAGCTTTTATTGTTGTCCAGTTATTTGCTGAACCATTAAAGTTAAAAAGCGTAAATCCTTTGTCATAAGTTCCGTTCATGACATAGAGTGTGTCGCCTGTTTTCATCCGATATACGGCTGTGCCCAAGGTGCGAAATGCAGCTCCTTTATTTAAGCCGTTATTGTTATCATTGCCTGTTCCAGAAACATAGTATGTGTTGCCAGCCATAGATTTACTCCGAATGTGTGTAAGGTGAATTGGTACTACACTCTCAGCAACTTGATTCAGTTACTAAGTAGTTATTTGAATCGGTGATTTGTCTGGACTTTTCAGGACAGTCACAGTTATCCGAACGCGACTTGAAATCGCATCGGTTGTAGAAAGACTGTTGTCAAACTGAAAATTTTTTCTCCTGTCAACCGTTGATCGTTAAACCAGGGATATCTATCGATTGAACTTTATCCGTTGTCTTAGGTTACGAGGTTGCCAAATCCGTATGGCAAAATGCACCCTTGGCTAATAACTGGGGACTTAAAGTTACAGTGGTAAAAGTTAAATTGGTTGAAACTTTAGTCGGTTGACCCCTTAAGTTAAGGGAACTAATCTAAGAACTTAGTCGAACCTGTTGTAAGCGGTGTAACTCAGCCTTGTGGACTTATGTATTAAAACTAACCTTTACAAATGGTACTTGTTATCAGCAAATATGCTGAATTTAGTTATTATTATTACAATAAAATGGAAATTTTTACTTAAACAACGTAGTCAGCCCTGTTATTGTCAGACTGATATGGGGATGGAGAGCCCTTTGTGCAAGGATTTGATGAAGTTTCTCTAAATATTTTTAAAGAAGCGATGCCTTCTCTATTAAACGCCATAAGCCGAACTTCTCCCTTGGCGTAGCGTCTAGATAAGGGGAGCAACTGCGTTGCGGTGAGGCAGGAAATAGCAGGGAAGAGGGTTTTAGCCTAGTACAACACGGCGTAAATAAACCACCCATTCCAAATGAATACTTCTCTAGGAGAGGCTGCGCCAACGCCAGAGCTACGTAACCATGAAACGCTGACGCTGTATACCTGTTTGAATTTTGAATTTCGCTTTGCGGTACTAGTTGATCAATCTTTGAGATAGTTTGGTTTGATTGCGCCGACTTGCTTAATCTTCATAATATAAACACTGAAATAAACTCCAGAATACCTGTACTGTAACCATTGCTGGTTCAGATAGTGGTGGTGGTGCATGAATTCAAGCTGATTTACTGTCTATTATTCATAGGCAAGGTTTTTATTGGAAAGATGTTTTTTGGAATGGCTGTTACTTGACTACGTGGTGGTGTCACTAGCTGAGGCGAAGGAGTGATGCTAAATTTGTTAATCCCGGGGAATATCGCAGTCTGTATAATTCCTAAAAACTAAAAACTTTGCCATTAAATGTGCAAAGTTTTAGGGGCACAAATATATTGCGCCCCGATGTCTGTGATCTATTTAATTGAAAGTTGATTCATGTTTGGATTACACTTGGACTCACTTGATCCGACCCAACTATGCTTGAATCATGAAGTCGGAAGCAGTAAGAGTGGGGGCACCAGTAAGTTGTGCAAATTGACCACCACTGCCGAAACCAGCAGCGCTACCATTTTGATTGTATAGTAACTGCCCAGTCAGAGGGTTGTAGACAATTACAGCATTGCTAGCTGCCCCTAAACTGGTGATTTTAAAATCACTGGACTTACTAAAACCCCTTCCCACAGCAGAAGTAATCGCACTAAAGGTGGTCTTATCCAGAACAATCTTGTCACCTTGAGAGTGATTGAAGTCAGCGATCGTATCACTACCCACACCAGTGCTAGTAAAGCGAGCATTGGAGTTGTAGACGAAAGAGTCAGCACCCATACCACCGACAAGAGTATCATTGCCTTTTCCACCAATCAGAAGATCATTGCCAGTACCGCCCGATAGTTGGTCGTTACCACTATTGCCATCGATGGTGTCATTACCCCCTTTACCATTAATCACATCGTTGGAATTGTCAAAACCGACAATGTTATTGTTCAAGTCATTGATTAAGGTGAGGTTGATGCGGGGGGCTTCGTATGCACCAATATCAATCACTGCGGTACCATTACCATCGCCATCCTGGGGAATATTCTTAGTGATGCTATTGAAGGCATTGGAACCAGCATCGATGGCAGCACTTCCAGATTTGAGCGCAAAATTCCCGTGGGCTGCATCAACAAATTGGGGATCTTGACCCAATATATTCTGCAACCCTGTGGCATTTAAATTATCTGAAGCTTGGAATACATTCGAGTTATAAACAAGGTTGTGGTCAAAGTTGACATTTGTAGAATAGTTAAGAACATTAGCCGCTTGATTGTCGCTGGCATACATGATATTGTTCCCGACTCTAACATTCTCTGAGTAATTGACTTTAATCTCTCCGGTGTTAGCGACAACCCGACTATTTTGGTAAACTGTATTGTTGACAATATCTACATTTTTCGCTGCATAAGCGTTAATGCCAGAGTTGCCATTGTTGTAGACTATATTATTCGCAATTAAGGTTTTACCTAGATAAGGTGTTCCATCTTTACTCTGATTAGTAGTATCAAGCATAATCCCATGTCCTTCAGTGATTTTGCCTGCGACACTCCACGGAACCAAACTTTGATTATCGTAGACAATATTGTCTTTGATAATCATTTTGTAATCAGTCGTATTGTTATCAAGGTTAAAAGTGCGATTAAGACCCAATCCCTGAGCACCATAAGGTGAATACCAAGCGTTACCAGACACAATATTTTTTTCAAATGTGATGTAGTCTGAATCCATAGCTCCGACGCCTCCACCTGGAAAGTTACGGACTGTGTTACCAGAGATCACAATGTGATGAGAATTAGTACCGCCTACTCCTTGTCCATTTTTCCAGCTTTTAATTTCAATTCCACTGGAATTAGTTAAGGGGTTGTTGAGATTATCCTTCTGTTGTAAGGCATATTGTAGAGTGATGTTTTCCCGATTGCCTTCTAGATCAAGTCCTTCAACCCGGACGTAGGAGGAACTGAATATATTAATGCCACTTCCGGTCGTTTTTATCGTTGGCGTAGCCCCGGGATAAGCTTTTATTGTTGTCCAGTTATTTGCTGAACCATTAAAGTTAAAAAGCGTAAATCCTTTGTCATAAGTTCCGTTCATGACATAGAGTGTGTCGCCTGTTTTCATCCGATATACGGCTGTGCCCAAGGTGCGAAATGCAGCTCCTTTATTTAAGCCGTTATTGTTATCATTGCCTGTTCCAGAAACATAGTATGTGTTGCCAGCCATAGATTTACTCCGAATGTGTGTAAGGTGAATTGGTACTACACTCTCAGCAACTTGATTCAGTTACTAAGTAGTTATTTGAATCGGTGATTTGTCTGGACTTTTCAGGACAGTCACAGTTATCCGAACGCGACTTGAAATCGCATCGGTTGTAGAAAGGCTGTTGTCAAGCTGAAAATTTTTTCTCCTGTCAACCGTTGATGGTTAAACCAGGGATATCGATACTGTTAATCGTCAGGGTTTTGTTGAGGGTGAGATCGGACGATTAGTGCATAGATACTTCGCCTCCGGGCTTGTCGTCAGATATTGTCTGATGAACAAGGCTGGATGGAGTTGAATTTGAATCGTATCTTTATCTGTAGCAACCGCGTAGGCGTAGCCCGTCGTAGACATCGCTGCTCTTTGCGAGCTAGCTTTCCTATCTGCTATATTCGATACAGTGATCATATTTCGCATAGGAATTCCTCTGAACTTTATCTGTTGTCTTAGGTCAGGAGATTGCCAAATTGGTATGGTAAAATGCACCCTTGGCTAATAACTGGGGACTTAAAGTTACAGTGGGAAAAGTTAAATTGGTTGAAACTTTAGTTGGTTGACCCCTTAAATTAAGGGAACTAATGTAAGAACTTAGTTGAACCTGTTGTAAGCGGTGTAACTGAGCCTTGTGGACTTATGTATTAAAACTAATCTTTACAAATGGTACTTGTTATCAGCAAATACGCTGAATCTAGTTATTATATTTACAGGATAAAAGAGGTTTTCACGTAAAAATCGTGTTGAGTGCTATTAATTTCCAGACTGATATGGGGATGGAGGGCGCTTTGTGCGAGGATTTGATGAAGTTTCTCTAAATATTTATAAAGAAGCGATGCCTTGTCTAGCAGACGCGATGAGCCGAACTTCTCCCTTAGCGTAGCGTCTGCTAGACATAGTTGATCAATCTTTGAGATAGTTTGGTTTGATTGCCCCGACTTACTTAATCTTTATAATATGAACACTGAAATAAACTTCAGAATACCTGTTGCTTTAACCATTGCTGGTTCAGATAGCGGTGGCGGTGCAGGAATTCAAGCTGATTTACGCACCTTTGCTTTTCACTGTGTCCACGGTACTAGCGCTATAACTTGTGTGACGGCACAAAACACTCTAGGAGTGAAGAGGATTGATGCTATGCCAACAGAGGCTGTTGTGGCGCAAATTCAGGCAGTAGTTGAGGATATTGGTGTACAAGCTGCCAAAACGGGAATGTTGCTCAATCAGGAAATTATCTTTGCTGTTGCCCAGCAGGTGGAAGCTTTACAAATCGATAATCTAGTAGTTGATCCAGTAATGGTGTCACGTACAGGAGCACAATTGATTGATGATGATGCTGTGAAGACTCTGTGCCATGCCCTGATTCCCAAGGCGGTTATTATCACGCCGAATCGCTACGAAGCCGAGATTTTGAGCGGTTTACAAATTAATTCCTTGGAGGATATGCAAGCTGCTGCTGAAATTATTCACAATAGTTTAAGGACGAAGGCTGTTTTAGTCAAAGGCGGAGGTATGCAGGGAGATTTGCGTGGGGTTGATATCTGGTTTAATGGGGACAAGTTGGAAGTTTTGACTTGCCAGCAAGTAGAGACAAAAAATACCCACGGTACTGGTTGTACACTATCGGCTGCGATCGCTGCTAATCTGGCTAAGGGAAAAGACTTGTGGCAGGCTGTGCAACAGGCAAAAGAATATGTGACTACTGCACTCACTTACGCCCTAGATATTGGACAAGGGCAAGGCCCTGTGGGGCACTTCTTCCCATTGTTACGAAATTAACTTTTTGTGATCAAGGGAATTGGGGCAGAGGAGGTAGAGGAGAAATCATTAAAATGCCCAATACTTCTCTACGAGAGGCTGCGCCAACGACTTCGCTCAGTACAAGTACCCAATGCCTAATCCTTGATAATAAATCTTTGCCCTTTCGGCATTTTTCTATTATTCTTAGGCATAGTTTCAGGGCTAACCGAAAAATAAAAGGATACAAGCCTCTAAATTTATTAATGGGGATTGTTAATTTTGAATTTTGAATTCGGAACATATCCCTTTCGGGAAGCAAGCTAGGCGCAACGTCTCCTTAGAAGCGATGTGACTATCTCTGTTAGCATCTCTGTACGATCTAATTACCTTGATATTTAATACCAAGCCCCCGATGCGAACAACCATAGGTTCTGTTCACAGGAATTCGCCAACACCGACTACTCAAGCCTACCCTCCCTCTATACCACTATCTGTATACAGGGAATTGTCAACAGAGTTGCAAGCAGCACAGGCGAGGCTAAATGCACTCACCACCCAAAATCAGCAATTAGCACAAGAAAATCAACTATTACGCCAAGAAATTACCAAAGTCGTTGAATCTTTTTCTCACTTGCAAAATTTTGTTAATTCCCATACTATACCTAGTTATCACCAAGTCCCTCAAGCTTCTGGCGATGTTAAAAGTGCTGCCAAACAGCCAGTAAGACAAGCGTCTCCACGTCAGCAGGTTTCTCGTTCACATCCACCTGTTGTCCCCAAAGCCCCACCCGAAAAAAGCCACCGCCAAGACTTTTCTAGACCTGTAATGGAAATAAATTTCCCGATACCAGAACCAGTTTTTATAGAAGAGCAACAAGTAAGTTATTATTCCACTACTCAACCAGATGCCAAGGAACTCAATGGCTGGTGGTTAATTATCACCATTTTGTTAATTATGCTGACTGCCTTTAGTGCTGGATATTTCGTTGTGCGTCCCTTGTTTGAACATCAGAAACGTTAGTTGACACTCCCAGAGTCAGCAACAGCAGGCTTTCAGGCTACCGTGCAATTTGTCTGTAATCACTCTCTAAATATCCGAACAAATCTGCTAAATGGCGGAGTTGATCTATTTTTAGGTTATAAAAGCTACATAAAATGCTAAATTGATAGCAACTTCTTTATGTTAAAACCTCAAAGATTATCCAATTAATAAATCCTGGCTAGTTCTCATGTCCTAAACCCTCAAGCAAAGCATCTAGACTTTAAAAAAAGTGGTAATTATTACATATCTTTTAGGAAAAGCACTGCTAGTTACAGCTTCAGACAACGGATCTGGTTAGATATATAAACGAAGCTAGTAGAAGTCAGGAGTCAAGAAGATGAAAAAAGTAGAAGCTATTATTCGGCCATTTAAGCTAGATGAGGTGAAAATTGCCTTAGTTAACGCTGGTATTGTTGGCATGACTGTTTCTGAAGTTCGGGGGTTCGGACGGCAGAAAGGTCAAACTGAACGGTATCGCGGTTCTGAGTACACCGTTGAGTTTCTGCAAAAACTCAAAGTGGAAATCGTAGTTGACGATAGTCAGGTTGATATGGTGGTGGATAAAGTTATTGCAGCTGCCCGCACTGGTGAAATCGGCGATGGTAAAATTTTCATCTCGCCTGTTGAGCAAGTGATTCGGATTCGCACCGGGGAAAAGAACACAGAAGCAGTTTAAAAAAGTTAGGAGTTAAGAGTTAAAAGTTATGAGTTGTGAGTCAGGAATAATGAATGAAGATTTAGGATAAATTCTAACTCCAAACTCCTGTACAGACGCGATTAATCGCGTCTCTCCAAACTCCTGTACAGACGCGATTAATCGCGTCTCTCCAAACTCTTAACTCTCTCCAGTTGCGGAAGTAAAGCAGCAAAAGCCTTACCTCGATGGCTAATTGACCCCTTCAACTCCCGTGTCATCTGAGCAAAGGTTAATTGCAACTCTTGAATATAAAAAATTGGGTCGTAGCCGAAACCACTATCACCACGCGGTGCGTGGAGAATTTCCCCACGACAAATACCTTCAGATTCTAATACGATTACACCATCAGGACGAGCGATCGCTACTGCACAAACAAATTGAGCTTGCCGATTTACCTCGTTGCCTAATTCCCTCAATACCCTAGCAATGCGTTCTGAGTCGGTTGTGGCGTAACGTGCAGAATAGACCCCTGGTGCGCCATTTAGGGCATCTACTTGCAAACCCGAATCATCAGCAATCGCCCAGTTTCCTGTAGCTTTAGCAATTTGTGACGCTTTCAGACAAGCGTTGGCGGCAAAAGTTTTGCCCGTCTCTTCAATTTCCAATTCTTCAGGTTTGAGGGTTAATTCCCAACCAGAATTTTCCAGGTAAGCTTGCATTTCCCGCAACTTACCTGGATTTCCTGTGGCTACTACAAGTAATTTGGTCATTGGTCATTGGTCATGGTCATTGGTCACTTGTACTGAGCGATGTCGAAGTATCCGTCATTAGTCATTGGTCATTTACCAAGGACAAAGGACAAAGGACTAATGACTAATAATTAATTTTACTCCGCCCACTGTTTCGCCCAAGCAAGAGTTTGATGTACTTGCTCAATTGTCGGGGCTTCGCAGTAGAGACGTAAAACTGGCTCAGTACCGCTAAACCGAATCATTAACCAGCTTTTATCAGCGAGGCGGTACTTGTAGCCGTCAATTGTCTGGCAATCAATTACAGCTTTCCCAGCAATTTCTGTTAAAGGTTGGCTTTGCAGTTGTTGCAAAAGACGCGATCGCACTTCCATACTTGCTAAGGGTAAATCAATGCGATCGTAAGCTGAGGTAAACCCTGTCTGCTTCTGCAACTGGCGATAATATTCACCTAAATCCAAACCAGATTCTACAATCGCCTCTAGGACGTATAATGCTGACAGCAGGGCATCACGTTCGGGAATATGGCTGCCGTAACCAATTCCTCCCGACTCTTCGCCACCCAGCAACACTTTTGCTACTAACATTCTGTCAGCGATGTATTTATAACCAACTGCCGTCTCAAAGACTGGCAGGTTATGTAGTGCTGCTACAAGGGGCATCAAGTCGGAACCACTAACAGTTTTGACTATTTCACCCGTAAAGCCGCGCCGCAGGGTTAAGTGGTCGATTAATATCGGGATTAATACTTGGGAACTTAGGAAGTTGGCTTCTCCATCCACTGCTGCAATGCGATCGCAGTCTCCATCAAATACCAACCCCACCGTTAAACCTGATTTATCAGTTTCTCGGTGAGTCTTGATGACTTGAAATAGCCGCGAAAGGTATTTAGGCAAGGGTTCCGGCGCACCTCCACCAAATAGGGGATCGCGTTCTGAGTTGATTTCTTTGACCTGATTGCCTAGTAGTCTCGCCAATCCGCCAGCAGCAGCGCCATGCATGACATCGGCAAATAAAGTCAATTTGCCAGAGGCGATCGCCTGCCGAAGTTTGGCAATATCAACTTTACCTTCTAGTGCTTGGGTATAACTGGGCCAAGGATCGAATTTCTCTTGCTTACCTGGGGTAGCTGCTAGTGGTACTCCAACCGACAACTGTGCTTCTATCTCTTTTGTAACTTCTGGCGGCACTGAACCACCAAAATAACCCTTGACTTTTAATCCTAAATATGCTCCAGGATTATGGCTGGCCGTAATTACCAGCGCCCCTAAAGCATTGAGTTCTTTTGCTGCCCAACTATAAGCTGGGGTTGGGGCATAATCCTCACTCAAAAGTACATCAAATCCAATAGCGGTGACAGTATCGGCAACAGCACGAGCAAAGTCTTCGGCCATGAATCGGCGATCGTAACCGACAATTATTGTCCGGCTACCCACCGTAGAAAAATATGTATCATATAATACTTTTGCGGCAACTGGTGCGACCAGGGCTAGACGTTCAAAGGTGAACTCGTCACCAATAACGCCCCGCCAGCCGTCTGTACCAAACTTGATTGAGTTAGCTACAACTGGCATCTAGGTATCCTAACTGTCTACTTGAGGATTCTAGCATTCATACAGTGTATAAAGTAAAAAAAGAATCTAGTAATAATATGTACTAATAATCTTCAACACAAAAGTGAGCAAATTTGTGCATTCTAGAGGTGCGATATTTAACGATAAGCCCGTCTACGCGTGTTAAATTTAAAAGAGAATAGTAGCTTCGTGATCTACTGTTTCAAAAGGCTTACACTATTGGAATTGCAGGTATCTATCGTTAGCATTGAGCAGACTTGAGGGTTCCAGCAAGTCGTATATTTGATCAAGGCTGTAA
The DNA here is from genome assembly GCF_017115085.1 of Nostoc sp. NMS7. Taxonomy (GTDB): domain Bacteria; phylum Cyanobacteriota; class Cyanobacteriia; order Cyanobacteriales; family Nostocaceae; genus Nostoc. Next base: position 59,189 of record NZ_JABXKJ010000231.1, on the reverse strand, counting down.
GGATAAAAGCAGTGATAGACAATCGAGCAATATCAATCAGTTTATTTACAGGAGCAGGTGGACTAGATATTGGGATAGAACAGGCAGGTTTCCAGGTAGTAAGTATTGTTGAAAAAGATCCTGATGCTGCAAAGACTATAGCTTTGAACCTACCTCACCTAAATAGTTCTGTGGCAAGAGATATACAGAACATCACGGCTGAAAATCTTTTGGAAGAAGGGGGATATGTTATTAACCTTGGTAGACCCCTACGTATTGGAGAAGTAGATTTGGTAACTGGCGGTCCCCCTTGTCAACCCTTCAGCACAGCAGGAAAACGTGGTTCAGTTATGGACCCACGTGGCAGCTTGTTTATGGACTTCATACGTATTGTTGAACAAGTACAGCCACGCTTTTTTGTTATGGAGAATGTTAAAGGTTTGCTCTCAGCTCCCATTCGTCATAGACCTCACATGGAACGAGGAACGGGTTATCCTCCTCTGGAACTAGATGAAATGCAAGGGAGCACTCTTGAAATTGTTTTAGGAGAAATGAAGCGCCTTGGTTATCAAGTTGTTTATAAACTCATGGAAGCAGCAGATTACGGTGTTCCGCAAAACAGAGCGCGAGTAATTTTTATCGGCTCAAGAGATAGTGAATCAGCTACGTTCCCTTTGCCTACTCATAGTAAAGATGGCTCTTTATTACCTCAATGGCGCACTCTTAAAGATGCCCTAATCAACTTGGAAGATCCACAACCGGAGTATACTTCCTACTCAAAAAACCGTCTTAAGTATTTAAAGCTTTTAAAAAGTGGTCAAAACTGGAGAGATTTACCTAACGATTTGATAAAAGAAGCAATGGGAGGAGCTTACAAATCAGGAGGCGGGAAAGTAGGCTTTTACAGAAGGTTATGTTGGGATAAGCCATCTCCTACTGTCACCACAAGTCCTTACCAAAAGGCTACAGATATGTGTCATCCAAAGGAACTGCGTTCTCTCAGTGTTCGAGAGTGTGCCAGGATTCAAACCTTTGCAGACTCATGGATTTTCTATGGTTCGACAGCCTCTAAATACCGACAGATAGGTAATGCTGTACCTGTACTCTTAGCTAAAGCTATTGGTGACCATTTACATAGTTTAATTAGAGAGGAGAAACCTAAAGGAATACCAGTCTTTGAACAGCTTTCACTATTTAATCACTAAATTCACAGCCTGGTGACTATTTTTAGGGCTTTCATTACTGAATTTGTTGCCAATAGTTAGTATCTTCTACATACAAAGCTGCGGGATTTTCAGCGATAGTTTGTCTAACAAAGGCAGCAAAGTCTTCTTCATAAAAATTAGAGCATTCTATTAATTGATTCAGTTCTTTGCAATAGTAAGCTCCATTTTGAGCATTGACTCTATGCCATTTCCGAATGATAGTTCCTTTACAGACACTACTGCTCGAACTATTTTCAGAATTACTACGATTTTTAATTTGTAATAGATCACCTTTCTTGGTACAAAAATCAACCTTATTTATAGTTTCCACCCAAGCACAGTACCAACCATAAAATGATAATTTTTCGGCAAGATATTCTTCTAAAAGAAGACCTAAGATGTTTTCTGCCGACATGGAAAGACGATGAGCATCCTTTATGTGATTAATGTCGTCAGTGTTGAGAGTCGGTAAACGAACTGAAAGAATCGTGTCAATAATTTCGTCGGAAACAGTGCCTATCTTTTTACTAGTTCGCTTCGAGGGTCGGTTATTATAACCGTCAAAATACTTTTTTAACCACTTAGTAATGTAATCTGAGCGAGAATTGCATACTCTTAAATATGGAAATAATTCAGGCGAATTACAACAGACGGATAAAACTGTTTTTACAGAATCATTCCAAAACATCCCAGCATGAGCATAAGCCTTAGCGATATTTTCAGCTTCTGGCATTATCAGATTGGCATCAAAATCAGGTATTTTTAGGTTATTGCTCACAGTTACTATTGGGTAAAATCTGCTGTTTTACTTACTTGTTCTAGTTTTCCCAACAATTCACAAGGAGTAACACCCAAATGGCATCAAATAATAAAAATACCAGAACAGATCAACTGGGATTGCCTTGATGATTGACTATTATGTGCGATCGCCCCATCTACGCAAATCGGAATAATCCCAATATTCTCTATATAATTAATAATCCTTAATAGTATTCACTATTAAGGATTGTTGAGAGGAGCAAAAACTGCTCACAAACCTGATTTTTTCTTAAAAATCATCAAGAAACTGACTAAGGCGACTGATTAAGGGGTCAACCTCTTGAGGAGGGGTAGCAACAGTATAAGAAGTATTATTTACTACTTCTAATTGAGATGGAGACTGAATAGTTGATCGATCATTGATTATGAGCGCCAGTTGTGCAACTTGTTGAGAAAGTAGCAGTAAATGGTGTTCCATCGCCTCCAAACGATTAGATCCCTTGGCAAAAGAACGTTCCTCAAGTCCAGCCACTTGACGTTGCAGTTCACCAATTTGTTGTTCAATCGGTGTTATTGCTGCTGTTTGTGGAGCAGGTCGTACAGATTCCGGTACACATAAAGATTGCCACAAGGCTTCTTTACAGAGGTCACTGAAAGTCTTGTCTGGTTGTTTTTCCAAATAACTTTCTACTTGCGCTAACAAGGTTTCATCAGCATGCTCTGGGTTGAACGTGACGGATTTAACTACCTTTTTTGACCATTGGAACATCAGCTTTATGCCCTAGCAGCGCGATTTGAGGATAATTGTGCCTCTCCATAAATATACTGCCCCAAAGCATTCGCTTGTCGGGAAGGTGCTGCTAAATGAGCATTAATCTTTGCTTCTTTGAGCAGACGTTGAACGTCGTCCCAGAAGAACTCACCACCGCCTCCAGTCAGAATCACATCAGTGACGCGTTCTGGCAACCAGGCTAGCACACGACTACAGATTTCACGAGAAAACATTTCCGTGAGGTTGGGAAGAAAATCGTCTAGGTTGGTGGGTTTGCTAGCGCCTTTAGGACGGTAATAGCGTTCACCTCTGGGTTTATTCACCGCAGAAATCAGCGCTAGAGATTGACTATCTGCTCCCTCGATTTCGGCGGACACCAATTCATAAAACTTATTCATCCCGAAGTCTTCGCTCTTAGAAGCACCTCTGGCAAAACGGAAGTTATCCACCATCAAAAGATCGACGGTTTGATGTCCAATATCGACGATCGCCACCGATATTTTTGTAAAATCGGGACTGCCAGGGCTTTTCTTCGGTTGAGCTTCAGACCATAGTAGGCTGCCGTAACCCTCTGGCATTACCCATACTTTGCTGACGTTCAGCGATATAGATTCGCCTCGGAAGTTCAATACATGAGGGCCACCTACTTGGCTAATCAACTGTGCTTTTTCCTTTTCAAATTGCTCTAAGGAAAGAAAAGGCAGACCCAGTACGACTGAAATATCATTTTTGAGTTTGAAGTAGCCAGCACTTGCTAACACTTTTACCAGTGCAGCTTCTACCTTCGATTGGCCGACTCCTAAATTTGCCCCAAAATCTGCTGCTAGTTGACCAACAGCATATCCATTTCCTTGATACTCCAACCACAAATCCATTAAGGGGTCAGTAGCCCTAGCTTCAAAAACACCGCCGCGTACTTGTTCTATTGACATCTGCTTGACGTTGGCAGGTACGAACACCACATTGTTCGGTTCGCGACTCACACAAGTTTTTGTGGAAGTTCTGCCTAAATCAACACTGAGAATAGTTTTTCCACCAGCGACTGGGATGGCAGGAGTCACAGCATTGATGGGAGTCGATGCTGAGACTCTATTCATCGGTATAGCGGCGGCATTCATTGGGGTAGCTGCGGAAGGTTGGTCTGTCATGAAAGCTCCTAATTCAAACTTAACTGTAAAAAGTTGTCATGCTGATCTTACAAAAATACGAGCAACCAGAAATTCTAGGTTGCGTCAAGTGTAGCTAGAAATACGCCAAAAATTAATTCCGGCGATACATCTGGTGGATGCCAACATACATCTAGGATTATTTGGCATAGTGTAGGCGAATTTTGGCCAGATGTAACCCCTGCTTTCACTCCTTTCAAACCAAAAGCGGCCGTGTTTCATCTTCTAGTACGTCTTAACTGGCGCTTGAATATCCAGAAAACAAATGCCAAAATCAAACCCCCAAGTACGATTTTGGATACAGGAGCAAGGTACTTATCCACAAGTTCATACTGACTACCCAGCGCGTATCCTGAGTATGTTAGCAAACCCACCCAAGCAGCGCTACCTAATGTTGTGTAAAACAAAAATGGTAGCAAGGGCATATTGCTGATACCTGCGGGAACAGAAATCAAGGTGCGGATTCCGGGTACAAGACGACCAATTAATACTGCTTTTCTACCTTGTCGGTCAAACCACTCTTTGGCTTTGGTGATATCTTTACTCGATATAGCCAGCCATTTGCCATACTTGTCAGCCCAAGCTTTCAAACGGGTTTCGCCTAAAAACTTACCCGGATAATACCAAATAAGTGCGCCCAATACAGAACCCAAAAGTCCTGCAAAAAACACACCAATGATATTCAGCTTTGCCCCTCCTGGTTGATATGGACTTGCTGTAAATCCAGCCAGTGGCATGATCAATTCTGAAGGAATGGGGGGAAAGAGGTTCTCTAGGAACATTAGTAGGGCGATTCCCCAATAGCCAAAATAGTTGATACTATTAGTTATCCATTCAAGCATTGAGTTAATTTCTGAAATTGCTGGACTAGTCTTGTTACTAAATTCACCCTTAGCTTTTTTAAAAGGTAATTATCCCCGCTTGCTAGAGTTAAGGTAACTTGGCTGCACTAAAAGTTGGCATCGCAACTCAGAATAGGTTTTGTTTTCTAATTTTTTAGATCACCCTTAGCTGATTTTTTAACAGAACTAGGGAGGATCTAAAAATTTGATGGCAAATTTTAAAATACACTTCAACGGGGAATCAGCGCAAGTGAATTAATAGAGAAATAGGGACGGCGAATAAATTCGCTTTCTTGCTAACCCCCATAAATGAATTTAGTTGCTCTGCCCACCGTTGCTATTTTGGTCAAGAAGGCGATCGCTATTTGTCCTGATGCCAAAATAAATCTTTTAACTCAGATATTCAACAAAAGCGATGCCCTTCTCTACGAGACGCTCCGCGTAGCTTGCTTCCACAAAGTGGTACGGCGCAGGTGTTACCCTGAGCTTGTCGAAGGGCTCAGGGTAACACCTACGGCGGTAAACTACACTCTCAACTGAGATTTAAGCAGCACAAAAAATCGGGGCAGGTTTGAAACCTGCCCCGATCGCTTCTGATATATTGCGCCCAACAGCTGTTGCTACAGGCTTTAAACTATCAACTAAATGCACCATATCTTCTAAGGAAAGTGCTTGACGGGCATCAGAAACAGATTTTTCTGGCTCTGGATGACATTCAATAATTAATCCATCTGCACCGCAAGCGATCGCAGCCCTAGATACAGGTGCTACCAACTCTCGTTTCCCGACGGCATGGGAAGGATCTACAATCACAGGCAAGTGAGTGATTTGCTTGAGTGCTGCCACTGCCCCTAAATCCAGGACGTTGCGGGTGTAATCATCAAAGCTGCGGATACCTCTTTCGCACAACACCACATCAGGATTACCGTGGCTGAGGATATATTCAGCAGCCATGACAAATTCTTCAATTGTCGCTGCTAAACCACGTTTGAGCAGTATTGGTTTACCAGCTTGTCCCAAAGCTTTGAGCAAGTCGAAGTTTTGCATATTGCGGCTACCAACTTGAAGCATATCAGCGTGGGCGGCGACTATTTCAATTTGGGAAATTGACATTACCTCCGTGACAACTGGCAGATTGTAATGCGATCGCACCCTTGCCAAAATCTCTAATCCTGACTCTCCCATACCCTGGAAAGCGTAAGGAGATGTGCGAGGTTTGTAGACACCGCCACGCAACCCCTGTACGGATGCAATAGATAGCTTTTGGGCGACTATCTCCATTTGTTCTAAGCTTTCAACAGTACAGGGACCGCCAATAATTACCAGTTCTTCGCCTCCGAAAGCAACTTTTTCTGAAAGTTTAACAATTGTCTGCTGGTTCGGATGAGATTTTACAGCAAGTTTGGCATTAATCATGATTTAATTCTCCTAACAAATTAAGTATTAGACATTTATTGGGCATTGAGCATTGGGCATTGGGCATTAACTACTAACTGCTAACTGCTAACTGCTAACTTTTAACTGCTAACTCCTAACTACCCAATAACAACAAAAAAGCCCGAAACCTTTGAGGAGTTCCGGGCGCGTTCTGATTCATCAACATGACGCTATTTACCCGGAACTTACTCTGGGCCAAAAGTAAAAGCCATAAAACCAGCTACTAAAATAAGTCATGACGATGAAATTCTCCTTAAAAAAACAAAAACCGCAGAGGCAACTCTGCGGTTCACCGGGCGGTTTCCGTTAGGAAACTCGATTCACTCCCGGTGAACCACCTTAAACCAAAAATAAAAGTAGGAATTTGTGTTAAGCATTTGTGGGGCTTTTGCTGGAAAACTTAAGAATTATAGCTATCTATGTTAACATTACCAGGAAGAGTAGGCGGTGTCAAGACCCCCACAAACCATAAAAAAGCGATAGACTCAGTAGAACTGTGGAAGTCAAGACTAGTAGAGTTTGGCGTAAATAAACCACCGATTCCAAATCAATACTTCTCTACCAGAGGCTGCACTTCTCTACGAGACGCTGCGCGAACGGCAAGGTGGCACAGTGAGCCCTTCGGCAAGCTTAGGGTAAGACCTGTCGAACTGCTCAGTGACCACGCCAACGGCAAGCTCAGTAACCAGGAAACCCTTATCGCTGTATACCTATTTGAATTTGGAATTTGGAATTCCGCCTTGTGTTAGTAGTTGCTTGTTTGCCTAAACGAAGATAGTGGTTTGTCATTAGATATCACCATAGTTATATAAGTTTACAAATATTGCTGTGTCATGACTAATGGGTAGTGTAAATGATTAAAAATCAATAGTGAAAAATCTAAAAATTCAGAATATGGCCATTCTTTAATGAATAGAATACAGTCAACTCAAGGTAATCAGAGAGAACTCTAAATGGTGGCTTCTGTCCCTCAGAAGTTCAAAGAGGCAGGATTGAGAAATTAAAATTATAATTCTCCTGACTTGTCACCTCACCTTGCGAAAGCTGATTGCAGAGAATTGACGATCGCCATAGATTATTCTTACCCAAGTCCTCATGACCAGATAAACTTTTTAGGATCATCGGTTTCATTATGCTCAGTTCCAAAATCTTAGCCCAATCTTTCGACTATTATGGAGTTTACCCCTGCCCAGTCTGTCGGATAGGTAAGATTTCTCATATGCCATTGATGGAAGCTATGGCTTGTGACTTTTGCCAGGAGATTTTTACAGTCAACTTAGAACTACAGCAAATCAAGATGCCTTCTAGGCAACCACCCTTAAGTTGGCGTTGGAATGGGTTTAGTTGGACAGAAGGCCAGTTGGAAGGTGTGGAATTAGGTTGGGGTTATGGACTAGCAGCAGCAATTTTTGTAATTCTTCCTACTACTCTAATTGGCATAGTAGCTTACTATTTTCCTGCTAATCTCAAGGAACCGATTACCTGGATGCCATATATTTGGACAATATTAACTTTCTTATCACATTTAGCAATTATTGTTTGGATTTTTATTGAAGTTTATCAGATTCCAGTTGGAGCATATTTGAGAGCGATCGCTCGATGGAGAAATGGGGAAATAGGGAGATGAGGGAGAAATCAATTCCAAATTCACGCATTCCAAATTCAAAATTAAAGAACTTCTGCCTCCTCTTTCCAATGCCCCATACTTCTCTACGAGAGGCTGCGCCAACGACAACGCTACTTCGACGCCGCTCAGTACCCTTCGGCAAGCTCAGGGCAGGCAAAGTCAGTACAAGTGCCCCATGCCCAATGCCCAATGACTAATAATAAATGATGCAGCGAATAGATGGCTCCATCACTGATAATTAAGTTGATTGTCCACTAAAATATCGTATGAGCGATCTGGAGCGGTACTATAGAGTTTTGGAATTAGAGCCTGGGGCAACACTTGAGGAAGTGAACCAGGCTTACAAAGATTTAGTTTTTGTTTGGCATCCCGATCGCATTCCCAAAGACAATCTCCGTTTACAGCAGAAAGCACAAGACAAGCTCAAAGCCATAAATGAAGCTCGTGAAAAGTTGCGCTCTTTAAAAATCAAACATCAAACTACACTTAATTCACCGCCACCTCAAGAAGAAAAACCATCTCAAACAACCCAGAAACCACCAAAGCAAAACTCAGACTTGAGTGGCAAAGACTACAGTCGGGCAAATTTGAGCAATAAAGACTTATCTGGCAGAAATCTGAGTTATGCCAATTTGAGTGGTGCTAATCTCAGTGATACTTTTATGCACAAAGTCAACCTCAGAGGTGCGAATTTATCTGAAGCAAATTTATTTCGGGCAAACTTACTTTTAGCGGATCTCAGGGAGGCAAATTTACGTGGTGCTAATTTGATTGGAGCGGATCTCAGTGGCACTGACTTGCGCGGAGCTGACTTGACGGGAGCGCGGATTCGCTCTGGCGAGCGCCTTCTAGTTAAACTAATTGGTGCTAACTTAGCTGGGGCAATTATGCCTGATGGTGAAATTTATCAATAACTGAGGTTGCCCCATAACAATTCTTAAATTATGAATTAATAATTATTTGGTCAACTTCAGCCCAAACCCCCTTAAAAATTTTCGTTTTGGCTAGAAATGCTCCTGATTACGGCTCTGCCAGAAGTGAATACTAATGATTATTGGTGGCTGGGCTATGCTTGTGATTAGATAGCGTAGACGCAGCCCAATATAGGCATCCCTATATTTGGTAATCTTTGTATGGTAATCTTTGTATATTAGAAAATGAAGTCAGGAAAGTAGGCTTATACTTCTATAGTGAGATTGAAAACCTCAAATCAAAAATTGATTCATGCTAGTTCAAAAACTTCAAGACTGTCCAGAATTTATCGCAGGAGATAACACCATTCTGCGAGAACTTCTACATCCAGATAAGCAACCTCTGTCATTACGCTATAGTTTGGCTCATGCAACACTGCCAGTAGGAAAAACCTCTCAACCCCACTCGCTCTCTACCTCAGAAGTCTATTATATTCTTAGTGGCACGGGAGAAATGCACATTGATGATGAAACCCAAATACTTCAACCGGGAGATGCTGTGTATATTCCTTCTAATACGCGGCAATTTATTTCTAACTCTGGCATCGAACCTCTGATATTTATTTGTATTGTTGATCCAGCGTGGCGGAAAGAAGATGAAACAGTTTATTAAAAACCAGTTACAGTCATAGTCTCAAAGTAACCGAAAAAAATCTCAGCATTTTTCAAAAATTACTCACTTTCAGCCGTCAATTTTACTTAACCAAGTAACCAAGTCATCTGAATCAAGTGATATCTCACTTCCTAAGGTTTTGATATAAACAAGTCCGTTACTAACAATTACATCTCGGATTGGATACCATGAATCTCGTGTTCTAATCAAAAGTTCCAAGGGAATCCCTAGTGTTAAAGTATACTTGCGATATTTCCACCAAGCTCGCCATAGAAGTACAGATTTAGTACAGTGCATCTCATAGCCTTTGGGAACTTTGCAGTATTGATACTCATATAAACCGCGACTATCTACTTCTCCCTTGAGGAGATAACCATATTCTGCTAATGCCTCATTTATCAATTCCCAGTGGGATGATTTTGGATAAATCAAGAATTCAGATAGGGTGTTAGATAGGTGAACGGTGGCAATTACGCCTTCAGATTTCGCTGTTAGTTGGTTGGTATTATAGACTGTTTGCGCTGTCAAAGAATGATTTGACAACAAAACTTCTTTTTTATGGATAGAGTTTTGCACAAACTCTCGAATTAAATCTAGATTAGACAGCATAAAATTCTTTATACTATATTAACCAGTGTAGCCTAAGCTACAATAGTAATTAAATTATTAACTACACTGGTCTTGCACTTAAATCAGGATTATTACTAGCTTTATTTATACTCAATTCTTTGTTTGATTAGAGTTTTATTAAGTTTAATATCGATATGCCGCCTTCCACTAGCCTGGTGACAAAATTACTGTTTTCAGGCAGCAGAGCGGCAAATTAAATTTTTGCGTCTTCAAGAAAAGGTTGAAATACCGGAACTAATTCGGGACGACTGACAACAAGGGTGGGAAAAGAGCGATCGCTATAATCTTCTCCTGATGACAACGGAAACGGTTCTGACTTGAGCGATCGCCAAACACCGCCAGCAGCCTGGACAATTACCCAAGCCCCCGCTAAATCCCAAACTTTTGGTGTCGCTTCAATACCACCTAATGTTGCTCCCGTTGCAACTGTCAAAAAGTTATAGCTAGCCACACCCAACATCCGAATTTTGCAGGGAAAACCATTTTGGATAACTGCGGTGCTACGGGAACAGAGGTTAAAAAAGTGATTATTGCTGGGACTATCAGTACTAGTGTGGATGGGGTGGTGATTGAGAAATGCTCCTGTTGGTGTTGCTAAACCAGATGAACCTGCCCAAAAACCATGAAAAGCTTGATTTAAGGTTGGTGCATAAACATAACCAAAAATCGGTGTACCTCGATACAGTAAACCCAGCGATATTGTCCAGATGGGAATGCCGCGTGTGAAGTTGGTTGTACCGTCGAGAGGATCAATTACCCAGCACCACTCGGTACCGGGAAATGACTGATCGCTCTCTTCGCTCAAAATGCCGTAACCAGAGAAATTAGAAGCGATCGCATCCCGAATTTCCTGATCTGCCCATTTATCTGCTTGCGTCACCAAACTCCCATCAGCTTTTTGCGAAGCCTGTACTTGCCCAAAATCTTGCATTAGCTGCTTGCCAACTCTGGTAGTGGTAGTTTGGGCAAAATCAAGAATTGTTGTCCAAAAATCATTCATTGGTTAATTGTCATTGGTCATTGGTTATTGGTCATTTGTGCCATGTTTAGTCTAAATCGCTTTCTAAAACCGAAGCGATCGCTTGCTTTGTACTTGTTTGAAATTCCGCTACATTCACCCGATTGAGAAACCATATCGACACCACCATTCCTACAGCTTCTAGAGCAAACACCAGTCCATAGGCTAACTCTAGGCTAGGTAGCAGCTTGCGTCCAATATCTAAGATGCCACCGCCTGCCACTACCGCCACTCCCCTAGCCATAGCTTGCGCTAGTCCCCATGCGCCAATAAATGTACCTGCGCTTTCGGCAACTGTGAGATCCAACATCAAGCTAATTGCTGCCGTAGTTAAGAAACCGGTGGCTAAACCGAATAATACCAAAGCTAACTTCAGAAAGCCTGGATTAGCAGTGAAGCCTGATATTCCTAGCAATACAGCAGAGAATGCCACCAATATACAGCCCAAGCGTGCAGTTTTGCGCTTACCCAAACGCGGCACAATGTAAAAGCCAGTAACGCCGTAGGCAATCAGTATACCAATTCCGTAAAAAACATTCAGTTTGGTACTTTCTGCTAAGGGCATTTTAAACACTTGACCCGCATAAGGTTCCAAAATGGGGTCTTGCATAAACAAGCTGATGGTCATTACCACTAAAAAGGTGAAGAATATACCTGTTTGTGGACTAGCTGTCAAGATTTTCCAAGCATTGCCCAGAGTAATGCTATCTTCCCGGTTTACCACTGTGGAACGGCTTAAGTATTGGGAGTATTTTTTTTCTACGCCTAATGTTGCTGCGATCGCTAAACCAAATACAATTGCTGGGACGATAGTAAACAACCTATTAATCGCCGCCTGCAAAGTTGCGGTTGTTGCTTCTGGTGTTAATTGCTTCAACAAACTGGCACTAATAATCGCCCCGACAATAATCCCCACCATTAGCATCGACCAAACTACACCTACCACTTTGGAACGGTTATCTTCTTCAGATATATCCACCAACAAAGCAGCAAAGGCAGTACCGCTAGCACAAATTCCTAGACCGTATATAGCAAAAACTAAAGCCAAAAGTGCTGTCCAGCTGATTGTTTGGGTTGTCCATGCCCAACCACCTGCACTACTTACGGCATTATTGAGTTGCCACATTACTTGTACAGCTAAAAAGGCTGCGATCGCAAATATTGCCGCGCCTACCCAAACATAAGCCGTGCGGTGGTATCCCCATAACGGTTTGGCATCGGAAATCTGTCCGAACCAGACACGGGAAGGAGCAACAAATAAGGGCAGTGCTAGAACTATTGATACCAGCGTCGCCGGAATTGCTATTTCTTGAATCATGACTCTGTTGAGTACCCCCAGAGTCAAAATGGACATCATGCTCAACCCCATTTGAAATAAACCCAGGCGGAACATCGTCAGCAGGTTTACCTTTGGCAGAGATAGGGATTTTGTTTTGGTATCAAATACTTCACCGCTTGCCATAGCTACTTTTTCGTATGGTTTATGGAATATAGTCTCTTTAATTAAATATAAACTGTTCAATATTCCAAAAAACTACTAATTTCGGGGCATCAATTTTTGGGTTTGGCGGTAGACACCGCAGCATAACGTACATAAAACTTTTTGGTTATTCAAGGCTTGTTGTGCAACCATAACTAGATTAAACGTGATTGAGCATTAACAGAGGCTAACTGAGATAGTTGCTTGCTTACCCCTGTCTTTTATCGCTAAAACTAGTGTCATAGTTGGCGATCACTATTTAGATGTAGCATTTACGTCCAACTTTTTTCAACTTTAATGAGGTTATCAGGGATATGGAAGAAATATTAAACCAATACTGTAAACAAGATAATCCTGGGCTGCTTCTGCTAAGTATGCCAACTGGTTTTGGTAAAACATACAATGTTCTAAACTTTATACATTTGAATTACAAGGAATTTGCCAAGCAAAAGAGAAAAATTCTATTTATTACTAACCTTAAAAAAAATCTACCTATTGACGAGATCAACAAACGTTTTATCGCCAATGGAAATGAGGAAGATTTTGAAAACTATGTTCTTTTTATTGATTCTAATGTCGACCCTGTTATCAAAAACTTACTAAACATTGATCAAGAAATTCCTGATAAATTTAAAAATAAAATATATTTACAACTAAAAAAATATATAGAAATGCTCCAAAGTGAGCAATTACCTAGTGATTTTAAGGAAAACATTAAAACAGATATTCGTAAAAATGTTGAGCCAGCATTCCGAGACATTATTAAAAGAACATTGTCAGAAAATTTTAAAACTAAAAAGGCTCGTTTGTCAGCTATAAAGAATAATCAAGATTACCAATGGATTGGAAAACTTTATCCCGCAGTATTTACAGACGATAAAACTATTTTATTTCTTAGTATAGATAAGTTTGTTGCTCAAAACACAACACTTATTGAACCATCATATTACTTCTCTGAGCGGTTCATTAATAGATCACTTATTTTTATTGATGAGTTTGATACTACCAAAGAAGCTGTACTAAAAAATATTATTCAATCTGGGTTAAGAAATCGAGTGGATCTTATTGATTTATTCTTAAATATTCATAATCATCTGATGCAAACCGAATGCCCTGAAGTACTTTTACAAGAATCAAAATGGCGAAAGTAGCAATCTTCAGGTAAAAACTGGCCATCTCTACGAGAACAGATTAAATCATTACGAGAGAAAGCTAATTATATATTCAAAAAATATCAATTGCAGCATATCTGTAAATCTCATGAGAATTTTTCAACTAAGGAAAGAAACTTTCTTTTTTATGATTATAAATTCCATAATGTGCTGGCTCGTAATCAATGTGTAGAGATTATTGGAGATATAAATAGCCGTACACCCGAATTATTTTTGGCTGGAGTTTGCTCAAAAGCTTTGGTAGTCGGTATTTCAGCTACTGCTGGACTTTATACAAACATTGGCAATTATGATCTTAAGTATCTGAAATCTCGTTTAGGAGATTCATTTATACGTATTAAAGATGATGCTCTTGTTAAACTTCAAAACGCATATAACGAAGCGACTCAAGGATATAATCAAGTCTCTATAAAAACTAAATTTATTGGGACAGATACACAAAAAGAAGCAATCAAACAGTTTGAATAACTTTTCAATGATCGAGAAGTAATGGATGGTCAAGATATATTATTTAACTGGCAAAAGTTTGAGAAATATAGAAAATTCATGACAGAGGATGGCTCTGGAGATAAAATCAACACGTTAGAAGGCCTTGTTGTTTCTGATGCTGGTGAGATAAATCAGATATTTATAACCGATGAAATCAGTATTCCTCACCTTTCTAAAATTGAAGCTATTCTTAGGGAAGTCGAAACTGAACTTCCCGAAAACAAGCGAAATGGAAATGAGTTAGCTGATATAGTTGAAGAATTTTTACAAGAACCATCTGACCTTGATATTGAAAAATTTAAATTATTATCATTGGAACTTATAAAAATTGGTAGCCAACCTATATCGAAAGGAGATTTTAAGTCTTTAATCGCACAGTATTTGGGAACAACAAGGAAGGTAGGAGACAAGGATATTGATGTCAGTAGTACAAGTGAGGCTACTCGTTTTAGAGATTACCTTCTCGACCAATATCAAATTCGATTGAAGTTCCCCCAGGATAACCAGAGCAAAGAAGATTTATTTGAGGCTTCTCTTAACATAAAATATTTTGGTGAAACTGAAAAAGAAGCTTATTACTTTGTTGGAGACCGAAAAGAAAAGGTGCAATTCTCTTTCAAAGATGCCTGTCATCTTCGTAAAATCGTGGCGGTGGATGACTCAAAACTGATATTCAGACAACTCCTTGAAACTATGGATGTTGATTTTGTCCGCACAGGGCAAAGTACCGTAATCCCTTTTCCATTTAAGTATATTAGGGAGTATAAAAATTTTGGTGTTGCTAAATGACTGTATTAATCAGTATTGCTCAACGGCAATAACTCTTAGTTTGACGTTAGTTTGACGGATTTTACTTATTTTTCTAACCCCAACACACGGAGAAATGTTTTCAAATATACCCAATAGTAAAATTTACTAAAGTTCTCGAATTGCCCTGTAACTTTATCGGACGCAATCAAACCACATAAAAATATCAATATTAAAATGTGGTTTTAACTACGCTATTCCATTGAATTAGTAAGATAAACTTACCGTATGTATGTCATCAAACTACTTACCTTCATCTAGTAACCAAAAAGGCATAAGCAATGAGTAAAGAACCAGTCAAAGTAATCTTATGGGAAGAAAATCAAAAAGATTTTCTCAAAAAGTTCTATGATCTTCAATTTACTCCCAGAGTCGGAGAGGAAGTTTACCTAAAAAAGGAGAAATGGAAAGTAACCAGAGTTGAGCATGATATAGAAATTAGTGAGATTAATATCTACATGGAATTAATCAAAAAAGCCAAGCAGGATAAATCATCTAATTCGTAAATACAAGTAAATACACTCAACTATCATATAGCGTTTCTCGGTTGGGTCCAATAGAGACCTAACAAGAACAGCCCTTCCCTTGTAGGGAAGGGAAGTAAGATTCAAAGCCTCTCTTCTTTTAGGAGAGAGGTGAGAGTGTATGGCCAAGTAGTAGCGATGTCTACGACGGGCGTAGATGCGGCACTGTGAAGATATTGCATCAACCATTTCGATAGACTATAAAAGTAAAGAAATATAAATTAAATTTTGCAACCGTGGAAACCATCACATTGGGGCAAAATGGCCCAGCAGTTACACCTTTGTGTATCGGTACTTGGGCTTGGGGTGATAAACTATTTTGGAATTATGGCGATCGCTATGGCCCAGAACAGTTACAAGAAGCCTTCACAGCAGCTTTAGAAGCTGGTGTTACCTTCTTTGACACTGCGGAAGTCTACGGAACGGGAAAGAGCGAGAAATTTTTGGGGCAATTTCTGCAACAGACACAACAACCTGTGCAAATCGCTACAAAATTTGGCCCCCTACCGTGGCGATTTACAGCCCAATCCGTCTCTGATGCTTTAACAAACAGCCTCAAACGCTTACAATTAGAGCGAATTGCCCTGTACCAAGTCCATTGGCCTTTTGCCTTCTTTTTAAGTCAAAAAACCTTAATGAATGCCCTAGCAGATGAAGTGAAGCGGGGCAGAATTGCCGCAGTCGGTGTGAGTAATTACTCAGCAGAGCAAATGCGAGACGTGCATCAAATATTGGCAACCCGTGGAGTGCCTTTAGCTGTGAATCAAGTACGCTATTCTTTACTCAGTCGCCAAGTTGAAAGTCAAGGTATTATCACAACTGCCCGTGATTTGGGTGTGACTATCTTGGCTTATAGTCCTTTAGCACAAGGATTACTCACTGGCAAGTACAGTATTAATGGTGCCCAAACCCCCAGTGGTGCGAGGAAAATAGACTCACGATTTAAGAAAGAAGGTCTGCAAAAAATTGCCCCAGTTATCTCTTTACTACACAACTTCGGGGAAAAATACGATCGCACTCCTGCTCAAGTTGCTCTCAACTGGTTAATTGCTCAGGGTAACGTTATTCCTATTGCTGGGGTGAAGACAGCCGAACAGGTGCGGCAGAATGCTGGTGCTTTGGGCTGGAGATTGAGCGATGATGAAATTGGAGAATTAGAACAAGTTAGTCGTCCCTGGCTGTAGTATTTTTTAACTACTCAAACACAGGAGGACAGATTTCTGACACTATTAGCTCCCAATCTGGTAGTAAGTCTAGTAGTGTCAGTTTGTTGTTGTCCTGTAAGAGAATTGGTTTAAAACCCTGCTTCGTCCCGCGACGCTAACGCTCCTGGTGGGCGAAATTAGTATTAAATATTTTTCGTTATTAAAATTCTATGACTTTATGGATAGAGTATTCTGAATTCTGAATTCTCTTTTATCTTCCTATAAACTGAGATAAAAAGTGATCCAAAAAGCCAAAAAGTCAAGAGTCTAAAGTCAAAATCTTAACTCTTGACTCTTAACTCTTAACTCTGCCAATTTGAGATTTGGATTTTGGATTGAAGAAAAAAGCGTTCAACTGAGCGTCTTTGCACTGAGCGTTCGCGGTAGCGTCTCGTAGAGAAGTCCAAGTGTCACGCCGTTCGCGTAGCGTTCCGCAGGAAAGTCTAAAATCCAAAATTGATTAACTGTTGACTAAGAAGCTGATTCCCTAGCTGTAGGTGAACCTAGCTTTTTACTAGGCGATGCAGAAGACTCACGGCCACTTGTCCGCAGTTTGGGCTTGGGAGAAGCATGTCTTTCTTCATCTCCATTGCTGCTATCTGATTTCCACGCAGAACGAGGGCGATCGCTGGAAGATTCACGACGTTTGCCCACTCTTGGTTTAGGAGCGGAAGATTCCTCTTGGGGAATTTCCACGTCTGAGTTCAACCAAGCGGGACGAGTTTGATCGTAAGCGATTTGTAGTGCTGCTGCGGCGATCGCCTGAGCATCGTATTCTTCAATTAGCTCGCTAACAATCGGCAAGAATGAAGCCAAACGCTCACCTGTCAAAGCTTCTCGCACCAGTTCTTGCAATTTCAGAATGTGTTTTGCTTCAATCTGGGCGCGTGTGGGAATCGTCAACACTTGCCAATTTTGGCGGTTATGACGTTCAAATGTTTGCTGCTTGCGACGTTCAAATGGCTGTACTAAAGAAATTGCTGTTCCTTCTTTACCAGCACGACCAGTACGACCAATTCGATGGACGTAGGTTTCTGCACTATCGGGTAAGTCGTAGTTGATCACATGGGAGAGTTGATCGACATCTAACCCTCGTGCAGCAATATCAGTTGCTACCACCCAACGGACTTGACGGTTACGGAATCTGAGTAATAAGCGTTCCCGCGCTTGTTGGGACAAGTCACCGTGATATTCATCGACACTATGACCAGCAGATTGTAACTGACTGGTGAGTTCTGCGGCTGTGCGTCTGGTGCGGACAAAGATTAAAGCTGTTTCTGGATCTTCCATTTCCAGAATCGGCTGTAAAGCTTTGGCTTTTGTCCAGTGGCGGGGGATCAAGTAAGCTACCTGATTAATCTTGTTGGGAGAGGCTTTTGGCTGCTCAACGGTGACAGTTGCAGGCGATCGCAAGAACTTATTCACCAACATCCGAATCGATGGTGGCATTGTGGCTGAGAATAAAGCTGTTTGCCGATCTACGGGCGCTTGAGAGAGGATTTTCACCACATCATCAATAAAGCCCATGCTCAACATTTCATCAGCTTCATCTAACACAAACCACTTCACTTGATCGAGCTTTAAACAGCCGCGATCTAGCAAATCGATCACCCGTCCTGGGGTGCCCACTACCATGTGAACGCCGCGTCTGAGTTGTAACATTTGGCGGTCAATTGATTGACCACCGTAGATTGCTAACACCCGCAATCCTTCATCGCCGATGAACTGAGCGATCGCATCGTGAACTTGCATTGCTAATTCACGAGTTGGTGTTAAAACTATGGCTTGTACGGCTTTTTGATTAATATCTAGCCGCTCTAAAATTGGCAGTGAAAATGCTGCGGTTTTGCCTGTTCCAGTTTGAGATTGACCTACCACATCACGACCTGCTAGCAATTGGGGAATTGCTTGCACTTGAATGTTAGTCGGTTCAGTAAAACCGATTTTTTCTAGTTGTTCGACACGTTCTTGGGAAATGCCTAATTCTTGAAATGAAAGAGTCATTAATTCTCCTAAATTTTTTGTAAGGATTTTTGGATTAGTCATTAGTCATTAGTCATTGGCTATTAGTGAGCCAAGGGCGGTGGCGCAGCCTCAACTATTGGAGAGGCTATGCCAATGAGTCCGCCAGCGTTTCAGGTAAACCCTCATGAAAACTGCCATTGCAGCCTTGACCTCAGGATAAGGGTCAATCTGTAAGGGTCATTTAACAAAAGACAAAGGACAAATGACAATTTAGTTATTGACTACTTGACCATAGAGGTCGTATGTATCAGCGTGGTGAATCGCTATTGGTACGATGGTTCCTAACTTTGCCTGACCTTTGACATACACCAGGCCATCAACCTCTGGGGAAAATCTACCTGAACGACCGATTAATTCACCACTTTCAGGATTTTCTTGCTCAATCAGGACATCAACGATTTTGCCTACTTCCTGTTGATTTTTCTTTTGGGAAATCGGTTGCTGGATTTCCATAAGTTGGTATCGGCGCTCGTCCATCACCAATTCCGGCAACTGATTTGGTAACTTGTAAGCTGGGGTTCCTTCCTCAGAGGAAAAGGTGAAGACACCAACATGATCGAATTCATGCCGTTGAACAAACTCTAGTAGATGCTCAAAATGCTCGCTTGTTTCTCCTGGGAAACCAACAATAAATGTTGTCCGCAATACGGCTGTTGGTAGCGCCGTTTTGATGCGATCTATAATCCCATCATTTACGCGTCCTTGCCAAGGACGATTCATAGCGCGGAGGATCTCTGGATGAGAATGTTGCAAGGGCAAATCCAGGTAAGGCAAGACATTGGGTGTTTCTTGAATCGCCGCGATCACATCTGGGGTCAGTCCCGTGGGATAAGCGTAATGCATTCTGATCCACGGTATATCTACTTTCCCCAAAGCGCGAAGTAATTCGGCTAATTTTGGCTGACCGTAAATATCTAGACCGTAATTAGTGGTGATTTGGGAAATGAGAATAATTTCCTTTACCCCTTGACTAACTAACTGCTCCGCTTCGGCGACTATAGATTCAATAGTACGCGATCGCTGGTTCCCTCGAAGATGAGGAATTATACAAAATGCACAACGATAATCACAACCTTCGGCAACCCGCAGGTAAGCTACGCCCTCGGTTGTAGTGCGATAGCGCGGTGTAGTTTCGTCGGCAATGTAGGTTGGCTCAATACTAACCTCTTTGACCCGCTCACCTTGTTCTACACGCTCAATTACATTTACAATTTTGTGATAATCCCCAGTCCCCACTACGGCTACTGCTTCGGGCAACTCCTCCAAAAGTTGTTCTTGGAAGTGTTGCGCCATACAGCCAGTGATGACGATTTTTTTGTTTGCCTCTGCCAGTTCTACCAAAGTTCTGACAGATTCAAGTCTCGCTGCTTCAATAAAACTACATGTATTAACAATAACGTAATCTGCTAACTCTTCGTTTGTATCTACACCGTAGCCTGCTTCTACGAGCATTCCGAGCATGTGTTCTGTATCAATTCGATTTTTCTCGCAGCCCAGGTGAGAAATGGCAATTGTTGGCTTGTCACCCATATTTTAAAAATATCTTCATTTTTTTTCTTCTAGTCAAAAATTCCGGCGCTAACTTTGCTTTTTTGCTATCAGCATCCTCATGAAAACAGTACAGTGGCAAATTCCCACTGTCACCAACTGTCAGTGGATTTATGACCCTATCAATAATAAAAATAGAGGTCATGTTATGATATTTTTATCAATCTGTTCCCCAGGGTAAATTGAAGTGTCTTTGGGTACATTTGACACTTGTAATGTTTTTTAACAGTTCGCCTATTGGTATTTTACATTACCGCAGCGTGTGCGTTGTTAACCTACCCATCGGGAAGCCGCCCAAAGGGCTTGTTGTGAGAAGTCGCTACCCTCAGGGAAATCGACGAAAGCGACTACGCCTATAAAGCAGTAATGCTACCCTGGCGATTGGCAAGTCCTACGACTGTGCGCGGACCTGACGCCTAAACCACGGAAAGCTGCCTTGCGTCTAGTGAGTGGCAAGAACTCCTCTTGTAGCCAAGTTTTATCTTAACATATCTTATGGGAGGTTTCACGCCAATTTCTATCTGAGGAAGAAGCTAGTAAACCGACTATCACAAAACACATTTGACTATTTAATGAAAAGTCAAGAGTCAAGGGTCAAGAGGAGCCAGTCACGTGCGGGGTTTCCCCCGTTGAAGAGCCACCCCCGTTTGGAGGTTCCCGACATTCAGGGGAGTGGCATTGAACTGGCGTTCAATAGTCAAAAAATTCTGGACTCTGGACTCCGCGAGGCGGATTAAAGACGTGGACTTATATCAAATATTTAAAATTCGCTCACCAATTATTGGCGTGGTTCACCTGCTACCACTGCCTACCTCACCACGTTGGGGAGGTAGCCTAAAAGCGGTGATTGACCGTGCCGAACAAGAAGCCGCAGCCCTGGCAAGTGGAGGGGTTGATGGTCTGATTGTAGAGAATTTTTTCGACGCGCCCTTTACTAAAAACCAAGTTGATCCAGTGGTTGTGAGTGCTATGACCATTGTGGTGCAGAGGATACAGAATTTGGTTACTTTGCCTATAGGCTTAAATGTTTTGCGAAATGATGCCAAAAGTGCAATGGCGATCGCTAACTGTGTACAGGCACAATTTATCCGCGTCAACGTTCTCACAGGGGTAATGGCAACCGATCAAGGATTAATTGAGGGAGAAGCCCATCAATTACTCCGCTATCGTCGGGAGTTAGGCTGCGATGTTAAAATCCTCGCCGATGTGTTAGTGAAGCACGCCCGTCCTTTGAGTTCTCCAAATCTCACAGTGGCCGTCAAAGACACCATTGAAAGGGGTTTAGCAGACGGAGTTATTTTGTCTGGTTGGGCTACTGGTAGCCCTCCTAACTTAGAAGATTTAGAACTAGCTTGTGGTGCAGCAAATGGCACACCAGTCTTCATCGGTAGTGGGGCTAATTGGGAAAATATTGATACATTGATGCAGGCAGCAGATGGTGTAATAGTTTCCAGTTCCCTGAAACGTCACGGACGCATAGAGCAACCAATTGACCCAATTCGCGTCAGTCAATTTGTGGAAGCCGCGCGTCGCAATTGGAACTCCAAAGGTGAAAGCAAATCAGCAGAACAAGTGAAGTTACATTCTTAAATGGGGCATGGGGCATGGGGCATGGGAAGAAATAACCAATACTTAATACCTAATACTCAATGCCCAATACCCAATACCTAATACTCAATGCCCAATGCCCAATGCCCAATGCCCAATGCCCATTCCCTAATAAATATTTATGATTCGCCGCCGTTCTACTCCTTGGATTCATAAATGGTCACGTCCATTGATTGCCGCGATCGCTGGATGTGGTGCCCTGACAACAGCTTATCTCACTATAGAAAAGTTAACAGGAGGCAGTGCAGCTTGTGTGGCACAGGATGGTGTCAAGGGCTGTAATGATGTCCTTTCCAGTCCTTGGGCAACAGTTTTTGGCGAGCCATTGGCTTTGTTTGGGTTTTTGGCATACACCAGTATGGTGATATTTGCTTTGGCTCCCTTGGTATTCAACTCAGTCGAAAACAATCGCCGCAAACAATTGGAAAATTGGACGTGGTTGCTGCTGCTGGGCGGTGCGATCGCTATGTCTGTCTTTAGCGGCTACTTAATGTACGTGCTGGCATCTCAAATTAAAGCTATTTGTCCTTACTGTATCGGTTCAGCTTTATTCTCCCTCAGTCTTTTGGTACTGACGATTATCGGTCGAACTTGGGAAGATATTGGCCAAATCTTCTTTACCGCCATTATTGTGGGGATGGTGACGCTGATTGCTACTTTAGGCATCTATGCTGGCGTGAATAAATCAGATGTTACAGCTGGTGGAACTCCTGGACAACCCGTGAACATTTCCTTTACTCCCAAGGAAAACCCTAACCCAGCCTTCGGTTGGGAAGTTACCACTACTTCTGGTGAGGCAGAAATAGCCTTAGCACGCCAGCTGGCGAAGGTAGGCGCGAAAGAATACACTGCTTACTGGTGTCCTCACTGCCATGAACAAAAGCTGCTTTTTGGTAAAGAAGCTGAGGAAATAATCAACAATGATATTAAGGTAGAGTGCGCTGCTGATGGACTCAAAGCTCAACCAGAACTGTGTAAAGCCGCAAAAATTGAAGGCTTCCCCACTTGGATCATCAATGGTAAAAGCTATAGCGGAGTCCAAAGCTTAGAGGAACTAGCGAAAATTTCTGGTTACACAGGCTCTCGTAACTTCAAGTATTTCAAGTAATTGACTTGAGTCAGCCTCAGTGTCGGTTTTCAATGAATTGGTCAGCCTACACCGAGCTACCCCCAGCCAACTGGATGAATACAGCTAAGTCTGTTTCCAGTTGGCTTTTTTGTTTTTTGCAATAGATAATAGGTATTGCAAAATATGCAATTACCAATTTTCCTACAGCTAGCTTTTATCTGCAAATATCTCAAGGGTCAGGAAATTAATTAAATATATTTGGCCTCAATATATATATGATAATAGATCACAAATACCACGATGCCTTGAAGAATCTTGCCGAGTGGAAAGAACTCTTAAAAACTCTATTTAGCTCCGGCTTGAGCTATTTTAGCCTGATAGTTAATAGCTATAGGAAATAGAGAATGAATCAGCAGCTAGGCAAGCGTTTTGTGAAGTTAATCTTGAGATTGCAATCGCTTAGTCGAGGACACAGAGAATTCATGACTGCAACGCTGGTGGCAGTCTGCGTCGTGCTTTTGCACTTCACCGGATTATTGCAATCTTTGGAATTGGCAGCTTTGGATCAATTTTTTCGTTTACGTCCAGATGAATCACCAGAACAGCGGATTACGATCGTAGCGATTGATGAAACCTCTATAAACGCAGTCGGTTCGTGGCCGATTCCAGATACGAACATTGCCCAGTTGTTGCAAAAATTAAACGTCCACAAACCCCGTGCTATTGGCTTAGATATCTACAGAGATTTGCCAGGAAAGCCTGGGAATCAACAACTGCCTAATGCTTATAAGTCAATGCCCAACTTGATTGGTATTGAACTCCTAGCAAAGGACAAAAATAAAAATTTTAATGTTTCGCCTCCACTGGGACTGAATCAGGATCAAGTAGGCTTTAACAACGTGCTATATGATCTTGATGGTAAAGTACGTCGCAGTTTGTTGTATTGGCACGTTGATAATCAGGTACACGAAAGTTTTGCCCTGAAATTGAGTTTATTGTATTTAAAGTCAGAAGATATTACTCCCACCAAAGCAAAAAGTAACCCTGAGTATTTGCAATTAGGTAAGGCAGCATTTACTCGTTTTGAGGCTAATGATGGTGCTTATGTCAGAGCTGATGCTGGAGGCTACCAAATTTTGACCAATTTTCCCAAACCCAAATGTCAAAGTTCATCTGGAGAATTTTGTCATTTTAGCCAGGTATCGATGAAAGATGTACTGGCTAATAAAGTCAAAGAAAACTTAATCAAAGATCGGATTATACTCATTGGCTCCACTGCACCCAGTCTTCAAGATTTTGTATTCATTCCTTATTCCAGCAGTCTAATGGGTACGGCAAAGCCTGTACCTGGTATTCAACTGCAAGCTTATTTTATTAGTGAATTAATCTCTGCTGCTCTGCAAGGACGATCATTACTCAAAGTCTGGCCTGACTTAGTGGAATACTTGTGGATTTTTATCTGGTCTTATCTGGGAGCTGTGACCACATGGCGGATACGATACACAATTATAAGCCTGCTCAGTATCCTAGTTTCTTGTTTTGGATTAACCCTGAGTGCGTACCTTGCTTTCTTGTCTGGTTGGTGGATACCGCTCATTCCCTCACTGGTTAGCTTTGGCAGTTCAGCTATTTTGATCACCAGTCATATTGCCCATAGCCAGCAAGAGTCGAAACGTTCCAAAGAATTTTTGCATGATGTAATCAATACGATTCCTGATCCAATTTTTGTGAAAAATCAACAACACCAATGGATTGTTTTAAATCAGGCGTATTGTGAATTTATTGGTTATCCAAATGAGTTATTAATTGAAAAGTCAGACTATGACTTTTTCTCTAAAGATGAAGCTGATGTGTTTCGACAACAGGATGAGGTTGTTTTTCGGACTCAGCAACCCCAGGAACACGAAGAAGAATTTACAAATGCCGATGGTCAGACTTATCAAATTGCCACTAAGCGATCGCTCCACAAAGACGCAGCTGGCAATTTGTTTTTAGTTGGGGTCATCCGAGATATTACTCAGCGCAAGCTCAATGAGCAACATCTCAAGCGTACTGCTGATGAACTATTCCGCTCTAACAATGAATTAAAACTTAAACAAGACCACTTGCGTTATTTGGCATATCACGATCCCCTAACAGGTTTATCCAATCGTAAATTTTTTGCCGAACAACTTTACGAATCGTTACATTGGGCACAACAGTACAACTTGTTGCTGGGACTGCTGTTTATTGATCTAGATGGCTTTAAGCAGATTAATGATACTCTAGGGCACGAGATGGGCGATCGCTTGCTAATCACTATCGCTGAACGACTCAGCAACTCTTTACGCGCTAGTGATACAGTTTCTCGTTTGGGTGGCGATGAATTTACTGTGATTTTACGGGCAATTCCTAATGTTCAAACAGCTGCTAAAGTCGCCAAAAAAATTTTAAGCAGCATTAACAAGCCAATTCTTTTGGACGGCGATACAATCCAAGTCTCTGCCAGTATTGGCATTAGTATCTACCCAGACAACAGTCAAGACAGTGAAACTTTGATGGAACAAGCAGATGCAGCAATGTACCGTGCCAAGCGCCTGGGTAAAAATCGCTACGAGTTTGCTTAATTAGACAAGAGTCAAGCCTCCAAATTGTTTTCACTTTAGCCAATATTTTTACCTTCAAATTAGGAATGAGGTGGCTTTTTAGGCAAGATGGAGAGTTAGCACAATACGGTTCGGTTAAGGTACATAGGCACTTATTAATCCCCCTTAAAAAGCAGGGTGGTTTCATACAAGCAGAGAAAAATCAAAACTGGGTTTCAAAGCCGGGAGAGGTTTGGAGAGGGGCTGTTCTTGTTAGGTCTGTATTGCACTCAACTGAGAAACGCTATAGTCATCAGAGGTAATGAGAAAACTAACTTAATTTACTAAGTATTTTTACTTTAAAAAAATCTACTTGTACTTACTACTCTAATTACGGTATTTCATAGTTCCATAGTTTGTAAAATCCTTATAATCTCGCAATTTCGTTGCTTTATCTTATGTATCTTTACTGTAATTAAATCTTAACTAGCTCAGAAAATAAGTATTATTTGATATTTTTCTCAGCCTGATTATTCACTAAATATAGTGTTTTTACTTACGAGCCTTCAGAGATTATAAGATAGTAGTAAGAAATAGTAACTTAGGCACAATGCTTACAGTAACTTATCAGCATATCTAACTTTAGACTGATGTAAAAGTAGGATATTAATAATGATACTTAAGCATAAAGATTGTTTATTACTAGCAGATTAACGTTGATCTACAAGTACACACCACTATTACTTGTAGACTACCAGCAAAGGTTTAATAAAGTTGAAATTTCTTTGCCAAAAAAGCCAGTAAATATACGTTGTGAAATAAAAACTACACTTCTCAATAAAACACTAGTAAATTTACTGAAAGCTATGAAAACTAAGTTCCAAATCACAAAGTTTATGATATTCTGTATAGGTGCTTACATACTAATATCAGAAATTGCCGCTTGCCCAGGTATGTTGAGTATTGCAAGTGCTAATGCTTTTAGCGCTACTAAGAGTAATATCTTAATCACCGGCAAAGTCAATTCTCAAAATTTAAAAGAGATATATATCGCACCAAATTATGGTGGCCCCGACAGTCAGCATGGTAGCGGCACACGCTAATTAGCTGTTCGGCAAACTTCAATCAAGGCAATAGTAATAGTGGAGATTTCCACCAATGATCTGTTTGTACAAGTGTGTGGACTTGCCAATTTGGGTCTGGTTGAGGATAATCTAAACGGTAGTGTCCGCCTCGGCTTTCGGTTCTAAAAGCAGCACTTTTGAGAATTAAATCAGCCACATCTAATAAATTGCGGGTTTCTGCCCAAAGTCCCAATTGCCGTTCAACATTTGGTAGGTCAAAAGTAGCTGGTTCTGCGGGACGTAAAGCAAGCAAGAATTGACTTAAAGGCAATCGGGCGAAATCTTGTTGCCAAGATTCAATAGTAGCGATCGCAGTTTCCAACTTTGATTGCTCCCGACAAATACCAGCATTTTCCCACACTAGACGCGGTAACTTCTCCCTGAGTGCTTCTAGCTGTGCTTGCTGGATTTGCCACTGACTACCATCAGCACTAAATTTGCGTAATGGCAGCACTGGTGTTTCTGACGGCAGCCCAATATTTTCCAACTCAATATTAGCCATCTGCGCCCCAAAGACAATACATTCCAGCAGGGAATTACTGGCAAGGCGATTTGCCCCATGCACGCCGGTACTAGCGGTTTCACCCACCGCGTACAAACTCTTGATATTGGTGCGATTCATCAGATCGGCGACAATTCCACCCATCCAGTAATGGGCAGCCGGCGCCACAGGAATTGGTTCATGGAAGACATCAACGCCCCAATGCTGACAAACTTTGATGATGTTAGGAAAGCGGTGACGAATCTTGTCGGCGGGGATGGGGCGCATATCCAACCACACATGGGCAGTCGCCAGATCAACGGCGGTACGTTGTAAATGGCTGAAAATTGCTCTACTGACCACATCTCTGGGTGCTAGTTCACCTGCCGGGTGGTAGTCAAAGGCAAAACGCCGCCCTTCATTATCGACAAGGTGTGCCCCCTCGCCACGTACAGCTTCGCTAATCAGAAAGCGATCGGCACCAGGTTTAGTCAAGGCAGTAGGGTGAAATTGCACAAATTCCAAATCGCGGAGGATAGCGCCGATACGAGCTGCGATCGCAACCCCATCACCCGTACTCACAGCCGGGTTAGTAGTTTGGGCAAATACCTGACCACCGCCGCCGGTTGCCAATACCACAGCACCAGCTTTTACCCAGGTGATTTTACCTTGATAAAATAGGCTAATTCCCTGACAGCGATTGCTTTCCGGTTCAATCCACAAACTCAAAGCCAAAGCTTGCTGAATGACTTGAATATTCGGGCGACGTAATACTTGGTTGGTGAGGGTGGTGATAACTTCCCTCCCTGTGGTGTCGGCGGCGTGGAGAACGCGGTTGCGAGAATGGGCAGCTTCTAAAGTTAAAGCCAAAGCTTGGCCATGACGGTCAAAAGCTACCCCCAAGTTAACTAGCGATTGAATGCAGTTAGGGGCAAGTTCGGCGAGAAATTCTACGGCAGTGCGATCGCATAAACCTGCACCTGCCCGGATCGTATCTTCAATGTGCAGCGTGGGAGAATCTTCTGGGGCAACAGCTGCGGCAATGCCACCTTGCGCCCAATCACTGGCGGACAAAGCAACAGTTTCTTTGGTAATCAAGCCGACTCGCAAGGATTCTGGCAGACATAGCGCTGTGTATAGTCCAGCAGCACCAGCGCCGACTACTAAGACATCAAATTGGCTAGGAATATCTATCTGAGGCAAGGTAAAAGCACAGGGGAGAGTGAGAAGTATAGGAGTAAGAAGTTAGGAGTGAAAAATTAGGAATTTTGAATTTTCAACTCATAACTCCTAACTCCTAACTTATAATCGTGTCCCACTGCCTAGAATCAGGAGTGGGCTGCTATTTGCTACATTACAGCAGATTTTCATGTATTTGAACCACATCTGTCGTCGGGGCACAGCAATGCTGTGCCCCTACCCCCGTCGTCTATTTACCTGAAAATAGCTGTAACTGCAACAGTTATCTGTAGATGCCGTTGTTAAAGCGATCGTCTCCCTCGTTGAAGGCAGGCTCTAGTTCTGTCACGGTGAATTTATCGAAGTTGGCTTCCAGGGTTTGTTTTTGGCCATCGCTCAATCCGGGAAGATCCAATACATCCTCTACCTTTTGGTAGGGAGCATTTGTGATGATTTTCTTAGCCAGGGTGGGATAAAGCCCTGGATACTGTTGAAAAGCTCGGACGTTGGTATTATTCAAATCAATTTTTTTACCAAATTCCGTTCCTAGTTTAGCGTCTGCCCGATTCTGCCGCTCAATTGCCAAAACTGGGACTTGCGGAAAAGCAAAACTGTTGAAACTAGCAGCTTGGGCTATCTGAGTTGTTCCCAACCATCCCCAGCAACTAAGTAGCAAACTAAACACTGTTAATAAACGCGCTAATCTTTTCACGATTTTTCTACCTCTTTCCATCAAACAGAAATAAAAGTTTTAAGCTAACAGCCGTCAGCAGTCATTAGTCATTAGTCAGAGCGCCAAAGACAAAGGACAAACACAGAAGTCTGTAGCAACCCGCAGGGTGCGCTGGTTTTTGGCGTACAGAACTTCCAAGACAAAACCTGATAGCTTAATCAACACAGCAGTCATCAAAAACTAATATACAGCGTATTAATATCCACAATATTTGCCGTTACTGGGTTTGACTGTACTTTTGCGAAAAATTTTCATCGGGGTAAGAGTGCCTGCATACCTGCAATAGCGTTGCATCCATGATTCTGGTAGGATTAAGAGCTACACGAAACCTTTTCGGATTGGCTGATTCTGGCGATTTATAATACCAAAAACCCGATCAAAAAATACTTGATGGTGATGAACTGTTATGTAATATTTCTTAACTAATTAATCATTCTTGATGTGCAGTAGACTGGGCTGGAAAAAGTTTCGGTTTTGATATTACACAATTTTTTAATATTTTAGGCGGCGATCGCAGCTAACAAAAATAGGCTGTCTACCAAAATTGTGCTTAAAACAGCGCCACTAAAGGCATACCAGTGTCTTTGATTTCGACCTAAAGGGGAAATTCCGATTGTTAAGAGCAGTAAGGCGAGAATTATCGCCCAACTTTGTCCCCAAGGCGTTTGTACTTGGATCAGGGCATTTTTTAAGATTTGTGGTGCTACATCTGCATCTACTCTCATAATTTGCCGCCAATAGGGCATCAAATCTACTATATAAAAATATACATCTGTTAAAACTGTACCGAGTAAAGAACCTAAATAAAACCAGTTACCCACCTTACCCCAATTCTTCGCCAAACACCAGCAAGCAAACGGTAAACCGATCAACTCTACTGGCAGATGCCATAAAGGTTCCCAACGCAACCAGCCCCAGTAAATCGCTCCGGCTAACCAACTCCAGCTAAATCCTAAGAGCAAATCCCCCCAGACGTAAGTTGCAGGACGTGACATTAAGCGAAAACTTAGCCACACCCAAAATGCCGTCAGCCCTAAACTTAGACTTGGTAGCGATCGCACTATTGGCGCTTCTATAAATACTGGTACTGTTACCAAAAACACCGCCGCCGCAAACACTAACCAAGTTTGCCTCTTAGAAATAGATAAAGTGACAGAGGGAGAAGAAGAGAGTGTAGATTCCAATTGCCTGATACCCTTCTGCCCAGTATCAGCTAAATCAAACTCGGTATCAATAGAAGGGGTAGAAGCTGTGTAGCAGGACAGTGTATTATTAATCAAAGTTTTTAATATTTGTTACTAAACTTTATCTTATTTGAAGATATCACACTTTCAAATCCCCCCCAGGGGTATTTTAATTATACTGAAATTTTCGGGGAGCGCTGGCGCAAACCAAACGAAACATTGTGGTACAGACTAATCCATTCAAGTTGCACTAAGTACAGAACATCACAAAAAGGGTATGGAATCACCCCATAGCTTTGTAGTGCCTTGTAAAGGGTACTACAGAGAGGTAAGCATAAATTTAACGGTTAAAAAGTGAACTGGCATTAGTCCGCCAAATATTAAAGTTTGATGAATTGCCAAAATTGCGTTGACTTATTGACATGAGTGTAAGAACATGGCCAGCGTCTTCAATGATGTTATTGATCAGTAAAATGGAATTTTCTCCAAGATTGGGTGCAGCAAAGAGTATATAAAGTAACATCATCAGCTAAAGAATCTTCATAATCACGTCTAGAACCGGAAAAAGGTATTAATTGCATATGGAGTTTATCCAAGCTTTTATTTTGGGTATTGTTCAAGGGATTACAGAGTTTTTGCCAATCAGCAGCACTGCACATCTTCTGATTGTGACAAAGATATTTGGTTGGAAAGAATTAGGTTCTAAAGATTTTGTTGATGCAATTCAATTTGGCAGTGTGATCGCAATTTTGGGGTATTTTTGGTCACTAATTTATAGTATTGTCAAAGGTGGAATCGAAGCACTAAAAGACAAAGACTGGAAACGTGAGGAGTGGAAAATTCTTGTCGGTATTGTAGTAGGAACACTGCCTGCTTTAATTTTCGGCTTTCTGTTGAAAGACGTTTTACCGGAGAGTGCATTAATTATTGCCATTATGTCAATCATCATGGCACTTGTATTAGGTTTGGCAGAAAAAATTGGCACTCGCAAGCGAGGTTTTGAGTCATTGCAGATTCGGGATGGGATTTTAGTAGGATTGGGACAAACACTTGCTTTGATTCCGGGCGTTTCTCGTTCAGGCTCGACGTTGACAACTGCCTTATTTTTAGGATTAGAACGCGATACAGCCGCGAAATTCTCATTTTTGTTAGGCTTTCCAACTCTTACGATTGCGACGCTGTATAAAAGTTTGAAAATATTCAAGTTGTTTCAAGCCCACCAGTTGCCAGATAACATTGTTGGACTGTTAATTGTCGGGATTATTTCAACCTTTATTTTTTCCTACCTATCAATTGCATTCTTGATCAAGTATTTACAAACCAAAAACACTTTAGTTTTTGTTTGGTATAGATTAGCATTCGGTAGTTCTATCTTACTAGCGATCGCAGCAGGTTGGAAAGGATAATAGTTATTAGTCATTAGTCATTTGTCATTTGTCCAAAGCAAATGACTAATGCCCAATGCCCCATGCCCAATGCCCCATGCCCCATATCCAATGACTACAATTCATCCTGCCCGAATTACCAAGGTTCTTCCCGACTCAATAGCCGCAGAGATTGGCTTTGAAGCCGGGGATGCGATCGTTGCAATCAATGGTACACATCCCCGTGATTTAATTGATTATCAGTTTTTGTGTGCTGATGAAGTTTTGGAATTAGAAGTTTTAGACGCTGCTGGTAAAACTCATAGTCTGGAAATCGAAAAAGATTACGATCAAGACTTAGGGCTAGAATTTGAAACTGCCTTATTTGATGGCTTAATTCAATGCAATAACCGTTGCCCATTTTGCTTTATCGATCAACAGCCACCAGGTAAGCGCACCAGTTTGTATTTAAAAGACGACGATTACCGTCTGAGCTTTTTGTACGGCTCTTATCTTACCCTGACGAATCTATTAGAAAAAGAATGGGGGCGGATTGAGCAAATGCGCTTGTCTCCATTGTATGTTTCTGTTCACGCCACCGAACCCGAAGTCAGAATTAGACTGCTAAAAAATCCGCGTGCAGGACAAATCTTGCAACAACTCAAGTGGTTTCAAGAAAGGCGGCTACAAATTCATGCTCAAGTGGTTGTTTGTCCTAGTATAAATGATGGCAAACATCTGGAACAAACACTCAAAGATTTAGCGTCCTTTCATACTGGTGAAGTGCCTGCGGTGGCATCGGTGGCAGTTGTGCCAGTTGGGTTGACACGGTTTCGGCCTCCAGAAGATGAACTCACACCCGTAACTAGAGAAAAAGCCCAAGAAGTGATTTCTCAAGTGCAAATGCTCTCGCGGCAATTTCGCCAACAATTCGGTTCTAGCGTTGTTTGGTTAGCCGATGAGTGGTTTTTGATTGCAGGTGAGGAATTACCCAGCGAATCTGAATATGAAGAATATCCCCAAATTGATAACGGAGTTGGTTCGATTCAATTATTTATCAAGCAATTTGCTACCGTTGCGGCAGAATTACTACCGTCAAAAGTTTATCCTGAGAGGAAATTGACTTGGGTAGTGGGCAACGCCGTAGAAAAAGCATTTCAACCAATTTTGAAACGCTTAAATTTGGTTGAAGGTTTAGAAGTCAATATGCGTGCTTTATGTAGTGATTATTGGGGGCAGACTATCAGTGTAACGGGATTATTAACTGGTCATGATTTGCTTTTAAATTTACAAGGTGAAGATTTAGGTGATGGGATTTTGCTACCGAATGTCATGTTAAAAAATGGTGAATTAGTGTTTTTAGATGATATGAGTATTGAGGAATTAGCTGGGAAACTAAATACAAAAATTTTTCCAGTAGCAGGAGTTGAAGATTTAATCAAAACATCTATTTTAAATTCTGTTCAGGTTTAGTTATCAAAGATCAGTTGTTTCTCGGAGGTAATTTGTTGTGATGGTGGATGATAAATAAGAAGTAATGCCTAATAAATAATCCACCAAGGAGTCAGGAGTGAAGTATCAGGAAAAGTATCATAAAAACGTAAATTCACAAATAAAAAAAGCTGGATTATTTATTTTAAGTTTGAATTTTTTAATTTTAAATAGTTTTAGTATTTTGCCAGTCAGGGCGGCGACTGAAGAACCTGCATTGAGCGTAGTGTATGGCCAAGAAAATGCAAATCAATGGACAGGGATAAGCGATCGCTTACAGGCAATCGGGGTGAAATATTGTGTAATTCCCCTAAATGATGTCAAGAGTACGGCAGATTGGGGCGATCGCCGGATATTATTTTTGCCAAATGTGGAGACATTAACGCCAACCCAAGCGATCGCCCTAGAAGAATGGATGAGTAATGGAGGGCGGTTGATTGCCAGTGGACCTGTAGGTAATCTGTCATCGCCAGGAGTGCGCCAGTTATTGCGATCGCTTTTGGGAGGTTATTGGGGATTCAGCCTCAGTGATATAGAACAGATTAAACCCGCAAAAACCAATATCCCAGAATGGGCGAATCAAACTCAACTCTTTGGCAAAGTACGCGGCGGCGTGATGATTCCTAATGATATGGGCACTGAATCTCCTGCTGTTTGGAATTCCAAAGATAATCCTGCCGCAGTAGTGACAACTGAGCGTTCCACCCTTTTGGGCTGGCGCTGGGGAACAGATGCAGTCTCAGCCGCCGAGTTAGATAATGCCTGGTTAAAAGCTGCTCTCAATCATTATTTGACAGCGCCACCGCTATCGGATCGCATGAAAAAAGTACCAGGAGGTTCCCAAAACTGCTCTACAACGGTGGCGGCTGTACCAGGAGGGGGGCAGAGAGGCAGTTTATCCCCGTCATCTTCTCCTCCTAAAACTGCCACTGCTCCCATACCTAGACCACTGACTATAGTCAAACCTCCAACTTCTCAGGAGGCTATAGGCCAATTGGAACAAGCGGTGCGTCTGGATGTTGCACCTAATTCTAATCAGCCGATTGATAATAACGAAGCGATCGCACTCCAGCAAGAGCTAGAAAATCTCATTGGTCGGGTGGAAAGTGCTAATTTAGCAGTGTCAGCCGATGCGGCTAATCAAGGCGTTGGGATATCTGAGCAAAAGCAGTCCTCTAGGCATCTGGACACCTACACCCCTGAATCTGTCAAGCAGCAGCCGATGCAATTGGCCTCAACTAAATTGGGGGGGCTAGTCAGAAGTAAAGACCAAACCTTGGCACAAGTAAGGGTAATTGCCAAAAACTTACCCATATTGATTGCCCAAAAAAACTACGCTCTGGCTCGTCAGCAGTGGCTAGTAGCGAAGACGATTTTGTGGCAGCAGTTTCCTGTTGATCGGAGGCTGGCTCAACCAGAAATTCGGGCAGTTTGGTTAGATCGGGGGACGATTGTTCGTGCTGGTAGCAAAGCGGGACTAGCCCAGATTTTTGATCGCCTAGCCCAAGCTGGGATTAATACCGTCTTCTTTGAAACTGTTAACGCTGGCTATACCATTTATCCCAGCCAAGTCGCAAAAGAGCAAAACCCATTAATTCGTGGGTGGGACCCACTGGCAGAAGCAGTGAAATTAGCCCATGAGCGCGACATGGAATTACACGCTTGGGTTTGGACTTTTGCTGCTGGCAACCAACGGCACAATGAAATTATCAACGCTAATCTTAATTATCCAGGGCCAGTACTGGCGGCTCATCCCGATTGGGCAAACTACGATAACCTGGGTAACATGATTCCTGTTGGGCAGACTAAGCCATTCTTCGATCCAGCCAACCCCGAAGTGCGGCAGTATTTGCTCAAGCTGTACGATGAAATTGTCACTCGCTATAACGTCGATGGTCTACAGTTAGACTACATTCGCTACCCCTTTCAAGATCCATCAGCCGGTCGAACCTACGGCTATGGCAAAGCTGCAAGAGCGCAGTTTCAGCAACTTACTGGTGTAGATCCAATAAATATTTCCCCTAGCCAACCAGAACTCTGGCAAAAGTGGACGACATTTCGCACCGAGCAAATTGATAGCTTTGTCGCCCAAGTTTCACAGCAGTTGCGACAAAAACGACCAAATTTGATTTTGTCGGTTGCAGTATTTCCTCTGCCAGAACTAGAGCGGATTCAGAAAATTCAACAAAACTGGGAAGTTTGGGCAAGGCGGGGAGATGTAGATTTAATCGTTCCGATGACTTATGCTCTGGATACTTCTAGCTTCCAACGACTAGCCCAACCCTGGATCGCCTCTAAACAATTGGGAGCTATATTGTTAGTGCCGGGAATTCGCTTACTTTCTTTGCCAACAGTTGGAGCATTGGATCAACTCCAGTTGGTAAGGGACTTGCCAGTTAGTGGTTACGCACTCTTTGCCGCAGAGAATTTTAACAACGAGCTACAAAAACTTTTTATTAACACCCAAGGTAGGGTTCAATCCCCAACAACTGAACCCATTCCTCACCGCCAGCCTTTTCAATCTGCCGCCATCCGTTACACCGCGCTGCAACGGGAATGGAAGTTTGTTTTCCAAAATGACCAACTACAAAGACCTGCTCAGACAATATCAGATTTTAACAACCAGGCAGAAGTTTTACGCAGTGCTTTAAATCAGCTTGCTGCTTCTCCTTCTCCTAGTAAGTTATTAGTGGCCAGAGGCTCTCTAACTCGGTTCCAGTCTCAATTTCGGGTATTGATGAGCCAAGAGCTTAAGTCAAATTCCTATCAAGTCAAAGTTTGGGAAAATCGGCTTGTAACTATAGAAAGGCTATTGCGTTACGGCGAACGGCGGGTGCAGCTGCATCCTTAGTACAGAACACCAGGACTTACGCAAATAATAGCCGAAACCCTATTTTCAGCTAGGGACAATACCCTGCAGAAAGCTAAACTGGAGTTTGGACTAAAAGCTCAGGCTCAGAAAAAAGTACTTAGCGAATTAGAGATAAAAAATAGACAATAGTACTGAACTGAAGACTAAAGTGTTTAAAGAAAAGCAACCAGTAGTAATACTGACTGCTCTCGAGTCTGGGTGCCCGCACTACGTGCCGCTACGCGAACACCCGTCCCCTATTTAGGGCGGGCTTTCCGGCCCACGCCACAAGATGGATAATTTATTTCTT
Organism: Nostoc sp. NMS7; assembly: GCF_017115085.1. Classification (GTDB taxonomy): domain Bacteria; phylum Cyanobacteriota; class Cyanobacteriia; order Cyanobacteriales; family Nostocaceae; genus Nostoc. The sequence goes on along the minus strand of NZ_JABXKJ010000231.1, from coordinate 22,962 downwards.
GTCAGTCCCTAACCCTACAAACTTGTTAAATCTTGTAGTTATTATTCTTTTTTTGTTGACTTTGGATACTCCAAATTTCTCGTAAAAATAATGTGCCAACAAACCAAGGCTCAACTAAGTAACGTCTCCAAAGTCTTTTAGGTTCAGAAAACAAGCGATACAACCATTCCAAGCCCAGCTTTCCCATCCAGCGAGGAGGAGTAGGTATTGCTCCTGCTACATAGTCCATGCAGGCTCCACTAGTCAAAATAGTGTTGGTATGAATATGTTCAAGATTTTCGGAAATCCAATACTCTTGACGTGGCATACCCATCCCCACCATTAATACATGAGGTTTGTAAGCATTAATTGCAGCCAGAGTAGCGAGATTTTCTTGACTATCTTTATCCCTGTCAATATAGCCATGAGCGCAAACAATCTGTAAACCAGGAAATCTCTGGCGCAAAATACTTGCTCCTTGTTCAGCAATTCCTGGCTTTGAACCTAAATAAAATACACGCCAGCCTTTATTAGCTGCTTCCGCCATCAGAGGCCATATCCAGTCAGCATAGGTTACTCTTTGTTCTCGTTTCATTGGGAAACCTAACAGCTTTCCAATAAACACTAAAGGCATACCATCAATATGGGTATATTCTGCCTTGGCATAAAAAGATTGCATTTTTGGAGCATTATGAAAGAGATAAAGACTATGCAAGTTGTGATTAGCAATAATCCATTTCTTATTCTTACCAATACATTCTTCAATCAATAAATTTAAGTCGAGAATAGAGAGTGCATCGACTTGAGTACCAAGAAGTTTGTAAGATGAAGTCCGGGTCATAAATGTTTTTCGGATTAAATTGTGTGAGGAAAGGCTTAATATTACTGAGTAGGCGATCGCTGTTTTTTCAATATTTGTTCAGCACCTTCAACTAAGTTCTGTACCCTAGCAGCCCAACTGTGATGATTTACTATCTCAATGCAAGCCAATTTTCCCATTTCTGGCAGTGCTTCTCTTTTCTGATAAGCTTCTAATAAGGTACGTTTTAAATCATTTTTATCACCTGGTTTAAATAGGAAACCTGTTTTGCGATCGCAAATCAACCGTTTAGCATCTTCAAAAGCTGACGCGATGACTGGTTTAGCCATTGCCATGTATTCATAAAGTTTCATAGGTGAGAGATACATCTTTCCCATTTGGAGTTGAACTTGCCCAGAGTAAGCAACATCAAATCCAGCGATATACTGAGGTACTTCTTGCCAAGAAACTCGACCGATAAACGCTACATAAGGTGAAATACCTAATTCTTGACTCTGCTTTTCCCAAGCAGATTTCATTGCACCATCGCCTACTACTACCAGCGAAATATCTAAGCCTTCAGATCGTAATTCAAATATTGTTTCTAGTAATAAGTCTAAACCAGCCCAAGCATATAAACTACCTACAAAACCTATAGTAAAACCTAAAAATATTCGCTTTGGGATATGTAGCTTAGGATTAATAAAATCAATATCAACTCCGTTTGGTATCAAGACAATTTTTTCACTTGGAATCCCAAAATCCCGCACTAAAATTTCTTTTAAAGTTTCACTAACACAGGCTAAAACATCGCATTTTTGATATGCTCTGATTTCCATCCATTGAGCTAATCTATCCAGTACCAATGCTTTTCGTTCTGCCTTTGCTTCATAAAAAAGTAATGCTTCAGCTTGCAAAATCCAAGGTATTCCCTGACGTTGGAATATCCAGCCCATACATTGCAAAGTCGCAGCGTACTCATACACCCAATCAACTTGATTTTTAAGTTCTTGGTAGCTTGTCCACGAGTTAATGACACCAAGTCCGAGACGCATAAAATCTACTGCTAAGGTGTAGAAAAATCCTTTACTGATTAATTCACCAGAACCATTTGCCGACCATTTTTTTGGAACTTTATCTCCCACAATAAATGTTTCAATTTTCCACTCAAGTATTTTAAACCCCTTCAGGATTCCTAAAATTCGGGAACGGGGGCCAGACATCTCTGCATCAGCATGTGTTGAAATCCGAGGTGCTGCCGCTAAAAAACCAAGACGTCGCTGCATTTTGGAACTCCTTAAGGTTGCGAACTACTTTGTGGAATTTCTTCTGCAAATGTGGGAGATGCAGCCAAGTTTTTGTAACCAATAATGGCTCGGAGATAAGGTAAACACCAATAAATTACCCAGAAAAACCCGGAGTGCCGACGACAGAATTCAGTCCAAGGTTTGAGCGGAAATGCTTTGACTTGAATTACCTTTCTTAAGCGTTCTAAAACAGATAATTTTGTATCTACCCAACTGTTGCGGATTGAGTTTTTACCACAGGTTCCGACATATCCAGGTATAACCCATATCGAGCAACCATTCTTTCTTGCTCTCAAACCATAATCTAGGTCTCCTAAACTGTGGATAAATGCTGCATCAAGATTCCCTACTTTCTTTACAACTGCACGAGGAATTAGCACGCAGTTACCAAACATCGTGTCACATTCTTGAAAAACCTGAGTTGAACCTAAAAATTCATATTTATTAGAGTACCATTTGCGAGATTTAACTGCACCGCCGTATGAAGCTTCTCTTGTTATTGAATCTTGAGTTGTACCAACTAATATTGAATTTTCTCGGACAGATTCTAATAATTGTTGATGAAGCGTCAATAGGCGTTCCAGGGTGTTTGATTCTAGTATTGTGTCGTCATTCAACCAGAGATAATAGTCATAATCTTTTTGCATTGCTTCAGCAAAGGCTAGTCTCATTCCTCCCACCCAGAATAGATTCCCGTTGCCTTGAAGAATCTGGACTTGTGGATAAAAAACTTTTACTGCCTTTGAAGTACCGTCAGAACTTCCATCATCGGTTAAGTAAACATCAAAAGACTTTGTTTGTTGAGCTAACGCACGCAGACAACTCAGAGTTGTCTCACGCCTATTAAAACAAGTCATTATTACTGCTAATTGTGGCTGCTTCATAGAGTATTTTTATGATGTTAATTTAATGTTTTTAAACAAAAATTAAAGGATCATTTCGTTTTTGCAATTCTTCTTCATCTGACGCATTTACTATTAATTAATGCGTTCTTCCCTCAATGCAATGTAGGGTTGCCTTTATCTTTCATTTAAAAGTTGGCAATTTTTTCTATCCAATTACTTACTTGACTATTCAATTTAAACACGCGTAGCTTTTGTTCTATTTTTCTCACAGTCAACATATATCGGTGCATCACTGATATGCGCGGCATCTTATGTCTGACAACTCCTTCGCATAACCATTGATATTTATCTGAACTTCGATTAAAGTTTTTTAAGCGTTGAATTTGTGCATTCCAATCATTATAGAAAAACAAATTGAAATAATGTATCGACACTATGTCATCCCAAGCTTTAAGTTGTGATTCTTTAGATAAGCGATTGTGTAAAGGTAATGGATAACTATAAGCAGAAGAAAAATGAGAAATATTTTCTTCCAGCGAGCATAAAGTTACAGATAAGACTGACTGTTCCACAAAATACATCCCTTGAGGAGGGGTAATATTCATACGCATTACCTTCTCAAAGTTTTCTTTCCAGGCAGTAAATATACCTATACTCCTTCTTACAGCAACCAAACCAGAATTCCAATAAGCTCTGATTTTTTTATTACCAATTGGTGTCTCAACAAATACCTCACGCTTTACCCCCAGCACTTCATATAGTTTTTGCCAGTACCATTCTTGAGGGTCTCGCAGACCTGTAGAACCAATTCCTTGACCATACTCAGGACGTATGCGAACGTTACAATTTACTGGTAATAAAAATTCCTTTGGCTCAGAAAAAAAGCATTTGTCACTATCTAAAAAAACTAATATTTCTGCATCGATATTTTGCTCTGCATAGGCACAAACCAGGGGTTTATTGGCTAAATAATATTCATGAAATTCTCGATTTATAGGAACTTGTTGATGAGTCACCTGCAACGCTTCAAAAGCATCTTGGGTTTGCTTTGATATTGGTTCACCTACTCTAGGATGAAAACTATATATAGGTGTATTTTTCAATTGGCCGCAGAACTTACGGATACTTTGTGCAAGCATCAAAGATTGACCTTCTAAACGACCAGGTTCTGTACAAATTATAAAAGCTATAGGTATTGACATATTATGAAGTATTTGTTTAGTAAGCTAATTACTGAATGAAGATTTATTTGCGCTCATCAAGATTTCCTGAAACAAAGCTGAATAACGACGTGCTTGAAGTTCTAGCGTGAATTCTTGTTCGGCTTTCTCACGAGCATAGAATGATAGTTTTTGTAACCTCTGTTCATTTTCAAGTACCCAGGTAATTCCTTTGGCAAAATCCTCAACTTCATAAGGTTTAGCCAAATAGCCGTTCTGCTGATGATCAACAATATCTTTTAAGCCAGTAGAATTAAACGCCACAACTGGAGTACCACAAGCGAGTGATTCAGAAGCTGTCTGTCCAAAAGATTCTTGAAGAGACGGGACAAGCATCACATCAGCTGCTGAATAAACAGTTGCTAAAGAGATATCATCGTGTAAATGTCCCAAATAGTGTGTTTTGAAGCCCAAATCAGGTGGATTTTTGGGTTGAGATGCACCGAAAATAACGACTTCCAACTTATCTTTCCAGCCAGATTTGCTTAATTCTTGTAGTGCTGGTTGCAGGTAATGAAAACCTTTTCTAGAGTCATTGGTTGCATCTAGCGCTCCAAATAGAATGAGTTGTTTATCCAGAGGTAAATTCAGTAATTCTCGCGCTAAACTTTGATGAACAGGTTTATATTTTTGAGTATCCAGCCCATTCGGAATTACTTCGATTCGCAAATTCTTAAACAGAGAACTAGACTTGGCGCATTCTGCTAACCAAGAACCTGGCGAAATAATTGTCAGATTTAAATTTTTTAAAGCTTTGGCTTTACGCTGCCATACCCAATGGGATAAATCCCAATCCTTTTTGCTGTTCAGTTGAGGACAGGCTCCACAAGATATTTGGTAGCGATCGCAATCTCCAGTATAGCTGCATCCGCCAGTAAATGCCCACATATCATGAATTGTCCAGACCAAAGGCCGCCTTAGTTTAGCAAGAGTTTCTATTTGCATAAAACCTGCGCTAATCCAATGCAAATTGATTATGTCTGGATTAATTTGAGCAACTTGAGAAATAACTCTATCTGGCAACCATTCAATAAAAAATGGAGTATTTTGCTTTTGAGAATAAAGCTTTAAAGGTAAAGTTTCAAATGTCAACTTTGCCTTAGCGATGCCTTGAAATAATCTGATCTTAGGTGCAATTACTGTTTTGTCACCAGTAGATTTTTCTTGCACCAGCATTTGTGATTGTAAGTCAATATTTTGTAACCCTTTGTGCAAGCGATATGCAGCACGAGCCGCACCACCAGCCACATCCTGAGTGCTAAGGAGCAAGACGTTCATGTTAGTACTATTTAACTTGAAAAAATCTACTTAATAATACTGGTTCTATATCGCAGAGAATCAGTACTATTTATTTGGCTTGATGCCCTCACAATATAATGAGCCTGGTAGATATACTGTTCCATCAGCATTAATATCTAAGACTTCATCAGTAAAGTTTGGAATATTACTTGTATGGGCATCCAAAAATTTAATATCCGAAAAACCAACTCTTTCAAAGAGTGTTTTCATACTATAGCTATCATACATCCACTTATGTTTTTCACCAAGGGACGTTTCATCTATCATAGACTTGCGGACATACTGTGGTATTAACTTCTTTACCATGTCAAGATAGAGGTATTTAAATTTGTTCCTGAGTTTATTTTGATTAATACTAAATACCTTTTCCAACAAAGAATTAGTATTCTTAGTTGCCATCTCTTCTTTGATTTTAACACCTGTTCTGGCTTCTACATAGTTTATGGATGATTGATCATTGTTTTCAAGCACTTGTCGCCAATAAGTTTTCATCAAGCCGCCATGCTCTGTTCTTACCAATTGGTCGATTAACTCAATAATAATCCATTCATATTGTTTCCTTGTTTCCTGATTTTCAAGACTGTCGATAATTCTTAAATATTCCCGGCAGGTTCGCTCTAAGTCAGGAACAACGATGCGTAAAATACCTTGAGGTTTTAGAACTCTATAGCATTCTTTCACTAGCATTTCTCCCGTGTCCTGAGAGAAATGCTCTAAGACATGACTGCTATAAATGACATCGAAATAATCTTTAGGGTATGGGAGTGGTTGTAATAAGTTATGGGCAATTACTTCAGGATGCTCAGAATTAAAATCTATATTTACCCATCCAGAACAAAATCTGTGTCCACATCCAAAATTTAACTTTTTCATGCTTTTTCTCCTTTCAATTATATTATGCAAGTATGTAAACTATTTACCTATTGATGTCCGATGATAACTAAGAGTCAGAGATAGAGATGTTGTCACATACATCAACCAATTCCAACCGGGAGTTAATAATCTTGCTTCTGATAAATTCACTATGACGATGAGAACTAACATCTGCATTGGCCAATAATCTTCCGGTTTTTCGGCGACAGAAACAATTCGAGTCAATGCCATTGCAAAGAACCGGACAAATCCTACCGCAAAAGTCAAAAAACCTAAGAATCCTAATTCTAATAATAGTTCTAAAAAACCATTGTGAGCATTACTTGCCCAATCATAAGTGGCTCTCAGATTTGATGCAGCATTACTAGTCCAAAATGCCGAATATCCATAACCTAGCCAAGGTCTTTCCAAAACCTTGGGCATCACTAGCTCCCAGAGGTCAGAACGTCCATTCAAGGTAAGGTCTTTACCAGAAGTGCCAACTATAGTTTCGGCATTATTGATTAGTAACATTGAAAAAATAATCAGTAACATTAGAGCTGAAGTAATCATAATAACTTGTAATTTATAATTAGTTTTTTTAAAGGATTGGTAGAAAGGCAAAAGTAATATCATTGCCAATAAGATCGCCAAAGATGTTGTTGAACGTGTGAGGATAATTAGACATATAGATAACCCACATAGTGCCCACATCAACCAGCGATATCGATAGCTACTAAGGGCAAGATGTAAAAAAACTCCTGCGCTCCAATTCATCATGTAACCTAATTCATTTTTATGACCATAAATTCCGCTCCACATATCTAACAATTCAGGTGATTTGTGAACATAACCTGGTATGAATGCAGAAAATATCATAGATAATAATGCAGCTGCACCAAGGGCCCAAGCTATTAGCCTCATTTGTTCCCTAAGGGAATAACGCATTGCCAAGTAGATGGCAATAAAATATATTCTGATTAGCCCTTTTATATAAATAAGAGTAGATTGTAGGTCTTCTGACCACAAGATAGAAAATATAACTATTGCTAGTAAGAAAAACTCTAATGGACTTTTGGTAATTACATAAATAAAACCTTTCCAGTATAAAGTTAGGAAATAAAATAAGATTAAATATGAAACTATATTGAACAAAGTATCTACCTTATCGCCTCCAAGGGTAGACATGGAAACTTCTTGTGCAGGGTGTATTGTAAATGCCCCTACAGCAATAAGTAATAGCAAGATAGTTAATATTTTTTCTGTTAATTTTACCTTCATCGCTGACATTTGATTTATCTCTTAATTTACTCCAACATCCATCACTATTTTTTGATCGCTGAGTAATTCAATCTTTTCTTTACTTCCTCTTTAAAAATATCCAATGCAGTTGCTTTATAGACTGTTTTCTGCGTAAAATTATCTGCCTCTATATTCCTCACAATAAACGGTGGATGTTTTAAGGGAAATTCCATTGGTTGCATCGACATATTGATGAACGAAAATTCCTGACTGGAAGTGAAATGAGTTGCGTCTGCACCAACACCAACATTAGAGATTAAATTCACATTGGGAATAACGCTTAAGCTACCCTGCATCCAGCAAGCAAATGTCCATTGGTAATCCCAGGTTATACCTGTAGGATCGTTATAAACAGAGTCAAATATTCGTTGCCAATAATTTACTGCTTTTGGATCTATAAGAATGTCATGTAAAAGGTTTTCTGCTTGCACCTCTTTCCAAAGTTTGATGGTCAAATCATAATGTTGCCAAGCACGTCTCCAACTTGCCCAACCCCAGCAGTGGTTGTAGCGAGAAAAATAGTAACTGTAATTTGTGCGTTTTCGTCCGAATTGAAGATTTTGAGCAGAGATTGTGGCGATTCTGCTATCGTTTCTATATTTTTCTAGCAGTTCCTCACTAAATCTAAAAAATGTTGGGTGAGGTATACAATCATCTTCTAAAATAATTGTCTCTTCAACATTATTAAATACCCAGTCTAAACCACTAGATACTCGTTTTGCACAACCTAAGTTGATATTAGAATAATTCTTGATAACTTCGCAGTCCCAATCAACTCTTTCAATAATGGCGCGAGTAGCTTGACACTTTTCTGCCTCACCTTCGCGGTCATTGCGAGGGCCATCTGCAATTACAAAAAGTTTTGTTGGCTTGGCTTGGCGAATAGCTTCAAAAACTTTCTCTGTTATTTCTGGGCGCTTGAAAATAATAAAAGTTACTGGTGTTTGCATTTTTGATTAATTTAGCTAAAACGATCAATATTTGTAAAAAGGAAGAAGCGATCGCACCTGAATCTTAAATATTTTTTGGGTTCTTGAATCAAAAGCATTGCATAGAAAAGTAGCAGCAGCTTGAGATATTATTGTTGCGATCGCAGACCCAAGTCCTGCATATCTAGGAATCAGGAATAAATTGAGAATAATGTTTAGTATCGCCCCAAATAAAGTCTTACCTAAAGAAACGTGGTTTAAACCTTCAGCAATAAACCAAGGTGATGTTGCAAGACCCATAAATACAAACAAAGAAGTCCATATATGAACTGCTAATATTGATCCTGCTTCTGCATATCCACTTCCAAACATCACCATAATTATCTTGTCAGATAGGAATGTCATTGGAAGAGCAATTGCAAAAGATATACATGTCATTAGACTGAGTAATTTTCCTATTCGCTGATAGTAAAGACTTTCTGATTTTTCCTTAGCTGCGTAAATTGAAGGAGCAACAGAAGAAACAATAGCCCCTGGAATAAAATACCAAATTTCAGAAACACGGACAGCAGCAGAATAAATTCCAACCTCACTATTTCCGAGCATTTGACCCAACATCACCTGATCTATTCTCATATAAATCAGGACAGCGAACCCCGAAAAAATTAGAGGTAAACTCTCTTTCAGAAGAGTTTTAGCAGCAGAGAAACTCCAACGCCATAACCACAACGAAGACCCTTTAACTTGGTAAACAATCAGCAAGCCAATTGCACTCATCGCAAATTCTGCTAATGTTACCCAAGCAAAAGCTAACAATGGTGCTTTTGTTAAAATTAGCGCGATTTTGATGACAGTATTTAGTAGAAACGCTGTATTTTTAGCGATCACAGGGTATTTTGACTGCACCTGTGATTGAAACCACACTTCAATAGTATCAGTCGCTCTAAAAACTCCTGCCATTCCTAAAATTGCAACTAGCCATATCTTCAGTATTTCATGCTCACCTAAGACAAACATAGTGCTAACTGCCAATAAGACAGAAGCAATTCCACCCAGAAATTTTAGCCAAAAAGTGGTTCCTAAAATTTCCTCTTTCTTTGATGATTGACGGACAATATGGCGAACTACTACGTCGTCCAGTCCGAGAGTGAAAATTGGGCTAAATAAGCTAACAAAAGCTAAAGCATAGTTAAAGAGACCATATTGCTGTACTCCTAAGTAGCGTGCTACCCATACTCCTACGACCAAGCTTGCACCCATACGTAGAATGCGGTCAGCAAACAACCAACCTGTATTGGCAATAATTGCACGCAGCCCAGAACGAGATTTAAATTTTGATAAGTTTTTAATTTTTAATTTACTTAACATTATTTTGAGGAATTAATCATCTGACACTCTCTATCCCGCTCAAGCTCTATCGGGCAATTTTTTTCCAAGGTACAAAATAAGGTGGATTTATCCAGGATTTCAGATTATTTATCGCCATTTTGAATTTACTACTCATCAAAGTTGTCAAAAAATAGCTAAATAAGAAAACGATGCCCTTGGTTTTCCAAAATAAATTACGTTCAAACAAAAATATGATTTTCAAATATGAAATAAAATCTTTAACTTGTGGACATGGTATGGTTTTTAACTCATTGAGAGAAGTGAAAGCTAATAATAACGGTAAACTAAAATTATTTTTTTGCAGGATGTAATTAAATAAGGCATTGCGTTTCCAGAATCTCTTGTATTCATAGTTGTTGTCTATATCTAAAAATTTCTTGTTATGATACTGATTATTTTGATGTATTCGATACATCACTAAAGGTTTAGACATATAAAACTTTTTAGCCCCTACCAAAGAAGCTCCCCATACTAGACAGTCATCGGCTCTGACACGCCAATCTTCTATGTGTGGAATAGGCAAAACTTTTCTGATTATTTCTTTACGCATTGATAATGTTGAAGTTATGGAGCCAATCCATTCACCACTACATAAAGTTCTGATTACTGAATAACCCAAATCTAAATCAAGTACATCAGCTTGAAATGTTTCTTTTACTGCCCCAAATTTTTCATACGCACAAAAAAGAAAATCACATTCACTACGTCTATTATAAAAATTTAGGGCGGTTTCTAAATATTGAGGTTCATAAATATCATCGGCATCTAAAAAAAATATAATGTCCCCAGTCGCAGCTAAAAACCCTTCGTTAAAGGATGATAATTGTCCTTCATTTTTTTCTTTCAAGATATATTTAACATTAGCTAATTGACTAAATTTAGTGATTACTTCCGCAGAATTATCTGTAGATGCGTCATCAACAATAATAATTTCATCAAATTTAACTGTTTGATTTAAAGCGCTATCAATTGCCTCGGAGAGAAATTCAGCATAATTGTAATTATTAATTAAACAAGATGTTTTAATTTTATTTTTATCCATATACAAATACCTCAGTAGTGAACAAAAGAGAAAATTTTGACAACCTATAATTACCAATACGCTGGATATTTTGAGGGATTTGTAGGAATATCATCAGGTCTACACCTCACCCAGTATTCATTATAAAGAGACTGAAAAAATGGAATCTTATCCCAACGGTTGCCTTTAATTCCAAAAAGAATTTGAGTTGATCCTCCAAGATGTACAGCCTGTTTACCCAGAGATTTAATGTAAGCAGCTAATGGAAGTCCATAAGCACCACATCCGATAATAGCTATATGAAAATCTTGAGCTTTAATCTGATTACACATCCAATCATAAGCATCAAACCAAGTATTGAACTGGGTTTGATTTCCAGCCAGAGACTGAACTGATTTAAAGGTAATTAATTCAAATTCAGGCAGAATATTTGGGTTTTCGAAAAGTAACTTCCTATGATTTTTATATTGTGATGAAATGGTTTCTGCAAAAGGATGAATGACTAAAACCTTTTTTCCCTCAAGACTCTTACTCCAAGGGTCGTTGTGATAATAAGGTTCAAGTGTATTTAATTCAACAAAAGAAGTTTTTCGGCAAGAATTTCTGATAATTTCCGGCTCTCCAATTTGAAGCCATACTCCCAGAGCATCTATAGATTTTGACGATTCTAGGAAAAGTTGACTAAATCGATCTAGATGTTTTTCATCTACTGGGAAAAAACCAGAATCATTAGACATTGACTCAAATATAGATCCCTTATAACCATTTTTTAGGTATTCATGTACACAATAAGCTTCTGTGCTACCAAAGCGACTAATCATAAAAGGTTTACTATCTCTAATAAGATTGGTAACTAATTCATTACTCTGTTGAGGAGATAAAATTTGCTGATATATATCATAATTTTTCACATAATTTTTGAAAATTATTGCCTTTGTATAAAGAGAGCCTTTCCATTTCGCTAATGGAGTATTTGATTTTACGAATTGCTTGAGATTTTTGCTTAATGTCATTAATTTAGTCCTACAGTCGTCAAAAAATTGGGTTTAGATGGTTGTAGTCAAGGCCACTTTCGCAATCCAGAGGAGAATTTAACGCTCTTTGGAAAATTTGGTTAAGCTGCTAGATACTAAATCTTGTTCAATTTCTCGTTTTTTGGTGTCATAAAAATAATTGTTAGGTTCATTTTTAGTATTCACACCATTGATGACTATCCCTAACACCTTCTGACCTGACTGAGTTAAAAACTCTTTAGCTGCATTCGCACTGTTCAAGTCAACCACTCCAGGACGAACGACTAATAAAATACCGTCAGTAAGGGTGCTTAAAACAGCAGCATCTGCTATTCCTGAGAGAGGAGGGGTATCAAAAATTATCAGGTCGTAATCTCTCCCAAAGTTACTAATTAATGTTGCCATGCGTTGAGAATCTAGCATTGCTACTGGATTGGGAGGCAAAACTCCAGAACTAAGAACCTCCAGATTAGGCATGACTTCTTGCACGGCTGCATCTAAAGAAACTTGGCCAGCAATAACATTACTTAGTCCGATTGCATTTGTTAGTCCCCAGATATGATGCTGTATGGGATGACGCATATCTGCATCCACCAACAACACCCGACGCCCGGACTGAGCCATAGTCACAGCTAAATTTGCAGATACGTCAGACTTTCCTTCTTTGGCAACGGAACTTGTAACTACAATGCTTTTGAGCGGTTTATCAGAACGGAGGAACTTCAAGTTCACTTGTAGTATTTGGTATGCGTTACCAACAGGGAAGTAAGGAATATCTCTGCCAATGATTTTGGGAATAGGTCTATCGAGTCCTGCTATAAAAGAATGAGCTTTCTCATTTCTAGCTTGTGTGGGAATCACTCCCAAAACATTGTATTTCAAGACTTCTTTGGCTTCTTTGACCGTCTTCACCGAGCGGTCTATCAAGTCTAAACTAAAGGCGATAATGATACCTAAGAAAAGACCAATTCCTCCTCCACCAACAATAAACAGGATTTTGCGGGGACCTTCTGCTTTATCGGGAATTAAGGCATAGGAAATGACACGAGCATTAGGAATCTTTTGGTTCTGTGCAATATCAATTTCTTGGCGTTTCTTTAAGAGTGTTTCATAGGTCGTTTGAGCTGCTTGCAGCTTCCGTTCTAGCTCTCGTTGGCTCTGTTCTAGCCTTGGTAAATTATTTGCTCGTTTGATGTAGGCATCTTGCTGTCGCGAGAGTGTGCCAATTTGTCTCTCTAGACCAACGCGTTCTGCTTGAGCACGAGTAATATCTGCAATTAGGCTTTGGCGCAGTTGTCCAACCTGTAAACTTCCCTCTGTTATCTGCGCTGTACCCGCTACTTGTCCTGTCCGCTCTTTTAGCAAGCTCTTAAGAGCTACGACTTTTTCTTCTAAGTTAGTAATTGTAGGGTGTCCAGGTTCAAAACGAGTCCGCTCTAGTGCCAGTTGGCTTTCTGTTTCTTGGAGTTGGGCAAGCACTTTCTGAACCCCAGGTGCTTGACTCAATTCAGATGCGATTACACCTTGCTGTGAATCTATCTGAGCTTCACTGCGTAACTGTTCTAAACGACCTTTGACATCATCTAGTTGAGCCAAACCTTGAGAAATTTGATTTCCTAACTTGGAAATCGTATCCACTGCTACAGTTGCTTCTTGGTCTAAGACAACAATTTTATTATTTTCTTTAAATAGCCGCAGTTTTGATTCGGCTCTTCTGACAATTTCCTCAGCTTTGGGTACTTCCGTTACGAGAACTTCTTTGGCTGTCAGTGCTTCATTCTGATTAGCCTTGATATTAAGGTCTATATAACTGTCGATAACTCGATTGACGATTTTGGCAGCAAGTTCCGGATTACTGCCTTTATAAGATAGTTGTACGATATCAGTGCCTTTGATTCCTTCTATTTTTAGTTGTTTTGCTAAGTCTGGAATCAACAGCGGTTTGCCTTTACTATCTTTGAGGTTGAGGGAAGTAATTGTTTTCTCAATCACTGGATTTGAACCAACAATTCTCACCTGAGTTTCCAGGGGATTGTCGTTCACATTCAAAGCTTCCAAGCGTCCTATATCTTGCGATAACCCTGTGAGTGAGGAAGAGCGGTTTGTTTTAATCATCAAACTAGCTTCTGCCTTGTATGAGGGTTTTAGTGAAAATGCATACAAGCATCCAAGGGTAACAGCTATGCCAAAAATTCCTACTATAGATAGCCAACGCCGTTGGAGAACTTCTAAGTATTTCTGAATATTTATTTCTTCAAAGTTTGGTAAAGATTCCATTTTTATAAAAGAAGATTATTTACTTACAGCAGATTTTTCTCAATATTTTACCGACAGTAGCACTGTAGTCTACTTACCGATGGTAATATTTGCGTTAATTGTCAGCTAATACATTTTTGCTGGGGTTGTTCAATATCTGAAACAAACTAATAGTTTTATCAGTCGCAATTTTAACTGATCTTGCTTGATATTATCCTGACAGCAAAAATAGGATAACTGACAACTTTTTCTCTTACTTAGAGGCTGACCATTTTTTTTGGTTAACTTAGCTTTGTGTTATTACTGATGCAATTAGTGATTAGTAATCTAATACTCAACATCATATTATGTAAAAAGACTTAATTGAATAACTTTACAAACAATTCATACATGGCAGTAGATTCGCTGATTGTGAAAAGACAAGATAAATTAATGGCTTAACGGTAAGGAATAGAGCAATTGTGCCAGCCTACAAGGAATGGAACCACTTCAGAGTGAGGCTTTGGGCAGTTAAAAAAACACTTGGAAAGACTGGATGGATATTGATGTAAGCTGTTTAAAAAGCTTTCAGCAAGAATTAATTCTGGCTCTGAAATAATAGTCAATTTTGAGAGCGATACGGGACTGGTAATACTAAGATTGTGTGATTTTAGGATGAAATTTGTAAAGATTTGTGATCGGTATATATGTTGTCTTATCTGTGTAACTGGATGAGAAGACGCATGAGAGATAAACGGCTAGTAAGTAAGTTGGCACAATAAAACCAAACTCTCTCAAAGATTGATAAACTAGGCTACAACCCTCTTCTATCCTGCCTCGTTGAAGTTCGAGCGCTGGCTTCAGACGCTAGAAGTTCTATCTGCCTTCTGCTTTATGCCAACGACAAATTTTTACGCCGACCTACTTATTAATAAGGTTAACAGAATGAATATAAGTTAGCACAGTTACAGCAGGAAGTAGATAATAGGCAGTGTCAAATAGTGAGGTGGTTAGAGCAGGGATTGCTCAACTGCCTGCTCCCAGATAAACTTCTACATCTGACTAAACTTTACTAGATTTTTAATGAAGTTTACCTGTACTTCTTACTAGCTGTGTTAATCTGAGGTACTCAAAGTAGGCTGGGATTTTTTGGTTTTTGTATCTAGCTAATTTTAATTATTAAACTGACATTAAATGTTAATAAATCGAATGATGAAATCCTCTTCCATCATCTTAGTCGTTGTGATTAGTGCACTCGCTCTCCCCCAGAGTGGCTATGCCAACTAATAGAATGTTCCCATGACAACAGGCGTGCTCTAAAGGAGCCGTTTCACTATCCCAATCAGGCTGGAGTTTTATTGACGGAACTAGCCACGATTAACAGGATACACGCAGGTACCAGGAAAACATCATGCTGAGGCTGAGGCACTAAACTAGATTCAAGGCAAAGCTTTCGACTTCTTGAAAATGTATGTAAGTAGGTAGGCACGAATTAACCTAACTATGTAATAAAATTCATGGACGCACACCCATACGTGTTTTAGCAATGCGGGTGTTGCTGTCTTGCCAAGTATTATCCTTGGTGCTAATGTTACCACTGTTACTACTTTTAGTCACGAAAATGTCTCCAGGAGTAATTATTTTGACAATACCGCATCCAATGCAGATGTCTGCGTGCAGGATGACACAAGTGCAATTGTCCCAGATACCTGCGTCTTTGTCATCCTAAATCCTTAATTACAAGTATTTGACCGGACTCCTAAAGAAAGCTATTCTTGAGCAAGGGAGGATGAAAAGTGCTTACTTTGATGGTTAGCGATCGCCCGCTACGTACCCAGCTTGATATGATTAGATTATCTAGCAAAAAATTAGAGGTAAAGAATGTCCATTTTATATTTAATCAATTCCATTTAATCAGAATTACATGGAAGGATCACCAGACTATTAACACTTAAAAAAATCTGTGGTTTAATAATTCGGAATTATGTTGGTATTTGCTGTTAGTAATTTGTCTCTTAGGTAATGAAATCGTTGCTCGGTCAATTCTTCATTTTTTCCAAGAACTATATTGCAATAGTTGAGTTAAAGCTTAACTCTTTGTCAAAGTCAATTTTTTTAACGTAGATGCAAAGCGGTGAAGCAGCGCAGTCTTGGGGGTTTCCCCATGAGCGACTGCTGAACCTGGAGGGCTTGCCGCAGGCTACCGCAAGCAATCTCTACGAGAGGCTTCTGCCAAGGCGTAGCGTCTCTAGAGAAGAACGCATACTCCTACAGAGAAGCAAGCTACGCGCAGCGTCCGCACCAAAAGGAAGAGAAGGAAGAAATGCTTAACTGAACTGTATTAAACTATATTGGATAATTAAATTCGACATAATTGTGTTTGAAAATATGCAAAGTTCAATAATCAAAAAGTGTAATTACTTCAAAAGATATGCTGATGATACTTTGGGTAATTGATTTGTAAGTGGTGATGATGTTAGTATTAAGGGGTGGGTTGATTTTGGGTTTTTTATCTCCAACAATTGACTTGTAATGTATCATAGACCAGAATTCATCAGTATGTGCCAATTGATCGATTAGCAGTGTGAAATGGCTACGGGTTTGAATATCTAGACTTGATACCAATAAATTGATGAGGTTACAGAAGAGCAAATAACCATGAGCAACTCAACATCTCCACATACCGAAGTTCAAAAAACGAAGAAAAAAACTTTAGCCGCAGATAAAAAACCTCGAGTTACAGATGATATTGTGCGTAGTTATCTGCAAGAGATCGGGCGTGTAGATTTGTTGACTCGTGAACAAGAGGTTATTTTTGCCCAACAAGTGCAGCAGATGATGAATTTACTAGCTGCCAAGGAAGAATTGGCTGTGAAATTAAATCACCAACCGACGCTGCCAGAATGGGCAGAGCAGGTGGGGTTAAGTGTTGAGGTGTTAGAGCAACAGCTAAATTTAGGACACCAAGCCAAGCAGAAAATGATTCAGGCTAATCTCCGGTTAGTGGTAGCAGTGGCGAAGAAATACCAGCACCGCAACTTGGAATTTATGGATCTAATTCAAGAAGGGACTTTGGGTTTAGAGCGAGGGGTGGATAAATTTGATCCGGCTCTTGGTTATAAGTTTTCTACCTACGCTTACTGGTGGATTCGTCAAGGAATCACCCGAGCGATCGCTCAACAAGGACGTACAATTCGTTTACCTATCCACGTCTTTGAGAAACTGAACAAAATTAAACGGGTGCAGCGAGAATTATCCCAACAGCTGGGTCGCGTTCCCACTAGTGGTGAAATTGCTAACGCCTTATCTTTGACACCCAGCCAAGTTCGAGAGTGTTTGTACCTGGCCCGTCAACCCTTCTCCTTGGAGGCGCGAGTTGGTGAACAACAAGATACAGAATTGCAGGACATACTGGAAGATGATGGCCCTTCTCCCGAAGACTATGCCGTTGAAGAATCTCTCCACGAAGATTTACAAGACTTGCTGGCAAAGCTGTCTCCCCAGCAGCGAGAAATATTAACCTTGCGCTTTGGTCTGAGTGATGGCTATGAACTTTCTTTAGCACAGATTGGCGATCGCATGGGCATTAGTCGAGAACGCGTGCGTCAGATAGAGCAAAAAGCTCTCAGTCTCCTCCGACGCCAAAAGGAACAAGTACGTAGTTATCTAGCTAGCTAAATAATTCATAATTGAATTGTGTAATTATTAATTTACAATTAATAATCATTGGTTATTTTTGGGGAAAATAAACCTAAGTAATCTCTCTCAAAGATTTGATATGAGCATATCAAAGACAGTGCAACAATTGCAGGCAGAATGGGTGACTTCTGAAAAGTTTCGGCGTTATGGACAGGTGATTTTTGCTAGTCTTGATGGCAAAGTTTACGATGTGGAAGATGCTCAGTTAAACCTGCAAAACGGGATTCCACGATTTTATCTTATGCGGTTGGAGAAGAACGGGCGAAAGTTTCACAAAATTACTCGCCATGTGCAATGCACTCAATGTCTGGGTTCTTTGTCAGGGAAAGATTGGTTAATTGCAGTTTGTCCTCCAGATAATGATGTGAATGAACCAGCATTAGAAGAGATTGCTGCTTTCCGCATTCCGGGGAATTGTTTTATCAAGCTACATCAGGGTACTTGGCACGCTGGACCCTATTTTGACCATGAAGCTGTGGATTTTTATAATTTGGAATTAGCTGATACAAATATGGTGGATCATTTCACTCATGATTTTCTCAAGAGTCATCAATTAGAGTTTGAGATGGTTTAGGTGATGATTCCCACAGTTATTGCACCTCACCCCCAGCCCCTCCCCGCAAGGGAGGAGGGGAGACAAAGGTTAACTTAACGCGGACTTTAACTCACTTTGTGCTTGTTGCAACGCTTCTGGTAATTTACTCGCATCGCGTCCGCCTGCTTGGGCTAAGTTCGGTCTTCCGCCGCCGCCACCACCACAGATTTTAGCGATCGCACTTACAAATTTACCAGCTTGCAAACCTTTTTTGTTCACTTCTTGACTAAAAGCTGCAACTATGCTAACTTTCCCTACTTCGGGAACAGAACCCAGCACCACTGCACCGTTACCGATTTTTTGCAGTAAACGTTCGCCTGCGGTTTTCAATGATTCTGGATCTACATCTTCTAATTGAGCGACAATAATTTTATAATCGCCTACAGTTTCGGCTGTTTGCAGCAAGCTGTCAGATTTGGCGATCGCTAACTGTACCTTTAAGGTTTCTAATTCCTTCTGGCTGGTTCTGAGTTCGCTTTGCAGAGTTGTGATTCTGTCTGGTAATTCTTCGGGTTTAACTTTAAAGCGATCGCTCAAATCTTTAACTACTTTATCCCGAAGATTGAGATAATCTAGTATTGCCGGCCCCGAAACAGCTTCAATGCGCCTTACTCCAGAAGCGACACCAGCCTCCGATATAATCTTAAATACGCCGATTTCAGCAGTATTACTAACATGAGTCCCGCCGCAAAGTTCCATTGATACGCTAGGAAAGTCAATTACGCGCACTTCCTCGCCGTATTTTTCGCCGAACATGGCAACAGCCCCCCTAGCTTTCGCCTCTGCTAAAGGTAATACTTCCACCTTTGCAGCATGTGCTTCAGCAATCCAAGTGTTCACCTGTTCCTCAATTTGTTGGACTTCCTCGGCTGTCAACGCGCGGGGACAGTTGAAGTCAAAGCGCAACCTGTCAAAGGAAACCAGGGAACCAGCTTGAGATATGCCATCATCAACAATTTTCTTCAACGCCGCTTGTAGCAGGTGCGTTGCGGTATGGTTAGCTTGGGCGCGACGCCGACAAGCCGGATCAATTTGGGCTGTAATATTATCGCCTACGCGCAGTGTACCGCGTTCGATGCGTCCGAAGTGAACAAAGAAATCAGATTCTTTTTTAACGTCTTCCACCCGAACTACGATACCATCACCAGAGATATAACCGCGATCGCCGATTTGTCCCCCAGATTCAGCATAAAATGGCGTTTTGTCAAGGACAATTTGCACCTCTGTCCCCGCCTCTGCTTCCTCTTGGGAAACACCTTCTACTAATATCGCTTCGACTTTCGCCGTCGCCGCAGGTTGGGTATAGCCTAAAAACTCGGTGACTTGGATGTGTTCTGCTAGTTTGTCGAGGGAACCTTGCACAGTTAAATCAATGGTTTCGTGTGCTGCTTTGGCACGTTCCACCTGTTTTTGCATTTCGGCATTAAATCCCGCTTCATCGACTGTCAGATGATTTTCCTCGGCAACTTCTTGTGTAAGTTCTAGGGGGAAACCGTAGGTGTCATATAAAGTAAAGGCGCTTTCACCGCTAATAGAAGTTTTCCCTTGCTGCTTAACCTCTTGGATGATTTCTTCTAAAAGTTTTTCACCTCTATCCAGAGTTCTGAGGAAATTCGATTCTTCGCGTTGCAACTCAGCTTTAATTGCTGCTTCCCGTTGGCGGACATTGGGGTAAGCTGATTCTGAAAGAGCGATCGCAGTTTCAGCAACTTGGGTGGTAAATTCGTCAGAAATCCCAATTAATCGCCCATGACGCACCACCCGCCGAATTAATCGCCGCAGCACATAACCCCGTCCCACATTTGAAGCACGAATTTCATCAGCAATCATGTGGATGACAGAACGAACGTGATCACCAATAACTTTTAGGGAAGTTTTGGTTTTTTCATCACTTTTGTGGTAATCAACACCAGCAATTTGGGCGGCTGTTTGGATGATAGGGAAAATTAGGTCAGTTTCGTAGTTATTGGGTACTTTTTGGAGAATTTGCGCCATTCTATCCAAACCCATGCCGGTGTCGATGTTCTTATTTTGCAGTGGCGTTAAATTGCCTGATGCATCCCGGTTATATTGCATGAAGACGAGGTTGTAAAACTCGATGAACCGCGAATCGTCTTCTAAATCTATATTTTCGTCACCGCGTTCTGGGTGGAAGTCGTAATATATTTCTGAACAAGGGCCACAAGGCCCAGTTGGCCCAGATACCCAAAAGTTATCATCTTCGCCCAAGCGTTTAATTCTCGCTACCGGCACACCGATTTGATCGCGCCAAATTCCAAAGGCTTCATCATCATCTTCAAAAACGCTGACGACTAGATTTTGGGGGGAAAAGCCAAAGACTTCTGTAGAAATTTCCCAACCCCAAGCGATCGCTTGTTCTTTAAAATAATCACCAAAGCTGAAATTGCCCAGCATCTCAAAAAACGTGTGATGCCGTTTAGTGCGTCCGACGTTTTCGATGTCGTTGGTGCGGATACACTTTTGCGAAGTCGTAGCCCGCTTAAATTCTGGTGTGCGCTGCCCTAAGAATATCGGTTTAAATGGTAACATCCCCGCGATCGTCAACAGCACGGTTGGATCTTCTGGCACGAGGGAGGCACTTGGGAGAATTTGGTGATCCCGTTGGGCAAAGAAGTCGAGAAATATGTTGCGAATTTCGTTACCGCTTAGGTACTGGGGATTTGAAGACATAGGTTTTTAACTTTTGACTTTAAGATTTCCGCGTAGCGGCACTAGATAGGATATTTTCATAAATAGCTTTATATATTCTTGCATTTTGTTTCATATTACTGCTAGCGAATTGTGCCAGTCGGTGAGCTATATGCAGTGATTAGGATGCTTTTACACCATTACATTACTCTGGCAGGATGCGCGCTCGCATTTTGATGATTAAGATTAATCCTGAAGAAATAATTGAAAATTTCCATCTTGAGGTAACAAATGGCACTAAAACTAAAAGTATCAAATATTGCTTGTGATGGATGTGCAGAAACAATTACTGAATCTATACATGTTATGGAACCTGAAGCGAAGGTGGATGTCGATGTTAATGCTAAAACTGTCACCGTGGAATCCGCAGCTTCTGAAGAGTCAATCAAACAGGTAATTGTTGCTGCTGGTTACACTATTGAAGGTTATTAATCTGATTCTAGCTTTTCACAGAAGTTTAGATTTTAATATCTTAGTACACCGTTGCGTAAAATCGTGGCGAATTGAGGTTTGAAATTTAAACGCATAGGCGCTTCGCCTTCCCGCAGGGTAGGGGCGCAGAGGGAAGCGCAGAGGCACGCAGAGAATTCGCTAGGAATTAATGAAATGTTGTACTTAGGCTACTGTAACGAAATTTTTTCTATTATTTCCGCCCGTGGAAAAGGCGGAAATTAGGTGACAAGCGAGATAATTCTTCACTCCTAACTCCTAACTCCCAACTCAGCATGACAATCTTCTACCGAAGTGCGTTCTCTCATGGCATTAACTAAAGCCTCGTAGCTAGACCAATTTTCTTGCAGCAGGGTTTTTGCCTGGAGGGTATGAAAGCGCAGTTTCTGCTGATAAACTGATTCAGAAAAACCTAAAATTGTCAATACTCCTATCAGCTTGTTTTTATCATCACCTCCACCTTCAGCATTATTAAAAACTAAGGTTTCAGCAGCAATACCCGCCATCCAAAGAGTGCAGTAGCGGTCTAGCATTTGGGCACTGATTTTACCCACTTCTAGTTGAGATGCTAATTCGCGATCATCAAAGCTAACGCCGCCTTGCCCAGGTTGCCCCTGTTTCCAGGCTTCCCAAGCGCTGAGTGTGTAGCCAGTAACGGGAATACCCAACAGGTAAGCAACCAAGAAATGTCCGGCTTCGTGGTGGACGATGCGATCGCGGTGTTCACTTGAAAAACCAGCAATCCAATCTATAAAGATAGTACCACCCTTGCCTTGCAAGCTGAAACTATCTAATGTAGCTATGCCTAAGATGGTGAAAGTAGCGATCGCTGGGACTGCCGGTGATATGTTTAAGAATGGCCCCAGCAGTACCGATAGGGTGATGAGAAAGATAGATATTGCAACTAAATTTAGGGTAGTCTTGCTCATTGAGAGTTTTCTGAGTGCAGCTTAATCTTCCTTTATTATGAGGCGAGATTAGCTACAAAAGGAATGTGATTAAACAATGGCGCATTTACTGAGAATGACTTCCAGCCGATTTTGTACTTGCTCAAGTTCTTGGCGCTTTTGGTAAATCCACATCTTTTCACCCTCACGTTGTTCCAGAGTTTCGTTGTGAGCTTTTTCCTGCTGTTCTAGGAGATTTTCGTAAAGTGCGATCGCTTGTGCAATCACAGCAGAGAATGAATTAATTTTGCTTTCAAAAATTGAACTAATATATTGGTTTATTTGCTCTGTTATTTTATCTTGTGATTCGGCAAACTTTTCGATACAGTTTTGATGGATACTTGGTATGCAGTCAATAATTTAATGCTTTAT
>NZ_JABXKJ010000008.1 GCF_017115085.1 Nostoc sp. NMS7 | reverse complement strand
TTGGGCAATTGCAAAATAGTGTATTTTTGAGGTATGAAGTAAAGCCCCAAACCCTGATTTGAAGCTTTCTAAACTAAATACGTAGACAATCAGGATTTTATGCAACCACGATCAAATATTTAGATTTCTTTATATGATTAATGGTTATGCCTTATTCGTTTATTTTGGCATAACTCCGATGAGCGCGGATTCTATCTGTTCCAAGGCTTTATCAACCGCGTCTAACTGCTTGCGATTTTCCCACTCTTGATAAGCTTTAGTAACCTGTGGTTCAGTTCCTAATCCCGTGCTACTGTTCACCCTACCTATATGTTCGTGACAGGTCATTTTAGGGTTTTTACCTCGTTTAACGATACTTTTTAAACGAGGCTTTGGATTACGGTTAAAAATTGGTTCTACTGACTGCCATTTTGCATAAGTGTAGGTGTAAATATCGCCACCTTTTTTGTAACGCTTGCGTACCTCATACTGATGAATCCATACCCCAAGTGGCGACATGGATTCATTGACTAACTGCTGTCTAATTTCCTTGAGTTCGTGAAGTTTCTCTATGATTTGGTCAATGCGATGGCTGCGCCCGCCGAAGGTATCGCTCATGGCAGCTACAACAGTTATGCTTATTAAAAATTTTAGGGCATAACTCCTATGCCCCGCCGCCGCGTCTCCTAAGCAAGCGATGCCTTCGGCGGGCGCAGCCATCGCTCATAATTGACAGCGCGGTTATTGGGCGTGGTGGGCTGGACTGGCAACTGCGTTGCCTGACGACGGCGGCGTTGCCGCGTCTCCTCTGAGCGATCGCACTTCTTACCCCACTCCCCATTAGCGCGATTGCCTCCGGCACTGCGCTTCGCGCAATCGCTCCCAAATCATCAGCGAGGCTTTGAGCGACGGCGGCGTTGCCGCGTCTCCTGTGGGCGATCGCTCAATACTTCTCGGTTAAGAATTAAGCAGTATTGAGAATAAAAAAAGTGAGTGGTTGACGTTTAGTACCCACTCCTCTGTGGATTGGAATTCTCGCTGGAAACTTAGAACGAGGTTTTTTGACTTTGATAAAAATTTACTGGTTCCTAGAGATAGCAATGGTAAATTGCGATCGCCCACATCTTTAGTCACAGATGCTCACGCGGCTGGTTTGCTGGTTCATGTCTGGACTTTCCGCAATGAAAACTGCTTTTTGCCACTGGACTTTCAAGGAAATCCCCAAGGCGAATATGAACTATTTTTCAGCTTAGGTGTTGATGGCGTATTTAGCGATTACCCAGATACAGCAAGTTATCACTCTACTATTCAGTGGTAATTTGGTAGGGGAATAGAAAATCACGGAAAACTAATATGCTTTTACTTAAGTGGAAATCATGTATAACAGCAATAACCTTGACCGCAATCAGTCTGAGTGTATCCAAGTCCGCATTAGCGGTATCTCTATACTCACTAACTGACTTAGGCAGTCTTACAGGAGAAGCCAACAGTTATGCAACAGACATCAATGACTCAGGTGAGGTAACCATTAATTCTTTGGACGGCTCTGATTCTTTTTTTTACAGCAATGGTTCGCTCCAAAAAATTAGTCCGTTGCCTGGCGATAATCAACTTACAGTGACTGGTATCAATAACTTGGGGCAAGTAGTTGGTAATTCGGTTGGTAATAACTCTACTGGAAATAACCCTTTTCTGTACAGCAATGGCATCACCCAACCCCTCCCTATCCAAAATGCTATTCCTTATGCCATTAACGATCGCACCCAAGTAGTAGGTGGAGCAAGCAAACTTGGGTCTTTCTTGTACACCGATGGTATAGCAACCAGCATAGGAGGAACTCCTGGTACTGTTGCCTACGGTTTAAATAACTTGGGACAAGTAGTGGGCATTCTCAATTCAAACACAGCTTTTCTGTACAAAAACGGCCAAACTATTAACTTGGGAACTTTGCCAAGTGACACCTACAGTTCAGCATCTGATATTAATGACTCAGGACAAGTAGTTGGTACTTCGGGACTCACTGGAGTAGATGATGGTCGTGCTTTTCTGTACACATCCAGCACGGGACTCCAAGACCTCGGTAGATTACGTCCTACAGATTTGTTTAGTTTTGCTGACGGGATCAATAATTTGGGTCAAGTAGTCGGGTTTTCTGGCACTAACTATAACTTTTATACAGCAGATGGCAATGCTTTGCAGGCTTTTCTTTATAGTGATAACACTCTGTACGACCTGAATGACCTGATTGCTCCTGGTTCCGAGCCTGGCTTTACCTTAACAGCCGCATCTGCCATTAATAATAATGGACAAATTGTCGGTCGTGGTGCAGTGAATGGTGAATTACACGCCTTCCTTTTGACGCCAATTTCATCTGTCTCTGTAGCTGAACCAACTTCAGGCGTTCCTATTTTGTCGTTCGGTGCTGTTCTAATTTTATTTGCAGCACTCAAGCGCAAAGCTGACTCTAGCAGTGCAACTGGAGTTTAGACTAAGCTATGCAAAACGACCCAGCAGGGCTGAGTTAATCAAAGACTTATCGAAATTATGAATAATCTTTAGTATTAAACCGCAACTGATGGCTCTTTACGTGGTCGTGTTACGGTTTTTTTTACAATCGGGCATCGGTTTTTCCGGTGACGTTTTTTTCCGGCTTCCCAACCAGGGGACTTTCCGCGAGTTTTGGGTGGAAGGGCTGGAGTACCAATGGCCGCGAAAACTCCACCCAGTTTCCAGCGAGAATTCCAATCCACAGAGGAGTGGGTACTAAACGTCAACCACTCACTTTTTTTATTCTCAATACTGCTTAATTCTTAACCGAGAAGTATTGGGCGATCGCTCCCAATTGCCAGTATTTATTATCAATGTATTAATACATATAAATAAGTAGATTATCTAAGTAGTTTTTAAAGTACAGACGATTTTATATTTATAACAGAATGAAATCGTGTGTACTGGCGAAACGATTGCTGTATATACTGCCTAGAAAACTTTTTGAAAAAATATTTTTTTTCAAACTCTATTTTTGGCTATAACCAAGCAATGTATTAAATAATGCTAAGGCTTGACTAGAATCGCAAAATTAAACCCACTCACAGCACGAGTGGGCGTTGGGCATTGGGCATTGGGCATTGGGCATTGGGCATTGGCAACGCGGCTGCTGTGGCGTGGTGGCGTTGCCGCGTCTCCTATGCCCTCAAAATCGCTTAAGTGCTTACCCTCACTAAGCTTTTGGCTAGTCACACACACACCCTATTTTATATATAGATAGGGTGTGTGCGGGACTAAACTATTCTCTGGCTTTTAAAACACTCTCTAGTGCTTGATATAAATTCTCAGGCGTACCCTTCCTGATACTCCAGACTGGGCTCTAATTGATAGCTGAACTGCATTACCAGCAGGTCTAACATCAATCGTACTAAATGCTTTAATATCTGGGATGTTATCGTAGGGGGTGTACCATGCTTCGGTAACATTAGAAGAAACAGGAATAGTATAGGTATAAGTTTGTGGATATACTGGAGCAAAGTATTCGTCTGGCCCTCCACCATTCCCAGAAGTATAAATAACGGGAGTTATAGTCTCGATATCTGATGATGTTGATTGTGACAGAGCAGGAGGTGAACTAACAAAGATACTTGCTGCTGGAATCGATAAGGTGATACTTGCAACTGTTAAAACAATAAATTTTTTTAACATTGGTTTTTTCCTTAGCTTACAATTGTGCCCACAATATTTTGAGTGATGGCTAACAACACTTTTACCTGACTGCCTGACAAAAGTAACTGAACCCAAGGCGGGACAAAGTTTTACTAGAAAAAAGGCAGATTCAAATAATTAAGCTAGAGTTACCATACCATAGCCCTAAAAGTTTGACATAGCAAGTTAGCAGCTAATACCTACCTATCCGCGCTTTTTTACTGAAATGTCGGGAAATACTCCTCTCCCTGACTGGGTTCTAACATCTAGTTATTTGATAGCGTACCTGTTATAATGCTATACCTGCGTAACTGGTATTAATATAATAACTGGTTAATTATTTGTATAACTGGTAATAATTTATAATAACAGCTTCCACTTCTAACATATTGCTCAGTGTTTCCAGGTGCGTAAGCATAGCCCAATCGTAGATATCGCTTGTCGTAGCATGGGATTTTGGACTGGCAACCGCGTTGCCGAGCGACGGCGGCTGTCGCCGCGTCTCCTTGGTTATTCTTCGGTGAACGATCGCAATCTCTGGGTTAATCTCTGGTGAAAGTTCCTCATCTTGTTATTCTAATTTTCTTAGAGGATGTAACAGGTTGTGGGTTTAGAATAGCTTGTTCATCTTCCCAAAAGCTAATGCCTGATTTTAATCCATTGATTTTTGAGAGAAATTTGCTTGAATCCCCTGAGTATTTCTATGGTAAGAAATATTAATTCCGCGCGATCGCATCTCCACTGGTTTACTACTTTTCAGCGTTGGCTTAACTTTTCGCAGATGACTGACAATTCTCCACGGGCATGCGGAACTGGACTGGCAACTGCGTTGCCCAACGACGACGGCTCCGCCGCGTCTCCTAATTTGCCATCGCTCCCAATTGCCAGCGCGGTTATCCGACGTGGTGGACTTGACTGGCAACTACGTTGCCTGACGACGGCGGCGTTGCCGCGTCTCCTGTGAGCGATCGCTTACCGCCTTCGGCATCGCCTACTTATCCGCCGCCGCTAGCTTTTATACAACTTTGGTAGTCACCACTGAAAATAACCGCATTTTGTATCAAATTCTGATACCGTAGTCACGCCCTCTATATAAATAGATATTAATCATCATGACTACCAAAATCATCGTAACTACCAAACCATGACTACCAAACCCCAAAACCTCCAATTACTAATCAGAAGATAACGATATATCGGTAGTCACGCGCTCTAATAAATAGATATTAATCATCATGACTACGCACTAACTAACCGTGACTACCAAATCCAGAAACTAAATTCTCATCCTTAAATTAATTTGGTAGTCACGGTGAATCTAGCACTGATAAAATCGGCTACAGACTGCCTATCTGTACTTCGTGATGATTGAGGCATTGTTACAGCCAAAATCCCCTCCAAGTTCATACTGAAGGGGTGTGGATGCGAAAGAATAGAGAATGGTAATGGTCGGGGATTTCTGGACTAGCTATTTCGAGATTAGGCGATCGCTTCCAACCAATCACAGGCAACGGATTTACACCCACAGGCAAAGTTAACAGCAACCTGCCAGCGATTTAAGTAGCCATTCCAAAACGGCTCACTATCAGCTATCCCAATGGCCTCCCCAATTTCTGAGACTGTTTCTTTATAAAACCTGCCAGCATCCTGTAATCCCTGCTGCAATTTCAACTTTAACCCAGCCCATAGGGGTAAATGGTTATCTGTTTGTTCCCTGACTTGCGACTCGCAAGCTTTGATTTCATCTAACTTGATTTGTTGGACAGCAGACAATGTTGACTGTTCCACAACTGCTCCGGCATAGTCCACCGCAGGCATCACTTGCTCAACTGTTAAGTCCTGCCCAACTTCCACAGATGTGACTTCCTCAACTTTTAACGCTTCTGGAATAATTGCCTTTTGTGCTTCCAACTTATCGGCGGCTGCTTTCTCCCTGGCTAGGGTATCGCGTTCTACCCATGCTGTGAAAATTTCATCACGGCGATCGCTAATGGGTATAGCCTGCCCATTAACCAAAACCAAATTCCCTTCATCATCTTTTTTGAAGTTTGGAGCGGGAGTACCGTAAATTCTTACTTGCTCTCCTCGCTTGCCTTCTCTCCTCAACATTGGAAACTTATGCCCAATCATCGCGGCCAGTCGTTGACAGGCTTCAATCGGTGTTTTTACTTTTGAGAAATTCACCCCTAGCAGCAGATTTAAATCGTAAGAATACTTTTTAATGATTGCCAATAATTCAAGAGCTAACTTGTGATTATTGCTAATCTCTTTAACTTGCATAAGTTCATTAAATTTGAGGAAGTCCAAAGCATCAATTTTCTTACCAATAAGGCTTTTATTAGTATCGGGGATGAAATAATCTCCATCGCCATTTTTCAAAGCAGTAGACATTACATTTTTTTCCCGATCCGATAGAAACTGCCTGCCTTCCCCAAGATAGTAATGTAGTCGAATTAGCGAATACCAGTTTTTATCGTCTTTCTCTACTAATTCCGAACTCACAATAATCTTATAACGCCTTTCAAGTTCACCTTTTCTGTGTTCTAGCTGCTCTACTTCAGTTTTAGAGTTTTGCTTATCTAGCCTCAAAAACTGCTCATCTGTAATTGTTTTAGAATCCGCTACATTCTCACAGTGTCCAGCATATTCTTTCTTACAGGTAGCGTAAATTTCTTGCTTGGTAATTTCTACTTCTGCTGGTTCTGGCAATTCATCTTCATTTATTTCACAGATGATATGCCCCTCATCTTTTAAATCAGCAATAATTTGCTTAGAATACTTGTTCATACCATCGTTGATGATTGCTCCCAACTTAGCCCAAGTATATATGCAGATGCTCTCATAATTTCCTTCTATTGTTTCCTCAAATCCGAATTCAATTAGTTTTTTGATATTAGCTTTATTTTTTCTATGCTCACCTGATAGCAATCCCCTTATACTATTTGAGCCACTGCCTACCCTGTTAATTCCTACTGGACAAAGCCAGATATAACGAGGGACTGGAGGGCGATAACGTGATAAGTGCTGTCTTACACCATCGGGAGTTTGTACACCTTGAAAAATCCCAAAAACATAATCAAAATGTTCCTCTTCAATTGATACCCCAGTCTCAATCGTCGAAGTGGTTAAAACTAAATCATAATCTTTAATTACCTCATTTAAATCGCTTGTACATCCAAAAGCTGAATGATGAGGGTCAGCTATAGTTTTAGAATCAATTCGTAAAATTCTTAGGTGTGGTAGGACATTTCTATAGTATGCCTCCAAGTTACGAGAACCCCACTTAGAATTAGCCCGTTGACCTGATAAAGCAACAAAACACTTCTTCCCATTTTCTAGTTTTTGGGTAAGGAGTTTTACTAATTGTGCTGGATTTTTACCTGTGACTACATTTATCTCCCAAGGTTCGTTAAATGTAAATGTGTTTTCAACGATAAAAGTGTCAATCTCTTGTCCTAACAATCCTTTGATAAAGTCAATACCAATATCGTTTAAGTCAGCGTCGGCAATGAATATTTTACCACCATAATTAACAACATTAAGTAGTAGCTGCTTGAAGTTTTTTATTATGGCTACTCTACTGCTCTGACAAGTCGAACTGTTCAATAAATGCCAGATTAACTGCATAATTTCATCCAGAATTAACCAGCACCCTTGCCACTCATCAGGGTTAAATTTGGCTTGGCTTTTCGGATGCAAAGAATCAATTACTAATCCCATACCGAAGTATGAGCCTTCCGCAGTTTCTCTAAGCTCGGTAACAAAAGGTAATCCCAATTTTTTTACAAGCTGGACTCCCAATTGCACCCGATGGGTAATTACTAGCACTCTCCTCTCACCAGCGCGAATTATCGGGTCAGTTATCCACTGGAGCGAGTGAGTCTTGCCTGTATTTTTTGGCGATTTAAGGGCGATTAGCTGCTTACCTGATGGAATTGCCAACTCACCCAAATAACGTTGATTTAAGCTCAAGTCTGGAATATACGTGAGCCGCCTTGACTGTTTGGTGTTCCACCCATCCAATTTCAGGGCATCGCAGTAAATGGTATCGAATTGCTCACGACCGTAAGCGGCTATGAGATCATCAACTCCTTTACCTAATGCTGAATGCCAGCCCATTACTTTAATTTCACAGCCACGCAAAGATAAAAGCTTGGCAGTTTTAGCGATCGCATTATTCACGGCTCGAATTGTCGTGCGTTTCACATCGGCATCGAAGCAAAAGTAAATTCGCCTCTCTGGTTGTGCAAATACTGCTAACTGTGGAGTGAGGTATGGGTCGCCGTCATTTTCGTTGTATTCATCCTTTGGTTGACGACGGCCTCCCCAAATTCCGGGTACGCCGATCGCAACGTAACCACAAGATAAGATTGCAGCTGCTTTTTTAGCACCCTCGCAGATGATAACGGGAATTTGGATATTTTCTCTCACCCATCGCCAAAAAGCACCATAAGGTAAACTTTGATAATTTTCTGGTAGCGCCACATCGTAGCGGCGGCCAATTAATTCCCAAATCCGGGGGGGGATTCGTAGGGCAAAAATTTCTGTGCTAACTTTTGGGGGTTGCTCATACTTAATTTCCTTGCCATCCTGACCTGTCCTTGGACTGTTGGGCTTTGAGCATCCCCAAAGGGAATCTTCCCCAGTGAGAACATCAACACCACTGCACCACCAACCACCGTCAGCCAAGTGAGCATACTTCCTCATATCCCCATCGCGTAGCCGTCCATCATTACGGCGGCTGATTTTATCGGAGTAGAGAAGATATTCAAATGCTTCATTGGCTGAGAGCGATTTGAAATTAAGCCCCACTATTTCCGGGTCAATTGCACTTTGACCCCACTCTTGCCAGTGGCTTGGTTCAAAATTTTCTCTGACTGGCAAAGTATAATGTGCGAATAGCAGTACTTGAATTTCGCTATTATGTCCATCGCCTTGCGTCTTGTCATTCTGGCTGGACTCTAGTGTTGAGATTTCCTCCAAAACCCTTGGGGCATTTCTCTGATTACCTTGCCTGTTGACTATTCTAAAAACCTGCCTTAGTTCTTGGCGTAGCGATTTTTTCGGTGAGGCTATTTTGCCGAATCTTTTGTGATTCATGCTTCTACCCCCACGTTTACCTTAGCAATTCCCAATTTTGGAAAATCCTTGGTTAGCGATCGCTTTAATTTATCTAGTTTTTGCAGGGCAAGGATGAGACTATAAAACCTCCTCCAAACTACTATCCAGTAAGCATTCTGAGGGTTTAGTGGGTTTAGAGAAAGTTCTGAAAGCCTTTCCGTTTGGTTCCAGTAGAAATAATTTTGTGCTATCGGATCTTGATTGGTTAATTCGGTGCGATCTGTCTTGGATAAATTCTGAGTTTCTGAGACGTTGAAATGATTACTGGTGTTGGCTTGCATTGTTTTGGCGCTTGGGTTTGATTCCCTAAATTAATGAAGTGAAGGGGGAAGCAAACAGCACACTGACCCTAAAAATTCTCTAATTCTAATCTTTGCCACAAAGAAGCAAAATTAGTTTATAGTAAGAGATGTGGTTTGGTGGTATTTAATTCCCCCAATGCAGAGCGCTCTGGTAATCCCCTTTTTGAATTTTTTAGATGAATCCGCCGGCAAGCAAACGCATCTTTAAATTCTTCTGGAACCAGTCGCTCCAAGTTTTGAAACAATTGAACTACGGGCACTTCAGTTAAAATCAGTTAAACCGAAGAATCTTTACTTACACACCTCCTCAGTAGTGGTTTGATGGGACAAAGCCACTATCAGTATAGTATCTAATTTGCCTTGCTGGATCACTGGCGAGATATTTTGTTTTGCAAATTTCTGCATGGCTTTTAGAATTTCATCCCCATCATTAGTCCTGTTTACAATTCTTTTTTCGGGGTAGGTTTTGTAAATAGTTATAAGACCTAATAGATGGCTTAACAGGTTTTGGATTGATTTTATCACCGCTTTAGTCTTAATCTCTAGTGTGAACTTTTTTGTCGTTATGCACGTACAAAATTTGTATTTTACTCAGGTAATTACGAGCGATTGTGATTTTCTATTCAAAATACTCAGGTAATTTCTGTTCTTTTGTAATTATTTTAAGCATTTGTCATTCAACTTCTAATTCCCTGAAAACCCTTGTGTGACTGAGTTGCAGTCCGCCATTAAATCGAGAAAAGTACATATAGAATAATATATTTTGGACATTATAAAAATACAAGTCAAGTTTCTCCGATGACACAAGCGCTTGTGATTCTCCATTTAAAATAGCTAGTAATTTTTTAATCATTATTTCAATTCCTCAAGTATTTACAGTTAAACTCTTTAATTAGTCGAACCATACGTACATCTGGGTTTAAGCCTAATCTCAAATCAAGAAAAGTCAGACTTCGGTAATATCGTTTAAGTCTCCAAAAGTCCAATCTAAGTTTCTAAGAATGCACAAGCGCTTGTGCATTCTTTATTGAGAATAGTGAACAAATTTGTTCCAACAATTGCATATAGGGGGTATGCAACCTTTATTGACAATAGCCAGTAATTTTCTAGTCATTTTTTGGATTTCTCAAGTATTTGCACCTGACCTTTTAAAACACTAAAGTCCTTGCTACTACTGGGTTAAAGCCTACTTAAAAGTCGATAAAAGTTAGATTCTGGCAGCATTGTTTGGAGTTCTCAATAGTCAGATTTAAGTTTTTAACTATGCACATAGGGGGTGTGCAACCTTTATTGAGAATGGTGAGCAAGTTTTTATTCACAATCCACTTCCGCCATTGCGATCGCGCAGTATCCGCAAAATCTCCGCTAATTGTTGGGATTGTTGGGCTTGCACAGTTTCAACACGGTCAAAACGCTGGCTAATTTGTGCAAAATTGCTGTTGGTGGTTTCCGCGAAGATATCCAGCCTGCTATAGATTTGAGCGATCGCTGCTTGGCTCGTGCCAATTGTCCCAGTAAGCAATTTGAGTGAGTTGACCTCAGATGTAAGACTGTCTAAGCGTGAGTAAATATCTTGGATTTGTGCTTCTGTCATGTTTATTTGTCTTTTTTACGAGTTTTTACCCATTCACTAATCAATTCTCTAGATTTTTGGCTCATAGTTGTTTTCTCCTCGGCACAGGCAACTTTAAATAATGTCCTTTCCGAGTCGTCCAGGAAAACTCTAAAACTTACGGTTTTGTCTTCTGACATAAATATCGCATATAGGACAGTAACGCTAGCTAACCTATTTTGGCTTACTTTGTGTTATCTGAAAAACCCTACCTGACCGTGTTGACATAACCGACCTATATAGCCTAACATACCTTATAGTTAGCAATCGATCAACAAGAAGCCACTGAATAGCGTCCCACAAGTACCCCAACGACTTACAGAGTCAGGGGTTTAGCATTTGGGTGCTACATCCTGATGTGTACTTATTGTGATTGTTAGCTAGTTAATATTTCATTCAAATTGATTATTGTAGTAAACCCATGAAACCTAGACGGAGCAAACATTCCACAGACTTAGATTTATTCCTTGACTTTCCAGCTACAAAGACACATTTGGCTGAAGTTTTAGGAGTTGCCCGTTCTACCCTTGTGATTTGGGAAAACATAGCATTTTGGCGAATAGAGTCTTTTCGGAATGCTTACCCCAAAGCCCACGATGGAAGCGTTGACCGTGAATCGCCCTTGTCACCCTATCAAGGATGGGTTTTAAGTCGTGTAGGTCGGCTGATGGCACAGTTGCGGCGTGGCGATCGTGTGAAAGGTTATATCGCCAAAAACCCGAATGATTTTTCTAGATACCGCTATGAACAATCATTCCAGCAAATCCAAAAAATACAAAAGGGAGCGTAAATCATGGCATTACGGAAAAAAAGCACAGCAGCAACGGCAGATACAATCACCATTAACGAAGCTTTGCTTGAATCTGGACAGAACGAAACAGCCTTTAGGTTGGCTCTCTCTTATGTCCGCCCAGATGACTTTGATACTGTAAAAGCTATTCCTATGCTTGATTACCAAGCGACAATTAAGCAGTTGCAAGGCACACAGTCACAGTTACCCGACACAGGATCACAGTTGCCGGATGAAGCTAGCAGTACCTCAGAATTGCCCGAAAATACCGAAACTCTCACAGAACAAGTATCTAACCTAGCCACAGAACAGCCAGAAAGTACCCTCTCTGTCAGCCAACAACAGCAACATTTAGCGCAACCTATCCAATCTCCCGCATCCAACGCCCAACTCACCCTAATTGACCAACTAGCGAGGCAAGCGGGGCAAGAAGTTGAATTAGTAGATGCTATCGCCCAAGTTAAAAATCAACTGATCCTAAATAACCTAGCGGCGCGAGATGCGGAATTAGTAGAGAGCATTAACCAGCGCTGGCAGTACCAAAAGCAAGGATATTTGGGAGCGATTAGGGATTTAACGAGTTTGGCTAAAGAACCTGTGCAGATTACCTCAGATGAAAGTGATCTCACTCTAGAGATTGAGGGAATTATCAGCGATCTGGGAAAAAAGCTGATCGTGTGAGAGCGATCAACATTCTGTTATCCCCTTTGGACTTCACTAACTGGTTACTAGAAAAATTATTCAGCTTATGACAAGTATAATTCTCGGAATTCAACCAGAGATAAATAGTCATTCCTTGCCAGAGTTAGTTTCTCAAGCGCAAGAATTACTCGTACAAATCCGCCAACATCCAGAGTTTAAAGGTTTGCGCTTTGATTGTGACGTTGCGATCGGTGACGTTAAGCAATATTTTAATTATCTGCAATGGGCTGCTACTGCTGACTTAGAAGTGTCTGAGTTTGAAGGTTTCGCAGAATGATTATTGCGAAAAATACAAAGGAGTTGGGATCGTGAAAATCGATTTTTCTGGCGATAGACAACAATTGGCAAATCTATCAAAACTATTGATGATAGCAGGACTGGCGATATTATGCGCTACAGCGTTTGGTGCATTTGGGACAACTTCTCGTAATCCTCAGCCACAGCCGACATCACAGAATAGAACCGCTAACAAGTAAAGCGAGAATTGATGCTCTCAAAATCAATGAGAGCTTTTAAGCATCAGATACCCGTCAATACTACCATGCAGGATGACTTAAATAGCCAAATTCAGGATGCCAAGACGGATCAGGCGGAGTTACAACAAGTCCTAAAAAAATATGACTTAGATGAGCAACTGGTGCTGGAGTTTAGCGAAATCGATAAAGCATTTCAGCAGTTGCAAATTCAATACCAATCCCTACTAAATACCAGAAAGTTCTTCAACAATGGCTAAAATCGACACGACAAAATTAGCTGCCGAAACTGTAGCGCAAAAATTAGCAGGAGGCAAGAGAAACGGGTCATCTAGCAATAACTCCATGTCTCCCGCTTCTGCCACATCTAGCACAATTCCCATAGATACTCGCATTCCTGGTTTGCTGACAGTCACGCCGGATTTAATACCGGGAATGATGCCACCATTCCAGCCTAATCAGTATCATATTTCAGATCCCCTTAATCCTCCTGATAATCTCCCACAAGCAACTCAAAGCCAGCTTGACAAAGGGATGAAAATCTATGAAGGTGCAACGCGATCGCTGAAATTGACGGGAGCCGCGCTAGACCTGACACGCGAGAAATTTACTGTAATTGCTAAACACTCACGGGCTTTTGGCAGTGGTGTTCAGGCTGCTACCGAAATTGAGAAAGTCAAAGGTAATTATTTGGATTACCTCAATCAAAAAGAAGTAACTACCCAGAAGTCAGTTTCCTTGGATGTCAGCCAAGTTAAAACGATCTCCGACACGAATATCTCTGTTTACAGCAAAGATGAGCTAAATCAAAAGCTGTTGCAAGCACAAATAAAAGCTGAGGAATTAAGGCTAAAGACTGTTGAATCACAAGGAAACTTGGCAAACTTTAAAGCACAGTTAGGCGATTATCTGGAGGTGAAAGAATGAAATTATCTCACAGCTTAGGGCTAAGTGCTTTTGGCTTGTGCGCTGGCTTGGCGTTGGCGCAGCCTGCCGCAGGCATCGCTTCTGGAGGTTTCGCCAACGATACAGCCAAAATAATATCTATGCTTGGTGTGGGAGCATTACCAGCGAGTTTTATTAGTTATCTTGTTGCGGATACTAAATCACAGAGGCTATTGAACGATGCCGAAAGTAAGAACGAACAAGCAGGTCAAACACTGCATAAAGTAATTAGGGAATTTGACAACTGTAAATCCAGACTAGTTAATGTGAATAGCCAATTGGAATCCCTGAAGGATGAGCTTAAGTCAGCAAGAAATACCATAAACTCGTTAGGTCACAACAAACTAGAAAATACAGGTTTAATTGCCCAATTACAGGGAAAATTAAATGAATTATCTACAAGGACTCAAAAAGATGCCCAACGCATTGAATATCTGGAAAGTGAAACTGAGCAATGGGAGTTTAACTTTAAAAGTCAAGTAGAAACCGAGGCTAATCAACGTTTCCAGGTTGCTAAATCTCAAGAATTGGAAAAGATTTATCAAGAGCATGACGCGATAACCAGTGAAACTATGCAGCTATTCAGACGACTGCAAAACTGGGGTGAGAAAGTCGCGCACGGACACCAGAGCAAAGCTGAAATTATCAAGAGTTTAGCGAGTAGTTACAACGATAATTTGGATGAAGTCAGTAAGGCAATCTCCGAAGAACAACAAAATTATCTTAGTCAAATAGAATTACTCAATGAGCGTGTAGCACAACTACAGCAGCAATTGCAGGGTGATTTAGCAGAACCTCTGTATGGGGAATTTGGTTTTGATATCAATGGGAAAATTGCCAATGAAATAGCGCGTACTTTATTTAGTGATATTCGGTTAGCTTTAAGTGTTAAAGGTTTTCAAGTAAAAGGTGATGGTGCTGTAGATGTCGGCTATGGTTATTCATGCTCTGTTGACTCTCAAGCTATTGTGGAGGCCATTAAGAAGGAATCTCAGGCAATCGCTAAAAAGCTGGGAATATTCAAAATTACATCAGTTCGGAAGCTAGAAATAACTGATTGTATTGTGGTTAGTTACCGCCGGGAGCCAGCCTTCAAAGAAGATGAAATTAATAGATTGTGGATTCCCGCCAGCAAGTTTGAGTCTTTTGTTAAAAAATGGGAACGAGTTAGAATCACTGCTGGCACTACTGGTGGAAAGTCGCCAACTGCCAAGAATCTAGCACTAGCAATATTTAATTCACGTCGGGGCAATGGTGAGATTCGCCTCTACGATCCTCAGCATGGTTCAAAAAAAGACTACTGGGATATGCCTAAACAAGGTACTTCCCATAAAGACAACCTAGTGGGAATGCGTGAACTGTGCCAGTTAATTGATGAGCGCCGGAATAGTAAAAACCATCGCTTCGTTCTCTACATTTTTGATGAACTGGACAATACTATTTCTAGTCTCAAAGGCAATGAATTCAAGGACTTGATTAAATTTTCTTTGAAAGAAGGTAGCCATGCTGATATAGGCGTTATCTACATTGGCCAGTCCTCAGATGCCAATGAAATACCTGGCTTTACTCATTCCAACTGGAATAATGCCGTACAACTGCACATTGGCTCAAATGCTGGTGGGGTTATAGAAAAACTCAAAACTGTAACTACTGAAGATAAATCCAGATTACTTGAGCAATACAAAAAGATTCAAGAGTACTGTGATTATAAAAATCATGAGTTAGGTTTGGATGTTTTTACAGACGCTTCAGCTTATCGATTCGCCTTAGTTATTCCCCTCAGTGGGCTACCCCAGTTTATTCAGCTACCCAACTTTGACAGCTACAATTACCACACAATTTTAAGCAATGCACCGGAGGTAGCCGAGAATGATATCCGCGTGGATAACCATCAACAGAAATCAACAGATAGTTCTAAAAGCCTTGCAAATAAAGGTGGTGATGTCAACGTTGATTTAACTATAGGGGGTGTCTGCCCTAAATGTGGATCTATCCACAAGGTCAAAAATGGCAAGACAAAAAGCACACAAAAATTTAAGTGCAAGGACTGCGGGAATACTTACTCTTTAGCACTTTAGTTTGATGACCTGAATAAGTCTCTAAACTGTTCTTCACTACAGAATTAAAACCAGGGAGTTAAATCATGGTAGACGAAGAAATAAACAGTTATAAAGACCCACAGAGAATAAAAATAAGAGCTTATGTTCATTTTACTCAGGATAAATTAAATATAAGCAGCGTCTTAGATGGAGAGGATATCATAGAAACTATTTTTGGTGAGCAGATGCGTGAGAGTGAAGACCACGCTTTTATTGAAGTTGAAACTCTACCTTGTCGTGGCGACACTGTGATCCAGCCACAAGAAAAATTAACAAATTTTGCAACAGTCGCGGTAACTATCTATGTGCGTTCGCATTCAAATAACAAGATGACTAAAACACCAAGTCCTACTTCAACTGTAAGTGAGTTGGCTTATCAAAAAGGTTATTCTCAAGCGCTGGAGGATTTTGCGCTCACCAATTTATTAGAAACAGTAAAACAGATATATCCTATCCTCACTGAATCCGAGTCTAGTTTAATTGCTGCCTTACTGATAAAACAGTCACTACAAGCGATTAACTTTGAACTTGTCAGCAATTATCTTCATAGTATTCGTACCGCACATTCAGTTGATGCTTTTACCGCGCCCATCACATTGGAATATCCTCAATCCTTGCACCTTCCTAATCTATCAGAAACCCCATCACCGTACTATGCTATTGGAGATAGAGTTCGCCTAACTCCCATTGATGGCGCTAGTGAATGGGGGATATTAATTGGCTATTACCTCTGCTACGCTGCTCATCGCTGCCAATGGGTGTACCGCTATATTCTTTTTTTAGATGAAAGCTCAACTAGTGCTGCTTGGGTAAAAGCAACTTTTGCTTGGGAAGATGAAGTCGAATGCCTGTTGGGTAAGGTTTAATGAGTAGTCCTAAATCACCTCGACCTTTAACTACCCTTCAATTGAAACGGTTGAAAGCATATATTTATGCTGAACCAATCTTGGATCTTCAGGAATTTGTTGCTACTTGGGATCTTAATCGGCAATTGATCGCTCAAGTTTGCCGGGTTGATCTGAGAACTGTCAACACCTGGTTTTCTCAAGGGCGTACTCATCAAAATCCCCAAACCTACCATTTATGGTATTTGACTACAGCCGATATTATTTTACAGCAGTATGAATACCTGCCAGAGTTCTTGCAAGCTCTACTGTGTACCCTTGATGATTATTAGATGCCGATAATCTATATCGTTGTCAAAAAGTCAATGAGAATTCATCATATATTTCCCTAGCCAATTTAATTAGGCTGGTTTTGATTTATCCGTTTTGTCATTGATTTAAAGCACTTTTTGATTTATGAGCCTTAGTGACTTTATTGAATTACCAGATGTTAAGGCAAGATTTAAAGCAGAATTCCTGAAGCCCAAACTGGATCTAAAACAAGAAATATTGGCTGCTGCACCGAATGGTAGTGATGTTCGTCTTGTGGGAACCGCATTCGATTATTTACTGCGGTTCTATATTAAGTATCAAAATCCTCACGCTCAGGAATTAGAATGGATTGCTGAGTATGCCTTGCGTCATTTTAACCGTAGGGGTCAAAATGATTTGTTTAACCAAGCGAAAAATGTTATAGATCAAGCCCGTAACAATTACCAAGAATTCTTGACCAATGGACAATTCACAAATGAATTGCTCCAATCAGCCCTATTGCTAGGAAGGCTAGATGCAGTTATGAGGGCGGGTTATATTCATGATGGCTGGTCAGCAATTAATCAGCAAGATGTTCAGGATTTGCGAAATTTAGTTTCGTTATTAAAGCCTGATCTTTTTAAGTCTTCGGAGAAGACAATTCTGAATCCTACTTGGACGGAAGCTGCCCAATTAGTTCGTGCCGCCGATGGCGATTTAATCCTTGATGATTTGCTCGTGGATTTTAAAACCGTTAAAGAACTTAAGCTGGAACTCAGAGGCTTTCATCAGTTGATGGGATACTATACTTTGTCGGTTATTCAGAGAAAGCAGGAAGAGGATGCCATTGAGTTAAAGCGTCTAGGGATATTTTTTTCACGCTTTGGGATGCTTTATGAATTCAATGTCCGAGATGTAGTTAATTTTGATACTTTCCCCAATTTCCTGGATTGGTTTATAGCACGAGCGCAACAATATAGTGGTTATACGTTAATTAACTAAATTGTTGGCGGGGGTTGAAAGCCCTTCAATATGAAGCAAATGCCCAAGGTGTAATCCGAGGGCTTTTGGCTGTTGGGGATAAACGTATCTAATCACAAAAAAAACCTTTTTTTTTTGCAAAGTAACAGCGATCGCTTCTGCTGATATTACCTATTTGGTACTATATATTTACTCTATTAGGGTCATAGGGAGTCCCATCTTCATAGTAAAAATCGCTGTCCATGTCAATTTCGTGTGTACGACAATTTACCGTAAAATAATCAACAGCGTATATATCACCTTCTCCATCATTGCTGCCGCGAGAAGGAAATCCAGAAGTAAATTTCCACCAACGAGAGAACTTTTCTATTTCATCTAAATCTTCAAAATATTCAGCTTTAACAATATTCAACCCTTTGAAGTTTGATTCTAGTATTTCTATCGCTTCTTTAATATTCATAATTGATTCTAATTTGCCGATAGGTTATTCCTAGTTTAAAGTCATGAATAAGGGATTGCAACTAAGAAACTACAGCATTGTTTATCTATAAAGCTTTAAGTCTCTAAAGCCCAGATGGGGCAGGAAGCCTCTATTTTATAGGATAATCCAAGTTAACTTTTGTAATCAGATGTGGCATCATCTTTAGTAGGTTGAGTGCAGGAGTGGAATGCAGTTTTCTTGCTTTAGTACGAAGTTTCGTACTATTTAAAATAGCTACACCATCATTGATAAAATCCGTTTCGCAATTTGGTAAATTTAGATGAATAGAGGCTTTGGCATGAAAG
Organism: Nostoc sp. NMS7; assembly: GCF_017115085.1. GTDB lineage: Bacteria > Cyanobacteriota > Cyanobacteriia > Cyanobacteriales > Nostocaceae > Nostoc. The sequence goes on along the minus strand of NZ_JABXKJ010000008.1, from coordinate 31,601 downwards.
CGCTTCAATAGGAACCAAATGCCCAAGGTTGAGTCCGAGGGCGTTTGGTTTTTGAGGAATTAATTGTGGTAAGAGCAGGAAATCGATTATCGGTGCTTCCCATATCTAAAGCGGTGGCGAAGGTTATTCTGGCGATCGCTCTTAGAGGCGCGTAGCCCATCACGATAGTCGCAGTCTGGGTATTACACTGTCATGCTGATTCTGTCGTTGATTAATAAGTTGCACTTAACTATTTCCAGATATACACATATTTGGGCAACAGATGGTTGATATCTGGGCTGGGATTTATTCTTGCCCCCCAAAAATATTGAGAGTTGCTAAATGTTGAGCAATTCCCTAATTCCAAAAATATACACTTATGGAATTACTCTAATATTGCCAAAGCTTCCCTGATTACAATGGATAGATAGATATGGCGCATACTTTGTGCGTTGGCTTCCATCGCTTGATAAAATCAGGATGGGAAATCTGATTTTCTGATTCTTTGGGGTAAGCAATGGAAGCGAAGAGCGAGGTCATAATTAAATTTAGTGGTTCACTACCAACAGCCACACCAGCCGAAAACAAAAAAGTTGAAATCTCACTGACTGACCAGAATGGCATAGTCTTCACCGCTCAAATTAACGCCAAAAGCTGGCGGAAAGCTGAAAGCAACACGGCTGAGTTTGCAGACTGGGCTGGTACTGTGTCAGGTAAGCTTGGTCGTGCAGCAGACGGTAGTTTCCTGGTAATTGATGCTGGGATTCAAATTTTTGAGAAGAAGCCGAAAGAAGTGAAACTAGAGGTAGGTGCTGCTGTATCTGAGGCTGGCGCAAGTTCATAGACCCGTTCAAAACTATGGTTAAGAAAAAAGATTTAGAAAAAATTGGTTTGTCACCACAGCCACTCAAGTTTGATGATTTCGTTGCCCGTTGCCCTGAAAAATTAGAACTCAGAGATGGATACATGGGACAGTCTAAGCAAGATGCCAAGCAACTACTAGCCATGTCGCTCCAGTCCTTTGGGTTGGTTGAAGCAGTCAAATTAGTGCCGAAAGAATTGTGGTTGGAGGCTATTAAGCAAGTTTACGGCGATATTCTTTGATGGGAAACTGAAACCAATCACCAATAAGGCTTCTCTAATATTGGCTGACTCCCACATCGGATGTGATCACCTACGGTGGGAGAAACAGCGCCATCGCCAACTTTTCAAAAGCCAAATGATTTGGATATCTCGCCGCAGACTACCGTTCTTGTTCAGTCGGGCGGATCAAGATTTCGTTGACGTTAACATGTTCTGGCTGTGTGACGGCATAGACGATCGCATTGGCAATGTCTTCACTCTCCAAATTTTTGACCGAACCGTAAAAGTTTTTCGCCTGCTCTTTTGCGGCGGGATGCGTAATGTGCTGCGGTAGCTCTGTTGCCACTAACCCTGGTTCAATAATCGTGACGCGGATGTTATTTTGATAGACCTCTTTGCGAAGTGCTTCCGAAAACGCACCAACCGCCCATTTGCTGGCGTTGTAGACACCGCTTCCAGCGTTAGCAACTCGACCTGCAACCGATGAAATGTTAACGATATGCCCAGCACTTTGTGCCTTCATCAACGGTAAAACTTTGTGAGTGGCATACATCAATCCCAATACGTTGAGATTGATCATGCGTCGCCAGTCTTCTGTATCTGCACCGTCAATCAGACCTAACAGCATCACCCCTGCATTATTGATGAGAATATCAACTCTGCCAAACTTTACTTGAGTAAAGTTCACCAATGCTTCTACCTGCGCCTCATCTGAAACATCAGCCGTAATGGATAAGGCTTTTCCACCAGTGCCAGTAATACGGGCTTCTAGGGTTTGCAGGCGATCGCTCCGACGGGCAGCAATCACTACTGTAGCGCCCTCGACTGCCAGCGCCAGTGCTGTAGCCTCGCCAATACCAGACGATGCCCCTGTTACAATTGCCACTTTGTCAGTTAACTTACCAGCCATTGTTAGCTTCTCCACAGTCTTTAGTCTGGCTAGATGCCTCGATCATTGAAATTGCCCCAATTTATATTTACATTAGCTGAGGTATTCATCACTGCGACCGGAAAACAGATAAGTCTCTCCTGCGAGTGAGTAATATTCACCCAATAACTGCCGCAGGTATTAAATCACAGGTATAGCCCTGGCAACAAGTTTTCCCTTGGTGTTTAATTTTCTGATGACAAACTGCTTAGTTTGTGGACGAGCTACGCTAACGCATCCGGTATTATTTTTCCGGTTTTAAGAAGCGCTACATCAGGGGTTTTTGGCTGATGGTAAAGGATATTGGATTTAAGCTTGTCATTCATGACATCGCATGAATGCAGAACAGTCAGAAAAATTGTTATGTACCCGATGGGTATTATAAAGAAAGCAGGACATTTGCAATTAGAACAAGGGGTGACATACAAAAGAAATGTTGATTCTGCGCGATTACCAACAAGATTTAGTTTCAAAAACTTTTACTGCTTGGTCTTTTGGAATTAGAAAAGTATTATTGCAACTGAGTACGGGTGGCGGCAAGACTATTATCTTTGCTGCAATCGCATCTGAATTTGTAGCCCAAGGTGAAGGTGTGTTGGTAGTGGCGCACAGGGAAGAATTAATTCTCCAGGCGAGCGAGAAAGTGACGGCAGTCACAAGAGTACAACCAGGAATCATCAAAGCCGGATACAAGCCAACTGATTCCTTAATTCAAGTAGCCAGTATCCAAACTCTTTTTCATCGCCAAACTTACCCAATAGCGAAGCTTGTGATTATTGATGAAGCTCACCATTGTTCAGCCAATAGTTACCGTAAATTGTTGGATGCTTATCCAGATGCACTCATTTTGGGATTGACAGCGACACCAAGACGTGAAGATGGTTACGGACTGCGAGATATTTTCGACCACCTGATTTGCTCAATTAAGACCAAAGAATTAATATCCAGTTTAAAGAATTAATGCCCGTTCCCCTAACGGGGAATTTATGCAATCATCACGAGTCATGACTTGGCTCATCTCTACCAATACCTAATTCTCGTAACTTTGACTTGACATCGGACAAAGCCCGACCGCAGTAATAATATCTCTTATTCCTAAGATCAGCTAGATAATAACCAGCTTTGCCACCATTAATGCGGAACATGGACACTAGCACTTTTATCTTAGTCAGGTCATGCATAGCCAAAATTGACTCAAAATCCGTTTTTATCCCTCGCGGATTGTAAAATGTCTTTCCGCCGTGGAAAAACCATTCCGCTCCTTCGCGCTCATAAATTTGTAGATAAATCGGAGCATGAATTTTCATAACAGACTTGTCAAATTAGCTGCAAAAAAATTTTCTCCCTCATTCACCAAAAGTGCGATCGCCCCTGGCGGCATCCTATAGAACTAAAATTCGTCTGTTCATAATTATATATTGACAACCAACAGTCATTGGAGGTATAAGCAAAGCCTGGAAGTCTTCATTAATCCAGGCTTCGGTTATGGATTGCGATCGCTGCTACTCATACACCCTTCAAAGCAAGATTTTAACTACTGCAAGAAAAACCGTCTAAAACTCTGCGGTATTTACCTGATATTTCAGTACACAATCTCTTGAATCGAGGATAATGATTTTTAAAGGCGAGGAATATAATTTATCTGTAACCTGAAGGATTAATGCAAGTGAGAATTTATCAAATTATCTTCTCACTACAAGTTTCCCAAATGGAGAAGCATTTATATCAGTCTCTAAGCCCTCGTTTCAATCCTCAATCACCTTATTAGGTAATTGTCACGGCGGGGTGGATGGAGATAAAGGAGATAAGAGAGAGTTGCAAAAGCCAAAGCCTGAAAACGACTGATGATTAAACGCATAAATTTTAGAAAAAGATTGCAAATTAAATTAATCATCACCATTTTTGAGGGGATGTCTAGTTTTTCAATACAAGAGCGATTGCTCCCCCCTGAAGCTCAAGTTTCCTCTCTACGAGACGCGCTACTCGCGTTCGCTTGTAAATCTGCCAATGAGCGATGCCTAACGCCAGCAAGCAACACTTTCACTCTACAATCAGTTCATTGCTATCAAAACTGATATCAAATGGCTGACGACAAGACCCCACCAAGCGAAATGATTCGCGTCCCGACTGCCTTAATTCCAGTAGTCAGAGAACTATCCAAACTGCACAGAGAGGGACATACAATTGCCTTGCTGCAAGGCTTAGAGGAATTAATATCTGGGTTTGATAGCAATATTGATATCGATACCCCAAGCAGTAAATCGGTTTTGCAGCTAGAGAAGAAGCTCGACGTAATGACCAAAAAACTAGAACTCATCGAACGGGCTATTTCATCAACTCGATACAATAGTCAACCCAAACAAAGAAGACAAGCGTACCCATACCAACAGCCCCAAGTTGAACTCCTTGCATTACCTGCCCAAAACCTAGCACCGCGACTAGGTTTAACACCGTCGAGCCTCGCAACTGAGCGAGAAAACAAGAGCGATAAAGAATTTCTCCGCTGGACTCGTAATCGTGACCCAAGGGGCATAGCTTGGGAATGGAATGCAAAAGATGGGCTGTACCATCCGGTGAAATAAATGCTAATTCCCCAATCGGGAAAATATTACTGCAAATTGTTACTGCATTTTCTAGTGTATTTTATCTCGAGTTAGAGTAGATGCAGGAAATTTTGCAGCGATCGCTAATTGGTGCTGGTTGCTCCTTGCCAATTGCACCCATTTTTCAGTTGATAGAGAATTCCATTGAATATCTCTCGCTTTGTCCAGTTGGTCGGTCGAGTCTGCTTCTTAGTCGGTAATATCTCTTGCAATAAGGGTTCAAAAATTTCCCATTCTGTATCAGTGAGGTCGCTGGAATACGCCATTAGCATTGGATTTTAGATGCTGAGGAGTACCTTAATTCAAAACCTCATAAGATGTCAAATGGGTTCTATAAAGGGTTTTCTAACTCGATTATATCTTTGACAATATCATTCCGGTTGGTAACAAGCCAATCTTTCTCTTGTGCAATCAACATTAATGATGGATGAGGTTCAAACACTACAGGTTTACCGACGATCTGAAGCAGCGCCGTATCAGTTATTGAATCACCTATGGCAAGGGATTCCTCCAAATTTACCCTCCAATCCTTAATCATCTGTAAAAAAATAGAGTACTTCTTGCCGAGAGATCCTGACAAGAGATTTACTTTTCCAGTGTACTTACCTTGGTGAGTGGCGAAAATTGAGCCTTGGTATTTTGAAATCCCAAACTCCTCAGCTAGGCAACACACGATTTCATCCGGGCTACCTGAAATTAATACAAGGGAATATCCCTGGCTGTTGAGAATGTCGATGAGTTTCGGAACGAAAGGGAATAGTTTGGTTCGTTCTTGTTGCCATACTTGCCTCGCAATACACTGCATTACAGCTTGTGAGATACCTGCAATAGCCTCTGCAAAGAGAGTATAAGCGCTAGTTGCCATCGTCTGGAAGTCAATTTCATTGAAGTGATATTTTTCAACTACTTTAAAAACATCCTCGCTCTTTGACTTATCACTAATACCATTTGCCGTTAGTGCTTGTAGTAACTGAAGCCCTAAAGCACCAGGATACAGAGTTCCATCAATATCTAAGGCAGCAACTTTCATATCGTTCCTTCGCATATTATTCTGTGATAACGGCAGCAGTGTACTTAAGAGCAAGTAGCGCGAAGATACTAGTGAGAATAGGGACATCATAAGCTATAGGCCGGGGAGCTGCTTGATCTGGTATGGAGACGAATTTCCCTTCTTCATCCTGCTGTAGCATCAGGTAATGTGTACCTCGCCTTAATGTTTCGGCATCACCAAGACTGCTTAGGGCAATTAGGGTATATGAGGTACTGATAACATCGCTCGCGTCACCTAATTGATGACCCCAACCGCCATCGCTGTTTTGAGATTTACGCAGGTAGTCTAATGCTTTCGCTTCTGCTGTATAAATACTTTCTAAAAGCTGCGCTGATCGAACAACTTTACAGGTACGCATTGCTAACACTGAACGGAAAATCGCCTGTGCTTCGCTCAGACTCCAGCTCCTTTCAAAAGAACCGTCGAACTTTTGTTGGCTGGTGATGTAGCGCAGTCCAAACTCGAAGACGTTTGTATACTCAGCAGATCGAGGAGCTAATGCGTTAAGAGCTGCTGCTGTCATGGTAATTTCAGAGGGATTACCACGTGCAAAGGTAGGAAATCCACCATCTTCATTCTGAATAGCGAGAAGGTACGCCTCTGCTTTTGAAATGTATTCTTTATATTTTTCCGGGTTAACTGCCCGTAAAAACTCTACACAGAAAGAAGTATCATCTACATCAGTCTGACGTACACCCTCTGCATACGCCCATCCGCCATCTGACTGTTGTTGTCCTGCTATATACTCAGCCATTTGTAATAGAGTGTCAACGTCAACTCCAGTATCAGTTAACGCTACTCCAGCAGTTGCTGTACAGAAAATCTCAAAACTAGCAATAAAAGGGAAACCGCCGTCTGAGTTTTGACAACTTAGCAAATTGTTAATTCCCTTTAAAACTACATGGTCGTGTTCTGGAAACTTCTGAAGTGCCAATAAGATAATAATATTGGCTAGAACATGTTTTTCCCAAATGGAGTTATTGTTCTGCGTTGCCAGCAGAAATTCTACGTCATCATGGTTGACCCACTTTTGGTGGTTTAAACCAAAAGCGTATAGAACTTTGAGAGCGCATATTTCAGCTGCAACCCAACTTTGATAACTACGATAACAGAAGTGTTCTATCTGATATTGGCTGTCATACGGTATTACCCGTAGTTCTGCTAGGATTGCACGGAACAGCACGCGCTTACGGCTTGCTGTAAAATGCTGAAAGCCTGTCATATAATCTTCAACAACTTGTGCATCTTCAGATGTACTTTTACGCAATACTCCAAGAATTAGAGCCTTGTGGAACTTGTTATTATGCTCTTTGTCAAGTTGAGTAGTTAAGTAGTGAGTGAGTTGATACTGATAATTTGGATATATTTCTTGTATAGTAAGCAAGTGGAGCATCAACGAGGATTCAAGCACACGGCTCTTGCAAACATCTCTAACAGATCCGTCTGTTTTCACTTGGTCTTTTAGATAGCGTGTAAGTTTCTTCTGGCAGTCTATAACTTTACCATGCAGTTCTGGCTCACCCAGCATTAAAGGTTGCGAAACAGAAGAGGTGACTATAGAGTCAGAGAAGTTTTTAAAAGTTTCCATAGATATATACCGTGAATTAGAGCGTTTGTAAGCCTTGTAATTCGTAATTATGAAGTTTAATCACGAATTACAAGGCTTACAATTACGAGTTGTATTGATAATGGTTTTTTAATGTCAGCTAGTCAACGGATTTGACTTTGTAAGCAAAAATTACCTTGAGAACCGTTAAATCACTTACAATACTCTGATGAATAACTAACCATTGTCAATAGGTTGGGTGTAATTCTGATCACAGGCATCCCCCTTACGTATTGAGCCGAGATACGTGTAATTTCCTGCAAGATGGTCTGGAAACCTTTGCTATATCTACGTTTCAAAGATTTATGGTGAGAGATTAATAGCAGCTTCTAATGGTTGAGGAGAATCTGCTTATCATTGAAGACTTGTAGTATTTGTAATTAAGACTTGTATCAATAATACAGATGTAGTATGCGTTTGTCTACTGCACAATTCTGGGGTGATCGCAACGTAGCACTGTATCTGACCCATCTTGTGGTACTGGTACTATGGCGATCGCTTCCCTCACTCTCCTTGTAGTGCTGATGGAATTATTCTATGCAGCCTCACATAAATTTGGTATTAGAGATAATCCCTATAGTTAAAATGCCCAATTAAACCGATAAAATTAATCTACTCTTTAAGCCGAACCAGCACTTGATTAGCGATCGCTGATTTTATTCCTCTTTTTCACTGGGACGATACGTTATCTTTTTTGGAGGAGTTGCTCAACATTGTAATTAACCGTTTAATTTGACCAACTCGCTTGCGTTGGTCATAGCGGCGCTTGGCTTCCGTGGTGATTTCTTCTACGAGCGCATTATCGGCACTAGCAAAAGTCCAGGCAGCTTCTAGAAATACCTCAACTGTGATTCCCCTGTCTTTACAAAATCGTGTTAATTCTTGGTCGAGGTCTTTTTCTAAAACGATCGCTGAATGTCGTCGAGTTTCGGGATATTTTTCGAGTTCGGCTTGGAGTTCGGTAAGTGTGTCAGATGATGCAGCAGTTGGGTTCACAAGTTTTGTAACGGAGGTGATTTGTTGTGGTGCGTTTTGTTCTTTTGTTTGGGGTTGTAGTTTAGGAACAAGTGCATCCTGGCGTGGCTCAACTGTCGGGCGATTACGTTTATTGCGTAGTTGATTGAGTACGTTATCTGACATTTTATTTACCCCCAAGTGAAGTGCGAATTTTTTCAACTAAAATTTCAAATGGATATTCCAAGTCGTTATATCCCAACTGCGAGAGGGTTGTACGTTTGTTGATAGCTTGTTTATAGCGTTCTGACTCGCGGATTGAAGGTAAAACCAACCCCTCGCCCACTTCGTCACGCATACCATCTACAGCAGCCCGACTTTCTTGCGCTTGCGTTTTACCAAACCAGCGATCGCGGAACGGTAAAACACCTAATACTTGGGCATCCGTTGCACCAACATCTTGCAAGCCGTTCAATAAGTCGAGCGTCCGCACGAGGGAACCGTAACCTTTAACTGATGCCTCTGCGGGGATAATCAAAAAATCTGCTGCGCCGATCACTGTTAAACAAATTTGCGATCGCTGAGGTGGGGCATCAATTATGCACACTTTGAATATTTTGCTGATGGCTTCCAATCGCCGCTTGAGTAAGGTTGCACCAACTCCACTGTTAGATAAATAATCTTGTACGGTATCGAGTTGGTCGTCGGACGGGATTAAAAATAAATTGTCGCTGTCTTGAGTCGGGTAAATGCAATCTTCGGGTGCGACTGTTTTTTTGAGAAATTCCAATAGGGTTGGTTGGTTGGGTTCTAACTCGAAACCTAGATAGGTGGTGAGATTGTGTTGGGGGTCGGAGTCTAGCATCAAGGTAGGTAAACCCTGGCGCGATAGCAACCGCCCCAGGAACAGGGATGTCGTCGTCTTGCCCTGACCGCCACTCAAGGAGCTTACGGTTATTGTCAGCATAAATATATTTATTAAATTAGCTATTTAACTTAGAGTCATTTGATTATTTTGTCAAATACTAAATTTAGCTAATTAGCTTTTTACAAAATTAGCTTTTTAGCTTTAGCCTGCCCTCAGCCCTCAATTTTCTTGTAAACGCTTATCCAGTTATACACACTTTTAGATAACAGATATTTGAAACTACGCTAAAATGGACTTATCCAAATATACACACTAATGGAACATGAGCAAACTAAAGCGTGGAACTATTGGCAAGGAGAAAAGGACTCTACACCCAAATTCCAAGGAGAATTTAAGGTTGGGGCCTTCTTCGCTTATGCAGGGGAAGAAACCAAAAGTCCGGCACAACTTTACCTTATTTGAGGAAACCGTAAAATGGCTCCAAAAGCATAAGAGTGCCAGCGCTAAAATTGATGAAGTGGTACGCCAGATTAGAGAGGGTCATCTGGTAGCAGTTCAAGAAGTTCCTAACACGTTTGAGAAGATTGCAGATTTACAGAAAGAACTTAAGCAGATACGGGGCAAACTAAAAAAGGTTGTTAAGCTACTTGATGAGGCGTTACCACTACCCGCTAAGGGTGGAGTTATTAAAGATAAAATCAAGGAAGCCCTGGCAGTATTAAACTAATTCCATAAGTGTGTATTTTTGGAATAGCTATAGAGATTATTCTCTGATCGCGGGTTACTGATGATTTTGGTGGAGGGTAATAAAAGCTCTGCCATAGGTAGTGGCTGTTACTCTAGGCTTGAACTTGGGCAATTTATATATAGGGTTGGACAAATACAGTTTTTGCTAACTCACTATCATCAGGCACACCTTATTTGGCTATAAATCTGTGAATATCTCTGACTCCGCCCGCCGCAGGCATCGCATATTTTTTCTTCTTTTACATACTGCACTTGTTGTCTAATTTGTCAATGCGTAAGTTCTGTTTTGGTCGTGCCCTAGCTATCTAGCTTTGCTCCAGGAAAATCAGAAAAAGCTTTATCAAAATATTTTGCTAACTGAATATCTCGATCAGAGATTTGATGACCAATATCCCAAGTTGTTAGATAGACTCTAACTGTTTGCCAAACATTTTCCCATCGAGGATGGTGGAGTGCAATATCACATCCAGGTGCAACCTGATTCATAAATTCGATGGCATGGCGGAAAGTTTTAAAGTTGTACTGGCGAAAAATTTCAACACGCACTTTAGTTGGATCTTCAGGGAGCGGACTAACTACTTTTTCCCACTTCGATAAGTTACTACTGAGTGCAATCTGAAGTTTATCGTTACTAATTGGTTCTGGTTGTTCTGGATCAGGAGTGGGATAGATTCCCCAAAGATTCTTGCCTGTAAGGGAACGTTTACTCTTCTTATTTTGATCAGTAACTAATCTTAATTGCTCAAGTACAAGCTTGATGTCATGATCCCAATATGCATCCCGAATATCTACTGCCTGCCTTCGAGTTAAGGCGCTAATTGATGTAGGCAACTTATTAGAGGGAGGCATTTTGGCATCTCTAACCAACAACGGTAGTAATTTTTTATCCTCACGAAGTGCAAACTCAATCTCACGACGAACCCAATCATCTTCTTGATCTATACGACGGAACCCAAATTCATCACTAATCCGAATCCATTCAGTACCTATGACTACTATGACAATTTGAGCTTTTTGCAAAGCCTCTTCCAACTCTTTTGACCATTCTGTTCCAGGTTCAATAGAAGACGTATCCATAAATACGGTATCTCTTCCCAGTTCCCGAAGAATACTACTGTGCAAACGTCCAGTTTCGGCAGCACTATCTGCTCTTCGGTAACTGACAAAAATTGGTGCATTAAGCATAAGAAATAGAAACTTACTGTTCTTGTCGATGGCTGGTTAACTTAAAGGTGATCAGCTAATTAGTATTGAACTTGCATAGCATGGTGGGTGTCTTGTCCGCACCACAAAACTTTCATTTCAATAAAATTTCTGACACTATGATACCCATTAAATTAAAAATGATCACCATATCTTGCTAAAGACTGACACAAAGAGAATATTAGCCTTTGCGTCTTCGTACCTTAATAATGGTAGGACTTACGCACTATACAAATTAACCATAATGTAAATTATGATATTTGGTCATTTCAGGCGCTTAACATAACGCTGATTTACAGTCCGAAGTGGACATTGGCTAAGGCTTGGGAGAGATACTTAATACACCCAAGTCCAGCAATAAAAATACTTAAATATGGGTTGTGGTTGTAGAAAAAGCAGTTTTGGGGAATTGATATCAGGGGAATGGTAAAGAAATTAGTAGAAATGCTTTTGGTTGTTACCGAACAGCTGTATGTGTATGAAGGAGACAAAATTAGTCTTTTGTCTGTTTCAGATCCGCGAGAATTATGACACCAGTAGTCGTAGTTAAACCCAGAGGGAAGCAATTATCCCATTTAGCGCCGGTTGATGCCCAACAGCGCTTAGTTCAACTGTGGCTGCACGATAAGCCGCAAAGTACCCAAAAATGTTATCTGCGCTATGCGGTGCAGTTCACAGGATTTTTGGCAGGGGTGGGGAAGGCGATCGCTCACACGACTGTTGAAGATATGGTGGAGTTTTCTGAACATTTGCATAACCGGGGATTGGCAGCGCCTACTATCAAAACTTATATGGCGGCGGTCAAAAGTCTGCTTTCCTTTGCTTACAAAACTGGTTACATCAAGGTAAACCCCGGTGCTGCGATTAAGTTAAAAAAACTTGACCAGCGATTGCACTCTAAAGTTCTGACTTTAACTGATATCGCTTTGATGATTCGCCTCACCGAACGAGCCAAGTATCGTTATAAAGGTCAACAGATTAGGGATTTGTTGATATTGAAGCTTTTATACGTGGCTGGGTTGCGGGTGTCGGAGTTGGTAGGTTTGAGATGGAAGGACTTTACACCACGCGATCTGACCGGACAAATTACCGTTGTGGGTAAAGGCGACAAGTCCCGTCATATTTTACTGCCGGAATATCTGTGGCAGGAATTGATAAATTACAGAGGAGACGCGCCGAAAGATGCCTATGTCTTCAAGAGCCGCAACGGGAAAAATAAGCCGCTCCATCGTCAAAATGTTGATCCTATTATTAAAGATGCAGCAGAACGGGCGGGGCTGATGGAGAAAGTTAGTTGTCATTGGCTCAGGCACAGCCATGCGACGCACAATGCTGAGATGCGTACTCCAGTTCCGTTAATCCAGCAAACAATGGGCCACGCTGATATTTCCACAACGGCAGGTTATATTCACATACGCCCCGGTGACAGTAGTGCTTTGCATTTGCCACGAGTTTAACATCACTGCCTAATATACAGATTCATCATTCTCTGCAATTTGGCTTAAATTACCGTTCCATAGATAGCTAAAGGGTCAACCATAAAATCTACCTGTCCTAAAAAAATCTGAAAAAATTCTTGTAGGTTAAACTGTCCAACAATGCCAGGAAAGCTATTTGATTGCAATGGTCGTTTGGGAGTAAAACCTACTATAGTGAGTTCAACATCACCTGATAGTACATATCCTGCTCTTAGCTGATTAAGCGTCATACAAAGATGGCTTGGCTCAAGAGATGCACATAAGTTTAAACCATCGATTTGCATACTAATAGTCAATGGGCCCATGTAAAAGGTTCGAGTTAACTGAGCAAAAACCTTAAGCTTATTTTTATCATTTCCCCAGACTTGACGCCCTTGCTGATCAAGAACGCTCCATAAAAAGTCAGGTTGTTCCAACATTTGGATTACCGATTCCCAGTCAAAGAAGCGTGCTACTCCTGTGATTTTGATTAGAGGGGGGCAAGGATTTGGAAATGGGCTTCCTTTGACAACTTCGTGTAATAAACCAGCATCGACTAAATCTTTTTCTAAAACTAAGTAAAGGTTATCGTGTTCAGCTTTATCCTGAGACAAGGTTTGCAGAGACTCGAACTTGGCAGTAGATCCTCCTTGTTTAAGGCTTTTCTTTTGGATATTTTTGTTGTTTCTTTTACCACCTACAGAACCTCCGAATCCTTTTGCTCCTAAACTACCTTCTGCTTCATTTGAAAGTTATTTAACGCCTTCGGTATAATGCTCAACTGGATTATCTATATTACTCTGGCTAACACTTTCTAGAAAATGTCGTAATTGTGGTAATCCATCTGACAGTTGAGCAGTGTAAGAAAAAAGACGGTTACGATCTAAATAAATGAAGTGTCTTGGATTAGTAACGTTTCCACTTTCGAGCAAGTTGTTGCCGTTTTCGTTCATTTTCTGCCTCTAAAGCTTTTCTTCGTTCTACTTGATCTTTCTCAGCTTGCTGAATTTCAGAATCTAGGTTATTAAATTCGGATTTTTCAAAATCTGTACTGTTGCTGAGGACGTTCAAAACCTTATTAGTGACATCAGCAATTTGATAGATTGCTTCGTCAATTTTTTGTTCGGAATTGTTTGAATCTGGAGACTGAGAGTGAGCCACGGAAGTTACTTAGTCGATAACCTACTCTCAGTCTATACTTGCTTCTTACATAATTTGCTTACTGTTATAACTTAGACATAGATTAACTCTGCTGACAATCGAATGATTAGCTTTCCGGCTCATCTAAAACCCACTCAAATCGGCGCTTTAGGTCGTTGCAGTGACTAGGCAGTAAAATTCCATCATGCTGGAGTCTGCCAACTACAATCCCTGGTGCAATGCCAATTTCAGCAGCAAACTGCTCAATGCACACTTTAGTGCGTTGTTGACCTGAAGCTAGAAATCGCTTCAACTCAATAGGGGGGATAAGTATGTCCGCAGCGAATTTGTTTGCTTCTTCCTCCTTCGCTAAATCCTCAACAGCAGCAACACCTTTCCCTTCCAGGAAGACATCACGCTTACCATGCAGCAGAATATGACCAGATTCATGGAAGAAAGCAAACCATAAATGGTCATCAGTTTTATGCCGCAGGCTGAGTTGAATCAGCGCTTTCTGAGGATTTAACCAGCGTGTTGCTCCACAGGCTCTTGTCTTGGGAAGTTCCGGTATAAAAACCACAGCCACACCTGTTTCAGCACACAGTCGCACTAATTCTGGTTGAAAAACCTGTGGTGATTTCATCGTGAGAGCGCGGACTTGTAGCAGTGCCTCCCTAAACTTATTTGCATCATAGGTAGCACAAGAAATCTCAGCAGCTTCAATTTCTCCTTGACGCAGCCAAGCGGCCATTGCACCAGGCTGACTTTGAAAAGCCTGGGATTTCCGAAAATCCACATGAGTACTACACCATATTCCCTCCCATTGTTCAGGGGAGGCGACGGCGAAAAAATTTAGCACTTCCCGCAATTGTTCAACTTTGTCCTGATAGTGCCGAATCCAGCCAGACTTAATCATGGCTGTAACAGGAATTCCTTTAAGCCATGCTACTTGCTTTTCTAAGCGATCAAATTCATCCTGTTGCGCTAAAAATTCTCGGTATCGTCGTTCGCGGTTGTTCCAAAAACTAGCTGGGATATTAAATACACGCTCTAACTGCAATGCTGTTTCCGGAGTAATAGCTGCTTTGGCATTGATGATTTCGTTAATTGTTTTTTTAGGTCTTCCTGTACGTTCCGCCAGTTCAGCTTGGGACATACCCCGCTCTTCAAGGATTTCTTGAAGAGTCTCCCCAGGAGGAGAAACGTAATCTGGCGTGTATTGATTTTGGATTGCATTACTCATGAGTATTGTCCACGCCCAGTATTCTAACGGCAGTTACTTTATTCCAGTCGATGCCACCATCTGGTTTGGTAGGAATTGGTTCATCTGCTGGCTCAAATATTAGCCGATATGGATGATCCAAATCTAGTGATAACTGACCTGCGCGGTCTTGAAGCAATTCGTGACATCTTCCTGGAAGATTTCGCATATCTTCAAGTACGTTGGCATCACGTAAATTATCTAGTCGTCTTCGGATGCGTTTTGCTCTATCTGCACCATGATTTTTCTCTAGAAGCCTTTGGTTATTGCACTCTTTTTCAAATTTACGATTATTAAATACAATATCCATTGTAGCAAACTTCTACTAATATTGTTAACCCTTAAGGTTAATAACATTCTATGCGCTTGAACTAAAAATGACAGCAATTACCCAAAAATTACCGTAAAGCTACTTCCTGCTAGTACATTTGTTCTAAATCGGCTTCATGCTCAAAATTTCAGCTTTTTCATCTGATACCAGCTTCAGCATTGGCAGACATGATTAGACTTCTGCTCATTCAATACCGCATTACTCCTGATTTAAGCGCAATTGTCAAAAGAGGTGCTAGTTGATGATAGACCTTTGTTTTGGCTGATTATACCTACCCTATTCCAGATCCGGGAATATAATTTTCGGTTAAGTTGCATGAGTTTACTCATGCTTTAGTCCATCTAGTAAGAAAGAACCATCTCCTGATTAGCGATCGCTAATTACTAGCGGGACTTAATTAAACCCTATTGCGGAGACAGTTGAAATTATTTCACCGGATGGTAAAGTCAGCCGTTTGATATCAATTTTGATAGCAATAAACTGATGATAGAGGAAAAGCTATGTCTATTTACAAGCGAACGCGAGTAGCGTATCTCGTAGAGAGGAAACTTGAGCAATAAGGGGTGCTGGTTGCATCAGTACCCAATTAGCGATCGCTGATCTTATTCCTCTTTTTTACAAGCACAGCAATTCTGTAACTATACTGTATTTAATGTCACTTGCATTTTTTATTCAAAATACATGACAATTTAAATACCCGTATACTAAATACTTCATGACCCCAGAGGAACAAGCCAGACTCAAAATTGACGAATTGCTAACCGATGCAGGTTGGATTATTCAAGACTACAAACAAATTAATCTAAGTGCTTCTTTGGGGATTGCTGTGCGGGAATATTCCCTCAAGTCTGGTTTTGCTGATTACCTACTCATGATTAACCGCAAAGCTGCGGGTGTAATTGAAGCTAAAAAAGTAGGTATGCCCCTCAGTGGAGTTGAAACTCAATCTGATAAATATTCATTCCGGCTCCCCCCGACATTAAACTGTCACCGCAAACCTTTACCCTTCCTCTACGAAACCACGGGCGTAGAAACCTATTTTACAGATAACCGTGACCCTGATTTTTGCTCTCGAAAGGTGTTTAGTTTCCACAAACCAGAAACATTACAGGAATGGTTAGGACAATCTGACACCCTCAGAAGACGTTTGCAACTGTTAACGGAAATTGACACTGAAGATTTACGAGAATGTCAAAAAGAAGCCATTGCTGGTTTATTTAATTCCCTAAAACAAAATCGTCCCAAAGCCTTGATACAGATGGCGACAGGTGTTGGTAAAACATATACTGCCGTTAGTTTTATTTACTGGTTGATTAAAATAGCTGGGGCGAAACGGGTTTTGTTTTTGGTAGATAGGAAGAATTTAGGAGAACAAACCCAAAAAGAATTTCAGCAGTATGTCACTCCTGATGATGGGCGCAAATTCACAGAACTCTATAATGTGCAGTTATTGACTTCCAACACCATCGACCCAGTGAATAAAGTTTGTATGACCACAATTCAACGGCTTTATTCGATGTTGCGGGGAGAAGCTGAATTTGAAGCAGAAAATGAGGAAGCATCCCAGTTTGATGCAGAACAGGAAAACCAACAGCCCAAGGATGTAGTTTACAATTCCAAAATTCCCATTGAAACTTTTGATTTTATCATTACCGATGAATGTCACCGTTCAGTTTACAATGTGTGGCGGCAAGTATTAGAATATTTTGATGCTTTTATTATTGGCTTGACTGCTACACCATCTCTGCAAACCTTTGGTTTTTTTAATCAAAACTTGGTGATGGAATATCCCCACGAACGGGCGGTAGCTGATGGGGTAAATGTGGGGTATGAGGTTTATCGCATCCGCACTCAAATTACCGAACAGGGTAGCACTGTTCAATCTGGGTTTTATGTTGATACGCGAAATCGTCAAACCCGTGCTGTGCGTTGGCAGCAGTTGGATGAAGAATTAAGCTATGCCGGGAGGCAATTAGACCGTTCTGTTGTAGCAATTGACCAAATCCGCACGGTGATTCGGACTTTTAAACAGCGATTATTTACCGAGATATTCCCAGATAGAACGGAAGTTCCGAAAACTTTGATTTTTGCTAAAGATGATTCTCACGCCGAAGATATTGTGCG
The DNA here is from genome assembly GCF_017115085.1 of Nostoc sp. NMS7. GTDB lineage: Bacteria > Cyanobacteriota > Cyanobacteriia > Cyanobacteriales > Nostocaceae > Nostoc. The sequence continues at coordinate 14,266 of NZ_JABXKJ010000008.1, read as the reverse complement.
AATTGTGCGGGAAGAATTTGGTAAGGGAAATGAGTTTTGTAAAAAGATTACCTACCGCACCACGGGGGAGAAAACAGAACATTTAATTGCCAGTTTCCGCAATTCTTTTAACCCCCGCATTGCTGTGACTGTAGATATAATTTCCACTGGGACGGATATTAAACCTCCAGCGACAGTTTACTTATGAGCAGATTAAGCAGTTAGGAAATGCGCTGTCACGTCCCCCCCGAAATTTGACCCCTGAGAGGTTATGGGATGCTTACGCCCAACTAGAAACGGATAAGGTGCGAGGTGCGGGGGTACAAAAGTTGTTGACTGATATCATTTCTCTGGTACGCTTTGCGATGGGGGAAACGGAGGTTTTAGAACCTTACTCGGTATCGGTTGAGGAGAAGTTTCAGCAGTGGGTAGGGGGTAAGGGGTTTAGTTCTCAGCAGGTGATGTGGTTGGAGAAGATTAAGGAGTATATTATTACCAGTGTAAGAATTGAGGCGGAGGATTTACAAGAAATGCCTCAAGAAGCGTTTCAGGGTAATCAGTTATTTGGGAATGATTTGATAGGTATTTTGGATGAGTTGAATGAGGTTTTAGCTGCGTAATGGGTGAGGATTTGTATGAGTTACCAAAAGGTTGGGTGTGGGCGAAGCTGGAAGATGTTGTAGAAAAAATAGAGAATATTAATCCATCAATAAATCCTGAACAAGAATTTGTTTACCTAGACATTGCATCTATTGATAATTCTGTGCAAAAAATCACACAGCCTAAAACTTATCTAGGAGAAAATGCACCGTCACGGGCTAGACAGATTGTTAAGGCAGGAGATATTTTATTTTCTACTGTAAGGACGTACCTTAAAAATATTGCTGTCGTTCCTAATATTTATCATAATCAGATAGCCTCTACAGGATTTTGTGTTATAAGACCCTCTAAAGAAATTTCTCAAAATTTTATTTTTTTAATTACACAAAATGATAATTTTCTGGAACCACTTAATCAACTACAAAGGGGAACCAGTTATCCAGCAGTTAGAGATTCTGATGTTTTTGCTCAAAATATCCCCCTTCCCCCACTCCCCGAACAATATCGCATCGTTGCCAAAATTGAGGAACTATTCACCCAACTTGATGCAGGGGTAGAGTTACTCAAAAAGGTAAAAGCAAAGTTAAAACGCTACCGTCAGGCGGTGCTAAAAGCCGCAGTTGAAGGAAATTTAACCGCATATTGGCGCACAGCATATCAAGGGGAATTAGAACCCGCATCAGTGTTACTTGAACGCATCCTCAAGCAGCGCCGGGAGAAGTGGGAAGCTGAACAATTGGCGAAAATGCAAGCACAGGGTAAAACTCCCAAGGATGATAGTTGGAAACTGAAATATAAAGAACCCGTCGCACCAGAGACTCCTGAATTACCAACACGGGATTGCGGGTGATGATAGTCCGGTTGAAGCCAAAGATAGCTTGATGGCAGATTCAGGCGATCGCTTTGAATTAATATTGACTAATCCGCCCTTTGGTAAAAAAAGCAGCATCACTGTTTTCAAAGATGACGGGAAAGCAGATAAAGAAAAAGTCGTTTATCGCCGGGATGATTTTTGGGCAACCACTTCTAACAAACAGCTAAATTTTCTCCAGCACGTTAAAACTCTGCTACAAATTAACGGAAAAGCTGCGGTTGTTGTCCCTGATAATGTCCTTTTTGAAGGCGGTGCAGGGGAAACCATTCGCAAAAAGTTACTGCATGAATGTGATGTTCACACTCTGCTGAGATTACCAACAGGCATATTTTACGCCCAAGGAGTAAAAGCTAACGTTTTATTTTTTGACCGCAAACCCGCTAGCGCTACGCATTGGACAGAGAAGCTTTGGATTTACGATTTCAGGACTAACCAACATTTCACGCTAAAAACTAACACCCTGCGTTACGAAAATCTGCAAGACTTTATTCAGTCATTTAATGCTGACAATCGTCATGAACGTCAGGAAAATGAGCGATTTAGAGCATTTACCTATGAGGAATTAACACAACGGGATAAGGTTAGTTTAGATATTTTCTGGCTAAGGGATGAGAGTTTAGAGGATTCTGATAATTTACCTGCACCGGATGTTTTAGCTTTGGAAATTGCAGAGGACTTAGGAGCAGCCTTGGAACTGTTCCAAGGGATCACTGAAAATTTGGAAGTGAAATTAGAAGTTTACAGACATCTAAATTATTTTTAAGATGCTCACTTTGTAGCCCGCTTTTCTATTGGTTTTATCTACCTGTTAAGAAAAACTTCAGGAATCGACATATATTAAACAAGTTATATAACTATCTTGACGTTAAATAACAAGTTAGTTATAGTTATAACAACTTGGAAATACAAGGGAGGAGTGAAATGTCAAAGGTAGTTCAGGATCGGGTCGAGCAACTATTTCAAGCCACCAAGGATTTGCAAAGCCTCGAAGAAATCAAGCCATGCTGTGAGCAGTTCAACCAGTGGATAAAGGACAATACCAGCTACAGTGTCGATAGTTTAGGCACTGTGTTGAGTCGGGCCGGCTTCTATAAGAAATTTAAGTCGCTGCCATTAGAACAAGGTAAAAACGCTGAACTAGTACCTAAACATGATGCTGAGGGCAATGTTACCGGGAACCAGCTAAAGCACTATGTCTTATTACTCTGTGGGCTGAATGAGAAGCAGTGGGAAGAACGTAACGAAACCACGAGGGTAAGCGATCGCCTAACCAGTGCTGATGAAGATGGCAATAAAGGGGTTGAGATTGATCCAGATAGGTATTTAGAAGTCACAGAGAAACTGCTAGCCAGCGAAGATATTCACGAGTTAGCTGTGGGCTTGATAGCTGCTACTGGCCGCCGTCCTCATGAGATTCTAGCCAGAGGAAAATTTACCGAAGTAGATGGTGAATCTTATCAAGCATGGTTTGAAGGACAAGGTAAAAAACGTGCTGAGAAGCCAGTTTTTAAAATTTCTACTCTGTTCGCTGCTTCATACATCATTGAGTGCTTGGCTTACTTACGGAAAGATGCCAGCCTTAAGGAATTAATCAAAGAAGTCTCTAGCCAGTTTCCCGGTGATGTAGCAGCACAAAATAAGGCTATTGAAGACAAACGCGGTAATTTATTGCGTCGGGTAGTTCAAAAGTATTTTGGAAGCAAGGACACTAAAGAACCGCTTTTAAACTTCCGTCACGGTCAAGAGCAGAATGACTGTACAGCATTACGGGCTGCTTGTGCAAGTCTAGTCACCGAGCGGGATTGCAGGGGTTCAGTCGGGGCAAAAATGTACTTCGCTGCTTCCTTTCTCGGTCATGTTACCCCAGGCGAAAAAATCAGCGATAGAGATTTAAAACACATTATCACTACGCTTGGTTATTCAGATTATTACACCACCAAACCTGTACCCTTCCCCGGTGATCTGCCAAGGGAAAAACTCGCCAATGTTCGGGTTAATTCTTCGGATTTAGCAGCTATTCGCTACGTGCAAGAGCAATTAGAATTACCTAACCATCAGTCAGTAGTCAGCGAGTTGATTCAGTCGTATAACAACCGTTTAGACGCTGCCACAGAACTAGAGACGGCACAACAGGAAATTGCGGAATTGTCGGCACAAGTCAAGCAGTTACAAGAAATAAATAACAAGTTACAAGAAAGCCATGACCAATTGGAAGAGGAGAATAAAATCATAAATGCAACCAAGCTGGTCAAGGCAGATAATTTAATAGTCGAAGATAGTCAGTCCGTTGTTAATTTAGATAATCTACACGACATGATTCAAAAGATGGTAGACGAGGCAGTAGAGAAAGCCTTGCAGAATAGAGCAACAACACCTGTCAATACTGCCAAATTAGTAGCACCAAAAGAAGAGATTGACTGGGAAACCAAGACCGATGCCGAAGTGTGGAGAAGTAAAGCACCGTTGGCAGCTTTAGAAAAAATTCGTAGGTCTTATCAAGCGATCGCTCTGTACAATGACACTGTGGCGACTGGAGACTCAGATCGTCTTGCAATTACCAACCAAGCACTCAGGGAGTTATCGGGCTGTAATGGTTTGCTAGTGCGCGATTGGATTGAGCAGCACAAGGATGAAATAATCAGCCATAATGCTAAGTTCGGCATGGAGAACAAGAAAGACCCCAGTAACCCTGCCAGCTATGCCAACAAGGGCAAGGACACAGATAAAATTCTGTTGCTGATAAACGATGAGTTCCTTAGTGGTGAAGGCTTTAAGGCAGGGAGAAACTAAAGCCAATTAGCGGGTTGGATGGTCTGTGTTAGCTGTTTGTAGGGGGATGTCGTCAAAGGTAACAGAAGCCGACACTCAAGAAGAACTCACTGAAAAGCTAAAAATCATAATTCCCGAATTAATTGAATTAAATCATCACTTAAGTTTCTTTTACTTACCCTCTCTACTTAGAGTTAACAACGTACTCAAGTGAGACTGAAATAGAAAGAGAAATTTCTAAAGAGTTAATAAGCTTTTAGGTCGTTGCGTTTAACTCGCCAACCCTTACCAATCACTTGGGCTTTTAATTCCCCAGAAGCGATCGCACTTTTCAGCACTTCCCTAAATAACCCCGTCAAAGCTTGTGCTTCTGAAATCGAATTTTTGACACTCCCCACCGAGAAAAATAAATCAAGACCATTTCATCACAGCTACTGCAACCCTCACTAAAATCCTTATGCAATAAAACTTTTAAGTTTAATGCGGTTTTCTCTTTCAATGATACTTGTACCCGGAAATCAGGAGTTTCGATGATTTCGCATGGGAGGAGTGAATAATTATATTATCTTTAGTTTTCGATTAAAGATAATTAGGAAGTGACAAAAAATGTGGTTTTAAACTCTCACTAATGAGCCAATATTTATGAATTTACCTACGAGATTATGGAGCTTGATAAACTTAGTTGAATCCTCTTGTGGAGTGTCAAAGTTAGAAGCAACAGTGCTGTAGTCTAGTGTGGCACTGGCATATTTAGTAGAGTTATTATAAATGCCACCACCTTCCCCAGACTCTTTTTGACCAGTAATGAATTCGATCCCGAAAGCTCTATTCTGCTTGATAGTGCTGTTGCCTACTGTGAGGGCACCATCGTTGTAGATGCCACCGCCAAAGTGTGCCTGATTGCCACTAATAGTGCTATGGCTTATGGTACTAATGACTCCTTGTCCTTCGTCAAATTCGTCAACCACTACCGCGTTTGACGCGTTAAAAATCCCGCCGCCGACTCGCGCCGAATTTCCAATCATCTTGCTATCATTAAGTGTGAGAATGCTATCGTTCGCAATCCCGCCACCGTCGTATAACGCAGTATTACCAGTGATGATGCTGTTGTTTACTACAAGTCTAGGAGATAGACTATATGAACCGTCAATCCCGCCGCCACTGTTGTCAATCCCGCCGCCACTGAAGTAAAGGTTACCGCCACTGTTGTCAGGATTAGTACCTGCTTTATTGTTACTAATAGTACTGTAGTTCACCGTAAGCGTGCCATTGTTGTAAATGCCGCCGCCACCGTAGTAAATCGGGGGGACACCACCTCCCTCGCTATTGGCAAAAAAATTGTAGTCACTGGATTCCGCAGTATTGTTAGTAAGAGTACTGTAGTTCACCGTAAGCGTGCCATTGTTGAAAATGCCGCCGCCAAGGGCTTCCGCAGTATTGCCAGTGATAATGCTATTGTTCAAGGTAAAAACGCCTTCATTGGAGATAGCACCACCCCCTCCCGTGCCTTTGTAGCTATTGGTAATAGTCAGCCCGTTGATTGCAGCAGTTACACCACTAGCAATATCAAAAACTCGTGTTGCGCTATCATCCTTAACAGTTAATAAGTTCGGATTTGTCCCTTGAATGGTCAAGTTATCTGTGATACTCAGACCACTGCTAGTTAAACTGATGGTATGAGCAAGTCCATCATTAAACAGTCCGCTGAAATTGATGATGTTTTTTCCTGTCAGGGCATTAGCATCTAGAATTTCTTGCCGCAGTGAACCTGCACCACTATTGTTGGTATTAGTAACGGTAAATGTAGCCATTAATACGACTCCGATTGTGGGTAAGTTTATAAAAATTGCGTTAAAGGATCGTTTTGATATTACTACGGCTTGTGAACATCACACTGATAAAAAGCTAGAAATTGATGCAAATAATCCCTCTTCCAGATGGTTGAGGGATTTTTGATGGCTATTCGCAATTTGGGAAAAATATTTCTGGTGTCTTGTCGTGAAATTCTGAATTAATCTCCATTGGGTTTTGGAAATTCAAGGCTGAATTTAGCTTTAACATCTGCTATTTCCAAAAAAGAAGTGAGGGACATGAGACATTTCCCGACATTTTCCCCAAAAATAACAAATCCCAAACAACTACAAAACCAATGTCCACACATAATTTAAAAACTTGGATGCCCTTTTATCAAGATGTGATAGACGGTCGCAAGACTTTTGAACTACGCAAAAACGATCGCAATTATCAAGTAGGCGATATCCTGAATTTGATTGAAGTTGATCCTAGCAACAAACTAACACCCACTGGTAGGCAAGCCAATAAGGAAGTAATTTATCTGCTTACAGATTGAGGTTTAGAGTCCGGTTATGTGGTGCTAGCGATTAAATAATTTAACTACGGCGTAGCGCGTCTCTAGCTGTGGGATTTTGTTTTTGGTGAGGTGCGATCGCACTACATCCTCTATTTAATTTTTTGTTTAAGTGCATAAATCAAAAAATGCGTCGTAATGAGAGTTAGTAACAGACTTTTGTCACAATGATTCGCTCTTATTTATTCTTAATGGAGGAATAAAAACTGGGATGCTCCCTGTAATATATCTACTTATTGACATGATGCAGCCTAGAAAAATAAAAAATTAACAGCACTTAGTAGAGTATTATAAGTTTAAAAGCATTGCTTACACTGGTTTAACAATTGCAAACTACTGCAATTGTAAATCGCTTCTCAAAAATTAAGGAGCATAGATATGAGTAACATATTGTCTGATTTATCTAATCTTAAAGAACTCGAATTGCAAGAACTGTCTGAGGAAGAATCTCAACTTGTAGTTGGAGGTAATTTATTTGGAAGTATTGTTGGTGCTGTTGCTGGTAGTTATATCGGCTCTAAAGCAGGACTAGCTGGTATCATTGCAGGAGGATTAGTTGGAGGTGCAGTAGGGTCTGTAGCGGAAGACTTCATTAACGATCTATCCCGCCGGAAGCAAGTCCTAATCCCATTAACAACTTCATCAACTAATGGGAAGACAACAACAACTACAACGTCAATACTGTCAATATAGATACAACGAATGGCAGAGCGAGCTTTTCAGGCGAAGGATGTTGAAAAAACCAACTTTGAGAGATTAAATGCTGTTCTTTACCAATACCTTTGCCAAAATAAGAGCCTAGAAAATTTTGGCAAAACTGGCAAAATTATCTTAACTTTTTCAAAAATTAGCCTTCCTATAATTCGTTAGAGAACTCCACAGAATGATTGATCCTATGATTAGAGAAAGATAATTTCAGTGTGCAGCCTACCTCATGTGTCCAAAATCCTGTAGAAGGTAAAGAGCAACCAAAAAATATTTCACTATCTCACCCGTCCTTACCCACCTACCGTAAGCTACAGGACACGCTAAAAGAGGCAGAATTGCCTGACGACTTCGATTAATGCCCCATTCCTCATAACCCCAATTCTCACCCCGTAGCACGTAGCACGTCTTGTCGCTGTGGGGTTTTGCTTTGGTGGTGTGTTCCAGATATTAATGCCACCAACGGGATAATTCCATTTCCCGACATCTCACCCAAAAATAACAAGTCCAAATAACAAGTCCAAATAACAAGTCCAAACAACTACAAAACCAATGGCCACACATAATTTAAAAACTTGGATGCCCTTTTACCAAGATGTCATTGACGGTCGCAAGACTTTTTACCAAGATGTCATTGACGGTCGCAAGACTTTTGAACTACGTAAAAACGACCGCTATTATCAAATAACTAAAGGTTTTAAGTGCTGTACTTTGAACGCCTTTCATGTCTATAATATTTAATCTTTCAGTGTTTTTATAGCAGTTGTCTCATTATTCAGGATTACGAATATGAAATTAGTCCAAATGTTAGCGTCCATTGTTACTGGTTTTGCAATGCTTGCAACTGTTGGAAGCGGTTCTGCTAGTGCTTTGGAATTCAACCTTTTTGGTAGATTTGCGCCAGCAGACGCATTCGGTACAACAGGAGTGGCAAACGGTTCTTTTAATGGGACTTTCTCCTATTCAGGAGGAGCCGTTCCTACTAACGGTATTAACTATCTTTCGAGTTTTTCAATTAATATACTGAACGCAAGTAATATGGTTGTCGATACATTCAATTCCAATTCTAATGTTGGGATAATTTTTGGTAATCCAATTAACTCAGGCTCTGATATCTTGAACTTTAATTTTTATGAGAAGGGTACATACTTACAATTAGCATTTCCTAAAGGTTTTGAGGGAACAGGAAACCTCACGAAGAATAACCATTATGCTAGTTATTTTGGGGGTTTTGAGGCTGGTATTGGGGGTTTTGATGCTGGTCTTCCTGTTATCTATGTCGCTTCTGCTAGCTCTACACCTATCCCTCAAGCCGTGCCTGAACCCTTGACGATCGCTCGCTCTACATCTGTCCCTCAAGCCGTTCCTGAACCCTTGACGATCGCTCGCTCTACATCTGTCCCTCAAACCGTTCCTGAACCCTCGACGATCGCTGGTACTGTTTTAGGTAGTGTAGGTCTAATGGCAGCACGATTTAAATATAAGAAGCAAAGAGCTTTTTAAGCAGCATAAGCTACAGGAGACGCTAAAAGAGGCGGGAATACCTGACGACTTCGATTAATGCCTCATTCCCCATATTTCCCGACATTTTTAGAGATAAAACTCTATTGGAAATTTAAAACTAGTCGAGTGTTATTTAATGCATACTGATGGGTAAACTAAGCGCAGGTATGTATCAAAGTAAATATCGTAGGTTTTTTAATATGACTTTTTCCGAAGAACCAACAGTTGAAAATATTCGCATTTATATTAAAAAAGAGCTTAAGGGTGAGAAAGTACCACATATAAAAACTATTGAAAAATGGCTAAAAGACTATGGAACAGTAGGAGTCAAAACATTTCAAATAAAAATTAGTAAGAGTCTGACTACCTATAGAACCCATTTGATATCTATACAGGAGGGCAATCGAATTTGGCTGAACTACGAGCTAAGTTACAAATTTTATAGATTGATCGTCAGGATTTTTTTCTTGCTTTTTTTGTCGCTCAACACGACTGTATTGTAGGGTAATGTATCCGTTAAGAGCGGAATTGGCAGCCTAAAACTGGGGCTTTTATGATCGAGTTCGCCTAAATCAATGCTTTTCGTTATATCGCCATCTGTTGCAAGATTTGCGGTAAGTTCGCCTTTATAATCTTCAATTAAAAAGTCTCTAAAGAAAACGACTTCCCCACCATCAGGATCTATACCAAGGATGACCGTACCTCTGAAAGTTGCGCCTTTTCGTTCTTCATCAACCGTTGCCATTGTGATTTCCGAGGGGTTTTGACCGGACATATCTGCCATAAACTTTTTCCTGAGCGAATTCTCAACAATTGAAAATGATTTTACAAGAGCGCTATGGGCGATCGCAAAACTCTCAGGACGTATTTCTGCATCGGTCTTGCAAATGTATAGCCAAGTTACTTCTGGTTATACGCCTAATTGGAAGATTGAGTAGGGCTGTATACTGCCTTAGCTGTGGGATGTTACCCGAAATTGGGTGTAGACGATTGTGGCAGGGGTGAAGAGGTGCGATCGTGCAACACCCAATGCCTTAAAAATATATTGGAGGTTTTGGTAGTCACGTCTGATAGTCACGATGATTTTGGTAGTCACGAGGATTAATATCTATTTATATAGAGGTCGTGACTACGGTATCAAATTCTGATACAAAACTTGGGTATATTCAGTGGTGACTACCATGTTTTGTATAAAAATATATTACGACTAAACTGGTACAGCGATGCCGGAGGGGGTGCGGTCATACAATGGGTAAAAATGGGGAATTAGCTAGGAGTTAGTGATCACGCTGTGAAAAATTGAGAAGCGAAAAAATCTTTGGTGGCAGTGGACAGCAATCGCAGTTTTAGTAGACTGGTACGCGATCGCAGACTGGACTACATCTGACAGCAGCTTTTCTGTGTGCGATGGCTGCGGTATTCTCGTTGGCATCGCGCTGAGTCAACCCATTTATTTATGAGAATTCCGCCTTTGGGAGGGATACGTTTGTCCTGCACACCACCCTCCCAATTTGGCTGCCGGACAGGTGAATTTTCACGTATGATGGCGCGTTGCGAAATGGTTGCTCAAGTATAGACAAAAGTATAATAGTTGACATAAGTCATTTGTGAAACAATAGAATATAATGGTTACTTTGTGTATTCCGGCGCATTTCAAACCTCTCAAAACCGACTGCGAAAGTTATTCGATATGTCAAAGAAACTGCGTATATACCAGAAGAATGAAACTAATAAACCAAAAATAAAAGTAGCTCAAACCCCAGCAGAGGCAATGTTTGAACCACGATATTTTGGAATGGAATCACAACAGGCGCCAACGAAGCCCGTGAACTTAAATACCAAGTTGATGCGCGCGCAACGTTATGGTCATAATTTGACTCAGATACCGAGGAGTGAGCCAGCTCATACCACCCCAGTCCAGCATAAAAATATGAGGGGACAACCTCTGCCTTCTCAACAGGAGAGCGAACCTCTACTACAGGCTAAGTCTACTATAGGTGAGCTAGGAGAGAAGTCCGAACAAGAGATGGAACAACACCGCGTGGATCGACATAGACCTCTCCTTAAATCTAATACAAATACTATTAACGCAGTTCAATGCATGATGGATTCCGATTCCTCCTCCGAGCCGCAGGAGCAGGAAGAATTGTCGCCTGAGGAAAAGAGACAAAAGAAACTAGGGATTAAATATGGCTCCCGCTTCCCGTTAGTGCGGCGGAAGGCTAACGCCCTAGGCGAAGCCGTTCGGGAGCAGGTAAGAGTGCAGAGCGTGGCTCCGGGTATTATCCATACTCGTATACATAGACCAGTGGCTGACAACCCATCATTAACAGAAGACGATAGGAACGCGATTAATAATCAAAGACCAGGCGAGATTATGGAACATATGGGAGTCGGCGACACGTATGATCGGCTTCGCGTGCATCAAGGTGCTGGGAAGGGAGGCGTTATAGGTCAACCACAGCCAGCAGATCCAAGACATTTGGCCCATAGTCATTTGAGACCTGGTACGGGTACGGCGGTAATTAATGGGGGGTATTTCTCACCTAAATCCAATAGACCTGCTAACGTAGGAATGCCAGTAGGACCAACTGGGTATAGAGATGATAACAAACACAGACCAATCCCAGAGGCATACCGTGGTGACTATGGCGCCTTGAACGTTAATAGCAGCATGGGAATTAGCGCAGGTCCGGTGCTGGAGCCGGGTAAAGGCGATAATCAGTTTGAAGATGATAGGTTCAAATTCAAATTGCCCGACCCCGCAAACCCAAAACCTGGTAACGAGCAGACGAGGGATGAGAAGATAGATAACCCACTAAATAGCACATGGGGGGCACTCACTCATGCGAGTGATAAAAATCCTCGGTCAGCAATATCAACGTTTCCTCCAACAAACGTGGAATCTGGGGATGTTATTATGCATACAATAACCAGTGGGGGTAAGAGGCGCGACCCCAAAAACCGTGGTGCGACGATGAAAGAATGGCAAGAAATAGTGACTCAGGGGAGTTATCAATACGGTGAGAACGAAGGCAGTAATAAAAAACGGGCTATCAAGGAAACACAAACCCGACCAAATACTCTTAATCTGGATGGCGGAGGGTCGGTCTATATGGGAATTAAAAAAGGCAGTGGGATGCACACGACGATAGCGAGTGGAGCTCAAACTGGGGAGGCTCAACGGAAAATCCCTAATATAGTCTTTGCGGGAGGTAAAAACGACAACGGCGGAGAAGTCACCATCGTACCTAACCAAGGTTCACAGCCACAGCCTAACCAAAGCCCGCTTCCTAAGCGTCCTAAAGATGACGATAAGGAACAGTCTTCCTCTGGAAAACGACAACGACAACGATAAAGGCTTTTAATGGTTCAATACCTTAGCCAAAAAAAGAGTATGAAGAGAGAGGGCTGATGTAGTAGAGTTATTGTCTTCCACAACGACAACTCAAAAGCCACATACAGCCCATGTTCGACATCCTAACACTGTTGCAATGCCTGCTACCAGAAATAAAAGTGACGACAATGCGTCAGTTGAGTCAGATCATCATGGCCATGTTAGCCATGAGCGGACGAGTCACAATGTTGGGAATATCTCGTTGGGCAGGCATTGGTGGTAGTTATCGGACGGTGATAAGATTCTTTCAGACAGTTATACCGTGGGGGACATTATTCTGGGTATTTTTTCGTCGGCATTTGTTTTGTCCAAATGATGTTTATCTGTTGGCAGGAGATGAGGTAGTAATAAGCAAAGCCGGGAAAAAAACATATGGATTAGATAGGTTTTTTTCCAGTCTAATGAGTAAACCGATATCGGGACTATCTTTCTTTACATTATCATTAGTAAGTGTCAAACAAAGGCACTCATTTCCGATTCAGATAGAACAGGTTATAAAGAGTGATGTAGAAAAAAGTAGTGTATCGCCAAACTCAGAAATAAAAACTCAAGAAAAACGTGGGCGTGGACGACCAAAAGGGAGTAAAAATAAAAACAAAACGGAAGTAATTTTCACATCTGAATTACTACGAATTAAAGCGATGATTAATAAGCTATTTGAGTTAATAGCTAACTTTATCCCTCTCACTTACTTAGTCCTAGATGGTCATTTCGGCAACAATAATGCCTTGCAAATGGCGAACCAGGTAAAGTTGCACATAATATCCAAGTTACGCCACGATTCGGCATTATATATACCTTCCCAAAATCGTGACCCTAATCATCGTTCACGTCGTAAATACGGAGATAAGCTAGACTGGCGTAATATTTCTCAGGCATATTTGCGTCAAAGTAGTATTGAAGAAGATATCAAAACCGATATTTATCAATCTACTCTACTTCATAAAGAATTTGCCCAGCCACTCAATGTAGTTATTTTGGTGAAAACCAATCTGAAAACTAATGCTTGCAGTCACGTAATTCTGTTTTCTAGTGACTTAAGTTTATCATATGAGAAAATAATCGACTACTATAAACTGCGCTTCCAAATCGAATTTAATTTTCATGATGCTAAACAGTTTTGGGGATTGGAGGATTTTATGAACAGGGGTCAAACTGCGGTGACTAATGCTGTCAACCTTTCATTTTTTATGGTCAATTTGTCTCATTATCTTCTAGCTCAGTTCCGTCAAGATAATCCTGGCTCTGGCATTGTTGATCTTCAGGCTTATTGTCGTGGTTTTCGATATGTTCGTGAAATGTTAAAAATGCTTCCTGAACCACAAGAGCCTATTTTATTATCCCAGATTTTTGCCAAGCTTACCTCTCTTGGTCGTATTCACAATGCTTCTACAGCCGTTTAACCCTCGTAATTTGGCTACAGTATTGATGGTTAAATCAGAGTTATAAAGTTTGTTAAATTTTTGGCATTAGCTGTGGCGAAAATAAGCAAACTATACAAATATCAAGTTGTTGTAGCTTATTTTCTAATCAGCATAACAGTATGATGAAAGAAGTTTTTGCTGGGGGATTGACCTAGATAGGGAGACGCGGCAGAGCCGCCTTCGCTAGCCGTCTCAGGCATAGTCAACGCCAGGGTGAGCAGTTAAACAAGTGATCTGCGATCGCCACGGGTTAGTCCCAATTAATCATAGAAACTATCAAATAAATTTAGCAAGTTCCCACTAAAAAATCAATGGATGAAAATTAGCGATCGCAGGATCAGGAGCGGGGGCAGGAGAGTTTAGTTGGTTAGCAAGATAAGCGTGGACAGTATTAAGCAGAATAGAAGAAGCATTATCGCCATTGCTGCGGGCTTTAGCAACAAAGTCTTTCCAAGTATTTTCAGGGATACGAAAAGTCTCCAAGCGAATTTTAGAGTCAGTCATATAGATTCAGTATGTATATACTTATGAGTTAAGTATATATCATTTTTGCTTATTTGTATATATTTAATTTATCTGATATATATATTTTTTATTGTATAGATAAGGCTTAAAGAATATTTTGATAAAAAAGCATAGTTAATAAC
>NZ_JABXKJ010000258.1 GCF_017115085.1 Nostoc sp. NMS7 | reverse complement strand
TTAAGTTGACACGTATGAGCATTGCTGTGCCCCTACGACAGATGTGGTTCAAATAGATGAAAACTGCTGTAAAGTTCCGGGCTAGTGTTTATTTTAGATTAATCCCTTCTCCCAAGGGGAGACGCTGCGCGAACGGGTTCAGCAGTCGCTCATGGGGGAAACCCCCAAGACCGCGCTGCTTCACCAAAATCTAAAATTATTTGCCATTACCATTACTTTGAATCACACGTTCAGCAAGCTTTTCCGGCACTTCCTGGAGATGGTCATATTCCCAGTGGAAAGAACCAACGCCGGCACAAAGCCTACGCAACTCTCAAATGTAATTGCGCTAAAATGTAAAACACGACACTGCAACAGATTTATCATGAAAATCAAAGCTGTTATCTGGCAAGAAGACGATGTGTGGTGTGCTTTTGTACCAGCCCTACCAGGGTGTCACACATGGGGAGAAAGCTACGAAGACTTGTTAGAAATGCTTAAAGATGCGATTCAGGGTTGGCTTGAAGTTGCTAGCCAGCAGGAAGAACTTGAACCGGATAAACAGTTGATTGAAATATCTCTATGAAATCTGTTTCTGGTAAAGCCTTATGTAAAATTGTTGAACGGTATGGCTGGAACCTGAAACGAATTACTGGCAGTCACCATATTTATGCCAACAAAGGTGTAATTCTCTCTATTCCTGTTCATGGCAATCGGGATTTACCCATTGGAACACTCAAAGGACTGCTGAAGGATGCAGGTCTTACTGAAGAAGATATAGACTAACAACGATTTATTGGACTTTAGTTATTAGCCCGAAGCTTAAAGTTCCGGGCTAGTGTTTATTTTAGATTAATCCAAAATCTAAAATTATTTGCCATTACCATTACTGTTAATGACACGTTCAGCAAGCTTTTCCGGCACCTCCTGAAGATGGTCATATTCCCAATGGAAAGAACCAACGCCGAGAGTGAGCGATCGCAGCTCTACAATAAAGTTTTGCATCTCTGCTTGTGGCAAGTATGCAGAGACATTATCCCAGCCTTGCCAATCATTTTTACCCTCATAGCCTAAAATTTGCCCCCGTCTACCACTCACCAGTTGCAGCACTTTCGAAGTAAATTCGCTAGGTGTGGTAACATCCACGCGCAGAATTGGTTCTAACAGCGTAGGTTCCGCTTGGGGTATCCCCGTTTGCATTGCCAATCGGGCAGCTTGCTTAAAGGCTTGTTCGGAACTATCAACGTTGTGGTATGAACCATTAGTCAGAGTTACCGCCAAATCCACTATTGGAAAGCCCAAAGGCCCATGTGTCAGAAATTCCCGCACGCCCATTTCCACCCCAGGAATGTACTGTTTGGGAATCACGCCGCCGACAATAGTTTCATTAAAATTAAAGCCTGTACCGCGTGGTAAAGGCTTAATTTCCAGAAAAACATCACCAAATTGTCCATGACCACCGCTTTGATGCTTGTAGCGCCCATGAACTGAAGCCACTGTTTTGCGGATGGTTTCTTTGTAAGGCACTTGTGGTAAGTGGGTTGTCATCGGCAAGTTATATTTGCGGCGCAGTCTGTCTAGAGTGACTTGCAAATGAATTTCGCCTTGACCCCAGAGAATTACTTCGTGAGTATCGCCGTGTTGTTCCCAAGCAAGTGAGGAGTCTTCTTCTAACAACTTGGTGATGGCACTGCTGAGTTTAACTTCATCGTTGCGCTTTTCTGGTGTAATGGCCAAAGCATACACAGGTTCCAACTGTACAGCTTTGGGTAATTTTATTGCCGATTGCTGTTCTATAGAGATTGTATCGCCTGTCTTGATTCCTTCTAAACGGCTCAATGCAACAATTTCACCCGCACTAACTTGGTTAACAAACTGCTGTTGTTGTCCCATCAGGCGGTAAATTCCACCAGTGCGAATGCCATTGAGGACAATACCATCAGTTAATTTGCCCCGCCAAACACGCACCAGAGAGAGTTTGCCACCTTGGGGAGTGTAGTAAGTTTTTAATACCTGCGCTAAAGGTGTATCACCTTTTAAGTTTTTTAAGCGACGTTCTGCTGTGGTTTCTGGTTCGGGGGCTTCCCGTAACAAGGCTTCTAATAGAGGTCTAACACCATAATCTTGTTCTGCAACACCGAAGAAAACGGGCACTACTAAATCTGCCCCTAATTCCATTTTTAAATCTTTGAGGATTTCCTCTTGGGGTGGTTCGATGTCTTCTAAAAGTTCTTCGAGTAAATGATCGTCAAAATTTGCTAGGGCTTCCAGCATTTCGGCCCGTGCTGTACGTTCTTCTTCTTTTAAACTTTCCGGGAAAGGAATAGGGTCAGCAGGTGCGCCTGGATGATATTGATATGCCTGTTCGCTGACCATATCAATAAAGCCGGTGAGTTGTTCCCCGTTTATAATCGGATATTGATGTGCTACCAAAGGACGGCTAGATACTGCTTTCAGGGCGTGTAAGGTTTCCAAAACGTGAATATTAGCCCGATCCATTTTGTTGACAAAGACCAGATGGGGAATTTCCCAATCGTCTAGGAATTTAAATACAGGGGCAAGGGTGAGGACTCGTTCGCGTATGGGTTCGCAAACTACGATTGCCGCATCGACTCCGATTAAAGCATTGTACGTTTCTTGGGCAAATTCTACACTTCCGGGACAGTCAATAAAAGTGAAGCGAATGCCGTTATACTCAGTGCTAGCGGCGCTTACTTCTACACTCATCTGGCGATCGCGGGACTCAGCAGCACTATCTCCCACTGTATTGCTGTCCTTAACATTGCCTTTGCGGGAAATTCCCCCTATGACAAATAACAAACTTTCTAGTAAAGTGGTTTTTCCACTTAAATAAGTCCCGACAATTGCAATATTCCGCGAACCCAATTTTACTTTTTCGTTCATAAAACCTCCCTTGCGGTAAGTCTTTTATAACCGCATTATTCTGCTGTATATATCAGGGATAACAAAATGGTTCTCTGGAGTGAACAGTTCGGCTTCGCTCACTGTTGACCCTGAGCGAAGCCGAAGGGTCAAAGTTACCCCTTCTTTAATTTGTTATTATGCTCCCTTTAATCGAAATTTAAATAAATTGTAGCCTGTCGTAAGATTTAGCTTAAGAAAAGTTAAGTATCACAAACTCTCATGGCAAATTAAAAATTTTTGTAAAAACTTTTTATGAAGTAAATTTAACTGAAAGTGTTCCGAGTTAGAAAATCAATGGGATTATTATTCTTTAAATATCGCATAGCAGGGTTAGTAAGTTTGACTTTGTTGGTTGTGACTATTTCCTCGCCCTCTCTTTCTCTATCTCCTCCTGTCGACTCAAAGTTGGCACAATCTCATGCTAAAACTGCCCTAGACTGGTTAAACCAAGGTTTACAGGCAATTCAAGCCGGAAAAGTACAAGATGCGATCGCCGCCTTTAAAAAAGCAGCCCAATTAGATCCGACATTGGCACCAGCGCACTATAATTTAGGGCTAGCATTCCGACAAACGGGAAAATTACAACCCTCTGCGGATGCATTTTATCGAGCAACACAAGCCGATCCCAAATTTGCTCCAGCTTTTGCTAATTTAGGTGGTGCGTTGTTAGAAGGTAATAATTTAAAGTTAGCTAACGATTATTTGCAACGGGCGTTAGAACTTGATCCTAAACTAGGATTTGCCCATTATAACTTGGGATTGGTACGAGAACAGCAACGAGATTGTGAACGAGCGATCACATCTTTTAAAAAAGCCATAGAATATAGCAAAAATGCACCAGAGCCTCCTTATCATCTGGGGATGTGTTATCTCCAACAAGGTAAAGTAGATCAAGCAAAAGATGCCTTTCGTAAGGCAGTAAAAATTAATCCGAAGTATCCAGAAGCTTACTATAATCTCGGTTCAATTTGGTTTATTCAACACAAATTACAGGAGTCCTTAGAGGCTTTTAGAAAATCAGCCGAAGCTAACTCGAACTATCCCAACGCTTATTATGGTGCAGGCTTAGTTTTTATCCAGTTACAGCAATATGGAAATGCAGTACAAGTATTACAATTTGCTAGAGATTTATACAATGCTCAGAGGAATCCCCAGTGGGCAAAAAATGCCGAGCAATTGTTGCAACAAGCACAAAATTTAAATCACCAACCTCGCTGAGGCAGAAAAGCTTAATATTGCATAACATAAAAGTATTGGGTTGACTCGCTGGTGTTGTCTGAACTAGTCCCGATTGGAATGAAATGTACATGAAAAAGCGCCTGAAGAGTCGATTTTTATTTGGCGATCGCTGGCTTGATCGGCACTCAATTGTTCGCAACATGGAAGCCTTCCAAGACTTAATTGTGATTGTCTTGTGTTTGGGATTGTTCGCCGTCATGCTAATCCAATTGTGGGAGATATTTATTACCCTCACGCAGGCACTAGACTATAAACATGTGACTGCAAAAATACTATTTGTGTTGATTTTAGTCGAGTTATTCCGACTATTAATGATCTACTTGCAAGAACATAGTATCTCTGTGGGAGTGGCAGTTGAGGTAACAATTGTATCTCTACTGCGAGAGATAGTAGTTCACGGTGCGCTAGAAATTTATTGGGTTAATACGCTGGCAATTTGTGGATTGTTGTTTGTTCTGGGTGGACTACTTGTGGTGTGTGCAAAGACGCCACACATGGATTGTATGAGCGCTAACACTAAGGTTTGTCCGGTTGTATATAGAGAAGGTAGGGAGCGGCAAAATGAGTTGGAATTCCAGTATTCACGTCAATGTGATCAGAATCAACCGCTTGGATAAATGGCGAGTGAGGAGTTAGGGGTTAAAATTATAATTCACAACTTCTAACTTCTAACTGATAACTTCTAGAGAGGAATTTACTGTGGAGCAAAAAATTAACTGTGCCGAAGCCTGTGTTAACGGTTGTGTTTTAGGGGATAAATGCCCCAATATCGAGTTTAGAGAGGCCGCTGCAAAATTTATTGAAGAGACTCCCTTAGAGAAAATGTTGGAGTTGGCACAAGAACGTCTGCGGAAAAAAATTACAGAACCGCCAAAATGGGTTTTTCCTGAAGATCCATAGCATCTGGATCTATATTTAATTCTCGCAGTTTTGCCGCCAAGCGATCGCTTCACCTCTAATGCTGATTCATGGGACAAATCTGGACAATTTGCTCCCCTCTCCCATTTTGGGGAGAGGCCATCATACAGTCAGCAGATTTTAGCTTAAGTTGACACAATGAGCATTGCTGTGCCTCCACCGCGTAGTCTATTTAGCTGAAAATAGCTGTAAAATACCTGATTGCTTTCTCAAAATACCTAAATGCTTTCACAAAATCGCATTTGACTTACTCATTTCGGTGTTTTCCGCAAGCAAAATCGCATTCGACTTACTCAAAATCGCATTTGACTTACTGATTTCGGTGTTTTTTGCAAGCAAAATCGCATTCGACTTTAAATATCTAACCCAACCACTGTTAATTCCGGCGGATGTTCAACATTAAACTGGTAATATACCTCTCTTCGCTCCTGTGGTGGAAGAGTTAACTGCCATTCTAAAATCCCCATTTCACCAAGTTGAATTTGTGGGTTGCTGCGACTGAGGCGTACCTTAATTTGCTCGTTGCGGCTAACCGGCAATTGTTCAGTTAGTTTCAGATTTACTTCTTTGTCGAGTAAGTTAGTAATTATCAACCGATAAGTATAAGTAATCCGGCGCTGGTTGCTAATCAATCTTTTGTCTACCACACGCTCAACTAAATCGCGCTCAATTTTTAAACCTTCGTCAATTCCTAAATTCAGTTTAAACTCTTGCCCTGGTGCAATATTATCTAACTGAGTTGTCCCAATAAAAACATTGTCGCGGAAAATATTCGCTTTACCTGGTAACAAAGTCGCACCGTTGGGACTATTTGTCACATTAGCTTGCAAATAAGCAAAGCTTACCAAGCGCGGCATTGCTACATAATCGAAGCTACAAGGATAATCATCATTGAAAATTGTAGTTTTATGGGGTGCGCCATCACTAGGAATGTTACCGCCACCATTCAATTTGAAGGTAACTACACTTCCTTCTTTGGATACTTCTGCTGTCACGATTTCTGCTGGGATTAGACTATCCTCTGTAACTTCGTCTTGTTCTTCCCAATCTGCTCTGCCAGTAGAAGCGGGCGGTTCTGGTATGCTAGGCAGCAGTGGTGGCTGGGCTTCAAATCTTCGTCGCACTCTTTGAGGAAGTGGCGCATCAATATACCAAGGTTCAAGTTTGGGTGGAAGTGTACCTAATCCCGGTTTAGCCGTAGAAAGGGTGAGATTTGCACCAATCCAATCTTCGCCACTGCTTTGGGTGATTTCTGCAAGGTAGCTCAGATGCACAATATCGCTGGTAGTATTAAAGCGCAAGTCATAAAGCGGAGTCCAACTAGCGCGATTCACTAAGTATGATAGCTCTAATTCAAATTCGCCTTCACCCGTAACTTCAACTGCGACAACTAAGTTAAAACTCTCTTTAGGATGGGGTGTTTGGATTTTTTGCAATGAAGTGTGGAGTGCTTGCAGTTGTTTGTCTAATTCCTGCTGCTGGGTTTTGCACTCCCCAGATGCGATCGCATACTCACTATACTGGCTTCCGAGAAAGTTGAGGAAATCTAAAGTTTCGCTGAGGCTGAGATTTTTGCGAGACAAACTCACTGAAAATGGTTCCTCTGTTTTTTCCCGTAAGCCTTCGATAAAACTAGACTGTAATGCTAAAGCATCAACTTGGGCTTGCAAATGGCGTTTTTCTGCTTCTAATTGCTGAATTTGCCTTGTTAAATATGCTACTCGTTCCCCTACAGGTTCAGTGGTGTAAATGCGATCGCTACTAACTCCCACCAAGCGCACCCCTACCGTACCTGCACCGCTAACCCTCACAGACTCAGTTTCTAGAGTCATCGGCACTGGAGTAATTACTAATTCCTGTTCAATTCCTGTTAAATCAACTACACCTCGCCGTGTAACCAATGCTCTGTCAGAATATACACTAACAGCTACAATCTCGCTTTGTACTGTTTTGCGCCAAGACGGTATTTCCGGGTTAACCACTGCCAGTTTTCCCCCATTTCTAATGATTCTGCTGGTTAATTGTCAATGCTTCCCGGTCTAACCGTCAACCCCTTTAGGTAATTCGTAATTCGTAATTAGGAATTATTTGAACCGGGAGTTGGTTGAAAAAGAGGCAAGGGAGCAGGGAGCAAGGGGGATAGTTCAGATGAGGATTCGACCCCATCTGAACGAGAACCACTTGTAAGAAGTGGAGGACGTAAGAACATGTTCCGCTCCGCTCCACGGCAGGAGTCAGGGGTCATCTCCCCCCGCTCCCTGCCCCCTGCCTCTTCGTTCAAGCGTACTAGAAGCAGTATCAGCTTTTTGCTGTACAAAATTCTTCGCCGCAGCTAGTAGATACTCATAATAGGCACGAGCGACGATGGATAGCTGCTTGCCAGATGGGTATACCATGTACCAATTTCGCTGAATGGGGAAGTGTTGTACATCTAAAATGCTAAACTCTGAAGAGTCTGATAGTAAAGTATGACGCGATAAAACAGAAATTCCTAAACCACCTGCGATCGCTTGTTTAATTGCTTCGTTACTTCCCAATTCTAGCTTGACTTTTACCGTCACCCCTTGTTCTTCAAATAGCCTTTGGACGGCGCGACGAGTTCCTGAACCTGGTTCCCGCATAATAAAAGGTTCGTTAGACAGGCGTTGTATCGGAATATTTTTTTCATTGCACAACGGATGATTAGTCGGTGCAAAGACTATCAAAGGGTTTTCTAAAAATGGTTCACAAGTCACATCTATATTGTCTGGAATTTGACTCATAATATATAAGTCGTCCAGATTCTGACTCATCCTTTCTAAAATTTGTTCGTGATTCGTTACTTGCAGCGAGATATCAATCCCTGGATAAAGTTCGCAAAACGGCCCCAACAAACGTGGAATAAAGTATTTTGCTGTTGTAATCACAGCCAAGCGTAATTGTCCCTGTTTTAACCCTTTTAAATCTGCCACCTTCATTTCATACTGGGCTATATTCTCAAAAATCTGCCGACATGTAGCAAATAATTCCCGTCCGGCTTCCGTTAGATATAACCGCTTTCCCACTTGCTCAAATAATGGCAACCCTACCGATTTGGTGAGTTGCTTGATCTGCATAGAAACGGTAGGTTGGGTGAGAAACAATTCCTCAGCAGCACGAGTAAAGCTACTATGCCGTGCCGCCGCCTCGAACACCTTTAACTGGTGCAGCGTCGCTTGGTTCAAAGGTGATTCTCCTGTATATAACGATTAATACATATAAAACTAGTATTGCTGAAGACTGGTAAATGATATAGCAATGCTCATAGAAAGTTACGAGTTCTATTATAGACAAAACTCTATTATTTCTATTCAAATAAAGGTATTTTACTTATGGATTGAAGAAGCTATTATCAGAACAATAAGAGCGTAAGATGCCTTCTATTTCCCGATGAATGCTGAATGAGGATTTTCCCAAATTCATCATTCATCATTCCATAATTCTTCTGTAACTTTTGTATTTAGCTTGGTTAAGTCTGGTAATCTTAGTACCTCGATTTCCGCAACTTGTTCTTTAATATTCACAGGCAAGTTTAATGCTTGACGTTCTTCTATCCAGCAATTTGCTAATGGCAAAGTTAGCTCCATTTCGTCCAGAGGTCGGGGAATTACCATCACTGCATTCAATTCCCCAATGCGTTCTGCCTCAAACATTCCCGCTTCCACAGCTACGGCCACATTTGCTACGGAACCGCGAATAATCGCTGTACACAAACCCGCACCAATTTTTTCATAGGCTGCCAAATGAACATCAGCAGCTTTCAGCATGGCATCACATGCTCCTACCATCGCGGGAAATCCTCGCGTTTCTACCAAACCAATTGCTTGATTACTCAGGCGGCTGTAATTGCCCTCCTGCATCAATTTAGTTAAACGAGTTGTGATCGGAAGCACTATATCTAGGTTGGGATAAGGTCGGGGAATCACCAAACTAGAAATCAACTGACCAAACTGTTCAGCCGTTTGCACACCTGATTCTACAGCCAGACGCACGTCAGCAATTCCACCCCGGACGATCGCAGTACAATGACCGCTACCAATTTTTTCATACCCAACTAGGTGAACTCCCGCCGATTTCAGCATCATATCCGCCGTACCAACGATCGCTGGAAAGCTGCGGGTAGAAACTAAACCCAAAGCAGTATCCTCGTAAGTTTCGTAACTATGCGCTCCCTGGCTGGTATTGAGAGACCGTTGATTATATGTTTCCATAATGAATTCTCCAAGATACGGAAAAAGCTGACAACTTACAATTAACACTTACTCGGACTGATTGTCAGAGTTTGGGTTGTTCAAGGATTGTCTATGAGGAAACAATGTAGTCAAGAGTCTGTTTATGCTCCCTTGCCCATAAATCTGAGACCCGAAACCGTTAGGCGATTCTGTGGCTAGCTGACTGGAGTCTGAGTCGTGTTCTGTAGACTCTTGGGCATTTTCCCCCAAGCTGGAGTCAGCATCTTTAGTCGGTTCTTCCACAGGAGGAGACTGTTTTTCTGGAGTCACGGAAGATTTAAAGAAGGAAATCGACTTATTTTGTTTGAAATCCACAAAAGCCGAAGCTGAGAAGTTAGTTGAGGAAATTACCTTTTCCTTAACTCCACCTAAACCATTTTCCTCTTCCTTCGGCGGTGGTGTATTTGTAGAAGCTGGGTTACTTGGAGTTGGTTCCAGTTGCTTTGTTTGGTCAATTTGGCGACTGGTGTCTCCTAAAATCGAACCCGATGGAATTACTTGTCCAGGTTCAACTGAATAGTTGAAAACTGTTGTCGCCGAACCAATGCAAGCATTTGCTCCAATTTTGCCCTTACCAACCATCAAAAAACCGGCTCCCAGGTTTGCGCCGGCTTCTACCTCTAGGGTTCCTTCATGGACTTGGAGAATGGCTCCCATACCAATACAGACCCCTGGCCCAATGATGATTTTACTGTTTACAGCCGCTTGGAGTATTACCCCAGGTGCAAGTACCGCGCTTGGATGAATACTCACCTCACCACTAATGTAAGAATCAAATTTATTGCTGAGGTGCAGTAGCGGCACAGACATGGAAATTTTAACCTCGGAAGCCGGAAAACAGAGAGTTAGTAGTTAAACAGTGAGGAGTTAAGAGTTGTAAGTCAGAAGTTAGAAATTTTAAGTTTAGAGTTATGAATTAACAATCTTTTTCAACTGCTAACTCCTAACTCCTGTACAGACGCGATTAATCGCGTCTCTACTCCTAATTCCTTAAGGTCGTTGAATAATCGTTTCCAATACCCGACGTTTCGCTTTGGGGTCAACACCAATTAAGCGCACATATTCCCCTGGATATTCGCCAAGTTGCCTTTCTACGGCTGCGATCGCTTCTCTTTCTGAGGAGGCTTGAATTTGACCGGTACTAGTCCAAGAACCTGTACGGAACCGCCGTTGGTCTACGTGTTCAATGCTAATTTTAGAGCCGCCAGCCAATAATTGCCGGAGTTGGTCTACTACTTCAGTACTCAAGCGGGTACTGGTAGCTGTTGCTGTTGCTGTTGCAGTGGGGGCACTACTAGTAAATGATTTCTGACTGCCAGATGAGGCTACTTGACCATTTGGACGTTGAATAATCGTTTCCAATACCCGCCGTTTGGCTTTAGAGTCAATCCCAATTAAGCGGACATATTCCCCTGGATATTCGCCAAGGTGTCCTTCTATGGCTGCGATCGCTTCTCTTTCTGAGGAGGCTTGAATTTGACCGGTACTAGTCCAGGAACCTGTACGGAACCGCCGTTCATCTACGTGTTCAATGCTAATTTTATATCCACTACTCAATAATTGTCGCAGTTGTTCTACTACTTCAGTACTCAAGCGGCTACTGCTAGCTGTTGCTGTAGCATAGGGTGCTGCACTGCTAGTAAATGATTTCTGACTGCCGGAGGAGGCTACTTGACCATTTGGACGTTGGATAATCGTCTCCAATACCCGCCGTTTGGCTTTGGGATCAATGCCGATTAAACGCACATACTCGCCTTGATGGCTTTCAATACATTCTTCTAAACCGGAGATTACTTGATTTATGGAAGTTGCTTCAATTGGCTTGCAACTAGTCCAGGAACCAGTTCGGAAGCGCCGCTCATCTACGTGTTCCATGCCAATTTTGTAACCACTTGCCAAGAGTTGGCGGATTTGCTCTACAGCTTCACCATTAACTTTGCCACTGCTAGAGCCGTTACCATTACCATTGCTGCTGCTATAACTCCCATTACCACGACTAGCAGCAGGAGCCTTAAAGCTGGTAGCTGGTTTAACATCATCATCTGGACGTTGGATGATGTTTTCTAATACGCGCCGTCTACCTTTGTCAATGCCAAACAGCCGCACATACTCGCCGCTATGCTCTGTTACACAGCTTTCTAATGCTGCGATCGCTTCACCGAGCGATCGCGGTTCAATTGGCTGGCAACTAGTCCAAGAACCTGTGCGGAACCTTCTTTGGTCTACGTGTTCCGTACCAATCTTATACCCTTGCTCCAATAGATAGCGCAACTGCTCTATTGTTTCTGCACCTAAACTATTGCTCGACACTTCACTACTCCTTTCCAACTCTAAGACAGTAATACTACTACCTGTATAAGATTTAGCAATTTCATCCCGAATCGGTGCTATACATTTGCTATCCGCAGCACAGAGATAACCTGCTCGCAGTGCTTGATTAATTCCAACCACATGATGAGCAAATTCCTTATCCTGATCTTGCACATCTGGCAAACGGTCAGCTTGTTGCTGGTTAATAATTATCGCTCCCGAAGGTACATATTTACCTGGGGGAATCTCTACATCTTGAATCAAAGCGTGCAGCATCACGATGCAACCTGCACCCACCCTGGCATTGAACACCGTAGAGCGAAAGCCAATGAAGGAATTATCCCCAACATAAGCTGGGCCGTGAATTAAAGCCATGTGGGTAATGCAGGCATTTTTGCCAACCCACACCGAGTATTTATTTTGGTCATCGCCAATTACTCGACCTTCCTCCAACCCATGAATCACAACACCATCTTGAATATTGGTGTTTTCACCAATATAAAAAGGTGTGCCTTCATCCGCTCTAATCGTAGTTCCCGGAGCAACGATTACATTTGCACCTAACCTTACATCCCCAATCACATTGGAAAATGAATGTACAAAGGCAGTTTCATGGATTTTGGGTTCAGCTAAATTCCTCGACCACGGGGTTGGGGGTGCCGCCGTGTTACGGACTGCCATCGCAAGATTCCTCCTCTATTAAGTTAGTCATTTGTCAGTTGTCATTTGTCTTTAGCTAAGACTAATGACTAATGACTAATGACTAAATAACTATCGATATTGATCTTTTTTGCTGTAAATGACGCGATCTTCAACGTGAATAGTATCTATGATCGCTACTACTGCTGCATCTAATGGACGCTGCTCATTTCCCAGAATTTGACGAGCGGCACTGCCACGACTGACAAGTACCCACTCATCTACTCCTGCTCCCACAGTATCTGCTGCTACTTCGTATTGGGGGAGGATGTTTCCATCTTCGTCCACTAATTGTAACAACAGTAGTTTGACACCTCTAAGACTTGGGTCTTTTTGGGTGCTAACTACTGTGCCGCGAACTTTGGCAACTTGCATTACAAATTACGGTCTTCTACCGAAAGGACGAATTGCATTGACATTTTCGCGGAACTGCTCTACGTCTTCGGTATAACGAATTGGCAGGACGTATTCTAAGTTCTCATGAGGACGAGCAATGATGTGAGTCGATAACACTTGTCCGCCGAAGACTCGCTTTACAGATTCAACTCCTGCGGCCACAGAAGCTTGCACTTCTGACACGTCACCCCGGACAATCACTGTAACCCGACCACTACCGATTTTTTCATAGCCTACTAAAGTGACGCGGGCAGCTTTCACCATTGCATCAGCAGCTTCTACGACTGCTGGAAAGCCTAGCGTTTCAACCATTCCTACTGCAATTGACATTAGTTTTAATCCCTATTTCAAAGTTTTTAGCATTGGACAAAAGTGATGCTGAATCAGGCAAAGAGCGTTAATTACTTTGTTTAAACAGCTTTTAAGTACGGAATTGTTCCACAGCTTCTGTGTAACGTATCGGCAAGACGTATTCCAGGTTTTCGTGAGGACGAGCAATGATGTGAGTGGATAACACTTCACCACCATTGACTCTTTTTGCCGCTTCAACCCCAGCTGCTACAGAAGCTTGGACTTCCGATACATCTCCCCTAACGATCACGGTGACACGAGCGCTACCAATTTTTTCATAGCCTACTAAAGTGACACGGGCGGCTTTCACCATCGCATCAGCAGCTTCTACTACTGCTGGAAAGCCCTTCGTTTCAATCATCCCAACTGCAATTGGCATCGCAGAACTCCTACAAAATGAATCTAATCAGTACTGTTGTTTGAAATTTTTGACGGGAAGAGCTTGATCTTAGAGCTAAGAAAACACTTCCAAATTAAGCATAGGAAAGCTTGGCGTCCCTGGCAATATAAATTACTATAATAGTTTATGATAAGAAAGTTTTAAAAAACTTAACAAAAATTTATCTAGTGTTTCCGGGCAATAAAAGTTCACTAATTCCTTGAGCCGCCACTTATGCTTTATAATTTCTTTATCACATTTACAAAAGGACAATCATAACTAAGGCTAACCCCATCTGGCGAGGGAGGAACAACGGCTGTATCTTTTGCTATCCCTATGTTTTCTCAAATCTGGTTAGATTTACAACGACTAGGTGAAAAATAGATAATTTTTTCAAATATATCCTATAAATTACTTTGGTCAAATTAGAAATAAAAATTTAAAACCTGAGGTTAAGTTAAGCCAGTAAATGCTTTTACTTATGTAAAGTTATATTTTACTTATGTTAAATTGGGTAAATTAAGTAAAAGTACTTGCAGGAATTTAGTTGAAAAAATAATAATAAAATATTGATGTTTTGATAAATTAATTTATATTAAAAATTGTTTGAAAGTTTTTTAAAATCAAGGCTGAGTCGTCAAGGGAAATTTAAATGAATCAATTTCTATTTTCAACAAGTTGGTTTGTGCCTTTTTATAGCTTATGGGGCGCAATTTTGACCTTGCCGTGGGGACTCAGAATAATTCAACGAACAGGGCCAAGACCTGCGGCATACATCAACTTGTTGATGAGCGTTTTAGCTTTTGCCCATAGTCTGTTTGTATTTCAAAATATTTGGGATAGAGAACCAGAAAAGTTAGTAGTCAACTGGTTCAAAGCTGCGGATTTAGACTTATCTTTTAGCTTGGAACTCTCAGCAGTCAGTATTGGGGCAACAGTTTTAATTACGGGGTTAAGCTTACTAGCACAAGTTTACGCTCTAGGTTACATGGAAAAGGACTGGTCGTTGGCACGTTTTTTTGCGCTGCTGGGATTTTTTGAAGCGGCGCTAAGTAGTCTAGCAATCAGTGATTCTTTGTTTCTCAGCTATGCCCTTTTGGAACTCCTGACGCTTTCGACTTACTTGCTGGTGGGGTTCTGGTATGCTCAACCTTTAGTAGTGACGGCGGCACGGGATGCGTTTTGGACTAAACGGGTGGGAGACTTGTTGCTGCTGATGGGTGTGGTGACGCTTTCCACCTTAGCAGGCAGTTTGAACTTTTCGGATTTATATGAGTGGGCGCAAACAGCTAATTTAAGCCCAATGACATCGACATTGCTGGGGTTAGCGTTAATTGCGGGGCCTGCTGGTAAATGTGCTCAATTTCCACTACACCTGTGGTTAGATGAGGCTATGGAAGGCCCCAACCCCGCCTCAGTAATGCGGAACTCCCTGGTAGTAGCGGGTGGTGCTTATTTACTCTATAAATTTCAACCATTGTTAGCACTGTCGCCAGTTGCCTTGAATGCCTTAGTAGTCATGGGCACGGTAACGGCGATTGGGGCAACATTAGTATCCTTAGCACAAATTGACATTAAGCGAGCGCTATCTCATTCCACGAGTGCATACATGGGCTTAGTGTTTTTGGCGGTGGGGTTGCAGCAAGGGGGTGTGGCCTTGATGTTGCTGTTAACTCATGCGATCGCCAAAGCATTATTATTCATGAGTTCTGGTTCAGTAATCTTAACTACCCAAAGCCAAGACTTAACAGAAATGGGCGGTTTGTGGTCACGAATGCCAGCCACCACCACAGCCTTTGTTGTCGGTGCTGCGGGGATGGTAACACTGCTACCATTGGGAAGCTTCTGGGCAATGCTATCATGGGCTGACGGTTTTGTGAATATTAGCCCTTGGGTGATTGGGGTTTTATTATTAGTCAATGGCTTGACAGCATTGAATTTGACCAGAGTATTTAGATTAGTATTTTGGGGTAAACCGCAACAAAAGACCCGTCGCACCCCAGAAGTTGGTTGGCAGATGGCCTTACCAATGGTGATTCTCACAGTATTGACTCTGCTTTTACCTCTGATGTTACAGCAATGGTACTTACTACCCGATTGGGAAAGTATTAATTGGTATGTGGCGTTAGCCTTGTTTGCTTCTACCGTCGTGGGAGTAGGTGTAGGGTCTACACTTTATCTGCACAAAGCTTGGTCAAGATCGAGAATCTTGACCTGGAGATTTATGCAAGACTTGTTAGGTTATGATTTTTATATTGACCGAGTTTATCGTGTAACCGTAGTGAGTGCAGTAGCACTGCTATCTAAAGTTTCAGCTTGGAGCGATCGCTACTTGGTTGACGGTTTAGTAAACTTGGTTGGGTTTGCCACAATTATCGGCGGACAAACTTTAAAGTACAGCATTTCTGGGCAATCTCAGGGCTATATGTTGACCATCCTAGCAGTTGTCAGCGTCCTGGGTTTTTTCATCAGCTGGTCATCGGGTTTACTAGATAAATTACCTTTTTAACTGAGTTAGGAGTTACTCCTATAGTTCTGTCAGAATACCTAATTTTTTAAGGAACCGCCAAGGACGCCAAGGACGCCAACGAACAAACAGAAGAACAAATAGGTAATCTGAAAGCGGGAAGGGAGTAGGAGTTAGGATTTATTATTCTCCCTCATCCCCCTCATCCCCCACCCTGCGGGAAGCTAAAGCTACATCTCCCTCATCTCCCCTTACCTGAATTCTATCTATGCTTAGTATTTTAATTCTAGTGCCGTTAATCGGCGCAGCTTTAATTGGTTTCTCACCCTCTGGCATCAGTGGGAAATTCGCCCGTGGGGTGGCTTTGGTCTTTGCCAGTATCGCTTTCTTGTGGACAATCGTACTAACAATTCAGTTCCATCCAGGGGAAATCACTCAACAGTTTGCCGAGTCTATACCTTGGATAGATGTTTTAGGCTTGAATTATAACCTGGGAATAGATGGTTTATCTTTGCCATTGCTGGTTTTAAATGGACTATTAACCTGCATTGCCATTTACAGCAGCGATGAATCCTTACAGCGTCCGAAATTTTATTATTCTTTGATACTAGTATTATGCGCTGGGGTAACTGGAGCCTTTCTGGCACAAGATTTACTGCTATTTTTCCTATTTTACGAATTGGAACTAATTCCGTTATATCTGTTGATAGCTATTTGGGGTGGAGCAAAACGGGGTTATGCTGCTACAAAATTTCTCATTTATACAGCCGTTTCGGGAATCTTGATTTTAGCAAGTTTCCTCGGCATGGTTTGGCTGAGTGGTTCCTCTAACTTTGCACTAGCAACCTTAAACGCGACGACTTTACCTCTAGCAACACAGCTTTTATTGCTAGCGGGAATTTTGGTAGGTTTTGGGATTAAAATTCCCTTAGTTCCCTTCCATACTTGGTTGCCAGATGCTCACGTTGAAGCTTCCACACCAATTTCAGTGTTGTTAGCTGGGGTGCTGTTGAAGTTGGGAAGTTACGGCTTACTGCGGTTTGGGATGAACTTGTTACCAGAAGCTTGGGCTTATGTGGCTCCTTGGTTAGCGACTTGGGCAGTAGTCAGTGTACTGTATGGTGCATCCTGCGCGATCGCTCAAACCGATATGAAAAAAATGGTGGCGTACAGTTCCATTGGCCACATGGGTTACGTGCTTTTAGCGGCGGCGGCGGCGACACCTTTAAGTGTTTTGGGTGCTGTAATGCAAATGATTAGCCACGGCTTGATTTCGGCAATGCTGTTTTTGCTGGTAGGGGTTGTGTATAAAAAAGCCGGAAGCCGTGATTTAGAAGTCATCGAAGGATTACTGAACCCAGAACGGGGTATGCCGGTAATCGGTAGCTTGATGATTGTCGGAGTCATGGCCAGTGCTGGTATACCGGGAATGATCGGGTTTATTTCCGAATTCGTAGTTTATCGGGGTAGTTTTCCAGTTTTCCCAGTGCAAACGCTGCTATGCATGATTGGCACAGGTTTAACAGCAGTTTACTTCTTAATTCTCGTCAACCGCGCCTTTTTTGGACGCTTGTCTGCATCAGTTACCAACTTACCGCGTGTGTATTGGAGCGATCGCGCCCCAGCTGCAATTTTAGCTGTGCTGATTGTGATTTTCGGCATTCAACCTAGTTGGTTAGTGCGCTGGACTGAACCGACAATTACAGCAATGGTAAATACTCAAAACGTAGTAGCAACAGTGTCCTTGGATAAAGCAATCAAGCCTGGAGATTAGGGACAAGGAGACAAGGAGAATAACCTGCCCAATGCCCAATGCCCAATGCCCAATGCCCAATGCCCAATGCCCATAACTAATGACTAATGCCTTTTGGAGAGATTGCAATGGTAACTATTAAAAAGAAAGCTACTCACAATCCCTTAGCTGAGTATATTGAACGTCTGCAAAAAGGAGAGGCATTACTCCCGGATAGTCCAGAAAATGTGCTGGAAGTAGTTGGCATTCTTAAAAGCTATGGCGTAGTTTTAGATGCCTACTCAGAAAATCTTAACTATATTGCCGAGCATCAGTTTTTAGTATTTTTCCCATTTTTTAAATACTTTAATGGAGAGGTTTCTTTTCAGAAATTGTTCCGTCACTGGTGGCATGACCGAATTAATTTTGAATATGCCGAATATTGCATGAAAGCTATGATGTGGCACGGTGGCGGCGGACTAGATACGTATTTAGATACAAAAGAATTTCAAGAAAGAGCGCAAGCCGTTATCGCCGCAAAATTTAAAAATAATCTTTTAATTCCCGGTATTAACCAACTGTTTCCAGATTTCTTAACAGAACTCTTGCGCGTCTCTGCTTACTACACCGGTTTAGGTCAATTCTGGCGAGTAATGGCTGATATGTTCCTCAACTTATCAGACCGCTACGATCAAGGCGAAATCAAATCGATTCCCGAAGTTGTAGACCATATTAAAACAGCGTTAGTAGCAAATGCATCAAACCCAATTACCTACGCCGTCAAAATTCGGGATGAAGTCTATGAAATCATTCCCAAAAGCGTTGGTTTGACCTTCTTAGCAGATACAGCAATACCTTATGTAGAAGCAGTATTCTTCCGGGGAACTCCTTTCCACGGTACAGTTTCATACAACGCTCAAGGATATCAAATTCCCTTAGATCAAACTCGATTTCAATATGGCGCATTGTATGCCGATCCCTTACCTATCGGCGGCGCGGGTATTCCTCCTACCTTGTTGATGCAGGATATGCGTCATTATCTTCCAGAATATTTGCACGAAATTTATCGTCGCAGTCTTCGGGGTGAAGATGATTTGCGGGTGCAAATTTGTATAAGTTTCCAAAAATCGATGTTTTGCGTGACGACAGCAACGATTTTGGGACTGATGCCTTATCCTTTGGATACTAAAGATCCAAGTGAGGAAATAGGTAATCAAGTTTATTTAAAGAAATGGATGAGTCGGTTAGAAACTTCACGGTTGCTGGATGTGAATAAATAGTTGATTTTTGGTCAAGATTATGCTTCTGGTTCAACGCCGAAGCATAAACTGTCATAGACTGCGCGATCTGTCTAAATGGCAATATCTAAAGCAAGTCGCATTAACGGCTGATACAAATGTGGCTTGGGTAAAAGGCGATCGCTTGCAAAGTGGAAAATACATCATTGAGAGAGAGTTGGGAAGAGGACGCTTTGGCATCACCTATTTGGTCAAAAATAAGAAAGGCGATCGCCAAGTCATTAAAACTTTAACAGAGTTTGGGGGTTTAATTCCCCTGCCTAACGACGGCAGCACGTTTCGGGTCGGGTTCTAAATCCCCGGACGCTCGCAGACTCGCTACCGCAACGCTTACACAAAACTTACTTGCGACTTGCGACTTGCGACTTGTTTTAATTCTGGCTTCTGACTCCTGAATTCTCTTTTGTAAAAAAAGGCAATGAGCAAAATTTTTATATTAAATTCCTTACTGTTGCTTTCTCAAATACCCAATCGAGAAGCAAGATTTTTAGATTTAAAAAATCAATTAGAAAAAAAAGGATTTCAGGTAATAATTGCGCTACCACCAAAGCGAGGAGCTTATGGGTTATTAAGAGAATCTGACAAAAAAATCTGGATTAATCCTGTAGTCTTTGAGTTACATATTGGAACTCAAACCTTAATTCATGAAGCTGTTCATGCAGCACAGGTATGTGCAGGAAAAGGAAAAATAAAAACTTTAGGTTTAGACATTCAACCTATCAATTATGCTCGACCGTTTTTTAGACGCTATACCGATGTCAAACGACAAGATTTAGAAAGAGAAGCCTATGCAGTCCAAACTCAACCTAATAATTTTGAATTAGCTGTATCTCTGCTCCAACAACACTGTAAATAGCTGCCATATTGTTCCATTTTATGCTTTGGAAGTCCCTAGAATCAGGGCGAATGGAATTCGCGGCTACACAAACAAAGTCCACCTCCGTGGACTAAGAAAAAATTGAGGGTTTGAAACCCACGAAGGTGGTTTGGTCTGTGTATACGCGCTTTCTAACCGCCGATTTGACTTAAGTTTACACCACTCCCCTAATGAGCATTCGGAATCAGCCGACCACAGGGATAAGTCGCTGTTTGCTGTGAAGCATTTTCAGCCACTGCTGCTGGAATCTGATCCGATGGTCGGGTTTTGGCTGCGAGATAGTCTTTTTGCAGTTTGTCGAAAATGGCTTCTCGCCTGTCGTATATCCGCTTCAGGGGACGAG
This sequence comes from Nostoc sp. NMS7, assembly GCF_017115085.1. Lineage (GTDB taxonomy): Bacteria > Cyanobacteriota > Cyanobacteriia > Cyanobacteriales > Nostocaceae > Nostoc. Next base: position 30,514 of record NZ_JABXKJ010000258.1, on the reverse strand, counting down.
ATTGGCATTTGTTCAAGACGTATGCTGTCACCAGTGGTAGAGCGATCGTGCTATCGGTATAACAAACAATTGTGTTAGGTAACTCTTCTGGGTCAATCTTACCCCAACTGACGGCTTCCGATGGGGTTGCTCCAGACAAACCGCCTGTATCGGGACGTGCATCGGTAAACTGCACAAAGAAATCATGTCCTCGTTCTTCGAGTCCTAATACTTCGTGAAGTTGCGGTTGGGTTTGGAGCAAAAAGTTTTTGGGACTACCGCCACCGAGAATTACAGCTGCACTTTTACCTCCTGATTCACGGGCATTATATGCGATCGCAGCCGTCTCATTTACGTCAATTGATGGATCTATCACCAACTGCGAACCTTCCAAAGCTAAAGCCGCCACGTTCATCCCAATTGAGCTATCCCCAGGAGAAGACGTATATATCGGTACTCCACACTCATAAGCTGTCGCCAGCAAGCAGGAATGCTGCACACCCAGCTGCTTTTCTACTTCCCGAACATACTTACCCAATAAATAGTGAAACTCAGCAGTTCCCATCCGCTTCTGAAACGCTTCCCCTTGCAGAATCTTGCGGATAAACGCATCAGTTTCTAGCAGCACATCGTAACCAAAGATAATGTCATAAATGCGAATAGTGCCTTCCTCGCGCAGTTTCACATCATCCAAAAACGGATTACCAGCAAAGAGTTCAAAACCCAAACCATAGTGCATATCGTGGTAAAGATTTGCACCAGTGCTAATCATCCAGTCAATAAAGCCGTTGCGAATTAAGGGTGCAAGTGCTGAAACCCCAAATCCTGCTGGTGTCATCGCACCGGATAGGCTAACTCCCACCGTGACACCTTCTGTTAGCACATCACGACTCAGAAGTTGGCAAATTTCCCGCAACCGCGCTGAGTTGTAGGCGGTGAAGTATTGATCAATCAAATCCACCACATTGATATCATTTGATATCGGTGTGGGTGCAATTTTTTGACCCAGCTGTTTAGACATTTTGGCACTCCTGAACAGTAAACACGCCCGAATCTAATGTTATCTAGCTTTCAACCAAAGTGACAGCAATTTACAGCTGTTTTCAAGTAACTAGACCAGAACTGAGACGGGGAGTAGGCTTGCCGTGAGCGTAGCCGAATGGGGGTGGGCTTGCCGTGAGCGTAGCCGAATGGGAGTAGTGTGGTTCAAATAAATGAAAACAACTGTAACTAGCCCATTTCATCAAAAAACAGGACGACGGCTGAGATTAAATCGTGTCACCTAGCTCAACGCCTACAAATAAGTTTCGGAAAATATTAAATTTAATGGAAGATTTAATAGTTCGAGATCGTTGTACGCTACCTAGATGGGAATGCGTCAACAGAGGACTCAACCAATGGGATATGTAATTGCTACTGCAAATATGAAAGGTGGCGTTGGTAAAACCACCCTCACCGTCAATTTAGCTACCTGTTTAGCTAAAAATCATGGCAAGCGGGTGCTTGTCCTTGATTTAGACACCCAAATTAGTGCCACACTTAGTTTAATGTCGCCTTTAGATTTTGCCAAGCGTCGTAAACAAAGTAAAACATTTAGGTATCTGATAGACGAAGTTATCAATCCAGAGGCACAAGCAAAACTGACAATTCAAGATATCATTCAATCCCCGGTTTGTAATCTTCCCGGACTGGATTTATTACCAGGAGATATTGACTTATATGATGAATTTTTTGTCTCAGAAATGCTGCATAAACAAGCAACTGCTTTGGGTGAACAGGACTTTGAAATGATTTGGAATCGCTTTGAAAGAGTCCTGATTAATAACATCTTAAAACCAGTACGTCAAGAATATGATTTTATCCTTCTTGATTGTGCCCCTGGCTATAATCTATTGACTCGTAGCGCTTTAGCCGCCAGCGATTTCTACATACTTCCTGCTAAACCAGAACCTTTATCTGTAGTAGGTATTCAACTGCTGGAAAGACGGATTGCCCGATTAAAGGATAGTCACGGACATGAAAGCAAGATAGATATAAAAATGCTGGGAATTGTATTTAGTATGTCTAGCGCTAACCTTCTGACTGGCAGATACTATAAACAAGTGATGCACCGGGTTGTTGAAGATTTTGGTGTAGAAAAAATTTGTAAGGTACAAATTCCAGTTGATGTCAATGTTGCTAAGGCTGTTGATAGTTTTATGCCAGCTGTTTTAATTGCTCCCCAATCAGCTGGTTCAAAAGCGTTCTTTCAGTTAACTCAGGAGTTGTTGCAAAAGCTTTAATTTAGAGTTAGGAGTTAGGAGAGACGCGATTAATCGCGTCTGTACAGGAGTTAGGAGTTATGGATTTTATTCCTAACTCTTAACTTCTAATATCATGTCCGGGTTAGTGGACTGGTTCTCTAGGAATTATTTCTTACCAGAACGTTCAAACACTACTGAAAGATTATTTGCTGGCATTTGGTAAGTCTGTTTCAAGGTAAGATTTTGGGCGCTAGCGACTGCGACAACATCATCAAAGTTACGTACACCCCACTCTGGGTTTTGGGCGCGTAAAGATTCGTCAAAAGCTGCATCACTCGCTGCTGTATGTTCTCCACCTTGTTTAAAAGGCCCATATAAATAGAGGATACCTCCTGGTGGTAAGATCCGACCTGCCCCTGCCATTAATCCTAGACAGGCTGACCACGGTGAAATGTGAATCATATTGATGTTGACGATCGCCACAATTGGCTGATTATTAAGCCAATCAAATGCAGGATTCTCCACTGCCCAAACTGGTTCTCTGACATCAAGCTCAAGCGGTGGATAAAGATTATCACAGCCAATGTGTTCAGCCCATGCAGTAATGCTGGCTCGTAATTGGAGATTTGCATCTGTTGGCAGCCACAAACGAGGACTGAGCTTGGGGGCAAAAAATACTGCATGTTCGCCAGTACCACTTGCTATTTCCAATATCGTGCCACTCTTTGGCAACACTTGTAAAAGTACTTCTATAATTGGTTCGCTATTGCGCTGGGTTGCTGGTGCGTATTGTCGTGCGTCTTCTAGTGTCATCCGTATCGCTAGATTATAAAATCTGACCGCATCTTATACTATTTCACTCAATGACTGATCGCCCAGCCGTAAAGATTTGTTGTGCCGTTAGTTGCAAGTTGGGAAAGATTGAAGAAATAAGTTGATCGTTGTTTTGAAATAAGTGTTTTTGATACTCATCCTCTATTAAGGTACAAATTGTCACCGTTGGCTGTTTGGGTTTGCCAATATATTCTCTACCATCAATGCCGAGATAATCAACAATCCAATATTCAGTCACTCCTAAGAGGGCATAATCTTCAACCTTACGGGCGTAATCATTTTGCCAGTTCGTGCTGACAACTTCAGCAATCAGTTTGATTGAGTTTCCTGATGTAATTACAGGTTGCTGTTGCCACAATGGTTCATTAATCAATTGAGTTTGGTCTAACACGATCGCATCGGGACGAAAAGCTGTTTGTGTTCCTAATAGTTTGATTAGACAGCGATGAGGTATAAAGTAGCTTAGATCCTGACGATCGATTTCTACATTCAGTTTTCGCCCAATAAATGCCGAGACTTGCTCGTGTTGTCCGGTTGGTTCCATTTCAATTAATTCACCATCAATTAGTTCGTAGCGATCGCACTCACCGTAGCAGCTAATAAATTCATCAACGGTGAGAACTTTTGGGGCTGATTGAACCATTGTGATTATTCCTGATGATTTGGTACGAGCCAGTCAGGTAAGGCGTTATCGGGATGAATTATGAGTCAAGTGTAATAAATAAAAAGGCGTGAGTTTTTTCCTCACGCCTTTTTATTTAAACTTTTGTCCCACGGGCTGCTAAAAGTTCCAGAACAACTCCATTTGTCCAGCCGAAGCCAATTTCGTTAGAACTATATCCAAAGCAGATTTCGTCGGAAACGTTGGCAGAACAGCGTTCAACATCATATTTCTCAACTAGGGTGTTGTGACGCCCGAATTCTTTAATTACCATAGCTAGGAATTTATTCGCAATCCGATCGCCTTCTGGATGATACCCATAGCGGTGAAGTCCCAAGACGGCAATTAACGTCAGTGGTGCCCAACCGAAGGGCGCATCCCACTGGTTTCCGGTGACACGAGTACTGGTAAAAATTCCGCCTGGGGCTTCAAATAAAGAGAGATTTTCCGCAACACGCTGGGCTTGGGCTGGAGAAGCAATTCCCAGCCACAGAGGATAAAATGTGGTAGCAAATTCGTAATGACGGCGTTCTCCACTCTGGAAATTATAGTCGAGATATATTCCCTGTTCTTCATCCCAGAGATACTGATCGATGCGATCGCGGCGGATATCTGCACGATCGCGCCATTGTTGCTCCAATTCTTCTTTCCCCAAAATCTGGTTAATTTGCCCCAAATCTTGTTCCATCTGATACAGCAAACTGTTGAGGCACACAGGAGCGTAGTGGAGGATATCAGCGCTAAAAGGGCCAAATCGGTTGGTGATATCAAAACCGGACTCGCGCATGGTGCGATCGCCCTTGTAGAATAGATTGGTCAGTTCGTCATTTTCGCGGTCGTAGTAAAGATTCACATCATAATCTTCAACTTCAAAGGTTTGGTAATATTCCTTGACGCGATCATAGTGGGTTTTTCCCTCTTCATCCCGCTCGGAGAACAAAACTTCTGGCGCGGCTCCTTCCCCTAAGGCATAGAATCTAGATAAGCCTGTTGCCGTATTTAGATGGGGCGGTACTACCCAATAATAGTAAAATTGCTCTAGGAGCGGTAAGGCTGACTTCAACCACTCTTCATCTTGGGTGTGCTGGAATAACGCCAAAACCATCATGCTGAGGACTGGCGGCTGCGATCGCGACAGCATATAAGTCCGGTTGGAATTCAGGATGGTGCCATAATGCTGCACTTGGTATAGTAGTTGGTCTACTTGGCTTTGCGCTAGCTCCCATTCTTGATCGCGCAAAAGTCCCAGTAAGATAAAGTAGCTGTCCCAGCCATACATTTCGTTGAAGCGCCCACCGGGTACGACATAAGGCCCTGGTAGGTATAATAATCCATGCTCTTTAATTGCTTCGACTTCTGAGGGTAAAGTGCGAATTTCAATTCTTTGCATATCCTTGGGAGATAGCGATCGCTCTAAAATAGCCTGAACGTTGGGACAATCTTCTTGGGGTGAAATGTAGACGAGCCAAGGAGTCTCGGTTTCGTGGTCTAGTTTGGTATCTTTGGCTGATTGTAATAGGTGTTCGTGCGATCGCGTTAGGGTTTTCCACGTTTTTTTAATGTGCGATCGCACGGTGTCAATTTGTGCTGTGGTGAATGTTGGTGGAGTGGTCATATTTTCAATTTTTTTTGAACGCAAAGGAACGCAGAGGAAACCGCAGAGGAACGCAGAGGTTTTATGCGGTTTTCTGTGCGCCTCTGGGTGGGGAGGATGTCAATCGGCACTACTAATTAATAGGGCGACTGGAAAATCGGCGAGGGCGGTTGCGATAGATAATGTTTCTGTAGTCTGTAAGGGTTGCTGAGTTAGGACGTTTTTCCAGGTGAGGGATGTTCCTGGGGGTAATTGCAAATGTGTATCTTGCCAAATTAACTCGCCTATGGGATTCTGTCCAGGCTGGATGAGGCTGGTTAAAAAGCGAGGTGCGATCGCGATCGCTGTTTGATTTCCTTCACGCCGCGCAAAGGCGATAATCTGATTGGCGTAGGTTCCCTCAACTTTTAACGGTAAATAGTCGCCGTCTTGGAATAATGAGACGTAGTTTGCTCTGGCTTGGAGTAGTTGAGCTGTTAAAAATAGTTTGATTCTGCCGTCTGTTTTGTGGTTGAGTAACTCCTCAATTAGTCCGAGAATATCTGTTTTTACCTGTTCGCGGATGGCGCTTAGGTAAGTACGTCTCTGTTCAAAATCTACCGGACGGCGATTATCTGGATCAACTAAACTTAGTTCCCAAAGTTCTGTTCCTTGATAAAAGTCGGGTACGCCAGGTGCGGTAATCTTTAGTAGAGTTTGGGAAAGGGAATTGAATATCCCATAGTCTGCAATTCGCTGTTGAAAGGGACGAAAAACTTCTAGAAATTCCCCGGAGATGGCAGGATCAAGTACTTTCTCAATAAAGGAAGTACAAGCTTGTTCGTACTCGCTATCAGGTCGCAACCATGCTGTATGAACTTTCGCTTCTCGAATTGCTTTAATTATATAGTCTTTTACCCGTTCCACGAAGGATGTATGTTCTGCTTCGGCAAAAGGAAACGCCCCTACCAGTGTTTGATAGATAAAATACTCATCGTTGCGATCGGGCATAGCAAACCCCTGGCGATGGCTACGATTTCCCCGATTCATGGCGCTCCAAGTATTTACCTGCTGTTCCCACTCCTCTGGGATTTCTGAGAGGACATTCAACCTCGCACGGACATCTTCGCCGCGTTTGGTGTCGTGGGTGGCTGTGGTGTTCATTGTGTGAGGCCAAGTTATCTGGTGCTGTTGGTTAAAGGCATGAAATTTGGTTACTGATATCCCAAAATGACCGGGATTTCCTCCAACTTCATTCAACGACAGCAACCGATTATAAACATATAATGTCGTGTCTTCTACGCCTTTGGCCATTAGCGGACCAGTGTATTGTTGCATTCGCAAGACAAAATATATCCACTGCTCGCGTTCTGTTTGAGTCAGAGAATTATCAAACTCTAGCAGCATTAACTTTTCAATAAAGGTCAGTTCATGGTGCAACAGGGGCGTTTGTTCTTTGGCTTGGCGAATTACTTCTTGAATGGTAGCGCGATCGCTTTCTCCAATTCCATCGGGCGTAATATATGTACGGTAAATCGGGAACAGTGTCAAAACTTCGGCGATCGCTCTTTTTAATCCATTCAGTGTAAAATCATTCCCATAGCGATATTTGCTGGAAACGTTCTTTAACAAAAGTGCCAGATTGTCAATATCACCTGCTAAATTCTTTTCCAAAATCAGGTGCTTTTTCTCCTTGACAATGGTGGAATAATCTACTCTGGAACCGATAAACTTATGGTAGATTTTATCGAACTGTGATTGATTTTCTGTTTGACAAAATACCCCATTTACATAGTTTAAAAAGTCATATCCTGATGTTCCTTCAATGTCCCAATTCTCCGGCAGGTCTTCTGTGAGTTCTAAAATCTTTTCCACAGTGATATAAACATCACCCGTTTTTTCTCGCAGCCTTTCGAGATACTGGATTGGGTTATAAAGTCCATCAATATGATCAATCCGTAAACCTGTAAATTTGCCCTCCTCTACTAACTTCTGAATAAAGCTGTGGGTGTTATTAAAAACCCGCAGTTCTTCAACTTTCACTGAAATCAGTTCATTGACTGTAAAGAAACGGCGGTAGTTCATTTCCTCCGCCCCAACTTTCCAGAAGGCGAGACGATAAAACTGGTCATTCAGTAAATCATCTAGGAGGTTAAAGCTTTCGGAATCACCCGCTTCTCCATTGAAAGTTTTGATATTTTCGTCAATGAACTCGCGGATGGCATCATTTGTGGTGTAGATTTCCCAAACCAATCCTTTAATAAATGCGATTTGGTCTTGTCGCTGTTTTCCCGCCACTTCTGAAGGCACATTTTTGAGAATGTAGAGAATCCCCAATAGTTTAATAAAATCGGGGTGATTGCGTCCCAGTGTGCGCGTGAGTTTACCCAAATTATGAATGATAACTTTTGTGTAAGACTCTAACCGCAGTGGCAGTTTCAAGCTGTAATAGTTTACAGTTAAACCGTTTTCTTCATATTGTAGTTGAATGTGTCCGTTTTCCAAGGATACGCCGTAGAAGTCTCCTAGTAGCGGTGCTAGAATTCGCTCTTGGCGATCGCCAAAGGGAGCATTCCAAGAAAGGTCGAAGTAGTCGGTATAACTGGAATCTGGCCCGTGTTCCAATACGTCCATTAAGTAAGGGTTTTCGCTGGTATAGGACATATGGTTGGGGACAATATCTTGTAACCAGCCCATACCAAGGGATTGAACTTTATCAACTAATGCATCAAAGGATTCATTAGTTCCCAGTTCTGGGTTTAGTTGAGTGGCATCTACTATATCGTAGCCGTGCGTACTCCCGGTTCGCGCTTTGAAAATCGGGGAAGCATACAAATCGGAAATACCCAAATCTGCCAGATAAGTTGCGATCGCTCTAGCGTTGTCAAAGCCAAACTCAGGTGTAAACTGAATTCGATAAGTTGCGGTGGGAATTCGCATAGTTTTTAGTCGGGAGTGAGGAGGATGAGGGGGATGAGGGGGATGAGGAGGATGAGGGGGATGAGGGGGATGAGGGAGTTTGAGGTTTTGAGCTTGAAAGTTGAACCTCTGAGCATGAACGTTGAAGCTTTGAGCTTAAAACTTTAACTCCCCCACTCCCGTTTTCGGCTACGCATCACGGCAAGCCTACTCCCCACTCACCAGTCGCTCATTCCCGTTCATACAGGACGATACTAGTAGCTTTTACTGTCAATTGTTGCCCCACAGACAGATGTTCAGGGGCTTGGGAACCAGTCCCAGACCATGAGGTATCTGCTGAGTCTAATAGTTTGTGAGAATTATGCCCAATTGGTAGACTGACTGTGACTGGAGAGGAATTGAAATTCATCACAAATATTAGTTCACTTGATTCGCACCAACGACGCACGATTACTAACTCCTTGTCTTCATCGCTAGTCGCTTGGATAAAATTGCGGTCTTGGTTGAGAAGTGCTGGATGCGTTTTACGTAAATTAATTAACTGGCGATACCAATCCCAGAGAACTTTGTGCTTACCATTATTGCGTAATTCCCAATTAAGTTTAGAACGCAGAAAAGTTTCTGCCGATTCGGGATCTGGGGGATCATCTGCATAGTGAAACGCTTCAAACTCTTGTTTGCGTCCGGCTCGAACTGCTTGAATTAAATCGGGATCGGAGTGACTGACAAAGTAAATGAAGGGTGCAGTTTCGCCGTATTCTTCTCCCATGAATAACAGGGGTAAGTAGGGCGAGAGCAACACAGCGCCGGCGGCTAACTTTAATCCCTCAAAAGAAATCCTCTGGCTGAGGCGTTCCCCTTTCATTTGATTGCCGATTTGATCGTGATTCTGAATGCAGACTGTAAACTGTGATAAAGGGCGATCGCGGCAAGATACCCCATGAAAACGCTTGCGATCGGGTGAGTACTTCCAATCGTAGATAAAAGTATCATTATAAGCTTTCGCCAAATCAGCCAACTGCCCAAAATCGTGATAATATCCTTGGCGATCGCCTGTCAACAATGTGTGCAATGCATGATGAAAATCATCACTCCATTGAGCATCAATTCCATATCCACCCAATTGCGCCGGGCGAATTATTTGGGGATTATTCAAGTCACTTTCAGCAATTAAATGGCGTTTCCATTTTTGCCCTTGTTGTGAAAAATGATGAACGGCTTCCGAGAGTTCCCACAAAAAATGCTTGGCTCCCAAGTCGTAAATTGCCTGAATCGCATCCAGCCGCAATGCATCAATGTGGAACTCGCCCAACCAATAGAGCGCATTTTGGATAAAATAATTTCGCACACCCTGACTATGGGCGTCGTCAAAATTCAGCGCTTCGCCCCACGGCGTTTTATAGGTTTTAGTAAAGTAGGGCGCGAACTGACTCATATAGTTGCCTTCTGGCCCAAAGTGGTTATACACCACATCCAGGACTACGGCGATATTATGTTGATGGCAAGCATTTACCAGTTGCTTAAGTTCGGCTGGGCTACCGTAGGAATTTTGGACAGCAAAGGGATAAACGCCGTCATAACCCCAGTTGCGATATGCAAGAGTTGCCTCAATATGCGTGTCTCCGGGAAACTGCGAGATGGGCATGATTTCAATGGCGTTAATTCCCAGTTCCCTTAGTTCCGGTAAGCGGGAAATGATCGCCGTGAAAGTTCCTTCCGGTGTGAATGTGCCAACGTGGAGTTCGTAAAAAATCATCGACTCCACAGGAATGCCAGCCCATGCTTGATCAGTCCATTCAAACTGGTGATCGATAATTTGAGATGGCCCATGCACGCCTTCCGGTTGATACTGCGACGCCGGATCAGCAAAGGTATCTTGACCATTCAAGACATAGCGATAAAGCGTATCTGGATACACATCGTTGACTTTCGTCTGCCAGTATCCCTCAGACGTAGGCTTGAGCGGAATTAGCTGCTGCTCTGGGGTCAAAATTTGTACCGTAACGCTATCTAATAGCGGAGACCAAACTGTAAATTCACACTCTCCGTTACCCAAGTAGTTAGCACCAATTCTCACGCAGTATCCTCCCATCAGATTTTATGTTGTGCCGAATTGTGGCGCGATCGCAAATGTCATTGATTGCAGAATGTTTACAAACACGCCAGATAGCATAATGGTCGGTCTACCAGACTTTTTACTAGCACCTGGAGGCGGATTTTCGCGTCAAACAAACTCTGTCTAATGACCAATTTAGTTGTAAGTGGTGTCCCTCGTTCCCAGTCTCCGACTGGGAATGCCCTCTCTAAGGCTCCGCCTTCCAAATTTACGCCAGAACCAGATGAGGAGCATTTCCAGCGTCTCTGGCTGGAAACGAGATTTTAAAGCTAGCCTACGGCTTGCAGCTACCATCCGCGCAATACGAGGATTGATAGGTACTAGAACGTTTACCAAATATGGTGTAACGATGATCGCGGATTTGTTCGTAAAAGCGATCGCCTGCCCACTTCATCCCCGGTAAGGCTCGATAAGCGTCTACAAATATACTTCCGGCTGGCAATAACCGCCCAATCTCTTCTACTGCATTGCTACCTTGCCAACGTCTTTGAGGTTGATTACCATCAATTAAAATCACCCCCTGTTCGCAATCTTGGGCTGTAATTCCCCACTGTAAAAGTGTCTGCTCATCTTGCATGGGTGCATAGCGAAATAACTTTCCCTGGTCTAAGGTTTCTAGCAATTGCACTAGGCTAACGCAGAGATTACAATTCCCGTCGTAGATTACGTAGTAAGTCATAGAAATAACGGCTCTTTGGCAATTGACTTGTCAGATGTATCTAAATACAACTTTGGTATTCTAGCTTAGAAAACCGTGGCGATCGCTACTTCAGTCACTTGCTTTCAAAACAGCAACTATATCACGGTCTAAAGAAGAAAGACGATCGCGCAAAGCTTGAAATCAAGCTTGCGGATCGTCAAACATTTTGAAAATAAATTCTCCCCTGCTCTTTAGCCTCTTCGGTCAAGTTAAACTCGGTCAGTTTTATTTACTTTTAAAGTTCCATCAGTCTCAACCTCTAACTCTTCGCGTCGAATGGTTTCTTGAACCTCAACAGTTTCTTTGTCTACAACTTTTTGCACTCTGACTTCTTCTCGCAAGAAAGCTTCTTTCTGAACATCTGCAACTTCTTCATAGATTTCCAGGTGTGCTACTTCACCCTCGCGGAAGTTAGCTGTTTCAGCAGATACAACTTTGCCTGCATCTTTAGGGGTAACTCGCTCAATCACGACTCGCTCTTTTTCCAGCGATACAGCAACATTTACAGTATCGGTTTCGACATGCTTACCAATCGCTACTTCTCCAGTTTTGCGACGTTGTTTATTAGCAACTAATCTTTCTTCATAAAGTTTGAAGGTTTGGTCTCCGTGAGCGCTGACATCATATAAATCTGGCTCTTGTGCGTAGGTGTAGTTGTTGCGATCAAGACTAGGACTAGTACGCCCAACTGTCGATGCTACCGCAGCCGTAGATGTTGCATCGAGAGGTACAGATGGTGTGCGATATCCGCCGCGCACCTGTTCTTCATAGTCGTAGTCAAGTGCTGTATGCTCATGATATTCAGGCAATTTTTCCGCTTGCTCTCTTGTCAGACCAACAACGTATACACGATCTGCTGTAGAGTCAATACGCGATTTACCTATTGGTAGTAATACTTTCTTGCCAAAAACCCAAACGCCTATGTCAACAATTAAATAGCGGAATGCTCCTTGTTCGTCTAAGACAGCATCAATTATTGTGCCAATCTTCTCATCGGTTCCCTGAATATAGATACCCAATTCTTTGATGTCTTTACCAATAGTATTATGGTAGTCTGTATCAAATTCACTTATTTTTTGTAGTGGCATTATTCTATTTCCTTAAGTTTTACTATCTGCTCTCTAGAATATAGAAAATTTAGTTGGTATAAATCCTCTCTCCAAAGATTGATTCAACCATTTTAATACTTCATCAAAAGTAGTAATTAAATATACCTTAATCACGAAAAAATATGATCTTAAAATAATATTAGTGATCCAATATAGAAATCATATTTGATTTCTGAAAAAATCTCGGTAGTCTTGTAGTAGCCGCTCTTGGGTAGAATGTTGCAAAAAAATTGTCGGTTGGGGAGCCACTGCGTTGCGTGGGTTTCCCGCGTTGTAGCAAGTGGCGTTGGAGGCTTTGCGTAACCCAACATCCTGATAATCAGTTGGGTTGCGCTCCGCTTCACCCAACCTACGTCTAATGCACTATTTTAGCTTTGGTATTCTAGCTTAGAAAACCGTGGCGATCGCTACTTCAGCTACTTAATTTCCGATATTGTGGCGATCGCTGTCTGCTATTTAGATATCGCCATTAAGTAAAGAAGTTTGTCATTAAAATGCAGATTCTGCAATTCAGAAGGTGGAGGAACAAGCGGTGGGCCTTCAATGATTACAGGAATAATTTCGGGGGAACGCAATCCGTCAGATCCTTGTCGCTCAAGGGCATACAATACTTCTTTAAGCACCCACGGCGATTCTTTCGCAGCAGTAGACCAAAATAGTAGAAACAGATCGCACTGATCAATGTGGCGATAAAGTTCTTGCTCCCAGCGATCGCCAGGTTCTAAATTAAGGATATCTTGAAAAATTGTAATGCCACTTACGACAAGTCCCTGCACCCTTTTAAGAACTTCTGTGCGATCTTTAGAAGAGTAAGAGACGAATGCTTTTGTATAATGTCGAGCAACTTCTCCTACTAGCTGAGGGTTTTTGGATGTAGAAGACGCAGAAGGAATAATCGATAGCTTGAATTTTAGATGACCGAGGGGAATCGTGTTTTGGCTAACAGTAACAGTTCCAATGACTGTTTTCTGAGTGATATCAGCAGGAACCGTTACTCCAAATTGAATAGAATCTGCTCTACCATTCCAACTCAACTGTTGAATCGGATCGTCCACTTCTAGTTTTGGAATGGACAGGTTAAAAGTGAGTTCACTTCCCCGTTGAATAGGTACTCCTAAACTTTTCGCTCCTAACTGTTTAGCATCAGGATCAAATTGTTGAGCATAGTGTTTGGCCAATTCAACTTGTTCAGGAAGATGAACAAAGACTTGGACGAGGAACATATCGTCTGGAGTTACAGAAGAAGGACTGAACACACTGCAATCTACCAAATCTTTCGTTATATCAGCAGGTTGTGAAGATCGTTCTTGAATAGTTGGGGTTTCTTGTAGCTGCGTTTTAAACCGCTTAATAACTTCTTCTTCTTCAACCTCGATCCTATCCCAAAGCGACTTAAACTCTGGAAGACTTGGCCTAAATACACTACCTACTCCTACGTTTAGACTGGATTCAAGACCTTCACGAATATTTTCTGAGTTTATTATAGAGTCTAGCTCCTTCTCTGGAAAGCTTCGAGAGCCTTGAGTCGACGGTGGTGGTTGAGCTGTATATTCAGATAAATCTTGTAAGACAGATATCTTAATATACTTCTTACGGACAAACCATATATCTTTGCCCTTAATAGAGTTTTTCAAGGTAATTCTGTAATATTCTTCCTCCTCAGCATAAGAAATAACCTCCAAGACACTTTTGACTTGAATGAGAAGTTTTTCATATTCAGCTAGTTCCTCTAACTCACTTGGATGAGCTTTGAGGAAAGTATCAGAAGTTACTGTAAAGACAAACATAAGAATTAGCCCTTAAATTATTGATAAGTTATAAAATTTAAACCTAACAAGAGAGCTGCTACAGTTCCCGCAACAGAAATTTCTCTCTGAATAATTTTCTCTAAAACTGATTTTAGGGGAATTAATACAACTTCAATCTCTTCTGTAATATCTAGTTGTTGCTCTCCAACTTTGCTCACATTCTCTGCTAAAAATAAATGTATTTGATTGGTATCTTTACTCGGCTTATCGTATAGAGTTCCGATTTTTCTAAATTCTTGGGGAATATAACCAGTTTCTTCGGTCAGTTCTCTAATTGCTGCTACTTCTGCACTCTCTTTTATGGGATCAAAATTACCTGCTGGCAGTTCTAAGAAAAATTCACCTACAGCGTGTCTATATTGCCGGACAAAAATAACTTCTCTACTACTAGTTATAGGTAAAACCATTGCAACGTCAGGCTTAATGCTGACAAAATAATCATCGATAATTTGACCATTGGGCAGTTCTATTTCATCTTGCCTGATCTTACACCAGTAATGATCTAAGACCATTTTTGATTTTAAAGTTTTCCATTTTTTTAACTTGGTCATAAATTAAGTAACAAATAAAATTTTGGATAAAAAGTTTAGGAATCAAGCAGTGAATGTAAAAAAGTATAACGGATACGTCCGATAATCTAAATTTTGAACTTACACTGACTTTTGTCATAACATAATATGCGGAATAAATATGCAAATAAATGTAAACTTATTTACAGTCAACAAGAGATTTCCGTTGACCATTAGTCGCGGTACAACGGCACAGACAACGAATGTATGGGTGCGGATGTCATACGATGGCATCGAAGGCTGGGGGGAAGCATCGCCATTCGGTGTGGGTAATCATCGGCAATCAACTGATAAAATCAAAGATGCTTTAGAGCAAGTGGTGCCACTGTTGCAAAGATTCAGCCCCTTACAACGACAACAAATTGAGCAAGTTTTAACACAAAACCAGATTCCTTCTGCTGCAAGAGCTGCCTTGGATATAGCAATGCACGACTGGCTCGGTAAGCGCGTCGGATTACCCTTGTGGCAAATTTGGGGACTCGATCGCAATCAAATAGTCCCGACTTCTGTCACAATTGGGATTAATTCGCCTGAAGCTGCCAGGGCAAGAGCGCGAGACTGGTTACAATTTACCGATGTCTGCCTTTTCAAGGTGAAGTTAGGTAGTCCCGATGGCATAGATGCAGATAAAAAAATGCTATTAGCAGTGCGAGAAGAAGCACCATTACCAGAATTATTTGTTGATGCCAATGGGGGTTGGAGTTTATCAGATGCGATCGCTATGTGCAATTGGCTGGCTGATTTAGGTATAAAGTATGTAGAACAGCCATTGCCACGGGGGCAGGAACCAAGTTTAGCAAAACTCAAAGAAGCCTCTCCCATGCCGATCTTTGTCGATGAAAGTTGTTTCACAAGTTCCGATATTCCCCATTTGGCAAATTATGTGGATGGTATTAATATCAAACTAATGAAATCTGGGGGACTAACGGAGGCAATGCGAATGGTACATACAGCACGAGCATATCAGTTACAAGTAATGTTCGGTTGCTATTCTGACAGTTCGCTAGCTAATACAGCAGCATTACAGCTAGCACCACTAGCTGATTATTTAGATTTAGACAGTCACCTTAACTTAATTGATGATCCCTTTACGGGTGCATTGCTAAAACAAGGGAGAGTTTTGCCAAACGATTTACCAGGTTTGGGAGTACAACAGAGTGCGTCTACCACTTAATCAACGAGTAGCTATCTTACTTCATGAGCAGATTAGCGGGTCTCACGGCAAAACCGGGCTAGCAATTTTACGTTATAGTGAAGCCCCAATCGTAGCCGTAATCGATCGCGAGTCTGCTGGCAAATCCCTACCAGAATTAACAGGCATCAAGCGTGATGTGCCAATTGTGGCATCGGTAGCCGCAGCCTTGGAATACAAGCCGGAAGTTTTGGTAATTGGCATTGCCCCAGCAGGTGGTGTCATACCAGATGATTACTGGCATGAAATCAAAGACGCTCTAGAAGCTGGGATGTCGCTGGTGAATGGTTTACATACACCAATGGCAAACATCCCGGAGTTAAATGCACTACTCAAACCAGGACAATTGATTTGGGATGTACGGAAAGAGCCAGCTAATATAAGTATTGCTAGTGGAATAGCACGCACCCTTCCCTGTCGGCGGGTGTTGACAGTAGGAACCGATATGGCGATCGGTAAAATGTCAACTAGCCTAGAGTTACATTGGGCATCAAAATTACGGGGCTGGCGTTCTAAATTCCTCGCCACCGGTCAAACTGGGGTGATGTTAGAAGGGGACGGCGTGGCTTTAGATGCTGTGCGAGTAGACTTTGCCGCCGGTGCTGTGGAACAAATAGTCATGCGCTATGGTAAAAACTACGACATCTTGCACATTGAAGGACAAGGTTCACTGCTACACCCTGGTTCAACAGCAACTTTACCCCTAATTCGTGGTTCGCAACCAAGCCAACTGGTGTTGGTACATCGGGCGGGACAAGTTCATATACGTAATCATCCTCATGTACTAATTCCACCTTTACCAGAGGTAATCCGGCTTTATGAAACTGTCGCTAGTGCTGGTGGTGCCTTTGCAAGTGTTTCTGTAGTAGGTATAGCACTTAACACAGCCCATCTAGATGAATCTGCGGCTGAGGATGCGATCGCTCAAATAATAGCAGAAACTGGGCTACCTTGCACCGATGTCGTGCGCTTTGATGCCAATGTGCTATTGGATGCAGTGATGAATAATTAGTAGCCTCTTTGCCTACCGGCATGGGGTCAATCTAAAATCTAAAATCCAAAATCCAAAATTGTCTGACGCCATTGCTTAACAAGCGCTGTAAAGGTAGCTTCTATTTCTGAGATTTGCAGTTCTTCCATATTTTGACTGCTGACAACTAAAGATTAATTTTAGGCGATCGCGGTTTTCACTAGCTTCATAACAAGCTTTACATTATGCAAGTTTTAAAGTTTGGAAACGCTATGATAGGTTCTCCGCCTCGAAGCGTGTATAGAAGATTTCCTTGTTATTCAAGAAAGTTAAGGCTTTATCATTCTGGGCAATGTCCTAAAAACTTAAATAGCTGATGTATGCTAGCTGACTCATATTTAAACAGTAAAAATCTTTTTCGCCATCTTTAGTAATTTATTTCTTCTTTGTTGGAAGTTTTGCTCATCCCAGTCCGGAAATTTTGCTAGTTCTCGATTGAGTGTTACATTTGACTGTTCGTAAAGACTTTTCTTCTCAGCAAATGACTTATTACCTGCACTATTATTGTTACGTCCCGGCCAAAAAGATAGATTCCCAATGTCATTCTTCAACAATTCAAGGTCTTCCATTACCGAAGCACTGCTAGCATTGTGCGGATATATATGCTCTATGGTAACTTTGCTTAGATCAAAAATACTTATTTCATTTGGTTTTGCTTTACCATTAGCACCATTAGAGTACCATTCAAAATGATCCTCTAATGTAGTTAAAAAGTGTCTAATAATTATCTTTTTGGAAGAATTATCTTGATAACTTAATTTTTGTATTAATAGAGATTCAAAAGTTTCATCAGGAGCATACTTTTCCTGTACTGCTTTTAATTCATTTCTTAAGGTAGGAATTTTATATTCTTGCGGTGCTTGTCTAATCAACTTTGCATGGTCATAATATATTGTAGATATTTTTTCAGCGTGCCCTCCTACAATAGTAATGTAGCGAAAAGCAAAGCGTTCTAGAATGTCTATAATTTCTATAAATTCCCTTTCCGAAAGACAATGGTATCCACTAAGTAAAAGTGGTATACAAAGTGTATGCCTTAATACTTTTATTAACCGTTGTAGTCTTTCCTGTTGCCAATCAGAGGCAGTCGCATCTCGATAAGGCCACCGCCGTTCTGATATTTCTATAAAAACTTGTTGCTCATTTTTTATATCACAAATAGTATCAGATAGTTTTTTAGCTTCTTCAGTTTCAGCAATCTCTAAAAGAATTCCGGGTGGAAACTTAAATATATCATCTCGAAATGTATCTGCTAAATTTCTCTTGGCTGCACCCTTACCCTGATGAGATGCATAGTAATTTCTAAAGAATTGCTCCACTTATGTTGCTGGATAGCTAAGTATTGTGTCCCAGTTATCTTCTGCAAGTATTTGTTCTCTCTCGTGTTTTTCTAGTAATTCAAGAGTATCTGAACGAAGCTTATTTCCATCACTCAACTCTCTGCCTCTATCATTTAGTACGGCAAATAACCTGTAAGCTTCACTTCTATCCTCACTAACGATATAAATTACATAACAGTCCTCTATAACAGATTTTCGTAATTGTAGAAGAGAATTAAGTTTATCAGAGACGCTAGATTTACTAATATCATTCAGGATTTTAGCAATAAGATTTGTTCTAATAGAATCCCATGCAAATTGCAATTTTTTATGAGAATCTCGTGAGCCTTTAGGACTGCGACCATTTATCAAGTCTTCAAAAAAGACATTATCGGCTTTTGAGAGAGTAAGGCGAAGACGCGGCTGTAATTGGTTATTTATTACTTCTTTGTATTCTAAATATTCATCTCTTGTTGTACTCGCATAAGATTGAGCTGCTTGCGAGATTTCTGTATCTTTTTCAACTTTAGCTTCATTAGCAAGTGACTCGAATGCCTTAACAAGGGAAGCAATTGTCATTGTGAAAGTTGCTAGCCTTTGCTGGCCATCAACCAAATCATAAAGATTTCCTGTATAACTGTTGGGTATATGCTGTTTTATGCTTACTAAGCCACCAAAGAAATGTTTTCTTGGCTGACTAGGATTAATTTTTCTTGCATTATATAGCACCAGTAAATCTTTAATAAAATCATCAATTTCTTCTTGCTCCCAATCAAAAGCTCTTTGATATTTTGGTACTTTAAAAGGAATTCGACGGCAAAACAAATCTCCTAATGATGTACTTTCAGGCTGCATAGTCATAATGTTTATACAAAGCTCGTATCTTCTTTTATTAATGTAACGAACTAGACCAAATGTTGTGTGTAGTCATTTATGAGACTTAGTAATAAAAATCCCCCACCTTGCGGCAGGGGATTTTTATTACTTATCTACAAAACTAGCAGCCGAGTTAACCGAACTTACCAGCAGTAGAAGCAATCAAGAAGGCGGCGTAAGTCACGATGTAGCCAACAGTGAAGTGAGCTAGACCAACTACACGACCTTGAACAATGGACAGAGCCACGGGCTTATCTTTCCAGCGAACTAGGTTAGCTAGAGGAGTGCGTTCGTGTGCCCAAACAAGGGTTTCAATCAACTCTTGCCAGTAACCTCTCCAGGAGATTAAGAACATGAAACCAGTAGCCCAAACTAGGTGTCCAAACAAGAACATCCAAGCCCAGACAGACAGGTTATTCACACCGTAGGGGTTGTAACCGTTAATCAACTGAGCAGAGTTAGCCCAGAGGTAATCGCGGAACCAGCCCATGAGATATGTAGAGTTCTCATTGAACTGAGCTACGTTGCCTTGCCAAATACCTAGATGCTTCCAATGCCAGTAGAAAGTAACCCAACCAAGGGTATTGAGCATCCAGAATGTAGCGAGGTAGAAGGAATCCCATGCTGAGATGTCGCAAGTACCGCCACGACCGGGACCATCGCAAGGGAAGGCATAGCCGAAGTCCTTTTTATCGGGCATCAGCTTAGAACCACGGGCATCCAAAGCACCTTTGACCAAGATCAAGGTGGTGGTGTGCAGACCTAAAGCGATCGCATGGTGTACCAAGAAGTCACCAGGGCCAATTGTCAAGAACAGGGAGTTAGTACCAGCATTGATGGCATCTAACCAGCCTGGCAACCAAACGTTAGCGTAGTTGGGCCATGCTGTGTAAGCAATACTATCTGGGTTAGATAGCAAGGTGTCTAAACCGTACAGTACTTTACCGTTAGCAGCTTGGACGAATTGAGCAAACACTGGCTCAATTAGGATTTGCTTTTCAGGAGTGCCGAAAGCAACCACTACGTCGTTGTGGACATATAAACTCAGGGTGTGGAAGCCCAAGAAAAGGGATACCCAGCTAAGGTGGGAAATAATCGCTTCTTTGTGCTGAAGTACGCGCTCAAGCACGTTGCCCTTATTTTGTTCTGGGTCGTAATCACGTACCCAGAATATTGCTCCGTGAGCAAAAGCACCAAGTATCAGGAATCCAGCAATATACTGGTGATGCGTGTACAACGCTGCCTGAGTTGTGTAGTCCTTCGCAATAAATGCGTAGGAAGGCATGGCGTACATGTGCTGCGCTACCAGAGAGGTGATGGTTCCCAGAGCAGCTAGGTGAATACCCAACTGGAAGTGCAGGGAGTTGTTGTAGGTGTCGTACAACCCTTGGTGAGGCAGGTTAAACTGACCTTCACTCTTAGTACCGGGAACTAACCCAGCTTTGGAGTTCAGCATGTCTTTGATGCTGTGACCAATTCCGAAGTTAGTCCGGTATTGGTGACCAGCAATGATGAAGATAACTGCGATCGCTAGGTGGTGATGAGCTATGTCAGTCAGCCACAAAGCTTCTGTCTGAGGATGGAAGCCACCCAAGAAAGTCAGAATTGCAGTTCCTGCACCTTCGGATGTGCTGAAGATATGTCCAGGAGTGTCTGGGTTTTGAGCGTAAACAGCCCAGTTGCCTGTAAAGAATGGTGTCAAACCGGCTGGGTGGGGTGGGGTACTTAGGAAGTTATCCCAACCTACGTGCTGTCCGCGAGCTTCGGGGATAGCAACGTGAATTAAGTGACCTGCCCAAGCTAAAGAACTAACACCAAACAAACCTGCTAGGTGGTGGTTTAGGCGATGTTCAGCGCTCTTAAACCATGCCAAGCTTGGACGGTACTTGGGTTGCAAGTGCAGCCAGCCAGCAAACAAGAATACAGCTGCGAATAACAGCAAGAACACTGAACCGTTGTACAGTTCACCGTTCGTCCGCATTCCGATGGTATACCACCAATGGTAGAGACCAGAGTAGGTAATGTTTACCGGATTGCTAGCGCCAGCTTGGGTAAAAGCTTCGATCGCTGGTTTACCGAAGTGGGGGTCCCAAATCGCATGGGCGATGGGACGGATATGAAGGGGATCTTTAATCCACTGTTCAAAGTTACCTTGCCAGGCTACGTGGAACAGGAGGCTGGATGCCCACAGGAAGATGATTGCCAAGTGACCGAAGTGAGTTGCGAAAATCTTTTGGTAAAGATTTTCTTCCGTCATGCCATCATGGGTTTCAAAATCGTTGCCTGTAGCGATCGCATACCATATCCGACGAGTCGTCGGGTCCTGTGCGAGATCCTGGCTAAATTTGGGAAATTTTGTCGCCATAGGTTAAACAAATCCTCTGACCTTTAGCCATCAAGTACCAGCTGGGATAGTTAGGAGTTATAAGTTGAAAGTTATGAGTTTTAAATTTTTATTCTTAACCCCTAACTCCTAACTCCTAACTCCTAACTTTTAGGAAGCTGATTTCTACCCTACTGAAAGGATATGTGCATGGAAGAACGCCCAAGTTGTGGCAATTCCTCCCAAGAGGTAGTGAGCTACCCCTACAGCCCGACCCTGAATAATGCTCAGAGCGCGAGGCTGAATTGCTGGTGCTACTTTCAGTTTGTTATGTGCCCAAACAATGGACTCAATCAGTTCTTGCCAGTAGCCGCGACCACTGAACAGGAACATCAAGCTGAATGCCCAGACAAAGTGAGCGCCTAAGAAGAGTAGACCATAGGCAGATAGCGCACTGCCATAGGAATTGATGACTTGTGTAGCTTGTGCCCACAAGAAGTCTCGCAACCAACCGTTGATGGTGATGGCGCTTTGGGCAAAGTTACCACCAGTGATGTGAGTCACATTTCCGGCGGAATCTACTGTTCCCCAAACATCTGATTGCATCTTCCAGCTGAAGTGGAAAATTGCGATCGATATTGTGTTGTACATCCAGAAAAGTCCGAGGAACACATGATCCCAACCAGACACTTGACAGGTACCGCCACGACCAGGACCGTCGCAGGGGAAGCGGAAGCCCAGGTTTGCCTTGTCTGGAATCAGACGAGAGCTACGGGCGTATAGCACACCTTTGAGCAGAATTAGGACAGTAACGTGTATTTGGAATGCGTGAATATGGTGGATTAAGAAATCCGCCGTACCCAAAGCAATGGGCATCATCGCTACTTTACCGCCTACTGCCAAAATCCCACCGCCGAAAGCATAACTAACGGGTTCTAGGGCATTGGGAGCAGTGCCACCAGGAGCTAAGGTATGGATGTTTTGTACCCACTGGGCAAACACTGGCTGCAACTGAATTGCCGTATCAGAGAACATGTCTTGGGGACGGCCCAATGCACGCATTGTGTCGTTGTGTATATATAGTCCAAAGCTATGGAAGCCAAGGAAAATACACACCCAATTCAGGTGAGAAATAATCGCATCGCGGTGACGAAGTACGCGATCAAGTAAGTTGTTTTGGTTTACAACCGGATCGTAATCCCGGATCATGAATATGGCAGCGTGAGCCGCACCACCGACTATACAGAATGCACCAATCCACATGTGGTGGGTGAAGATGCACAACTGCGTAGCGTAGTCAGTTGCCAAATATGGATAGGGGGGCATCGCGTACATGTGATGCGCGATGATGATCGTCAGCGAACCCAAGAAGGCCAGGTTAGTAGCCAACTGAGCGTGCCAAGATGTGGTCAGGTTTTCGTAGAGACCTTTGTGACCTTCACCGGTGAAAGGACCTTTATGGTTTTCGAGGATCTCTTTAATGCTGTGACCAATACCCCAGTTGGTACGGTACTGATGACCAGCAACGATAAACAGAACTGCGATCGCTAAATGGTGATGGGAAATATCAGTCAACCACAAGCCGCCTGTTACCGGGTTCAGACCGCCCTTGAAGGTCAGGAAGTCAGCATACTGACCCCAGTTCAAGGTGAAGAAAGGTGCTAAACCAGCAGCAAAGCCAGGGTACAGTTCGGTCAACAAGTCTTTGTTCAAGATGAACTCGTGGGGCAAGGGTATGTCTTTGAGAGCAACGCCTGCATCCAAAAGCTTGTTGGTCGGTGCGGATACGTGGATTAAGTGACCTGCCCATCCCAAGGAACCACAACCTAGCAATACTTGCAAGTGGTGATTCAGCATCGACTCCACATTCTGGAACCATTCCAGTTTGGGAGCGCGTTTGTGGTAGTGGAACCAGCCGGCAAATAGGAATAAGCCTGCTAATACCAAGCCACCGATCGCAGTTACGTAAAGCTGGAAGGAGTTTGTAATCCCCCAGCCACGCCATACCTGGAACAGACCTGAGGTGATTTGAATCCCGTGGAATCCACCACCAACATCACCGTTTAAAATGTCTTGTCCCACAATAGGCCAAACGACCTGGGCACTAGGCTTAACGTTCAACGGGTCGCTTAACCAAGCTTCGTAGTTAGAAAACTTTGCCCCGTGGAAAATCATCCCGCTCAACCAAATCATCACTACAGCTAAGTGACCGAAGTGGGCTGAGAATATCTTCCGGGAGATATCTTCTAAATCGCTTGTATGTGTATCAAAATCATGGGCGAGTGCGTGCAGGTTCCAAATCCATGCGGTGGTTTTGGGACCTCTGGCTAAGGTTTTGTCATAATGCCCAGGTTGTGCCCATCTCTCAAATGAGGTAGGTACGGGGTCGTTATCGACGATTACTCTTGCCTTTTTTTCCTCTCGCTCCGGAGGACTTATTGTCATTCGACCTCCTCTCTTGATCAGGAATGAGGAATCATTAATACCACAAAATGAACCATTACCGCATACTCCAGAATTTTGCTGAAGCCGCGATCAAGACCCGATGTGGATAGTTGTTTCTCGTTGAATTATAGAGTCTTCACTTGTACATTGTTGGAGATATTTTAACAATAATTCAAACTTGCTCAAATTTGGCTGGAATTGCTGCCTAATCTGGCTTTTAACTTAAAACTATTTGTCCAAAAGTCAATAGATTTTCCATTTTATTTACAAAGGATAACAATTCTTAAAACTTATGATTTGGCTGTATGTAAGCGATGTTCTAGCTTTTACTGGTATTACCCGTGAATATTTGTGTCATATTTCAATTGTTATAAGTAAAAAGTTGTAATAAGTATGACTTATTTTAAAATTTCCTGAAATAGACAGAAAAACTTATGGGACGTGAGGCAGATTTCACCTTTTGGGCTATGGTTCCCTATGGACAGTTTGAGCCAAAATAATCTAGTCAATTGTCGAAGACGATTACTGGGTGCAACACATGAACTCGTGGCAGAAAAGGGTGTTAGAGAAGCTTCTCCCTGAGAGGTTTCCGATTCTCAAGTGGGTAATGATATTAATGCTCGTATTAAGCTTGACTAGTTGTGGCGAGAAAGCCGATAGCCAGGAAGTATCTACTGGCCATAGCGAAAACTCTCCCAAGATTTCTCAAATTTCAAAGCAATTTTCGGAAATCTCCCCACCATCTGTAATCCAAGAACTGCGGACAATTTTGGAAGCTTATCAGCCACAAGTGACAATTGTTACTCCACAACCTGATGAAGTTTTCCCAGGCAACAAAGTCACAGCCAGTTTTCAGGTTAAGGATCTACCAATATTTAAAGACCCACAATTACAACTGGGTCCCCATCTCCAGGTAATTCTGGATAATCAACCTTATATACCTGTTTACGACCTGAATCAGCCCTTGGTTTTGCCAGACTTGTCTCCAGGTACTCATACCCTGCGCGTCTTTGCCTCCCGTCCTTGGGATGAAAGCTTCAAAAATGAAGGCGCTTATGCCCAGACAACATTTCACGTCTTCACCAAAACCGACGACAACAACCCAGATCCCAAATTACCCCTGCTAACTTATAGCCATCCTCAAGGCAGCTACGGAGCAGAACCAATCTTACTGGACTTTTACCTAACTAACGCGCCCCTGCACCTCGTCGGCAAGGAAAATACCGACGACAAATTCAGTGATTGGCGCATCCGCTCTACAATTAATGGTGAAAGCTTTATTTTCGATCGCTGGCAAGCAGTTTATCTCAAAGGCTTCCGTCCCGGACAAAACTGGGTAAAGCTGGAATTTCTCGATAATCAAGGAAATCCTTTCAAAAATGCCTTTAATACCACAGTCAGACTGATTGACTACCAGCCAAAGGGTAAAGATACTTTGTCGAGAATTCTCAGAGGAGAACTTACAGCAGATGAGGTGCGCCCCGTTGTAGATCAGAATTATAAATTCACACCTACACCCACGCCGTCTGTTGAAAAAACACCCGAAATCCAACCGAAGGTAGAAAAAGAGCCGATTCCTGAAACTGAAATTCCAAAAGAATCCCAAACACAGCCAGAAAAACCAAAATTGGAAGTTCCAACGGCTGTACCATCTCCCACTTTGCCACCGACACTGCCAGAGATTATTCAGTCTCCGATAGCAGAACCACAGCCAACAGTGACCCCAACTCCTGAATCAACGCCGTTACCTGAAAAAGTTATACCTCAGTCAACAAAACCTAGATTAGGTGGATTTTTTAACCGTCGGGCGGGTAAAGTCCCCACTCCTCAGACACCAGTTGCACCATCTCCGAGTTTGCCACCGACGCTGCCAGAGATTATTCAGTCTCCAGAATCAGAAATAATTACGCCAACTCCTGAATCAACGCCGTTACCGAAAACAACAGATCCCGATCGCGAAAAACCAGAATTAACTAAAGACGCTCAACTGCAACTCTTGCGCTAAAGTCTCAACAAATGCGATCGCTCCTACAGGATTTCCGATATTATCCAACCCAGGACTGTAACAAGCGATCGCTCCCTCACTTGGTACTATTGCTACAAGTCCACCACCAATCCCTGATTTCATCGGTAGACCAACTCTAACTGCAAACTGGGCAGAAGCTTCATAGAGTCCACAAGTTAACATCACAGCGTTGACAATCTGGCGATTTTGTGCTAACAAAAAGCCATTTTCACAAGCTAGGAGTTTTCCTAACAAGGCTAAATCTTCAACTTGCCCAGATAGACAGCATATTTGCTCGTAGGTGTCAAGGGCTGTTTCAATATTTTTCAGATGACCGGCTTGGGCGAGATAATTAGCGATCGCTTGATTAGCTGTTGAGCGTGTTAATCGCACTGAAGCCAGCATTACCTGATCTAACCTTAATTGGCAACCTGCTAATTGGTTGAGCCATTGACAAAATAAAAAAGTGCGTTGATTAGCGTCCTTGCCTGGTAATTTATCAGACAGGGTAATTGCGCCACTATTAATCATCGGGTTGCGGGGGCGTCCGCGATCGCTAACTAATTGTTCTAAAGAATTGAAGGGTGCATCCGATGGTTCCACCCCAACCCATCCAAAAACTGTTTCTGTGCCTAGATGTTCTAGCAGATAAAGTAGAGAAAATGGCTTAATCACGCTCATTAGCGAGAAAACACAAGCTGTATCCCCAAAACTGATGGTTTTACCAGATTTACAGCAGATGTGAACTGCAAACCAACCAGGATAAGCTAAAGCTAATTGGGGAATGCGATCGATAACTTTTCCGTGTTCAGCTTGGGCTTTCGCTTGTTGCACCCAAGCTGATAACTCTGTGGTAATTAATCTATCAAGTCTTTTCAAAAGTAGTATCCGCTAAAACCATTTCTAGTTTAATAAAGCGGTTACTGTTGAGCGGATTGATAGCGAACTTGCAACGTTACAAAAGCTTCTATTCTTTGTTCTCCAGCAACAACAGCCGTGTTGGCTAAATTCATTGGAGCCGCTCTCTGTATTAAGTCAGTCATTTCTGGTATAGGTGGACGAGCGCCGTTAATTTGAATGCTAACAATTTGCTGTTGCTTGAGTTGCAAAGCACTAAGACCTGCATCGACTTGAGAGCGAGCATCTTTTGAGGCTGCATCGATCGCCTGTTTTTGTGCAGCAGCGATCGCCTCATCAGATGCTACGAATGTTACACCATCAATTCGTGTAGCTCCTGTTTTAATCGCTTCATCCAACAACGTACCAATTTTTTCTGGGGAAATTTGGAAGCGGACAAGATTAGTTGCATAATAGCCAATTATTTGGTTACCATCTTTTTGGCTGTAGCGGGGATTTAGACTGATACTGGTGGTTTCTAATTTACTGACATCTTGACGCGCTTTTAACAAGTTAACAACTGCTTGCGATCGTTTAGCAAGTTCCTGTTGGACAAATCCAGAAGTTTCACCCTGCACCTGAACGCCTAAACTGACTCGCGCATTTGTTTTGGGAATATCCACCATCCCTCGCCCAGAAACCACAAGTGTTTGAGATTGAAATGATGTATTTGGCTCAACTCTGCTTTGAGCCGCTTGACAACCTACCAAACTCAACAAACATAAAGCAGATAGCATCTGTGGTAAGGTTTTACCAAAATTAACTTTCAAACTTGCCAAATAATAGTAAGACATAACTGGAGCAAAAATTTTTGGGCATTTCCAATATGATACTTAGGCAATTGATAACTGCTAACGTTACAGTTTTGGAAACTGAAAAAATCCCCTTATTGGATCATTTAAATCAATCAGCCTTGAAGATAAGCGATAGAAAACCGCCCATATCAAAGCTTCTTTTGTGCGTCTTAATTACAAATTACGTTAGCGTAGCGTTAGCGAGTCTTCTCCCAAGGGGAGACGCCAAAGACGAACGAGCGTCATTACGAATTACGAATTATCTATGATTCCCCGTGTTAGAGCACCAGAATTACCGCAAAATTACTCTTGGTTCAATACCGATAAACCCTTGTCTCTCAAACAATTCAAAGGTAGAGTCGTAATTTTAGACTTTTGGACATACTGCTGTATCAATTGTCTGCATATTCTGCCAAACCTGAAATATTTAGAACAAAAATATAAAGATAGTCTTACCATTATCGGCGTACATTCTGCCAAATTTGACAACGAAAAGGAAACAGAAAATATTCGCCAAGCTATCTTGCGCTACGACATTGAACATCCAGTTGTAGTTGATAGCGGTTTTCGGATTTGGGAAGAGTATGCTGTGCGTGCTTGGCCGACGTTAATAATTATTGATCCAGAAGGTTACGTGATTGGCCAGATTTCTGGTGAAGGAAACCGTGACACTTTAGACGAGTTGATTCAAAAGTTAATTCAGCAACACCGAGAGAAAGGCACAATTAATTTTCAAGAAATCAGCTTGACTTTAGAAAAACAGCGCCAACCATTAATTTCACGCCTAGCTTTTCCTGGTAAAGTTTTAGCTACTCCAACGGGTTTATTCATTGCTGATTCTGGACATCACCGCCTAGTTATGAGTAGCTTCGACGGAGAAATTCTACATTTAATTGGTACTGGAAAATCCGGCTTAACCGATGGTGCTTTTAACGAAGCGCAATTTTTTGCACCGCAGGGAATGGCTTATGATGCCGAAAATCAGATTCTTTATGTTGCTGATACAGACAATCATACCCTGCGGCGAGTTGATTTGAAGCGCCAAGTAGTAGAAGCGATCGCGGGAACTGGTGAACAAAGTCGCAATATCCGTCCTCATGGCGGTGCTGGTTTAGAAACCGCGCTGAATTCCCCTTGGGATTTAGTGAAAGTGGGAAATACCCTGTTTATTGGAATGGCTGGACCGCATCAAATTTGGCAAATGGACTTAGAAACTGGCATCATCAAAACTTATGCTGGTACTGGTGCAGAAGCGTGTATTGATGGTTCACTTATTGAATCTGCCTTTGCTCAACCTAGTGGTATTACTAATAATGGGCAAGAATTATATATTGCTGACAGTGAAGTTAGTTCAATTCGTGGTGTGGGAATTGTCGAACCGTACCAAGTGCGAACTGTTTGCGGTAGTGGGGGTTTATTTGGTTTTGGTGATGTAGATGGACAAGGTGAAGATGTGCGTTTACAACATTGTTTGGGAGTAGAATACGCCGAGAATTTTCTGTGGGTAGCAGATACCTATAACCATAAAATTAAATTAGTTAGTTCCAGTGGGAATTGTCAAACAGTTCTGGGAGATGGTTCTGCTGGTTTACAAAATGGTCAAGGTAAGAATAGCCGCTTTTTTGAACCTTCGGGACTTAGTGCTATAAGTTCATATTTATATATTGCTGACACTAATAACCACGCCATCCGCCGCGTAGATTTGGATACTTTTGAGGTGACAACGCTAGAGTTTATTGGGTTGTGTGCGCCAGATGTTTGTATTCCGCCGAATTTATAAAATGATAATCTCATGCGGAGGTGCAAAGAAAAACTCTGCATCTGGACGTGATATTTTAAAGAATAATATTGTAGAGCGATCGCTTGTATGCAGTTAGTAATTTTTGATATTGATGGTACACTAACAAATACCTATAAAATTGATGAAGATTGTTTTGTACGCGCTTTTGCATTGGAGTTTGGCATTTTTGGTATAAATACAAATTGGTCTGAATACTCATACACTACAGATTCTGGAATTACTCAGCAAATTTTCAAAGAAAAATTAGAACGTCTTCCTTCAGATG
Source organism: Nostoc sp. NMS7 (assembly GCF_017115085.1). Taxonomy (GTDB): domain Bacteria; phylum Cyanobacteriota; class Cyanobacteriia; order Cyanobacteriales; family Nostocaceae; genus Nostoc. The sequence goes on along the minus strand of NZ_JABXKJ010000258.1, from coordinate 1,056 downwards.
AAGAGTTAGTCAGAATCAAAGCACGTTTTGTTAGTTTACTCCAGGAAGCATTTATTAACAACCAAGATTTATTCAGCGAAATTCCTGGTTCTGCAAATGTATTAGCTAAATTACACCTAGATTCTGATTGGTGTGTTGCGATCGCAACTGGTGGTTGGCGTGAATCTGCTAAACTAAAACTTCAAAAAGCTAAGTTCCAAATGGAAAGCATTCTGTTGGCTTCAGCTAATGATGCACTTTCACGAGAAGATATTCTTAAGACAGCTATTATTAAAGCGGAGAATCTTTATCAAGTTGAAAAATTTCAAAAAGTTGTTTTTGTCGGTGATGGTGTTTGGGATGTAAAAGCAGCCCATCGGTTGAGTATTGCTTTTATTGGAATAGGTGATAATAAATTAACAAATGTAGGCGCAACAAAAGTAATTAAAGATTTTACAAATTTAAAAGATTTCCTGAAAATATTACAATCCGCAGAAATTCCTAGATTTTCTATGAACACCATTCTCCACATTGCTAAACGTCAACAATGGGAACAAGCAAAAAATATCGGAACATATCGCGCTGATTCCTTAGACATTGAAGGTTTTATACATTGTTCAAAATCAGCGCAAATACTCAAAGTTGCAAATACATTTTTTGATAATCAAAAAGAATTGGTAATACTTTTTATTGATTCTGCTCAAATCCAAGCTGAAATTCGCTATGAACCTGCTGAAATAGGTGAATTATTTCCTCATATTTATGGTGAGTTAAATATTGATGCTGTGTATCAGGTGATTGATTTTGAAGCTGGGGAAGATGGGTTTTTTGAGTTGCCGCAAGAAGTTATAAATTTAGAATGACTAACCGCAGAGGCGCAGAGGACACAGAGGAGGAGAGAATTAATGCGATCGCTCATCTCAAATTTGAGTAAAAATTGAAATTATTTAACAACTAACATTCTATGGTTACTCTTCAACTCAGACAAATTCGAGTTCCACCAGGGCAAAGAATAATACTGGAAGATGTGAGCGCCCAACGGGCGCGATTAACGCTCCCGCAATAAATGAAAGAAAC